>CAZNPA010000003.1:0-257271 GCA_964575095.1 uncultured Rickettsiales bacterium
TCTTCCCCGCCGAAAGAGCTTTACAACCCTAAGGCCTTCATCACTCACGCGGCATGGCTGGATCAGGGTTTCCCCCATTGTCCAATATTCCCCACTGCTGCCTCCCGTAGGAGTCTGGACCGTGTCTCAGTTCCAGTGTGGCTGGTCGTCCTCTCAGACCAGCTACAGATCGTAGGCTTGGTAGGCTTTTACCCCACCAACTACCAATAATCTGGCTTGGGCCGATCTTTCAGCGATAAATCTTTCCTCCGGAGAGAATATCCGGTATTAGCCACAGTTTCCCGTGGTTATCCCAGACTGAAAGGCACGTTCCCAAGTATTACTCACCCGTGCGCCACTCCCCTTGCGGGGCGTTCGACTTGCATGTGTTAAGCCTGCCGCCAGCGTTCGTTCTGAGCCAGAATCAAACTCTCAAGTTTTGAGTTGATTCCTAGACTTCAAAAAGAAATCTAGCTTCCCCAACCGGTCGGTTGGGGCAACATAATTTTCGGAAACACGCACAACATCATCATTATGCAAGGCACGTTGGACTTACATGCATAACTTTGCGTTTTGCGTAGATGAATCGATAAATCGATTCATCGTCTTAACGCAGAATGACATTGTGCTGTTAATTTGAACGACATGCCAACTTACAAGCCTGTAAATCGACCCAGCCCGAAAATAAAGACTGGTTTGCCGCAACACGACGCCACCTGCGCTTAAATGCTCTTCACAATAGGAATCTACAGATTCGTATTTTCCAAGGATTTCTCCCAAAAAAACACAAATCGACCGATAGGCGACCCAATGGCCGCCGACCGAAAGGATGGCTGTTATGGCCTAAGGAGAGAGGAGTGTCAAGGGGGAAAAACGACTAAATTCGGGGATAGTTTTTACTGCTATTTTTCGCATTGGCTGCAGGCCGGTCAGATTTATTTCCCTGTCTTTGGTTTTCAGGCAATCTTCCATCCCAGCCTAATTGCATGCAATTATCGGAATTAATGTCGTCGTATCTAGCGATTTGTACCTTAGGTACTGCGATAGGAATATCCCTTCCATTGATTGGTATGGAATAACATCCCCCATATATTTCATCTTCGCAATGCTTTAAAGAAGTAACTAAGGGCGTAACGGCAACGATGGACACATTCTGATTTTTGTCAAATACGCAGGCGAATTGCGCTGGATGAGGTTTATTGCCGACATCGAAAGTTTTAAGTTCCGCATTGGGAGTTTGATTAAAAATCTCCAGCACCTCCTGCATATCTTTTACCCACTCCTGCTGCCTATCATTATCATATTGACCGCCTATGAGATGTATTCTCAATTTATCCGAGGGACGGCGCCGAGATGCATCGATAGCGTGTTTAAAACTACTGCCCTTGAACATACTTGCATGTGCTACGGTCACCGTATGATTCGCTACATTTTCAATTACAATACCGAGGCAATCCAATATTGCTCCGGTATGAGCAATGGGATGAGAGCTGGTAGCATTAGTAATTACCATCGTCCACATATCGGCACTGATAACTTCTTTAGGATCGATAGGAATTTCCGCCATCGTTTTATAATGATGGGTGGGTAATGCGAGTGCTTGTTCTAATGTAATCGCCATAGGTTATTTTAAACTATTTATACCTTATAGATTATTACAATTTGATGAAATAAATCCCCCTTCCCGGCCACATCTTCCTCTCCTATTCTTTTCCTCAACATCATGCATGATGAAAGTCCCGCTGCCGCAAGCGGCGGGCGGAGAGGTTCGGCGATCTATCTCCCGAAGCTCCGTAAGGAGCGTAGGGAGACGGAGTCTTTGACTTAACCAAGTCTTAGGCACCATCCTCACGTGCCTCTCCAGGATGCGGACGGAGTTGACGCCGGTCGCATTCGCCAAACGCAGGGCGCGCCCACTACTTAAAAAACCAAAATAAACCGATGAAAATGACCTGAAAACATCCTCCTTCCTCCCAGAAATCCGCATCCGGCAACGCTCTCTTAACCATTTTGCGGTAGGATGGAAGCTCATCGTAACGTCGGGAGCCTTATGGCAAAAACATTTCAGTTCGACGATTCCTTGCCGATGGCAAAGGCATTGCATGAGGCCCTAATAATACTGGAACAAACTTACACGGTGAAAAAATGCGATACCGTGGGGGTGGATATCGAACATAAAATATTCGATAAATCCAGCGGCGCTGAAATTGCGACCATCACATCCCTTATACCGCCGTTGAGCACACCCGACCTATCATCGCCGAGACCGGGCGAACTCAGCATCAAAGGCACATCTACCAACGGTCACGCCCGCGCTTACCAGACCATCGAAAGCATCTTCAAGAAATACGCCGAGAGGCATGGCGGCAAAGTAAAATCGGGACCGGATTTGCCCTAAATCCACGCGCGTCCGCCAACGTTACCGGCCGCGGACGTTGGCTGCCGTCGCGCTGTTCATGTCGGCGACAACGGTGAAGAAACGCTCTAACTTCGTTGTCTGTAGCATGCTTTGCAATGCCGGGCGTTCGCTCATTAAAATCAGTTGTCCTTTGATCTTGTGCATCGTATTGCTCAGTTTGATCAGCATTCCAACTCCCGTCGTGCTGTAGGATTCCACCGCGGAAAGATCCGCAATCAATATCCGCTGTTTCCGGTCCGGCAGCTCGGTTCTAATGAATGCCCGCAGCATGTCTTCAATCGCACCAATCTTATCGCGGCCGTTGCAGTTGGAAAGTTCTTTGGCAGTCACCTGTACGACATAGACCCCCTCGCCTTTTTTCGTGATTGAGGCATAGTCACATTTCGGCAGATCAGGTTCTTTCGGCGCGTCCGATCTTTTTCTCGCGTGGGGATCAACCATATATCTCTTCTTGTTAAAATGCGGCCGCCCTTATCACTAAGAGCGGCCGCTCACTCAACAGTAACCTTTGCCGGCACTACCGGTCGCGACCGCGGGACGCGAGCACATTTTTGCAGGCATCACGCAGCTCACTTACCAGACCGCTCGCTTCCTTCTCCCGTTGGGGATCCACGGTGGCAGAGACATAATCACCTGTGCGTTCGATATCAAACGCCACGCCGGTAATATCTTGATCTACATCCACGGGAATTCCCGCTTTTTTGGCAAGACTCTCCGCAAGCACTATGTAAGCCAAAGACCGCAATTCATCCGGGACGTTATGACCGCCTCTGTCGACTTTCTTTATCAACTTCTGGAGTTTTTCGGTATAGCGCGTGCCGTCGATTGCCTGCGCCTCATTGGTTGTTTCTTCCAGCCACCCCGCACGCACCAGTATTTTATCAACCGTGTTGAGCGTTGCGGTTTTTTGAGAAACCCGTTCAGCAAGTTTCGTGGTCATATCCATCTCCCTTTCAAATTGTTGTGGAGCGATAGTACGTCATAACCAGCTGAAACCAAAGTTAAGATTGTGTTACAATTTACAATCCTATGATTTTCAATGATTATTCGTATACGAACAGCTGCAATAACAATTTCAACGCTTGTCCACGCGGCGTTTTGAATTCGGGATCGTTTTTGAGGAATGCTTTGGCATCGTCGCGCGCGCGGGCTATCAATTCCTGGTGCGCGAATAGATTCATGAAAATAAATCGCGGCATTCCGCTTTGGCGCGTGCCAAGTAATTCCCCGCCGCCGCGTTGTGCCAAATCGGCATCGGCGATTTTGAATCCGTCGTCGGTTTCGCGCAAAATGGAGAGCCGTGATTTCGCTTCTTCGCCGGCGACGTCGTTGTAAAGCAGCACACACGCGCTCGGTGTTGATCCGCGGCCGACGCGGCCGCGAAGTTGGTGTAGTTGCGCGAGTCCGAATCGTTCCGCCTGCTCGACCACCATGATCGTCGCGTCTTTGATGTCGACGCCGACTTCGATGACCGTCGTTGCCACCAATAATGTTGTTTTTCCGTCGGCGAATTTTTTCATTTGCTCGTTTCGCTCGTCGGATTTCATGCGGCCGTGCACCAGTCCGACTTTATCGCCGAACCGCGCTTTGAATTCGGTGAAACGCGATTTGGCGGCGGCCAGATCTTTCTCCAGAAACTCGCTGGTATCCTCAATCAGCGGGCAAATCCAATACGCCTTCTCGCCACGCGCCAGCGCCGCTTTCAACCGCTCCAATACTTCGCCGTAACGCTTCGAGGGAATAATTCGGGTGGTGATCGGTTGCCGTCCGGCGGGTTTTTCGGTGAGCTGCGAGATGTCCATATCGCCGTAGAGCGTCATGGTGAGCGAACGCGGAATCGGTGTCGCCGTCATGTGCAGAATATGCGGCGCGGCGCCTTTTTCCGTCAGCGCCATGCGTTGCTCGACGCCGAAACGGTGCTGTTCGTCGATCACTACGAACGCGAGATTCTTGAATGCGACGTGTTCCTGAAACAGCGCGTGCGTGCCGATGATGATTTTCGCCGTACCGTTGGCAATGTTTTGCAAAATGTCTTCGCGCTGCTTGCCTTTGACGCTGCCGGTCAAGAGCACAACAAGATGGGCTTCCGTGCCAAGCAATTTTGAGATAGTGTCGTAGTGTTGCTGCGCAATCAATTCCGTCGGCACCATCAACGCCGATTGTAATTGTTGTTCCGCGGCTTTAAGCATCGAAAGCAACGCGACGATGGTCTTTCCGCTGCCGACATCGCCTTGCAGTAACCGCCCCATGCGATGGCCGGAGGCCATATCGTCGGCAATTTCTGCCAGCGCTTTTGTCTGGCCGCCGGTTAGCATAAACGGCAGCGATTTTATCAGCGGGTCGGTCAAGTTTCCCGTGCCTTTGATGATCTCGCCCGGCTGACGCTGCATGTTTTGCCGCAGAATCGCCAGATGCAGCTGGTTAGCAAAAATTTCGTCATAGGCCAGCCGCTGACGGGCGGGCGACGCGGGCGATAAATCGTCTTCCGATGTGGGATTATGCGCGGTGACGAGCGCGGTTTTGAAATCGATTGTTTTTTCACTAGTCCACTCCGGCAGCACCGGCAGTTTTTCCAGCGCGTCGTGCACGATTTTCCCGATGCGCCGCGACGTGATGCCCAGCGTCAGCGGATAAACGGCTTCGGTTTTTTGCACATCGGCGAGCTGATCGACCGGCGCGATGATGTCGGGGTGCGGCATCTGCACCTGAAAATCGTAATGCTCGACACGGCCGGAAATGACGCGCTTGCTTCCGACGGGAAGCGCCTTTTGCAGGTAATCGCCGCCGGCGTGGAAAAACACCAGCGTGATATCGCCGGTCTCGTTGGAACAAATGACTTTATACGGCGACTTGCCGCGGCGCTTGGGCGGCAGATGCTCATCGACGTTGACGATGAATGTGGCAATGACGCCATTGGGCGCTTCTTTGAGTGGACACGTAAACCGGCGATCGACAATCCCCACCGGCAGATGAAATAACAAATCGCGCACGATGGGTTGCGTGGCGCCGCTTACCACGGTCGCTTGCGGCAGCAGATTTTCCAGCGCCTTAGCCGTAGCGCCGCCGACGCCCTTGATGCGGGTGATGGGAGAAAAGAGAAAATAGAGCGATTCAGGGCGCATGACGGTACTCTAAAGCCTGTATAGCCATAAGGCAAATCACTACTATTTGTTAATTAATTTATAGTAGGATGGATACATTATGGCGCCAGACAATTACAAAGTTTCATTCTGCATTACCTGCAAGGGTCGACTCGATCATTTGAAGCAGACCCTGCCGCAGAATCTGAAAAATAATGCCGATTATCCCAACACCGAATTTGTGATCCTAAATTATGACAGTCCGGACGATTTGGAAAATTGGCTCAAGGAAAATTATAAAGCGGAAATCGATTCGGGGAAAATCCGCTATGCCAAATATTCACCAGCACCGCATTTCAAATTCTCGCATGCCAAAAATATGGCGCACCGTGTTGCCACCGGTGATATTCTTTGCAACCTCGACGCGGATAATACCACCGTTCCCGGCTTCGCCACATGGCTCAATAAGGAATTCACCAAGAATAAAGACATTTGTATTCGACCGCATGCCAACACCACATTAGCAAAACGTATTCTTACGCATGCCGACCAAGGTGGGTTTAGCGGCCGTATTGCCCTGCATCGTGATCATTTCGAGCGTCTGCATGGGTACGATGAGAAATACATTGGTTGGGGAGAGGAAGATGGAAATTTAGGACGACGCGCAGAAAGTGCGGGTTTGAAACCTGTAGGCGTTCCTTACTCCATGCTAGGTCAGGTCATTCCTCATTCGCATGAACGACGATTGGAACATCTGGATCCTGCTTCACAGCTCGCCTCACAAGAGATCATGGATGGGCGAAAAAAGAGGTCTCTACTGACTAAGTGCGCCGGTAGAGTGTCACGTTACGTGCGCCCACCCGATCCGCCTCCGGCGAACGTAGATGGCAAATTAGGCTGCGGAAAAGTCCAGATCAATTTTGACGAAGAAAAGACTTTAGAACCCATAGCGGCTATGCCCTCTCCGATGCAAGTTCCACCAGAATCCGCTGTTGATCGGCTAGGCGCTCGATTAGGTTATAGCCGCTGATTTACGCTTCCGCTTTGCGCTTGCTGCCTTCTTCGACTTCGAGCAGCGCATTGGCGGAGTTGGCGCCGAGGCCATCGAGGATGGTGCTGCAATCATCGATCAGGTTCTTGTCGCTGATGCGGCCGGAAATGCGGGAAAAGCTGATGCTGACCGAAAGCCCGACGGTGGTCCTGTCCGGCAGCGCGAACGGGTTGGATGCAATCTGCCAGCGCAGGCGGTTAGACACCATGCGCGCCGTTTCCGGCGTCGTGTCGAGCAACAGCACGCCGAGACGCTTATAGGTGATGGCGCCGACGACGTCGTCCGGACGCAAATTCTGGCGGCAAATGCCGGCAAGATGCTTGATCATGGAAAGGCACGCCGGGCGGCCGTATTGCGAGAACAGCGCATCGTAATGGTCGAGCTGCAGCACGGCAAAGCACGTGCGCATGTCGTTCTTGCTGTTGTAATAGCCGACGAGCTCGATGTCCTTGGCCAGCGAATTGCGATCCGGCAGGCCGGTATCGGCGTCGAGCACTTCGTGGCCGCGGAAATTTTCCTGGATGGCTTTCCGGAGCGCTTCATTTTTCCTAAGACCCAGCCGATCCTGCAGGATCAGCTTGAAGGTGATCATACTGCCGGTTGATTCGGCGCGCACAACTTTCAGGCGGTAGCCGGTTTCCTTCTCGTCGCGGCCGACGATGGAAAAGCTCTGCACCTTCCCCAACACCTGACCAACGTCGCCGCCATCGTGCTCGAATTCGACATATTCTTCCAACAGGGAGGCGATGCGCGGCGGCAATATCTTCCACAGCGGCTTTTTGGATAGTTCGGCGTTGCTGTAGCCCAGCAACTCTTCCGCCGGTTTATTGATGTCGGTGATTTCTATCGACTTTGCGCCGTTATTCTGGCAGATGGTGATGACAGCGTCGTTGCTGCGGTAGCCAAGCATCATAAGGACTCTCTTTAAAAATTACATTAGCTGATTTATACCGCTACCGGACGAAAAAACAACACTCTTTATGGATAATACGCGTCTTAAACGATTGACCTACCGCAGTTGGCACCGCGGCTGCAAGGAAACCGACTTGATCCTGGGCCGGTTTGCCGACAGCCGATTGCCCTCCCTTGCGCCGCTGCAACTGGACATCTACGAGCGCCTGCTCGACGAAAACGACGCCGACATCTGGGCCTGGCTGACGGGTAAGACTGCCCCCGCCGCTTATGAACCGATACTCGATTTACTGAGGGGCAGCCGGATGACGGATAACGGATGACAGATGCCTGATACTATTCCTTCCCCGTCATCCGTTATCCGTCATCCGACATCTGCCTTCACCGGTATCCCCAAAAGCGCCGAAGCGCTGGCGATAGCCGGGCTGCTGGCGGATAAAAAACCGCACACCCTGTTGCATATCGCCGTGAGCGACCGCGATGCCGAGCGTTTGGGCGGCGCGCTTGCATTTTTTTCGCCGGGGACGGAAATATTGCGCTTCCCGGCGTGGGACGCCATGCCCTACGACCGCGCCTCACCGCAACCGGCGATCATGGCCCAGCGCATGCGCACGCTCTCGGCGCTGATGTCGCCTGGCGATCGCCCGCGCGTGGTGCTGGCCACCGTCAACGCCGCCACGCAAAAGCTGCCGCCGCAAGAAACCCTCCGCAATATTTCGCTGACCGTGCGCGTGGGAGAAAATTATCCGCGCGAGTCGCTGGTCGCCGCGCTGGTGAAGCAGGGCTACCGCCGCACCGGCAAGGCGATGGAAGCCGGAGAATTCGCGCTGCGCGGCAGCCTCATCGACATCGTCGCGCCGGGAATGCCAGAGGGCGTGCGCATCGATTTCTTCGGCGATACGGTCGAGAGCATCAAGCCGTACGACCCGCTCTCGCAACTGACGCAGGGAAAAATAGAATCGGCCTCGTTCTTCCCCGTCAGCGAAGTGTTGCTCAACGAAGAAACGCTGGCGCGCTTCCGCGAGCGTTACCGCGAGCAGTTCGGCGCCGTCGCCAAAGAGGATTTTCTCTACGAAGCCATCTCGGCGGGACAATATTATCCCGGCATGGAGCATTGGCTGCCGCTGTTTTATGACGCTACGGCAACGTTATTCGATTATTGCGGCAAACCGCTGGTGACGTTCGATACCGAAGCATTAAACGCGATGGAAGAGCGCTGGGAAAGCATCGAAGATTACTACCAGGCGCGCCTGGCGACCGAAAGCGGCGGCAGGAAAACGATGCTCGCCGCCAGCGGGACGTATCACCCGCTGCCTCCGGGCGAAATGTTTATGATGAAGGAAAAATGGGAAAAAGAGATAACGAAATACGAAAGCGTCGTGTTTTCCCCCCTCGCCTCGCCCGCCTCGGCTTTTTCTTACCGCGCGTTGCCGCCCCTTCCTGGCCTTGCGCCGTTTGAGCAACTGAAAGCGCGCCAAGTTGCGGCGAACGGAAAAACGCTGCTGCTGGCTTGTTTCTCCACCGGCTCGCGCGAGCGGCTGCAGACGCTGGTTTTGGAACATGGGTTTCACGGTGCGACAATCAGCAGTTGGCAGGAAGTAAAAACACTCAAAGGCAAAACGATTGCGCTGGCAATACTGCCGCTCGAAACCGGGTTTGAAACCGACGGTGTCATCATCTTAAGCGAACAGGACGTGCTGGGCGAGCGCATCGTGCGCGCGGCGACCAAAAAAAAGAAATCGGATATATTTTTAGCCGAAGCCGCCAACTTCGTGCCCGGCGAACTGGTGGTGCACAAGGACCACGGCATCGGCCGCTTTGAAGGGTTGGTAACGCTGGAGGTCACAGGCGCCGCACACGATTGCCTGAAGCTGGTCTATGACGGCGGCGACAAACTTTTCCTGCCGGTCGAGAACATCGACATGGTGACACGCTTCGGCCTCGATGAGGAAGACGCGGCACTCGACAAATTGGGCGGCGCATCATGGCAATCGCGCAAAGCCAAATTGAAAAAGAAACTGCTGCTGTCGGCTGAGGCGCTGTTAAAAATCGCTGCCGAGCGACAAGTCAAATCGGGTGAAATATTGGAAGCGCCGGCAGGTTCCTACGACGAATTCTCGGCACGTTTCCCCTACATGGAAACCGAAGACCAGGCGCGCTCGATTGTCGAAGTCAAAGACGATCTGTCGCGCGGCCGCCCGATGGATCGGCTGATCTGCGGCGACGTCGGTTTTGGAAAAACCGAAGTGGCGTTGCGCGCAGCGTTTGTAGCCGTGGCTGGAAAAATGCAAGTGGCGCTGATCTGCCCCACCACCCTGCTCGCCCGCCAGCATTACAAGAATTTCAAGGAACGGTTCGCCGGTTTCCCAGTCAAAGTGGCGCAATTATCGCGCATCGTGCCGGCGCGCGCGCAACAGGAAACACGCGAGGGCTTGAAAGATGGCGCGGTCAATATTGTCATCGGTACACATGCACTGCTCGCCAAGAACGTGCAGTTTAAAAATCTGGGATTATTGATTGTTGACGAAGAGCAGCATTTCGGCGTGGCGCAAAAAGAGAAACTCAAGGAACTCAAATCCGATGTGCATGTATTGACACTCTCGGCGACGCCGATTCCGCGCACGCTGCAAATGGCGCTGACCGGCGTGCGCGACCTCTCCCTCATCACCACGCCGCCGGTGGATAGGCTCGCCATCAGGAGCTTCGTCATGCCTTTTGATCCTGTAGTGATCCGCGAAGCCATCCAGCGCGAAATGCACCGCGGCGGAAAAACCTTCGTTGTCACGCCGCGCATCAAAGAGCTGGGCGAAGTGAAGGCGCAGCTGACGGAATTGATTCCGGACGCCAAGCTCGCCGTCGCGCACGGGCAGATGGCGGCGTCGGAACTCGACGACATCATGAACGATTTTTACGACAATAAATACGACGTGCTGATTTCGACGGCCATCATCGAGTCGGGGCTCGACATCGAGGCCGCCAATACGATCATCATCCACAACGCGCACATGCTGGGCCTGTCGCAACTCTACCAATTGCGCGGCCGCGTCGGGCGCGGGAAACTCCGCGCCTACGCCTATTTCCTGCTGCCCAACCATCGCCTCTTGAGCAAGAACGCGACGCGGCGGCTGGAAGTCATGCAAACTTTAGATAGCCTCGGCGCAGGTTTTACTTTGGCCTCGCATGACATGGATATCCGCGGCTTCGGCAATCTCGTCGGCGAAGAACAATCCGGGCACATCAAGGAAGTGGGCATCGAGTTGTATCAGCAGATGTTAGAAGAAGCTGTGGCTCAGTTGAAGTCACAAGCCCCGCCGAATGGCGGGGTCCGGTCAAACGTAATATCAGACCCCGCGACAAGCACGGGGCTAAACGACTGGTCACCCCAAATCAACCTCGGCCTGCCCGTCCTCATCCCCGAATCCTATGTCGACGATCTGCAGCTGCGCCTCGGGCTTTACCGCCGCGCCGCGTCTTTGCATACGGAAGCGGACATCGAGAGCTTCGCGGCGGAACTGATCGACCGCTTCGGCGCCATGCCGGAAGAAACCAAAACGCTGATCTCGACGCTCGGCCTCAAATTATTATGCAAGCGCGCCGGCATCGAGCGCCTGGACATCGGACCCAAAGGCGCGGTGATTTCTTTCCGCAACAATGTGTTTGCCGATCCCGACGCGCTGATCGCCTATATCGGCAAATACAAAGCGCTCAAAATCCGCCCCGACCAGAAAATCGTGCTGGCGCGGGAGTGGACATCCGACGAGGAAAAACTTTCCGCCGTCAAAAAACTGGCGGGGGAGATCGCCGGCCTTACGAAAAACCCTTGAAAACTGCCAGTTTCCTGCTATGTACTCGCCTATGGCAGACTTATTTTCGCAGAAGAAATCCGGCAAGGACGCTTCCTATTCGGCGCAGGATATCGAGGTTTTAGAGGGGCTTGAGCCGGTGCGCCGCCGTCCGGGCATGTATATCGGCGGCACCGACGAAGGCGCCATGCACCACCTCGTCAACGAGGTGTTCGACAACGCCATGGACGAGGCCGTCGCCGGGTTCGCCAAGACGATCGAGATCGAGATGAAGAAGGACAACGTCATCGTCATCCGTGACGACGGCCGCGGCATCCCCATCGACCCGCATCCAAAATTCCCCAAGAAATCGGCGCTCGAAGTCATCCTCACCATGCTGCATTCCGGCGGCAAGTTCGGCGGCAAGGTGTACGATACCTCCGGCGGCTTGCACGGCGTCGGCATCTCGGTGGTGAACGCGCTGTCCGACCATCTCGAAGCCGAAGTCATCCGCGACAAGAAACTTTTCCGCCAGGAATATTCGCGCGGCGAGCCGACGGGTAAACTCAAAGCGGCGGGTGCTGCACCCAAAGGCAAAGGCACCACCATCACCTTCCACCCCGACCCGAAGATTTTCGGCAAGGCCAAATTCCGCCCGGAAACGCTCTACAAGCTGGCGCGCTCGAAAGCCTATTTATTCCGCGGCGTCGAGATCAAATGGAAATGCGACGCGTCGCTGGTCGAAAACCTGCCGGAAGTCCCGCGCGAGGACACCATCCACTTTCCCGGCGGGCTAGGCGATTTCCTGACGCAGCAGCTGGGCAACCGCGGCACCGTCACCTCCGAGCCGTTCATCGGCGAGGCCGATTTGCCGGAGAAAAAAGGCCGCATCGAATGGGCGATCACCTGGCCGACCGACGAAGAACCGTATATCAGCACCTATTGCAACACGATTCCCACCGCCGAAGGCGGCACGCACGAATCGGGCATGCGCGCGGCGCTGACCAAGGGCATCAAGGCCTACGGCGAGCTGGCCAACAATAAAAAAATCGCAGCGGTGACCGGCGACGACGCGCTGGACGGCGCGGTGATGATACTCTCGCTGTTCATCCGCGAGCCGCAGTTTCAGGGACAGACGAAGGACAAGCTGGTCAACGTCGAGGCGGCGCGGCTGGTAGAAAACGCGCTGCGCGACCATTTCGACCACTGGCTGGCCGGCAATCCCGACAACGGCAGCAAGCTCTTAAACTATGTCGTCGAGCGCTACGAAGACCGCATGCGCCGCAAGGCGGAAAAAGACGTCAGCCGCAAGGCGGTGACGCAGAAATTGCGCCTGCCCGGCAAGCTCGCCGACTGCACGCGCTCAACCAACAAGGGTACGGAAATTTTCATCGTCGAGGGCGATTCCGCCGGAGGCAGCGCCAAGCAGGCGCGCTCCCGCGAGACGCAGGCGGTGCTGCCGCTGCGCGGAAAAATTTTGAACGTCGCGTCGGCGACAATGGATAAGATCAAGGCCAACCAGGAATTATCGGATTTATTGTTGGCGCTCGGTTGCGGCGTCGGCGAATATTACCGCGAGGACGCGCTGCGCTACGACAAAGTCATCATCATGACCGACGCCGACGTCGATGGCGCGCACATCGCCTCGCTGCTGATGACGTTCTTCTACCAGGAAATGCCGGGGCTGATCCGCGGCGGGCATCTTTACCTCGCACGGCCGCCGCTCTACCGCATCACCATTTCCGGCAAGACGCATTACGCGCAGGACGACAAGGAGAAGGAAAAACTCATCGCCGAATTCGCCAAGGGCAATGCGCGCGTCGAGGTCGGGCGCTTCAAGGGCCTGGGCGAAATGACGCCGCCGCAGCTTAAGGAAACGACCATGAACCGCGACAGCCGCATTTTGCTAAAGGTGATGATCGAGGAAGCCGACATCGCCTCCACGGCCGAACGCGTCGAGCAGCTGATGGGCCGCAAGCCCGAACACCGCTTCAACTTCATCCAGGAGCAAACCGCCAAGCGCGGCAACGATATTCTGGCGCAGCTGGATGTGTAATAATCCCCCCTCCCGTTTACGGGAGAGGGCGGTATAAATTCAGCGCAAGAATAATTGCCTGCCTATAGAAGTTGCGCTATGTTACCGGCATGCGCCCTGCCCTTAACATCACGGAAAAATCAAAATCCCCGGTTCCGATCGTCGCCGTCTCCGGGAAAAATTTTTCCGCCTGGCTGAAAAAACAATCGCCGTTTGAAAAACAGTGGCTGGCCGCCAACCGTTTTACCGCCGAGCCGGGGCAATTTTGCCTGCTGCCGGATAAAAGCGGGCATATCAAGCACGTCGTCTTCGGCATCGCCGAAACGCCGCATATCTGGAGTCTGGCGCCGCTGGCGACCTCCCTGCCGCCGCTGGCGTACAAGCTCGCCACGCCCTTCCACGCCGGCCATACGACGCAGCTCATGCTGGGCTGGGCACTGGCGGGCTACCGCTTCACGCGCTACAAAAAAAACGACAAGCCGATGGCCATGCTGGTCGTGCCGAAGAATTGCGACATCGCATATATAGAGTCGATGGCGGCGGCGATCTGCTGGGCGCGCGACCTTATCAATACACCGGCGGGCGACATGCACCCGGCGGCGCTGGCGGAAGAAGCGGTGAATTTCGCCAAGGCACTTGGCGGAAAAGTTTCGGTGATAAAAGGCGAGCAGCTGCTGAAAAATAATTATCCGACGGTGTATGCGGTAGGCAAAGCCAGCAGCGTGCCGCCGCATCTGGTGGATATACGTTTCCCCCGCACAGGCGCGCGCAAAGTGACGCTGGTCGGGAAAGGCGTGACGTTCGATTCCGGCGGGCTGGACATCAAATCGACGTCCAACATGAAGCTGATGAAAAAAGACATGGGCGGCGCTGCCATCGTGCTGGCGCTGGCCAAGGCGCTGGTCGAAACGAAAGTGCCGGTCGATTTGCGTATCATTTTGCCGATCGTCGAGAACGCCGTATCGGGAAACGCCATGCGGCCGCTCGACATCGTGAAAACGCGCAAGGGCATCACCGTCGAGATAGGAAATACCGATGCCGAAGGGCGTTTGATTTTATGCGACGCGCTGGCCGAAGCCGACAACGAGAAGCCCGATTTACTCATCGATTGCTCGACGCTGACCGGCGCGGCGCGCGTGGCGCTGGGCACGGATGTCCCGGCGTTCTTCACATCGGATGATAAGCTCGCCGATGACATGATGGATGCGAGCCGCGAAGCAAACGACCCGCTGTGGCGGTTGCCGCTGGTGTCGGAATATAGGAAGCAGCTCGATACCTGGACGGCGGACTTAAGCAATGATCCCGATTCCGGTTACGGCGGCGCGATCACGGCGGCGCTTTACCTAAAAGAATTTGTCACCCAAACAAAATCGTGGGTGCATCTGGACATGATGGCGTGGAACCTGAGCAACCGCCCCGGCCGCCCCATCGGCGGCGAAGCGATGGCGGTGCGGGCGCTGTATGCGCTGATTAAAGAGAGATATGCCTAAAAGAAAACTCTCCTCCCCCAAAACCGCCCGCGCACTGAAATTCTGGCACGGCGTCACTTCCAATGCGCTGAAAAAAATGCCATACGACCTGTCGTCGCGGCAAACGGCGATATTACTCCATATCTATATGTCGCCGGCGCCGCACAGCATTAAGATTCTGGCCAAGCAGCTTTCGATTTCCAAACCTGCCGTCTGCCGCGCCGTCGACGTGCTGGAAAATGCGCGACTGGTCAAGCGCGCGCCCGACCGGCAGGATGGGCGCAGCATCCTGATACAACGCACGGTCAAAGGTTCCGGTTATTTAGCCGATTTCGCCGAGATCATCATGCAGGCATCCAAAGCCGCCTAAAAGTTTGGCGATTTTTTTTGCTTGAAAAAAAAATTTCCGATGCTCTTGCATCTATTTCCTGAGGCTTTACCCCAAAAAAAATTCAGCTTGCAATCCTTTTCAAAAAAGTGCATTTTTTGGACATGATTTCTATAAACTAGGTAAAAAGTTCCCTCTCTTAATTCTTAATTAACCTTTATCTACTATTTTTGATATCTGGTAACGCGCATTCGCGCCAACTGACAAGGCAGGAGCCATAAAATGAGTGCACTCGGCGATACCGTAAAAGGCATGGGAAACGTAAAAATCATCATCATGCTGGTCGCAGCATGTGCCATGATCGCCTTTTTCGTCGCTTTAGCCATGCGCATGTCTACCGCCAACATGGCCCCGCTTTATAGCGGACTTTCGCTCGAAGACAGCTCGAAAATCATCTCCGAACTCGAAAAATCCGATACGCCGTACCAGCTGGTTTCCAACGGCACCGAAGTGCTGGTGCCAGTCGATAAAGTATTACGCATGCGCATGACGATGGCCGGTCAGGGCATCCCTTCCGGCGGATCGATTGTCGGTTATGAAATTTTCGACCGCTCGGACACGTTCGGCAGCTCAAGCATGGTCATGAACATCAACATCGCCCGCGCGCTTGAGGGCGAATTATCACGCACGATCTCCTCGCTGACCAACGTCGACTCGGCGCGCGTGCATCTGGTCATGCCCAAGCGCGAACTCTTTGCACGCGACAAAGACAAGCCCAGCGCGTCGGTGACGATAAAAATGCGAGGCAGCCATTCGCTCGAACGCGGCGAAGTGACCTCGATCACGCATCTGGTGGCCTCGGCCGTGCCGGGGCTCGACGTATCGCGGGTGACGGTGGTCGATAGCCACGGCCGCCTGCTTGCGCGCGGCGATGGCGGCGACGGTCTGGACGCGGCTGCCAGCTCGGCGCAGGAATACCGCATGGTATATGAAAGCCGCCTGCAGCAAACATTGGAAGATTTGCTGGAAAAAGTGGTCGGCGCCGGCAAGGTGCGCGTGCAGGTCACCGCCGACATGAACTTTGATCGCGTTATCACCAATTCGGAAACGTTTAACCCTGAAGGACAGGTCGCACGCTCGACGCAAAGCAGCACCGAAAAAGAAAACGCCGTGGAGAAATCCGGTGGCGGCGGCGTATCGGCGGCAAACAACCTGCCCGGCGGAGCTGCTGGCAGCGAAGGCGCGGGCGGCAACAATCGTCTGGTCGAGCAGAGCAACGAAACCACCAACTATGAAATCTCGAAGACGACGCAAAACCACGTCTCTGAAGGCGGCAAGGTCAATAAGGTTTCCGTGGCGGCACTGGTCGACGGCAATTATACCGCCGATGCCGAAGGCAAGCAAACCTATGCCCCGCGCAGCGAAGACGAGCTGAAGCAGCTTAAGACGCTAATCTCGACGGCCATCGGCTATGACGAAAAACGCGGCGACAAGATCGAGGTCGTCAACATGCGCTTCACGCAAGAAAATCTGGAAATGGCGCAGGAATCGTTCTTCGAGCGCTTTAAGCTGGAAATGCAGTCCATCATTCAGACCCTCATCATCGCCGTCGTAGCCATCCTCGCGATATTGCTGGTGCTGCGCCCGGCGGTCACGCAGCTGATCCGCTCGGCGCAGGCGCCAAGCGATCGCGTCGCCGGCGATCTGGCGGCACTGGAAGCGCCAGGCGGCGCGGCGGCAGCGCCAAGATTGCCTGGAGCGACTGCAGGCGGTGGTGGTGGCATATCGCAGGCGCCCCAGGCGCCTGAGATTATGATCGACGTCGCCAACATCAAAGGCGGCATGAAATCGTCGTCGATAAAGAAGATCAACGAAATCGTCGAGAAATATCCGGAAGAGACCATGGGCGTCGTTCGCCAGTGGGTCATGAAATAAGTAGGGCATTGTTATGGCTCCGCCAAAAGATACAAAAGAAGATTATCGTAAACTGAATGGCGCGCAGAAGGCGGCCATCTTCCTGATGTCCGTCGGCGAGGAGCTGGCGATCAAGCTGTTTGCAATGATGGATGAAGAGGAAATACGCCAAATATCGGGCATCATGTCGAGCCTGGGTCAGGTCAATGCCGATACCGTCGAGCGCCTGTTCGCCGAATTCGCCGAGCAGGTATCGGCCTCGGGCGCTGTCGTCGGCAACTATGATTCCACCGAGCGCCTGCTGGTGAAAGCTCTGGGCAAAGGCCGCGTCGACAACATCATGGAAGAAATCCGCGGTCCGGCCGGACGCACGACCTGGGACAAGCTCGGCAACGTCTCCGAGGAAATTCTGGCCAATTTCCTGAAGAACGAGTATCCGCAGACGATCGCCGTCGTGCTGTCAAAAATCAAACCCGACCACGCCGCGCGCGTGCTGATGCAATTGCCGGAGGAATTAAGCGTCGAAGTACTGATGCGGATGCTTTCCATGGAAGCGGTCAAGAAAGAAGTCATGGACGGCATCGAGAAAACGCTGCGCATGGAATTCATGAACAACCTCGCCAAGCGCCAGACGCGCGACAGCCACGAAATGCTGGCGGAAATCTTCAACAACTTCGACCGTAACGCCGAAGCCAAATTCATGGGAAAGCTCGAAGAGCGCAGCGCCACCGACGCCGAACGCGTGCGTGCGCTGATGTTCACCTTCGACGATCTGCAGAAAATCCCCGCCGCCGGTATCCAGACCCTGCTGCGCGGCGTCGATAAGGATAAACTGCCTATCGCCTTGAAAGGCGCCTCGGATACGATCAAGGAACTGTTCTTCGGCAACATGTCCGAACGCGCATCCAAAATTCTGAAGGAGGATATGGAGGCGCTTGGCCCCGTGCGCATCAAGGATGTCGACGAGGCGCAGATGCACATTGTCGGTATCGCTAAAGATCTTGCCGGCAAGGGCGAGATCGTGATCGCCAGCGAGAACGAAGAAGAACAGATGATTTATTAGGACATAGAACATGCGCGTCGAGCCATTTAATTTCAAGGAATTTACCTCCGGCATGGTCGCAGTGCCGGCCGGCGGTAAAACGTTTCTGCCTGGCGGCAGACGGAGGGGCGAGGGTCCCCCACCCCCCCCTCCGGTTTTTAACGAGGAGCAGCTCAAGGCCGCCGAGCGCGAGAGTTATAAAAAAGGATTTCTGGAAGGTACGGACGAAGGCCGCAAGCTGCAGGACAGCGAGCAGGCGGCATCCGACCGCAAGCTGGCCGACGCGCTGGAACAAGTCGCCATGCTCACCGGCCGGCTGATGGAAGATTACCGCGCTGCATTCATCGAGATGCAGCAGGACATGCCGAAGGCGGCGCTGGCCATCGCCCGCAAAGTGGCGGGGCGCGCGCTGGCGGAAAACGCCCCGGCGATGATCGAGGAAACGGCGACCAAATGCATCGAAATGATGGCCGGCCAGCCGAAGATTGTCATCACCGTGCACCCAACGCTGGCCGAAACGCTCAAGAAAAAAATCGAGCAGCTGGCATCGCGCCAGCCGGAAGGCAGCGCCCTCGCCGTCACCGGCGATGAAGCGCTGCCGGTGACCGATTACCGCATCGAATGGAAACACGGCGCCTTCGCCCGCAATACGGAAAAATTATGGCAGGAACTGGCGCGCGTTGTCGACAATATGGCGGCAACGGCAAGCCACGAAGCGAAAGCACACTTAGACACGCTATCGACGGAACCCACGACACCCACACCAACCACCACCCCCGATAAGAAGGAGTAATTTATGGCCGACGCAACCACTACTGCCGCACCTGCCGCCGGACTTGGCGATGCAGCTGCTGCGGAGAACCTGAGCCTTGAGACCGTATACGACATTGCGGTGCAGATCACAGTTGTGCTGGGGAAAACCAGCATGCAGGTCAACAATCTGCTGAAACTCGGCCGCGGCGCCGTCATCGAGCTCGACAAGAAAGTCGGCGAGCCGATCGATATCTTCGTCAACAACCGGCTCGTCGCGCGCGGCGAAGTTGTCGTTGTCGAAGACCGCATCGGCGTGACGATGACGGAAATCATCAAGGCGGAGAAACATTAAGAAGATGTGGGGATGTGGAGAACTGGAGATGTGGAGAATAAGCAAATATAGATTCTCATCCCCACATCTCCATATCCCCACATCTCCACATCCCTCAGGGAGCGAAGCGACATGAGACTACTGATAATAGGCGACCTCTACGGCCAGATCGGCGCTGCCAGCGCCATCGCCCGGTCACGCGGCGCGAAAGTAGCGCATGTGACCGATATCGACGCAGCGATGACCGCGCTGCGCGGCGGTCAGGGCGCCGACCTCATCATGATCGAAGTGCGCGAGGATATCGAGAAACTGGTAACGCTCCTGATGCGCGAGCGGTTTAACCTGCCCGTCATCGCCTGCGGCGTACAAAACGATAAAGACGCCGCCGTCAAGGCCATCAAGTCCGGCGCCAAGGAATATATCCCGCTGCCGCCGAACGAGGAATTGATCGCCGCCGTGCTCGAGGCCATCACCGAAGAAACGCAATCGGCGATTTTTACCTCGCCGGAAATGGGCAAGGTCATCGCCACCGCCGATCAGGTAGCGCCGTCGGACGCCAGCGTATTGCTCACCGGCGAATCCGGAACCGGCAAGGAAGTCATCGCCCGCTACATCCACAAGAAAAGCAAGCGCAGCGGCGGCCTGATGATCTCGGTCAATTGCGCGGCGATACCGGAAAACCTGCTAGAATCGGAACTGTTCGGCTACGAGAAAGGCGCTTTCACCGGCGCCAACGCCCGCCGCATCGGCAAATTCGAGGAAGCCGACGGCGGCACCATGCTGCTCGACGAAATCAGCGAAATGGATCTGCGCCTGCAGGCTAAACTGCTGCGCGTGTTGCAGGAGCGCGAGATCGACCGCATCGGCGGCACCAAGCCGATCAAGGTCAATATCAGGGTGCTGGCGACCTCCAACCGCAATCTGCAGGAAGAAGTCAAGAAAGGCACCTTCCGCGAAGATTTGTATTTCCGCTTGAACGTCATCGCGCTGCATATCCCGGCGTTGCGCGACCGCAAGAGTGACATCGAGCCGCTGGCCAACCATTTCATCGAGAAATATTCTAAGGCCAACGGCGTTGACACGCGCAAGCTGACCAAGGACGGGCTGGCGAAACTCCAGCAATATGCCTGGCCCGGCAACGTGCGCGAACTTGAAAACGCCATGCACCGCGCCGTATTGATGGCCACCGACAAGACCATCGGCCCGGACGCCATACAGCTGCAGGGAATGCCTGAGCCAGTGCTCGCCCCTGCCGTTGTTGCCAAGCCCGCCGGCAGCAATGCCGGCGGGTTAGTCGGGCGCACGGTGGACAGCGTAGAGCAGGAACTGATTTTGGATACGTTGAACCACTGCCTTGGCAACCGCACCCATGCCGCCAATATCCTCGGCATCTCGATCCGCACGCTGCGCAATAAACTGAAACAATACGGCGAGCAAGGCGCTGCCATTACCCCGCCGCCGACGGGGACGGAGTAAGAAGATGTGGAGATGTGGAGATAGGGAGATGTGGAGTAAAGTAAGCATGTCTGCTGATCTTTTCTTATCCCCATATCCCCATATCCCCACATCCCCACATCCACGCGGAGCACATCATGGCTGAAGCCGCCGCCATCACCGCGCCCGTCACTCCCAGTGCCGCCGTGCTATGGAAGCACCTGAACCTGGCGCATCGCCGCGACATTTTCTTCGCCTTCGGCATCATCGGTATCCTGATCGTTCTGATTTTACCGCTGCATCCGATGTTGCTCGACCTTTTGCTCGGCGTGTCGATTACGCTGTCGGTGTTGATATTGATGACGGTGCTCTTCGTCGAAAAACCGCTCAATCTAAGTTCGTTCCCGACCATTCTCCTTATCGTCACCATGCTGCGGCTGTCGCTCAACATCGCCTCAACGCGCCTGATTCTGTCGCACGGGCATGAAGGCACCGACGCCGCCGGCCACGTCATTCAGGCGTTCGGCGGCTTCGTCATGGGCGGGTCGGTGGTGATCGGCGCCATCATTTTCGGTATTCTCTCCATCATCAATTTCATCGTCATCACCAAAGGTTCGGGGCGCATCGCCGAAGTGTCGGCGCGCTTTTCGTTGGACGCCATGCCCGGCAAGCAGATGGCCATCGACGCCGACCTTTCGGCCGGCCTCATCAGTGAAGACATCGCCCGCGCGCGCCGAAAGGAACTCGAAGACGAAAGCAATTTCTTCGGCTCGATGGACGGCGCCAGCAAGTTCGTGCGCGGCGACGCCATCGCCGGACTGCTCATCGTCTTCATCAACTTCATCGCCGGCATCTTAATCGGCGTCGTGCAGAACGGGCTGTCGTTCGACGCCGCGCTGCACACCTACACCCTGCTCACCGTCGGCGACGGCCTGGTGACGCAAGTACCGGCGCTGATCGTTTCCACCTCGGCCGGTATCCTCGTCACTAAATCCGGCACCGCCGGATCGGCGGAAAAAGCCGTGATCGAGCAGCTGGGCCGCAACCCGACCTCGCTCGGCATCACCAGCCTGTTCCTGACCTCGATGGCGATGCTGCCGGGCATTCCCGCCATCCCATTCTTATTTCTGGCCGGGCTCAGCGGTTACATCGCCTATTATCTGTATCAGCATCCGCAACCGGTAAAGCCGCTGGCGCCGGGCACGCCCAAGCAGCTGGAAGGCCCCGAAGGCGCCGTGCTCGATGCCGACGGCAAACCGGCCGAAGAACAGGCCGGCGATTTCCTTCAGCTCGATTCGCTGCGCCTCGAGCTGGGTTACGGCCTCTTGCCGCTCATCAATTACCAGAAAGGCCACCGCCTGACTGAGCAAATCAAGGCGCTCAGGAAACAAATGGCGCGCGAGCTCGGCTTCGTCATCCCGGCCGTGCGCATCCAGGACAACATGCAGCTGCCGCCCAACACCTACGTCATCAAGATAAAAGAAATCGAGGCGGGCAAAGGCGACATCCGCCCGGACATGCTGCTCGTCATGAATCCCAGCGGCGAAAAAATTACATTGCCCGGCGAGGAAACCACCGAGCCGACCTTCGGCCTGCCCGCCATGTGGATCGCCGAATCGCACCGCGAGGAAGCACTGTTCAGAAACTATACCGTCGTCGACCCGCCGACCGTCGTTACCACGCACTTAACCGAGCTGGTCAAAGACAACATGGCCGAACTGCTTTCCTACGTCGAAACGCAGAAGCTGCTCGACGATCTCGGCAAAACGCAGCAGAAACTGGTCTCCGAAACCATCCCGTCGCAGATTTCCGTTTCCGGCGTGCAGCGCATATTGCAGAACCTGCTGCGCGAGCAAGTGTCGATCCGCGACCTTTCCACCATCGTCGAGGCCATCGCCGAATCCTCGCGCGCGACACAAAACATCGTCATGCTGACCGAGCATGTGCGGGCGCGGCTGGCGCGGCAGATCAGCCACGCCAACACGACGCAGGAAGGTTACATCCCCATCGTCGCCATGTCGCCGGGATGGGAACAGACCTTCATCGAGGCGCTGTCCGGCACCGGCGACGAGCGCATTCTCTCGATGGCGCCGAGCCGCATCCAGGAATTCATCCAGACCGTGCGCGGCACGTTCGACAAGCTGGCCATGCAAAATGAATTGCCGGTACTGCTCACCAGCCCGGCCATACGCCCGTATGTACGCTCGATCGTCGAGCGCTTCCGCCCGTCGACAGTGGTGATGTCGCAGAATGAAATCTTCGCCAAAGCAAGAATCAAGACGTTGGGACAATTATAAATCATGCGCCTTCGTACCTTCACCGCCGCCAACATGCCCGCTGCCATAAACATGGTGCGCGAGACGCTGGGCGACGACGCGATTATCATTTCCTCCAAGGAAATATTGAACGGCACGCGCGGCATCAGCGTCACCGCCGCTGCCGATAGCGACCACCGGCCGGTAATGAACGGTCACAAAAAAGAAAATGCGAATATCCTGCCACTCACCACTCACCACTCATCACTATCCACCGATTCCCTACGCTTCGACATCCAGAACATCCTGCGCTTCCACAATCTGCCGGAACTCTATATCGCCAAGCTGATGCAGAAAGCATCGGATCCGTTGTTAGCTTCAGCGCTGGCGCTGCATCGCATCAGCGGCGACAAGAATTTGCGGCAGCTACACCGGCTGGCGCTGGAAAAAATCATGGCGACGTTTTTCGAGTTCGCACCGCTGCCACTCGACGACACGCGCATAAAGCTGATGCTGGTCGGCGTACCCGGCGCCGGAAAAACGCTGACCATCGCCAAAATGGCGGCACGCATGAGCATGGAAGGCCAGAAACTGACCGTCATCACCACCGATAACAAACGCGCCGGTGGCGTCGAACAGCTGGAGGCGTTCACGCGCATCATGGGCATCGAATTAAAGGTCGCCACATCGAAAGACGAGCTGGTAAAACATTTGAAAAACGCGCACGCGCGCGCACTGATCGATACCGCCGGCTGCAATCCCTACGATCGGCAGGAATGCGCCGAACTGAAAGAATATGCCTCGCTGCCGGAGATAGAGCCGGTGCTGGCCGTGCCTGCCGGCGGTGACGCTTCCGAGGCCATGGACATCGTCGAGACGTTCGCAGCGCTGCCGATAAAGCGCCTCTTGATCACGCGCGCCGATACTGCCCGCCGGTTCGGCGGCATTCTGGCAGCGGCGGCCACGCACGGCCTGGCGCTCTCCAACACCAGCCATTCGTCGAGCATCACCGACGCGCTTCCTGTCGTCGACGCGGCGATGTTGGGAAAACTGCTGCTTAGATACCAACTCAATTCCTCCCTCTAAATAAAGGCACCTCATGAGCGAATCCAAAAAAAACAACCTGATCGCCATCGCGTCCGGCAAGGGCGGCGTCGGCAAGACGTGGCTATCGGTGACGCTGACGCATCTCTTCGCGCGCTCCGGCCGGAACGTTTTGCTATTCGACGGCGACATCGGCCTGGCCAACGTCGACGTGCAGCTGGGGCTGACGCCGCAGCGCGACCTCTCCAGCGCCATCTCCGGCCGCAACACGCTGAAGGAAGCCGTCACCCGCTACGAGGAAGGCGGCTTCGACATCATCGCCGGCCGCTCCGGCTCGGCGACGCTGGCGACGCTGCCGATGCCGAAACTCGAATCCATCGCCAAGGATCTGCTGGCGCTGCAGAACGATTACGACCTCATCGTCGTCGACCTCGGCGCCGGCATCGAGCAGCACGTGCAGTATCTAGCCGGGCTGGCTGGGCGCTGCATCATTGTCGTCACCGACGAGCCGACGTCGCTGACCGACGCCTACGCCTTCATCAAAATCACCAGCGCCGGCAAGAACCCGCCGGATTTCGGCATCGTCGTCAACATGGCGGCAACGCAAAAAGAAGGCGAGGCGACCTACCACGCGCTTAACAAGGCCTGCGTCAATTTCCTCAGCATGTCGCCGCCACTCCTGGGCATCATCCGCCGCGACAACAAGGTCAAGGACAGCATCCGCAACCAGAAATCGCTCCTGATCCGCGCGCCCCACTCCACCGCCGCCACCGACGCCGCCGCGCTGTCGATAAAGCTGATGCAGAAATGATGTCATCCCGGCCAACCTTAAGTTATAATTTTGGCCGGGATCCAGACAATATCAAGCTAGATTCCCGCTTTCGCGGGAATGACAAAAGTAATAAACTATCCCCATGGTCGACGACATCCGCTTGATTTCCATCCTGGCGCCGCAGAACGTGCAGGCGTCTCCCATAGCACAGGGCGGCGGATCCCAGGTGCCGGGCATTATTATCAACCTGCCGCCGGGGTCGATACTCTCCGGCTTCATCATCAACCGCGACGCGGCCGGAAATCCGATATTGCGCAGCGACTCCGGTGACATCACCTTTCACTCCGACATTTTCCTCAAAATCGGCAGCGAGGTGGTGATACGGCTGGTGAATGCCGGCGGAACACAACATGCACGCATCCTCTCCATCGACGGCCAGCCGCCGCAAACCGCCGCCGCAACTCCCGGCGCGACGGCAAAATCGGAAGTGATCGTCAGCGCCCGCCTGCAACCGGAGACGCCGACCGCGCAACCGATTCCGGTACGCGCGACATTACTGTCGCCGCCACCACCGATGCCGACGGTAACGGCGCCTCCCCTGCCCGCCCATACCGAACTGGCGCTTAAAATCGTTTCGCTGGCGCCGCCGCAACAGCCGTCGGCAACACCCGCTGCGCCCACGCCGCAACAACCTGCCGCCGCGCCGTCGCTCTATGCCGCCTATTCGCGCGCGGCGGGCGCGCCGGCGCCGGTATCCGCCGCCGCAGCTCCGACGGTTGCACCGCCCGCCGCTCCCGTTGCCCAAACCGTCACAGCACCTGTAGCCGCGACGCCAACCGCCGCCATCCCCGATCCGCGCGCCGAATTATTGGCGCTGGCGGCAGCGGTAAAAAATCCGCCGCCGCCGCAACCGGCCGCAGCGCCGGCGATGCCATCGCAACCGATGCCCGCGCCCGCCGTCGGGCAAACCATCGTCGCCACCGTCGTCGGCCATGAGCCTTCCGGCGAGACGCTGGTGCATACGCCGCTTGGCATTATGCGCTTGCAAACGCCGACGCCGCTGGTGAACGGCAGCAAAATGACGCTCGATATCGTGCGCATCACTCCGCCGACAACAGGAATGGCCGCGCTTGCGCCTACCACGGCTCCCATTACTGAGATCGCCTCGAACTGGGGATCGCTGCAGCAAATCGCGCAACTTCTGGCCGCGCGCAATCCCACCGCCGCCGCCTGGGTTGCGCCATGGTTGCCGCCGATGCAATCCACCGCGGCGCCCACCATTACGCCGCAGACGATTTCCTCCGGACTGATGCTGTTCATCGCCGCGTTGCGCGGCGGCGATTTTTCCAACTGGCTGGGCAAGGACAACGTGCAGTGGTTACAAAATAATGGCCATGAAACGCTGGTGAAAAAAGCCGAGGCGGAATTTATCGGCCTAAGCCGAACTTTCTCCGAAGCGCCGGCAGCGTCGCAAGCGCCGTGGCAGGCGACGGTGTTCCCGCTGGCGGTGGCGGGGCAGTGGCAGCAGCTGCGCATTTTTGTCAAGCGCGACCGCGATCCGGATAAGAAGCAGCAGGGCAAAAAGCAGGAAGACACGCGCTTTGTGATTGAGATGACGCTATCGCAGCTGGGCGAGATGCAGATGGACGGCTTCGTGCGCCGGCAGCCTAAAGGCGTGGAATTCGACCTGTTTATCCGCAGCCGCTCGCCGCTCGAGGTCGGAATACAGCAGGAAATTCAGCGTATTTATAGCAATACGGCCGATCTGGCCGGCTACCGCGGCAGCCTCGTCTTTCAGGCCGTCCGCGAATTCCCCGTGCGCCCGATGGAAGAGATTGCAGAGCACATGGCGGGCGTGATAGCCTGACGGCCATGACTCAGGCCGCCTCTTTACAAACGCCCAAACCCGCATCGCTCGACGCGCTCTATGCGCTGGTCGGCGATGACCTGAAGCGCGTCGACGCGCTGATACTGGCGCGCGTCAAAAACGAGGTGCCGCTGATCGAAAGCATCGCCGAGCACATCATCGCCTCCGGCGGCAAGCGCATCCGCCCGGCGTTGACGCTGGTTTCGGCGCAGCTCTGCCGCACCCCCGGCGACCGCCACATCGCCCGCGCCAGCGCCATCGAATTCATCCATACCGCCACACTGCTGCACGACGACGTCGTCGACGAAAGCTCGCTCCGCCGCGGGCTCGCCACCGCCAATGAAGTGTTCGGCAACAAGGCCAGCGTCCTCGTCGGCGATTTCCTGTTGTCGCAGGCGTTCCAGATCACCGTCGAGGACGGCAATCTGCAGGCGCTGAAAATTTTGGCCGACGCCTCGGCCATCATCTCCAAAGGCGAGGTGATGCAGCTTTCCACCGAGCGCAACACCGAAACCACGACCGAAGAATACCTGGCGGTCATCGCGTCGAAAACCGCGGCGCTGTTCGCCGCCGCCTGCGAGCTGGGCGCGCCGGATGCCGGGGCGCAGGCGGCGATGCTGCGCGATTTCGGCATGAACCTCGGCATCGCCTTCCAACTGGTCGACGACGTGCTCGACTACGCCGCCGACGAAAAAACGCTGGGCAAAACCGTCGGCGACGATTTCCGCGAGGGGAAAATCACGCTGCCGGTGATCGTCGCCTACCGCGCCGGTACGCCGGAAGAAAAAACATTCTGGAAACGCGCCATGGAAGGAACAAACCGCCAGCCGGACGATTTCAAAAAAGCGCAAGCCCTCCTCGCCAAACACCACGCCATCACGCAGACCATCGCGCTCGCCGGCCAATACTGCGAAAAAGCCCGCGCGGCGCTGGCCCCCTCCCCCCCCAGCCCCGCCAAATCCGCCATGCTCGACACCGTCGATTTCGCGCTGAGTCGGGCGTATTAAAAGAGAAAATGGTCGGAGTGACAGGATTCGAACCTACGACCCCTGCGTCCCGAACGCAGTGCTCTACCGGGCTGAGCTACACTCCGACATGGCGGGAGGCACTTCGTAGCCGAAAAACGTCAACTATTCAATAGGATTCCAAATCGGGCGGAATTTGGCTCTCCCCAAGGCGAAAAGCCTTTTTTAATGGTTTTACGGTATCCTGTTTCCATGACCGACCCGCAAAACCCTAAACCTGCCTCCGATAAGCCTATCGCCAAGGCTGAATATGTCACGACTGCGATGGCAAGAAAGCTAGCTCCATCCATAAAATTGCTCGCTAACCTCGCCCATATCGCTACGACTGGCGTAACGCTAGAAGAGGAAGAAGATCTAAAGAAAAGAACAAGAGAAGAAATCATTGAAGACGTATCAGCCAAGATTGCAAAACACGATGCACAGGTAGCTGCAATGAATAAAGCGTGGGAAGAAGCGGAGAAATCCCAAGCTGAAGGTAAGCCGCCAACAACGACCGCCATAGTGCGAGTATTGCGCCAGCATCCTATGGATAAATTGATAGCGTATGGCGCTTGCGTCTCGCTTGCAACCTATCTCAGCGGTAGTGAAGGTGGCTCCATAGATTTCTCAAATCGGGAGGAAGCGGAAAAAGAAATGAAAAGACGGGAAGAAGAAATTGCACAAAGGCCGATAGAGCAATTTTCTGCCAGAACGCATCAATTAGAGAGGTCGCTGGAATTAATGCAAATGCAGGCAGAGGGGAAAATCCATATAAAAACCGCCGCCGGTGAATTTATCCGGCTTGATGGAAAGAATGCGAACCAATCCGACGACGGCTTGCTTTACGCCGAAGGAGGCGAACCGTTATTCAAATACTCCACCGATACACCGGTCTTAAATGATCTTGATCTTTCTACTTTACTACAACGCGCCACAATATTTTTTGAAGACGTTCAGCCGCAATTGAATTTACCCATGTCGCCGCAGAAGGCCGCCGAGCAACTGCTTGCATCCGGAACCCAGCAGGCAGTTACTCCAACACAAAAATTACTGGACGGCGGGCAGCAAACTCCGCGCGATCATGCCCAAAAACCGGATAAGAGAGAACTAGGCGGCTAAACTCTTCTCTACAAACCCCTGCAACCTACGAGTAAATGACGCCGGGTCGGGGATGGTTTGGCCTTCCAGGATGCAGGCCTGGTCGAAGAGGAGGCAGGCGATGTTTTCCACCTCGCCGGAGTTTTCGGATTTCGATAACGCGCGGATGATGGGATGCTCCGGGTTGATTTCGAGGATTTTAGCGGACGCCGCCGGGAGTTGTTTTTGCTCGACGAGGAAACGCTCCAGCCTTAAGTCCATCGCGCCCTCCTCCACGCCCAGGCAGACGGCGCTTTCGGTCAGCTTGTTGGTGGCGCGGACTTCTTTGACTTTGTCGCCAAGAATGGCCTTGATGCGTTCGCACAATTTTTTGACGGTATCAGTGTCGGTTTTGGCTTCGGGTTCTTTGTCGTCTTCTTTTGCCGCGGCGATGGCGTTTAAATCAATGTCGGCACGCGTCGCGGATTTGAATTTCTTGCCCTTGTACTCGAGCACGACGTTGGTCCAGAAATCATCGACGTGGTCGGTGAACAGCAGCACCTCGATGCTGCGCTTCCTGAAGCCCTCGATCTGCGGGCTGCCCTTCAGCGCCTCCAAATTTTCGCCGCTCAAGTAATAAATCTGCTCCTGTTTTTCCTTCATGCGCGAGATGTAGGCGTCAAGACCGGTAGCTTCGTCGCCCGCCGTCGAGTGAAAGCGGCAAACTTCCAAAATTTCCTCGCGCGGGCCGGCGCCTTCGCATAATCCCTCTTTCAGGACCGAGCCGAAATTATTCCAGAAAATTTTGTAGCCTTCGGCGTCCTCGCCGGATTTTTTCTTGAGCTCGGCGAGCACGCGCTTTACCACCGAATCGCGGATTTTTCCCAAGAGCGGGTTGGCCTGCAGCGTCTCGCGGCTGATGTTGAGCGGCAGGTCTTCCGAATCGACGATGCCGCGCAGGAACCTGAGCCAGCGCGGAATCACCTCGACATTTTCTTCGGTGATGAAGACGCGCTTCACATAGAGCTTCACGCGCCGCTTCGATTCCGGATGGAATAAATCGAACGGCTTCAAGCTCGGCACGAACAGCAGGCTGGTATAATCGAGCTTGCCCTCGGCTTTGTTGTGCATGACCAGCCACGGGTCGTCCGGCTGGTGCGAAACGTGGTGGTAGAATTCTTTGTACTGCTCCGGCGTGATATCGCTTTTATTGCGCACCCACAGCGCCGAAGCGGTGTTGACGACTTCGGGCGTCCCCTCCTCGCCGGTGATCAAAATCGGGAACGAGATATGGTCGGAGTAGGTCTGCACGATGTGGCGCAGCCGGAACGAATCGAGATACTGGTCTTCGCTTTTCTTGAGATGCAGCGTGATGGAAGTGCCGCGTTCTTTTTTCTCCACGGGGGAAATGGTGAACTCGCCCTGCCCGTCCGATTCCCACTGCCAGGTTTCGCTGCTACCGGCGGCGGTGGAAACCACGGTGACTTTATCCGCCACCATGAACGACGAATAAAACCCGACGCCGAACTGGCCGATGAGCGGCATGTCTTTTTTATTAGTTTCCGCCAGCTGGCTCAAAAATTCCTGCGTGCCGGATTTGGCGATGGTGCCTAAGTTGGCAATCAGCTCGCCCTTCGACATGCCGATACCGTTGTCGCTTAAGGTCACCGTGCGGTTTTTCTTGTCGATCGCTATACCGATCTTGAATTCGGCGTCGCCTTCGGTGAGCTTGGGCTGCTGGAGCGCGGCGTGGCGCAGCTTGTCGCAGGCGTCCGACGCGTTGGAAACCAGCTCGCGCACGAAGATGTCCTTGTTCGTGTACAACGAATGGATCATCAGCTGCAGGACTTTGCTTACTTCTGCATTAAATTTAAGTAATTCGGCGTTTTTTTCGGGCATAATCGCTCTCAGGATGTTATAATTTCTAGGTATTGATACACCATATTTCAAGGTAGAAGATGAAAAATGTTAGCTTGTGGATACTATTATTGACGCTGCTGGCAGCGCCTTCCGCCCATGCCGCCGATGCGGGTGATCTGGCGGCAGAAATCGTCTATCGCACGAATTTGGGCCGGGCAGCGGACGTCAAGCTGTTGATTGGGCAAGGCGCCTCGCCCAACCAGGCCGACGGCAAGGGCACGCCGGTTCTGGCGCTGGCCGCCGCGCGCAAGGACGGCGAAGGGATCAACGTCATGAAAGCGCTGCTGGCCGCCGGCGCCGATGTCAACGCCAAGGACGCGCTGGGAAAAAGCGCCCTTTTCCACGCCGCCGGTCAGGGAAACAAGGAATCGGTTCTATACCTGCTTGAGCAGGGCATCCGCTATTACGATACCGACGTCACCGGCAATATCGCACGCACGACGGCCTTTAACGCCGGGCATAACGACATCGTCGCACTGATGGATAAGTTCGTGAATGAGCAGACGGAAAAAGTCGGGCGGGAATATAAAGACTATAACGAAGCGATCGAAAAACAATATCAGGCCGCGGCTGAGGAAGAGCTCAGGCGCCAGCAAGCGGAAGAGGCGGCAAGAAAAGAAGCCTTGGCCGTGGAGACGGCAAAACCCGATGCCAGGGAAATCGATAAGGCCATGCACGGTCTGGCGCTGGAAAGCTGCACTTTTCAATACTGGTCGTTCTGCCAGCGGGTGAAGCAGCGTTCCGATCTTTCGGCGGGGGAGATCGCTGCCGCCGTCGCCACGCACAAATCGAATGTGCTGTCGGCGCTGACCTCGGCGGTGGATAGCCATCGCCTTGATTCCAAATACGTGGATTCCATATCCAATAACGCCAAAGCGCGCATCGAAGGCCAGCTAAGCGCTACGCCGTCGGCCACCTACCGTTTTGAGCATGGTATCTGCAAAAAGAAAGATGCCGAAGAACGCTGCAATGATATTGCGATCACCTGGGATCAGGCACCGCCGCCGCCTAAAAAATCCGGCATGGATCCCTATGGCGAAAACTATTCCGGCGTCGGCATTCCGCCCCTGGGAGGCAAACATCAAGGCAGAAAAACCTATGCGCCTAAAGCCGCCCCTAAAGCCGCCGCACCCACGCCCAGCGACCCGAATCAGCAGTTTAATGACATCTATAAGGACATCTACCGCCAGCCGGCGCCGTCGCAGCAACGTTGATTACTGTTCAGCGGCAGGCACGGCGCCTTTGGCCAGCGTGATGTAATCGATCTTGCCGTTGCCCAGGCGCGGCAATAGTTCCATAAAAAATATCTGCCGCGGCATATAAAGTTCCGGAAGCCCCTGCTCGCGCACTTGCGGCAGCAGCATATCACGGGTCAGCGTGCGGCTTTCGCTATAGAGCACGATCTGCTCACCCTTGCGTTCGTCGGCCATCGCCATGGCAGCATGGGCGACATCCGGCTCCACGGCAGCGGCAATATCCTCGACCGCCTGCAGCGACACCATCTCGCCGGCGATCTTGGCGAAGCGTTTAGCGCGACCTAAAATAGTCACGAACCCTTCGCCGTCGATATCAACAATGTCGCCGGTATCGTACCACTCACCCTGCGGCTGGATGACGCCGGGCTTGTCGGCCTTTAGATACCCTAGCATGACGTTGGGGCCTTTTACTTCCAAACGCCCGCCGCGTTCCAGCCCTTCGACCGGCTGCAGCCGCGCCTCGATCGCCGGAAGCAACCGCCCGACCGTGCCTTCCTTATGCTCGATCGGCGTGTTGACGGCAATGACCGGGCTGGTTTCGGTGACGCCATAGCCCTGAAAAATGGAAACGCCGAATTTATCCGCCCACAAGCGGCGCGTGCTCTCTTTAAGTTTTTCCGCGCCGGCCACCGTCAGCCGCACCTTCCAGAAATCATACGGATGCGCGTATTTGGCATAGCCGCTTAAGAAGGTATCGGTGCCCAAGAGCACGGTGGCGCCGGTGTCGTACACCAGATCGGGAATGATGCGGTAATGCAGCGGCGTCGGATAAAGGAAGGTCTGGATGCCGCGCACCATGGGCAGCAAGAGGCCGACGGTAAGGCCGAAGGAATGGAAGGTCGGCAGCGCGTTGAAAATCATATCCGCCGGATTGAGGTCTATGCGCGATGAGGCCTGGTAGATATTGGCGAGGATATTGCCGTGCGACAGCACCACGCCCTTGGGCGCGCCTTCCGAGCCGGAGGTATAAAGCACGACCGCGGGATCGTTATAATGCGTCTCGGCCAGCACATGCCTCAGCGCCAGCGACGGGGCGAGCGCCGACACGAAGCCGCGGAATTTATCGGCAAGCGTCACGCCGGGGCGGATATCCTCGAGATAGATGATTTTATACTGCACCTGCAGCACGGTGATGAGGTGCTCGAGCTTGCCGCGCTCGATGAACACGCGCGAGGTCAGCACCGTCTGCACATTGGCGATGCGGCAGGCGTGCATCATGTTGCCGGTGCCCGACGAGAAATTGAGCATGCACGGAATTTTCCCCAGCATGTGCATCGCCACGAACGTCACCATCACGCCCAGCGAATTGGGCAGCAGCACGCCGACATGCGTCTGGCCTTCCAGCGCCGAACGTAATTTGCTGCTCAGGATGAATGCGCGCGTGAAGAGCTGTCGGTAATTCATCGACGCGCGCGAGACGTCGCTGGCAACGACGGCCTTACTGCCGTGCGTGCGTGCGGCGTCTATCACCGCCGCCAAAAGAGGCCGGCGGAAATCGCTGCCAAGGAACGCGGCGCCGACCATGAGATCATAGATAGCACTCGAAGGCAGTTCGCCGCGCGGACGGTACGGCGGCAGGATGGTGATTTTGATACTGGGAAACCAGCGCTGTTTTACCAGATGCCCGACCCTGGACAATTTGCTGAACTCGGCGCCGTCGATCCTGACCGGCAATATCTCGGCGCCGGTTTTCTCGACAATGAGCGACGTGCCGTCGTACATCTTCATGATGCCGCTGCTGGTGGTGATGCGCCCTTCCGGGAAAAAGACGACGCGCGCGCCGCGCTGCACGTCGCGCATCAGGCTTTTCAGCGACATCGGTTTCGAGGGATCGATGATATAGATTTTGAGCAGCAGGCGGAACCAGCGGAAATACCATTTCTCCGCCTGAAATGCATTCATGGCGAAGGCCGGTTTGTCGGGCATGAATACTGCCAGCAGCAGCGGGTCGAGATACGATTGATGGTTGCAAACGATGAGCATGCGCTCGCCGCCCGACCGGTAGTGCTCCAGCCCGCTGACCTCGACCAGGAACAGCGCCTTGAGCAGGAAGGTCAGGACCGGCCTAAGAATGAATCTGTCGAGCATAAAACACCATGCCGATATTAAAGAAGGCAACGAGTAAGAATAAATCCAATATCCCAAACCCCAGCGTCAGTAGCAAGGCGGAAACGACGGCCGCCGCCACCATGAATATCGAATCGCTCAGATTGCTGGCCGCCATCACGCGCGAGCGGTACTGCTCATGCGCGCGCGACTGCAGCACGGCATAGAGCGGCACCATATACATACCGCCGGAAATCGCCACCAGCAGCATGAGCGCCATCAAGAGCCAGTGCTGCGGCGTTTCTAAAAAACCGGCGACGTCGATCAGCCCTTCGTGGCTCGGCGCCGGCGTCGCCCACACCATCAGGAACGTGAACACGGAAATGCCGAACGCCGCCAGCGGCGTCAGCCGCGTCGAGATTTCACCCTTGAGCAGCGTGTCGCAGAGCAGCGAGCCGATAGCCAAACCCACCGAAAAAATCGTCAGAAATAAAATATAGACTTCGTTGTTGGCGTGGATGACGCTTTGCGCGTAATTGGGAAACTGCGCCATATAGACCGATCCCACCAGAAGGAACCACGACAGCGACAGCATGGCGCGCAGGGTGGTTTTGTCGCCGTGAAAAATATAAAGTATAAGGTCGCGCCCGCCGTTCCAGATATTGAAATCGATGCGCGCCTCCGTATGCGAGGCTTTCGATTTCAATATGAAGAGGCTGGCGGCGAACCCGGCGCAGGCGATGATGACCGCCGTCATGCCGATGAGGTTGCCTTCTTTCACCACCAGCCAGCCGCCGGTGATCATGCCGAGCAGCACGGCAAGATAACTGCCGCTGGCCATGAAGCCGTTTCCGGCCAGCAGCTCGCCGCTTTTCAAATGTTCCGGCAACAGGCTGTATTTGATCGGCCCGTAAAACGCCGTGTGCGTGCCGCTGATGAAAAGCAGGAACATCAGCAGGTAAATATCGTGCGTGGCGAAACCGTAAAAGGCACCAGCCATGATGGCGACTTCGGCCAATTTCGCCAAGACCACCAGCCGCGATTTCTCGAACTTGTCGGCCAGCGTCCCGGCAACGGAGGAAAATAAAAGCAGCGGCAGGATGAGGAGCGCCGAGCATAACGTGACCAGGATTTCCGCCCGCATCGGAAGCGCAATGCCTTGAACAGCCGAATAGGCGATCAACACGACCAGCCCTGACCGCAGCAAATTGTCATTGATGACGCCCAAGAACGAGATCAGGAAAATCGGCAGAAACCGCCGCTGGCCGAACAGTCTGTATTTGAGGTTCGTAAGCGGCAGCGGTTCCAGTTCCACGTTACCCGCCCCATACGATGAAGAGCCACACCAGCCCGGCATTAGCAAGACTCACTAATACAGCGGCGCTGCCGATATCCTTAGCGCGCTTGGATAATTCATGGTAGTCGGCCGAAATCCGGTCGATGGTGATTTCGATACCGGTATTCAGTAATTCCACGATCAAGACCAGCATAATACTGCCAATCAAAAGCGCGCGCTCGGCACCGCTTGGCGTAAGCACGCAAGCCAGCGGTATCATGACGATGGCCGCCAGCGCTTCGATGCGAAATGCCGGATGTTTCAGTGCGACCTTAAGCCCAGCCCACGAATAGCCGAAGGCGCGGACCAGCCGCTCGATTTCATTAGCTGGCTTGCTGGGTTTCATGGGCGACAGACACAAGGTTGAACAACGGCGTTACCGGCACCGGACCTTCATAGCCCTGCACCATCAGCCGCTGACTCATGGCATCGGTGATAACGCACAGGCGCGTATAGCGGTTGATGATCGGCGGCGTGAGCCAGGCGAAGCCACCCTGCTCCAGTTCATAGGCGGCGATGCTGCGGCTCTGGCGGTGGCGTCCGGCACTGTCGATGGCGCGCGGCCACCAGCCGTGGCCGACCGCATTGAGGGCGCTGTTGAAATGATTGGTAACGGTGACTTGTTCGCTCACGCCCAGCTCGATAATTCCGGCGCAGTCTTCCAGACGTTCGATGATGCAGCCTTCGCCGGGCCTGATGCCGCCCAAAGTAAAAATCGCCGGCGCCGCGATCGGCGTTTCCGCCAGCGCTTTCTTGGCTTCCTCGTAATCGGCGGCGTGCTCGAATACCTGACGCAGCAGATGCGACGGCGGCAGCGCGCGCTGCTTTCGCACCGCGAAACGCGCCTTTATCCAGTCGCCGATGAAGGTTAGGTTCGATTTTCTAAGCGGCGCCTGGTTGATGGCGGCGGAAAAACGCCCCGGCGCCATGGCGGTGAATACGCCCGCCATGCCCGGCCAGGTGATATTGTAGAACGTACCGGCTTTTCCCTGCTGCAAGGCAATAACGGTGTATTTCCCTAAAGCCGGAAACGGCCAGTCCAACGTACGCAGCAACGTGACGCTTTCGCCGGTGCTGAAAATACCGGTCGTGCACGCCCACTCGAACGCGACGTTGAACGCATAGATGCCGCGCGTGCCGAGCGTATCGGCAAAGGTCTCTATTTCGTGCAAATAGGGGTTAAACTGTTTTTTAAGCCAGCGGTGTGACAGAAAATCGGCGATCGGCAATACCGGTATGCTGGCGATATCCGATACCCTGCCCCAGATGCGGCGGTTGGCCTTAATTAAGTCACGCGCGCGGTCGGGATAGGCGCGCAGCAGGTCCATCGGTGTTTTGCCGCGCAGGTCGACGAATGGGAGCGGAGTGTAGGGCATAGCGGATAATGAGGATAATAAGATGGCAGGATGATAAAAAAATATAGTACTATATTCAATGTCCTATTATCTTATCACCCTATTATCCCATCATCCAACTAATCTGTACGAAAATATATGGCCACTGCAAAAATCAAAAAACCCTCGCGCGCCGAAGCCGAAGATGCTGTGCGCACGCTGATCCGCTGGGCGGGCGACAACCCCAACCGCGAAGGCCTGCGCGATACGCCAAAGCGCGTCGCCAAATCCTTCGAAGAATTTTTCAAGGGCTACGACCAGGACCCTGCCGCCGTCTTAAGCAAGACCTTCAAGGAAACCGAGGATTACGATGAGATGATCGTGCTGCGCGACATCCATTTCGATTCGCACTGCGAGCACCACATGGTGACGTTTTCCGGCTGCGTGCACATCGCCTACATTCCCGACAAACGCATCGTCGGCATCAGCAAGCTGGCGCGGCTGGTGGAGATTTACGCTAAGCGATTGCAGATTCAGGAAAAGCTGACGGCGCAGATCGCCAATACCTTAAACGAGGTATTAAAACCCAAAGGCGTGGCGGTGGTGGTCGAGGCGTCGCATTTATGCATGACCACGCGCGGCGTGCAGAAACCCGGCACCATCATGCAAACCAGCCACCTTGTCGGCCGCTTCAGGAGCGACCCGCGCACGCGCCAGGAATTTTTCAGCCTGCTGAAGGTGGCGCAACGTTAAATGTACACGCAAACCACCCGCAACATCAAAATTACCGTACAACCGGCGTTTCTGGCCGAGCAATCGTCGCCGGCGGAGAATCATTATGTCTGGGCGTACACTATTCAGCTGGAAAATCTGGGCAGCGAAACCGTGCAGCTCTTAAACCGCTACTGGCGCATTACCGATGCCTTAGGCGCCGTACAGGAAGTGCGCGGCGCCGGCGTCGTCGGCGACCAACCGACATTGCCGCCCGGCCGCAAATACCAATATACCAGCGGTGCCGCGCTCAAAACGCCGTCGGGCATCATGGGCGGGCATTATGAAATGACGACGGCGGGCGGCGAGATATTCCTAGCCGAAATCCCGGCCTTTTCACTGGACAGCCCGGAGCAGGTCAAGAGGCCGAACTAAGCTGACAAAAGCGACATTGCACGCTATAATACCCTCATATGTCCGATTTCAATATTTTCGATCACATCAGCCGGGCCGGGTTGGGGCAGCAGAAATCCACGCCCACCAACGACGGCACCAACGAAAAAAGCACCATCGACGCGCTGGCCGAAAACAGCGGCAAAGCCACCGATATCGGCGCTAAAATCACCGGCATCCCCATCAACGTCACTGAGCTGGGCCAGCACGGCCTGCAAAAAGCGATCGGTGGCGATACCGAAGGCCTGACCGGAAAAATGATTATGCCGAGCTTCATGCCGGATGCTCAGGGCGGTTTTCTGGCGCGTTTGCTGTACGATATTTTTGTTAAGAACCGCGAAGTCACCGACCAGACCGGCGGCACCGGCGGCGATACGACGGGAGGAGGCGGTGGCGGCGACATGATGAGCGGCAGCGGCGGTTTTTCCGATTTCAACACCCAGTCGGCCAACTTCGGTGACTTCGCCGCACCCAGCAGCAGCTATGACTGGAGCTCCGTCTCGTGGGAGTCGCTGGGCGCACTGCCGAGACCGGCGCTCCCCGACATGGGCCCCGGCCAGAGCGCCGACTTGGGTGTATCCTAACCTCTTGTTGCATAAGCACTAAAAATAAGTTACATCTATTGACCATATGGTCAAAATCGCAGTACTTCGCGAACGCAGGGCGGGTGAGTTTCGCGTCGCCGCTACACCCGACGCCGTCAAAAAATACAAAAGCCTCGGCGCTTCCGTTGCCGTCGAAAAAAGCGCTGGCGCCAACGCTTCCATCCCCGATTCCGATTATCAGGCGGCAGGCGCGGAAATATCCGATGTAAGCAATTGCGTAAACGGCGCGAACATTGTTTTAAAAGTCAACGCACCCGAAACGGAAGAATTATCCGCCATTCCAAATGGCGCCGTGTTGATCGGCATGCTCGCCCCCTATTCCGGCCGCGAAGCACTCACGCATTATAACAACAAAAAGATTTCCGCCTTCGCGCTGGAATTATTACCGCGCATTTCGCGCGCGCAGTCGATGGACGTATTGTCGTCGCAAAGCAACCTCGCTGGATACCGCGCCGTGATCGAAGCTGCGACGGCATTCGGAAAAGTCATCCCGATGATGATGACCGCCGCCGGAACGGTCGCTCCCGCCAAAGCATTGGTGCTGGGTGCCGGTGTGGCGGGATTACAGGCCATCGCCACGGCAAAACGCCTGGGCGCAGTCGTCTCAGCGTTCGACGTGCGCGCGGTGGCCAAAGAACAAGTCGAAAGTCTGGGCGCAAAATTCATCGAAGTGCCCGCCGCCGAATCCGGCGACGCAGCCGGCGGCTATGCCAAAGAAATGAGCGAAGAGTATAAGAAGAAACAAAGCCAACTTATCCACGACACGATTAAAAAACAGGACATGGTGATCTCAACCGCGCTTATCCCGGGAAAACCGGCGCCGGTGCTCATCACCGAAGCGATGGTAAAAGATATGAAGCCCGGCTCGGTGATTGTCGATCTGGCGGCAGCCTCCGGCGGCAACTGCCCGCTCTCGGAACTGGATAAAGTCACCGTCAAGCACGGTGTCACCATTTTGGGTTACGGCAATATGCCAAGCCGCGTCGCGGTCGATGCCAGCGGGCTTTACGCACGCAACTTATATAATTTTATTTCCGCATTGATGTTTTCCAAAGACGGAATGAACGTGAAATGGGACGATGAGTTGGTTGTCGGCACGCTGCTGACCAAAGACGGATCAACGGTACACAAAGGATTCATGTAAGGAGACATTATGTTCGTCACTCAATTCACCGTCTTCGTGCTGGCGTGTTTCGTCGGCTATTACGTGGTGTGGAAGGTCACGCCAGCGCTGCACACGCCGCTCATGTCCGTCACCAACGCCATCTCCGGCATCATCATCGTCGGCGCCATCATTGCGCTGGGCACCGGCGACAGCGAGTTTTCCCATACCGCTGGGTTTATTGCGGTGGCCATCGCCTCGGTCAATATCTTCGGCGGCTTTATCGTCACGCAGAGAATGCTTTCCATGTTCCAGAAGAAATCAACCCCAACCTCCAAGGAGAAATAATATGATGAACAATGAAAACTGTAAGAAAGGCGGCATCAAATGTTTGATCCCGTTTGCCGCCGTGTTCGCCACGCTCTTCGGCTTCCAGTGGGTGTTTCATGGCGTCTACATGATGCCGGCCTACGAGGCCACCGCCTCGATGTGGCGCTCCAAAGAAGAAATGGAAGGCATGATGTGGATCTGCATCCTGACCAAGCTAATCATGGCGTTTGCCATCAGCTGCCTTTATTGCTGGGTGGCCAAAGGCTGCGAGTCCCAAGGCAAATGCACCAAGAAAGGCGCCAAGTTCGGCTTCAAGATCGGCCTGCTGCTCGGCGCGCATGACTTCGCCAGCTACATGTGGCTGCCCATCCCGATGGATATGGCCGTCAACTGGTTCATTGGCGACGTCGTCATGGGCGTCCTGATCGGCGTCGTACTGGCCTACACTATGCGCATGTGCAACAAGGGTGAATGCAAGGCATGAGTGACCTCCCCGCCTGGCTCTATCTCATCGCGTCGGTACTCTTCATACTGGCGCTCAAGGGGCTTTCGTCGCCGGTGACGGCGCGGCGGGGCAATCTTTACGGCATGGCGGGGATGGCAATTGCCATCCTCACCACGCTTTCCCTGCCCTCCATCGGTAATTACCAGGTCATCATCGCCGGCATCATCGTCGGCGGCACGGTGGGCGCGATCATCGCCCGCAAAATTCAGATGACAGCGATGCCGCAGCTCGTCGCCGCCTTCCACTCGCTGGTCGGTATGGCGGCGGTGCTGATTGCTGCGGCCGCGCTGTGGTCGCCGGAATCGTACGGCATCGGCGAAACCGGCAGCATCCACTTACATAGCCTGATTGAAATGAGCCTGGGCACCGTCATCGGCGCCATCACCTTCTCCGGCTCGATCATCGCCTTCGCAAAACTGCAGGGAATCCTGTCCGGCAAACCGCTTCGCTTCAAAGGCCAGCACATGCTCAACATGGCGCTCGGCATCGCCATCCTGCTGCTGCTCGCCGCCTTCTGCGCCGGCGAATCCAAAACGATTTTCATCGTCATGACGCTACTGGCGTTTGCCGTCGGCTTCCTCTTGATACTCCCCATCGGCGGCGCCGACATGCCGGTCGTCGTCTCCATGCTGAATTCCTATTCGGGATGGGCGGCGTCGGGCATCGGCTTCACGCTCGGCAATACGCTCCTCATCATCACCGGCGCGCTGGTCGGCGCTTCCGGCGCCATCCTTTCCTACATCATGTGCAAGGCGATGAACCGCTCGATCATCAACGTCATCTTCGGCGGCTTCGGCAGCGAAAGCGCCGGTGCGGTTGCCAGTGCCGCCAGCGATAAACCGGTCAAGGCAGGAAGCGCGGAAGATGCGGCATTTTTGCTCAAGAATTCCAGCTCGGTGATTATCGTTCCCGGCTACGGCATGGCCGTCGCCCAGGCGCAGCACGCCGTGCGCGAGATGGCCGAGACGCTGGAAAAAGAAGGCATCAAGGTGCGCTACGCCATCCATCCGGTGGCGGGCCGCATGCCGGGGCACATGAACGTGCTGCTGGCCGAGGCCAACGTGCCGTATGATTCTGTGGCCGAACTGGAAGAGATCAACAACGAATTCGCCACCACCGACGTCGCCTACGTCATCGGCGCCAACGACGTCACCAACCCGGCGGCCAAGAACAACCCGCAAAGCCCCATTTATGGAATGCCGGTCTTGGACGTGGGTAATGCCAAAACCGTTATCTTCATCAAACGCAGCATGGCAGCGGGTTACGCCGGTATCGAGAACGAATTATTCTATCAGGATAATACGATGATGCTCTTCGGCGACGCTAAGAAGGTCACCGAGGAATTGGTTAAGGCGTTGAAACACTAGAACGGCATCAGCAATGGCTGAAAAAGCTGAAGGATCTTTTGCATGTCAGCGATTAAGATCCTTCAGCTGATATACTTGTAAGTATCACTGCTCAGGACATGCGCCGGCAGTACCAGGGCAATTGTATAAGCACAAGAAATTCCATGACATGGAAGCTAATTCCGTGCAAACGTTACATCCATGTGTAGTCTCACAACTTTCTAAACAATTCATAGCGGCATTCCAAGAATTAGTCCAAGACTGGCATATCTGCTCTATTGGCACATCCTCAGCATGTACCTGCGGAGCGAAGGCCAGTGATACAGCCACGATTGCAGTAAAAATAATGTTTTTCATAAATCTTACCTTTCTTTTGGTTTTGTTGACCGTAGGTTGCGGGACGGCAAATCAATTCACCGTGTCCCATAATTGGATATATAACAAAAACCTATCCCTTCCAGAGATTTATTAACGGACAATGCGTTATTTTCCTTGCCCATATTACTCATATTGCCTACAATTCGCCTTCCCTAATCAATGCTACATCCTTCAACATGGCAAAGTTAAAAGAAGACTTGAACATCCCCTTCGAGGCCGCGCTGAAAGATCTGGAGGCAATCGTCCGCAAGCTCGAATCCGGTTCGGGCGACCTCGAGTCGTCGATCAATGATTACGTGCGCGGCACCGAGCTTAAGACCTACTGCGAGCAGAAGCTCAAAGAAGCGCGGCTCAAGGTCGAGAAGATCGTGAAAACCGAAGGCGGCGAGCTGGCCGCTAAACCTTTTGATGTGGCATAATCCCATGGTAGTCAGACTTCCCGATAACCTCGATGAGGCCATCCAAACCGTCGCCGAAGGACTGGAAGAGCGCATGGGGCAATTGCTGCGCGCGCCGGAAGCCTATGCCTCCACCGTCATTTCCCTGAACCAAAAAACCGCCACCGCCAATAACGAAACCGGCCGCGCCAAAGGCGAAGAAATGGTGCTGGAAGCCATGCGCTACTCGACGCTCTCCGGCGGCAAGCGCCTTCGGCCGTTTCTCACCGTCTGCTCGGCCAGCCTGTTCGGCGTCAGCATGGAATCGGCGATCGAGGCGGCGGCCGCCATCGAATTCATCCACACCTATTCGCTGATCCATGACGATCTGCCCGCGCTCGATAACGACGACCTTCGCCGCGGCAAGCCGACCTGCCACAAGGCGTTCGGCGAAGCCACCGCCATACTGGCCGGCGATGGATTGCAGGCCTACGCCTTCCAGATACTTGCCAATCCCAAAACTCACGCCGACCCCAACGTGCGCTGCGAGCTGATCGCCGCGCTGGCGGGCGCTGCCGGTTGCTGGGGCATGGTCGGCGGCCAGATGATGGATTTGAATGCGCACCACAAAAAACTATCGCTCGACGAAATCATCCGCCTGCAACGCCTGAAAACCGGCGAGCTGTTCGCCGTCTCGTGCGAATCGGGCGCCATCCTCGGCAAAGCGCCGGGCATGATGCGGAACCTGCTGCGCGCCTACGCGCACGATATGGGCCTCGCCTTCCAAATCACCGACGATTTGCTCGACGCCGAAGGCACGCGCACCAAGATGGGCAAAGGCGTGCGGAAAGACAAAATCGCCGGCAAGGCGACTCTGGTGGCCGAGATGGGCATCGACCGCGCCCGCGAGCACGCCAAAATCCTGACCTCGCAGGCCGTCTCGCATCTTTCGGTGTTCGACAAGAAGGCAGACAATTTGCGCGCCTTAGCGCAGTTCGTGATTGCCCGGAAGGTTTGAGAAGAAGGCATTAGGGATTGGGGACTAGAAAAACAATGTTCTTTCTTCCTAATGCCCAATCCCTAATCCCTAATGCCAGGTACTTATGACCTTCTACTTCCAAATCCTCCTCGAATCCCTCCACCACGCCAGCATCGTGCCGTTCGGCTCTGAGCCGACGTTTTACGCCATGCGCGCCTTCGGCAATCACAACATGATCGCGCCGACGCTGCTCGCCGTCATCGGCGCGACGCTGGGGCATATCGTAAATTGGTATGTCGGCCGCACGCTGATTTTCTTCGAGCACAAAGGCAAGCTCAAAGTCAGCCCGCACTGGTACGAGCGCACGCGCAATTTCTTCGATAAATACGGAATTTTCCTGCTGCTCTTAAGCTGGATGCCGCTATGCAACCTGCTGGTCGTCATGGCCGGGTTCTTGAAACTGCCCCTCAAGAAAGTGCTGCTGTTCGTAATCGTGGGATTGGCGGCGCATTATGGGGTAGCGATACTCTAATCTAAGGATATCTGTTAGCGTTACGATTGGCCCTGTCCCTCACGGCGGCCACGCTATCAAAAACATCCTTTAGCTCGCGACGCGCTGCTTTCCTGAGAGCATTGCCATCTCCACCCATATCGTCGATCGCTTTTTCCAGTAAAGGGTCTTTTTCTGGAGAAGTAGCCTCCCGAATACGCCGTTCCCGTTTGTTCCCTTCGGCATCCGGCGATGCCGGCGCATAATGGGGGCCATCTCCTAAATACGCTTTTTCGACACTCTCGCCGGAATCTATGTAACGAATGGAGGTAAGAGCTGCTATTAAAGCTTTTTTTCGGATTTCATATTCTTCCCGCATATCGGCAGAAGCGTCGTCACGTATCGTATTAAGATACATGATGATAGTTTTTCTTACCTCCACCCGGATGGATTCGTCAACAGCGTCACGAGCGGTAGGATCAGCTGCATCCATATGCTCTCTTATATCACTCCAAACAGCTGCAACTTTCGGATCGGAAGGATGTTCGGATAGGCATTTTGGACCTCCTGCTACGACTGCCGCAGCACCGGTATAACCTGCAATGGTTAGCGCATGATCCTTAACCCACTTTTTGATAGACATATTCAATCCCTCATAACAAAAGTTAACGGGATATTAACTAATTCACCGCCAAAAGTCAAAGGGAAATAAAAAAAAGCCGCGTAATTTTAGCTCTCCCCTTGGGGGAGAGCGGGCGAGAACAAGCAGTAGCGCGTTCGAGCCGTGAGGGGTTAGCCGAGCGACAGCGAGGCGTTCTTAGTTTACCCCTCACCTCGGTTTTTCTAAGGACTTACTTCGTAAGTCCAAGAAAAACCGTCCTCTCCCCCAAGGGGAGAGGGGGATTTTTATATTACGCCAATAACGCCAGCAACAGAATCGCCACGATGTTGGCGATTTTTATCATCGGGTTGATGGCGGGGCCTGCCGTATCTTTGTACGGATCGCCCACCGTGTCGCCGGTTACCGCGGCTTTGTGGGCTTCGGAGCCCTTGCCGCCGTGGTGGCCTTCCTCGATGTACTTCTTAGCGTTGTCCCACGCGCCGCCGCCAGCCGTCATCGAGATGGCGACAAAGAGGCCGGTAACGATGATGCCGAGCAGCATGGCGCCGACGCTGGCGAAGGCTTCCGCCTGTCCGGCGATGGCGTTGATGACGAAATAGAGCACCACTGGGCTGGCGACCGGCAGCAGCGATGGCAGGATCATCTCCTTGATCGCGGCTTTGGTCAGCATGTCCACCGCGCGGCCGTAATCGGGCTTGGCGGTTCCGGCCATGATGCCCGGGATTTCCTTGAACTGGCGGCGCACTTCGACGACGACCGAACCGGCCGCGCGCCCCACCGCCTGCATGCCCATCGAGCCGAAGAGGTACGGCAGTAAGCCGCCCATCAACAGGCCAACGACGACATACGGATCGGAAAGGATGAACTGCACATGCACATCCGGGAAATAATGCTTCAAGTCTTCGGTATAGGCTGCAAACAGCACGAGAGACGCCAGCGCCGCCGAACCGATGGCATAACCTTTGGTGACGGCTTTGGTGGTGTTGCCGACCGCATCGAGCGCATCCGTGATTTCACGGATGTTTTTCGGCAGTCCCGACATTTCGGCGATGCCACCGGCGTTGTCGGTGACCGGTCCATACGCATCGAGCGCAACGACAATACCGGCCAGGGCCAGCATGGTCGTCGCCGCGATGGCTATACCGAAGAGTCCGAGTTGCAGGAACGAGAAGATGATGCCGGCGCAGATGACGACCGCGGGAAGTGCGGTGGCTTCCATCGAAATCGCCAGACCCTGAATCACGTTCGTGCCGTGGCCGGTGGTCGAGGCAAGCGCTACGCTATGCACCGGACGGTACTTGGTCGAGGTGTAGTACTCGGTGATCCAGACCAGAAGGCCGGTGACGAGGAGCCCCGCCAGCGCGCACCAGAGCACGTTCATGCCGGTGAAGCTCAAGGCACCGATGGTGTACGCGGTTTCCAGACCCAGAATTTTCTGCGTCGCGAAATAAATAGCGACGGCGGAAAACACGGCGCTGGCGATCAGCCCGCGATAGAGCGCCTTCATGATGTTGCGGCTCTTGTCGAGCTTGACGAAGAACGTGCCCAGAATCGAGCTCACGATGCACGACGCACCGATGACCAACGGGAACAGCATCATCGTTTTTTGCGTGTCGCCGGTGAAATAGACGGCAGCCAAGAGCATGGTGGCGACAATGGTGACGACGTATGTCTCGAATAAATCGGCGGCCATGCCGGCGCAGTCGCCGACGTTATCACCGACGTTATCGGCGATCACGGCCGGATTGCGCGGATCATCCTCGGGGATTCCGGCTTCAACTTTGCCGACGAGATCGGCGCCGACGTCGGCGCCTTTGGTGAAGATACCGCCGCCCAGACGGGCGAAAATGGAAATCAACGACGCGCCAAAGGAAAGAGCGACCAGCGCTTCCAGAATATGGCGCGTGTCGAGGCCGATGCCCAGAAGATGGTTATAATAGAGCGAAATGCCGAGGAGGCCGAGACCCACCACCAGCATGCCGGTGACGGCACCGGATTTGAAGGCGATGTTCAGTGCCGGCTGCAGACCGGACTTGGCCGCTTCCGCCGTGCGCACGTTGGCGCGCACCGAGATGTTCATGCCGATATAACCAGCAAGGCCAGAGCAGATCGCGCCGATGGCGAAGCCGATGCCGACATACGCGCCCAGCTTATAGGTGAGGAACAGGCCGATGACGATGCCGACAATGCCGATGGTACGGTACTGGCGGTTTAAATAAGCAGCGGCGCCTTCCTGAATAGCGGCGGCGATATTCATCATTTTTTCCGAACCGGCGGATGCGGCCAGAATCGAGCGCGCGGCCAGCACGCCGTAGACCAATGATAAGATACCAGCGACAATGATAAACGTCATAGCGGACATGAAGGACTCCTTACAAGCCCCGCATAAGCCAGCACAAGCTGGCGCATTGCGGGGTCTGGTTATTAATTCCGACTTCCTGTGTAAGAAAACCGGACCCCGCGATTCGGCGGGACTGATGGTCGATTCAATTACAGGATAGAAAAAGAGAAATCAATGATTTAGTTAAAGACTTAAAAATCCACGCACTTCCCGGCGATTTCCCAGTCGCCGTAGCGTGTGGGGTCACTATGTTTTTTTGCTCCACCTTGCGGAGGTAAAATAAGCTCCAGCGTGATATCGGCGCGTTTGTAGCGCGGGTCGTTGCTTTTTTCCGTCTCCACGAAACCCAGATTTTTATATAAGGTGATCGCCTGCGCGAGCTTGCGGTTGCTGGCGATGTAGAGCTTGGGAATACCGCGCTGTTTGGCCAAATCGATCAGCGCCTCCGCTAATGTACGGCCAATACCTAAACCACGGGCGCTCTTGGTAACGCCCATTTTGGATAATTCATAAACGTCATCTAATTTCAGTAACGCAATAGCGCCCAGGATTCTGCCGTCGACACGCGCCAATAAAATATCGCCGCCCTTGTCGATGATATATCCTTTAGGATCGCCGAGCATGGCCTCGTCCGCCGGTTCAACCTGAAAAAATTCCTCCAGCCATTCGCGGTTCAAATCCGAGAAAGCGCGCGCGTGATCGTAGCTGCCGTTCCAGCGCTCGATGACAATATCCATATTATTCCAACCCGAAACTGACCGTCACCGATTCGCGCAGCGTAATCATGCCGGGAAGCGACGGCGCCACGGAATCGCCGCCCTTGGCCTCCGCCATCATCATGCGCCCATATATCGGTTGCGGCGGCATATCGGCGGTAGAAATATTCAGTACTTGCCCCAGCTTCACGCCGGCGGCAGCAGCCAGCGCCTGCGCGCGCTCACGCGCATTCATCACGGCTCTGACACGCACATTCTTGGCATGGGATTCCTTATCAGCCAGCGTGAACTCGATGCCGTTCACCTGGTCGATCTTGGCGTCAACGACCGCCGACAGCACGCGCTCGTGGATAGGCAGGTGATCGATCGTCATGCGCAGGCTGCGGCTGACGGTATAGCCGACGAAACGTTGTTTGCCGTTGTCGTAGCTATATTCAGGCGCGACGGAAAGGTTAGAAGTAGCAATTTTCTCCTTCGGTATCTTGAAATTCTGCGCGATGGCGACCAGTTTTTCCACCATCTCGTCGTTATTGCGTTTGGCCGTGTTGAGTTCTTTATCCTTGCTGACAAGCGACAGCGAAAGGACCGCCTGATCGGGCGCCACGTCCTCGCTGGCCTCGCCGGAGACGGTAATCATGCGCGCTAGCGGCGGCACTTGCGCCGTGCTGTTATTTGCGGAAAACAGGATAAAAACCGCTGCTATAAATGCAAGAAGGCGCTTCATTCTTATCTCCAACTATGTCATAGTTTCAGCCCAGTTTACTGAATGTAGCAAAGAATGACCGCCGAGCAACCGATTTCCCCCAGTGGACAAACTCCCAGTGCGCGCCTGAGCGCACTGGCGGCGCTGGTGCATACGCTCGACAAGCACAAACCGCTCGACAGTTGCTGGCCGCAAGATCGCTATTTTAATTCCTTAAGTCCTTCCGACCGCGCATTCGCGCAGCTGCTGGCAAAAACAGTGATGCGCCGATTGGGGCAGATCGACGCGCTCTTGAAGCAATTCCTCGAGCGGCCGCTGGAGGCGAAGGCGTCGCGCATCATGCATGCCTTGAGGCTCGGTGTCGCGCAGCTCATTTGGCTCGAAACGCCGCCGCACGCTGCCGTGCATTCGGCCGTCGAGATGACCAAGCAGTTGCAGCTCGAGAAATACAGCGGACTGGTCAATGCCGTCTTGAAGCGCGTCTCGCGCGAAGGCCGCGCCATCGCCGACGCACAGGATGCCACTCGCATCAACACGCCCGACTGGCTGTGGCAGACATGGGAAAAAAACTATGGCGAAGAAATGACGCGGAAAATCGCCACGGCGCATCTGCAAGATCCGCCGCTGGATATCACCGTCAAAGGCGATCCCGTATTCTGGGCGAAGGAATTAAACGGCACGGTATTGCCTGTGGGTTCGGTACGGCTCTCCGATGCGCGCAACCTGACACGACTGAAAGGATTCAGCGAGGGCGACTGGTGGGTGCAGGACGTCGCCGCCACGATTCCGGCGAAATTATTGGGCGATGTCAAAAATAAGCGCGTCATCGATTTATGCGCCGCGCCCGGCGGTAAAACGGCGCAGCTGGCCGCCGCCGGCGCGCACGTGTCGGCGGTCGATGTGTCGAAAGAGCGCATCGCCATGCTGAAAACCAATGTGCATCGGCTGCAACTCTCCGCCGAATATGTCGTCAGCGATGCTATCAAATGGTCGCCCGTCACAGCGCCCGACGACATCCTGCTCGACGCGCCCTGCTCCGCCACCGGCACCATGCGCCGCCATCCCGACGTCGCCTGGAACCGCCAGCCGGAGGATATCGCGCGGCTGGTGCAGGTCCAGCATAAGCTGCTGCGGCATGCGGCCGATATGCTAAAACCCGGCGGCACGCTGGTCTATTCCGTCTGCTCGCTGCAGCCGGAAGAAGGCGAGCAGCAGATCACCGCCCTACTCGCCGAACGCAAGGACGTCACCTTGCGGCCGGTTGACGCCGCCACTATCGGTGGTTTAAAAGAATGCATTACCCGGCGCGGCGAAGTCCGCACCCTGCCCTGCCACCTCGCCGATCTTGGCGGCATGGACGGTTTCTACGCGGCAGTGCTGAAGAAGAAAGAATGAGCGCAATGATCAAAATCGCCCCCTCCATCCTCTCCGCCGATTTTTCCAAATTGGGCGAGGAGGTGCGCGCGGTGTCCGAGGCGGGCGCGGATTACATCCACGTCGATGTCATGGACGGGCATTTCGTGCCCAACCTCACCATCGGGCCGGTGGTGATTAAGTGGGTACGGCCTTACAGCAAAAAAAGTTTCGACGTGCATCTGATGATCGAGAACCCGGACCAATACGTCGAGGCCTACGCCAAGGCGGGTGCGGATATTATCACCATCCATGCCGAGGCCAATCAGGCTGACCTGCGCAAAACATTGCAACTCATCAAATCGCACGGCAAGAAATGCGGCGTGTCGATCAAGCCGAGAACCTCCGCCGCCGCGCTGGAATCCGTCATGGATATGGTGGACCTTATTTTGATTATGACGGTGGAGCCCGGTTTCGGCGGCCAGAGCTTCATGGCGAACCAGCTCGATAAAATCACTACGGTGCGCGCGATGGTTTCGGCCACCGGCCGCGCAGTTGATTTGGAAGTTGATGGCGGCATCAACCCCGATACCGCCAAACAGGTCATCGCCGCCGGAGCCGACGTGCTGGTCGCAGGTTCGGCGGTGTTTACCGGCAATTCGCAACATTACCAGAAAAATATTGATTCGCTGCGCCATGGCTGAACTCGACTGTCCGATCTGCGGCAAACCCACCGCAGCTTCCCATACGCCTTTTTGCGGCAAGCGCTGCGCCGACATCGATTTGGGCCGCTGGTTCAAAGGCAGCTACGCCGTGCCCGTCGTCGAGATGGACGACCTGCCGGAAGATGAGGAAGAGCAGGAAATAAAACAATAATTTTTTGTCATTCCCGCGAAAGCGGGAATCCCTCTGTCCCGTTATTCGATGTCGATGATAGAGATCCCCGCCTTCGCGGGGATGACAATTAAGCCGGCTCAATAAAATCGGCCAGCACTTTTTTGTTTCCGGCTTTCTCGAATGCGATTTCAATATGATTGCCGTGCATGTCCGTGATGCGCCCGTAGCCGAATTTCTGGTGGAAGATGCGCTGGCCCTCGGCAAACCGCGGCGCTTCATGTGTCTCCGCCGACGAAAAAATGGCATCGACCTCCGCCTGCCAACGCTTTTTATCAGCGGTGCCATACACGCCGCCGGGCAACCGCTCGATATGTTCCTCCGGCAGCTCGGCGATGAAGCGCGACGGGATGCTGCTTTGCCACTGGTTATAGATGCGGCGGTTGGCGGCGTGGAGAATATATAATTTTTTCTTGGCGCGCGTCATGCCGACATAGGCCAGCCGCCGCTCCTCTTCGAGCGACTTGGCGCCGCCTTCGTCCAGCGCGCGCTGGTGCGGGAACAGCCCCTCTTCCCAACCCGGCAGGAACACGACGTCAAATTCGAGTCCCTTGGCGGCGTGCAGCGTCATGACGCTGACCATATCGATGTTATTATTGGCGTTGGCGGCTTCGGTGACCAGGCTGACATGCTCCAAAAATGATTGGATGTTTTCAAACTCGCCGATGGCGCGCGAAAGTTCTTTCAGGTTTTCCAGACGCCCTGCCGCGTCGGGCGATTTATCCTGCCGCCATATTTCGCGGTAGCCGCTTTCTTCGAGCACCAGCTCTACCACTTCACCCAACGGCAACGAATCCATCTGCGTGCGCCAGCGTTCGCAGCCGTCGATGAAGGCTTGCAGCACGGATCCCAGCTTACCTTTGAAGCCGCCGGTTTGCAGCAGGTGTACCGTGGCATGGTATAGCGATCCATTGAGGCTACGCGCCGTGGAATGCAGCAGCTGCATCGTCGCCTGACCGATACCCCGCTTGGGTATGTTGATAATGCGCTCGAACGCCAAATCGTCCGTCGGCATGGAAAGTACGCGCAAATACGCCACCGCGTCGCGGATTTCGGCGCGCTCGTAAAACCTTAAGCCCCCGACGACGCGGTACGGAACGCCCAGGGTTAAAAATCTTTCCTCGAAAGCGCGCGTCTGGAACCCGGCACGCACCAGAATTGCCATTTCTTTGAGCGACGTGCCCTGACGCTGCAACTGCTCGATCTCCTCGCCGACGAAGATCGCCTCTTCTTTTTCGTCCCAGGTGCCCTTAAGCTGCACCTTCCCGCCTTCCTGCGTGTGCGTCCACAGCGTCTTGCCGAGGCGGCCGCGGTTGTTGGCGATGACGGCACTGGCGGCGGCCAGGATATGCGGCGTCGAGCGGTAATTGCATTCAAGCCGTATCACCGTCGCATTGGGGAAATCGCGCTCGAAGCGCAAAATATTCCCGACCTCGGCGCCGCGCCAGCTATAGATCGACTGGTCGTCGTCGCCGACGCAGCAAATGTTTTTGTGCACGGTGGCCAGCAATCTCAGCCACAGATATTGCGCGACGTTGGTGTCCTGGTATTCGTCGACCAGAATATATTTGAACCGCCGCGCGTATTCCTGAAGCACATCGGGATGCACCGAGAACAATGTCAGCATGTGCAAAATCAGATCGCCGAAATCCACGGCGTTGAGCTGTTTCAGCCGCTGCTGATAGAGGTGATAGATGCTGACCGCATGGCCGCCTGCCGCCTGCTGGTCGCCGTGACTCGTGATTTTCTGCGGCGTGAGTCCCTGGTCTTTCCAGGTCTGGATGATGGCGGAGAATAATTTGGGCGGCAGCGACTTATCATCGATATTTTGTTCCGCGAGGAGCGTTTTCAAGAGCCGCAACTGGTCGTCTTCATCCAGAATGACGAATCCCGGCGCCAGCCCCAATTTCTCAGCATGGCGGCGGATGATCTTGACGCCGATGGAATGAAACGTCCCCAGCCAGAGCGACTGCGCGCCACCGGTCAAATGGTTGACGCGCTCAGCCATTTCGCGCGAGGCCTTGTTGGTGAACGTCACCGCCAGAATCTCGCCGGGAAACGCCAGCTTGTTGTTGAGTATATAAGCGATGCGCGTCGTCAGCACCCGCGTCTTGCCGGTGCCCGCGCCCGCCAGCACCAGCACCGGGCCTTGCGTGGCCTCAACCGCTTTTTGCTGTTCGGGGTTCAAGCCTGCAAGCAGCGGATGCTCCGTTTTTACGACAGCGTGAGCCATACCGGCAACAGGCCTTTCGCATGCAGCGCCTCGATGACGGTAAAGCACGGCATCGGCAGGAAAAAGATCGCCGCGTCCATCAGTGTGCGGCGGATGAATTTCGGCCGCGCCTCCACGGTTTCCGGCTCGCGCCACAGTTTCAGGTTAGGTATCCAGCGCGGTACCTCCCTACGGTATGCGGCATACGCATCGCCGAATTTATGCGAAAGGAACGCTTCTTCCTTCGATACCACCTGGGGGTAATAGAGCAGGAACGCCGCCGCCAGAATAATCACCACCGTCCACATGCCCGATTGCATGCCGATGCCCACCATCGCCAGGAACGAAAAGGCATAGAGCGGGTTGCGCACGATGGAAAACGGGCCTTCGCGCATCACGAGGTCGTTCTTGCGGCCGCCGATATAGGCCGAGCAGTAGGCGCGACCCATGGCGCCGACGATGACCAAAGCATAGCCCAGCCACAACATGCACTCGCGCGGGAATTCATGCGCCGGCATTTCGGGCGCGACCACCAGCAGCGACGCTATCGCCGCGGCCGCGAAAATGCGGCTGTGATGCTGACGTGCTTTTAAAAGTTTTGGGTTGTTATCGTTCATCGCTTTCCCCGTTCGTTTCAGGTTCTTTTGGCATCATAGCTTTCTTGTCCTTGGGGTAAAGCGCATAATGCGGCACCACCACCCACGGCCTTTTGCCGCGATATTGCGACGAGGTTTCGACGGCAACGCCCTCGTCGCCGAAGCGCAGCGCCGTCGCGCCGTGCAGCTTCAAAAACCGCTCGTCGATCAGAAGCGGTATGTCGCCGCAGGCCGGCTCGCCGTCCAGCCAGTCCGACGAAATCACGACGTCCGCCTTCTCGTTGCACAGGCTTTTCGTCTCGTCTTTTCGCTTGGCGATGGCGAGGCGTTTTCCATGCATCGTCGCCACGCAGCGCTGCTTGTTGCACTCCGGCATATCCTGGCGGCCTTCCGCCTCCTTCAGCGTCAGCGCGGTTTCTTTCCCCTCGGCGCGCAGCCAGTTTTCAATATCGAAGCTCTTCGCCGTGCCGCGCACAAGCAGGTGCTCGCCGTCCTCCAGTCGCAACATGACCTTGGTGGCGTCGTCGCTGATCCAGACGTCGTAGGGCGTATGCAGGAGCAGCGTCGAAAAGCCGATGACGGCTGCCGGGATGCCAAGCAGCCGCCAACGCTGCTGCCACAGGCAGAGCCACAGCCCGCCGAACACCACCATGAGGAACCCAGCAAAGGTGGGCGACGGCAGCGCGATGCTGGCAAACGGCAGCCCGGCGAACCAGCGCGACGCGGAGAGCATCCAGCCGATGCCGTGTTCCAGCATCGAAAGCGGCCAGGCCTCAAGCCCCAGCGGCATCGCAAGAAACGCCAGCACGGCGGCAGGCATAATCCAGAACGACGCCAGCGGCACCATCAGCATATTGGCGACGATGCCCCAGACGGTGAAACGATTAAAATGATAAATGACCAGCGGCGTCGTTGCCAACGTCGCCGCCAAGGAGGTCGCGACGAGGCCGAAGAAATATACCCCCACCGTACGCACCATACCCCGCCCGGGTGTGTAAAGCAGCCGTGAAAAACGCTCATAGAGGGCGATGATCGCCATCGTCGCCGCGAATGAGAGCTGGAAGCTGACGCCAAGCAGCGACTCCGGCTGGAACAGCAAAATCAGCGCCGCCGCCCACGCCAGCGAATAGAGGCTGATGCCGCGCCGGTCGAACAGCACCGCCACCATAATGCACGCCACCATGACGAACGAGCGTATCGCCGGCACTGGGTATCCGGCCAGCAGCAGATAGGCCAGCGCCGACAGCAGCCCGACGAAAGCGGCGATTTTTTTGATCGGCAGCGTGAGCGCCAGCGGCATATATAAGGACAGCAAGAAACGCACGGCGATATAGACCAGCCCCACCGCCAGCGACATGTGCAACCCGGAAATCGAGAGCACATGGTACAGCCCGGAGTCGCGCATGGATTCCTTGACGTCCTCGGAGACGCCCGCCTGCTCGCCCACCATCATCGCCGCCGCAACCGCGCCGCTGTCTTTCTCCATCGAATCGCGGATGCGCTCGGCGAGCCTGAGGCGAAGGGCGTTGAGCCACAGCTCAAAACCGTCGATCTCGGCCGGCGCGATGACTTCCGGCGCAAACGGCGAAAAGCCGACGGCGCCGATGCGGTCGTAATAAAAGCTGCGCGAAAAATCGTAGGCGCGCGGCATGGTCGGCGTTGGCGGCGAAAACAGCATGGCGCGAAGTTTGATGCGGTCGCCGATCTGAAGCTCCGGCGCGTCCTTCTTCAGGGAAACGGTGACGCGCGCCGGCGTCGTTTTCGCCTGCACGCGCTCGATGGCAAGCTGCGACAGCGTCAGCGTCTCGCCCTTGGGTTTCAGGTTGATGTCGTCGATGCGGCCTTCGATGTCGCGGAAAAAAAGCGTCTTGTGCAGGACCGGTGCGGCGACGCTTTGCGTGCGCACGCTGGCTACGGAAAACCCGACCGCCATGATGAGCAGCGAAATTGCCGCGAGCCGCAGCGCCAATATCCGCCGCACGCACAGCAACAGGCTGGCCGAAAGCACCACCGCCGACGGCGCCGCCCAGTATTGGGGCTCATAGGGCAGCCAGAAATAAAACCCGATGCCGGCGGCCAGCAGCACCGGCACAAAAAGCGCCAGCCGGTCGCGTTCTTTGAGGAAGGTGTCAGAGGTCAGAGTTCGGGGGTCAGGGAAGCGCATGAAGCATTTCTAACAAAACAGTAGCAAATATATAGTCTTTTTGGCAAAGTCGCTAGGCTGAGCCGGATGCGAAGCCATGCGAGAACCGCAGCGCAGCGTACGTTTCTGGTACGTGAGCAGCGGAAGCGCAGCATGGCAAGTAAGCTGGGCCAGCCTAGTAGACTTTGGACATTATGACCGTCATTACCCGCTTCGCCCCCTCTCCCACCGGATACCTGCATATCGGCGGTGCGCGCACGGCGCTGTTCAATTATCTGTTTGCCAAGCACCATAAAGGAAAATTCCTGCTCCGGATCGAGGACACCGACCGCGAGCGCTCGACCAAGGAAGCCGAGCAGGCGATTTTAGATGGCCTCAAATGGCTGGGTCTCGACTGGGACGGCGAAGTCTATTTCCAGCACAAATTCGAGAAGCGCCATTACGAAGTAGCGCAGGAATTACTCAAAAACGGCCATGCGTATAACTGTTACTGCACGCCGCAAGAATTGGCGGAACTGCGTGAGAAAAAATTACCGTATGACCGCCGCTGGCGCAACCGCACCGATGGTCCTGCTGACATCAAGCCTGCCGTGCGGCTTAAAGCGCCGCTGGATAAAGATATCGTCGTGCAGGATAAAATCCGCGGCGACGTGAAAACACCCGCCGGGCAACTCGAAGATTTAGTGATCCTGCGTTCCGACGGCACGCCGACATATAATCTCGCCGTAGTGGTGGACGATCACGACATGGGCGTCACACACATCATCCGCGGCGAAGACCATCTCACCAACGCCGCCAAGCAAATGGTAATTTATCAGGCGATGGGCTGGAACGTGCCGGTATTCGCGCATATCCCGCTGATTCACGGCGCCGACGGTGCCAAGATGTCCAAACGCCACGGCGCAGTCGGCGTCGATGCCTATCGCGACCTGGGTTATCTGCCGGAAGCGCTGCGCAATTATTTGCTGCGCCTCGGTTGGGCGCATGGCGACGACGAAACCATCAGCGACGCGCAGGCCATCGAATGGTTTTCGCTCGAAGGCGTCGGTCAGTCGCCATCACGCTTCGACTTTGCCAAGCTCGATAATCTGAATGCGCATTATATCAGGGAAGCCGATGACACAAGATTGGTGGAATTAATTAGTCATTCCCGCGAAAGCGGGAATCCAGAGCGGTTGCTACGCGCTATGCCGGGTCTCAAAGCCCGCGCTAAAACGCTCAAAGAATTGTCCGAAAGCGCCGCATTTTATACGGCAAAACGCCCTCTGGTTTTAGATGCAAAAGCCACGGAAACATTAGAAAAAGGCGGCCGCGAAATTATCAAAGCCCTGCTGCCCAAGCTTGAAGCGTTAAGCGATTTTACCCATACAAAACTGGAGGAAATTTGCCGCCAGTTTGCCGAATCTTCTGGCCAGAAACTGGGCAACATCGCGCAGCCGCTGCGCGCGGCCTTAAGCGGAAAAACCGTGTCCCCGCCGGTGTTTGAAGTCATGGAGATATTAGGCAAAGACGAAACTATTGGCCGCTTAAAAGACGTGTGTTAGGATAATGCCATGGCCATATTACCCTTAGTCATCGCGCCGGACGAGCGCCTCAAAACAAAATCGTCGCCGATCGACAAGGTCGATGCCGAGATCAAAAAACTCGCCGCCGACATGTTCGACACCATGTATGCCGAGCGCGGTATCGGCCTGGCCGCCGTGCAGGTCGGCATTTTGAAGCGCATGCTGATTGCCGACGTGACGTGGCGCGAAGAGGAAGGCCCGGGCGAGCAGCATGTGCTGATCAATCCCGAAATTATCGAGGCCGATAAAGAACCGCATGTTTATAAAGAAGGCTGCCTGTCATTTCCCGACCAGTTCGCCGACGTGACGCGCCCCAAGACCGTCCGCGTGCGCTATTTGGATGTAAATGGAAAGCAGCAGGAACAAACGTTTGAGGGGTTGCTGGCCACCTGCATTCAGCACGAGATCGATCACATCAACGGCATCGTTTTCGTCGATCATATCTCGATGCTGAAACGCGATATGATTTTGCGCAAGCTCAAAAAGCTCAAAAAAGCCGGCGCGTTCGACGAGCACGTGCATGGGCCCAATTGCAATCACGACCACCCTCCCGAGCATGAGCACGTCCACGGCCCGAACTGCAACCACGATCACGTATTATAATGCGTATCGTGTTCATGGGGACACCGGTATTTGCGCTGCCCACCTTACAGGCGCTGCATAAAGCCGGGCATGAGATAGCCGCCGTCTACACCCAGCCGCCCAAACCCGCCGGTCGCGGCCAGAAGGAAACGCCGTCGCCGGTGCATCAATATGCCCAAGAGCATAATCTTCCCGTGCACACGCCTGCGTCCTTAAAATCCGCCGAGGTGCAAAAAACATTTTCCGAACACAAAGCCGAGGTAGCTGTGGTAGTCGCCTATGGACTATTATTGCCCAAGCCGATCTTGGAAGCGTATCCCTTGGGCTGCATCAACGTGCACCCGTCACTGCTGCCACGCTGGCGGGGTGCGGCGCCGATACAGCGCACGATCATGGCCGGTGATAAAGAAACCGCCATCGTCATCATGCAGATGGATGAAGGCCTGGATACCGGCGATATGTTGCTGGTGGAGCGCTGCGCCATTGCGCCCGGCACCACGGCGGGGATATTGCACGACACGTTGGCGGAAAAAGCCGGACAGCTGGTGTTGAAAACGCTCGAGGGACTCAAGAAAAAAAATCTCGCGCCGCAAAAACAATCCGATATTGGCGTCACCTATGCCAAAAAAATTGCCAAAGCGGAATGTGCACTCGATTGGAAACGTCCGGCGCAAGAGCTCTATCACCATATTCTTGGTCTCTCCCCTGCTCCCGGCGCATTTTTTACGTATAATAACGAAACGATCAAAGTCTTTGCGGCTGCGGTCGAAGAAAAATCGGCAGCGCCGGCAACCGCACTGGACGATTGCCTGCTGATCGCGTGCGGGCAAGGAAGCCTGCGGCTGCTTGAGCTGCAACGCCCCGGCAAAAAACGTATGGACGCCGCCGAATTGTTGCGCGGGTTTTCGATACCCCCTGGCAGTATGCTGGAATAATATGCCGCGCTACAAACTCATTATCGAATACGATGGCAATCCCTATATCGGCTGGCAGCGGCAGGTGGGGCAGAAGAGCGTCCAGGGCGAGCTGGAAACCGCGCTGTTCAAGTTCTGCGGCGAACCGGCGGAGATCGTAGGCGCCGGGCGCACCGATGCCGGCGTGCATGCCACCGCGCAAGTCGCGCATGTCGATCTGTCAAAAACATACGAGCCGTTCCAAATCATGCAGGCACTCAATTTTCATCTGTTCGACGGCAGCGAAAACCGCATCTCCGTGCTGGACGCCGAGGAAGCGCCGGACGATTTCCATGCACGCTTCTCGGCGGTAAAGCGCCATTACCGCTACCGCATTGTCAACCGCCGCGCGCGGCTGGGCCTGGAGGCCGGATATGCCTGGCAGGTGGTGGAGCCGCTCGATGTTCCCGCCATGCAGGCGGCGGCCAAGTGCCTCTTGGGTACGCACGATTTTTCCAGCTTCCGCGACACGCGCTGCCAGGCCAAATCGCCGGAGAAGACGCTCGACCATTTCGCCATCGGCCAAAACGGCGAAAATATTTTCTTCGAGACAAACGCGCGCTCGTTCCTGCATCACCAGGTGCGCATCATGGTCGGCACTTTGAGCATGGTGGGAAAAGGGAAATGGAAAATTGAAGACGTGAAACGGGCGCTCGATGCCAAAGACCGCAAGGAAGGCGGGCCAACGGCGCCGCCGGATGGGTTGTATTTAGTCGGCGTGGATTATTAGGCGCGCAGCAATTCGTTGATGCTGGTTTTGGAACGCGTTTTCTCATCAACGCGTTTCACGATGACGGCGCAGTAGGTACTGGGCGCGTCGGGTGTTTTTCCGGGCAAACTTCCCGGCACCACTACCGAGTATGCCGGTACCCTGCCCTGGTATATCTGGCCGCTTTCGCGGTCGATAATTTTGGTCGAGGCACTTAAGTAAACACCCATCGAAATCACCGCGCCTTCCTCGACGATCACGCCTTCGGCGACTTCCGAACGCGCACCGATGAAGCAGTTGTCTTCGATGATGACCGGGTTGGCTTGCAGCGGCTCGAGCACACCGCCAATGCCGACACCGCCCGAAATATGGCAGCGCTTGCCGATCTGCGCGCAACTGCCGATCGTCACCCACGTATCGACCATCGTGCCTTCGCCGAGATAGGCGCCGACATTGACGAAGCTCGGCATCAGCACCACGTCTTTGCCGATGAAAGCCGATTTGCGTACAAAACAGCCCGGCACGGCGCGAAATCCGGCGGCTTGAAATGTCTTTTCGTTCCAGCCTTGGAATTTGGACGGTACTTTGTCGTACCAGTAACTATATTGGCTGGGATCTTCTAATTTTTCAGCGTCATAAGGCCCGTGCGCCAAGAGATGCATCGGGTTTAAGCGAAACGACAGCAGCACCGCCTTCTTGGCCCACTGGTTGACGCGCCATTCGGATCCGTGTTTTTCGGCAATGCGAAGCGCGCCCGAATCCAATTGCTCGATCACCTTCTCCACCGCCGCGCGGATGTCGCCTTTTGTGTCGGCGTTTAAACGCTCGCGCTCGTCCCAGGCTTTTTCGATGGTTTGTTCAAGCGGCATCTTGGTTCCTTACGTCGTTGGTCGCCAGCACTTTGCCCGCCAGATAGAGCGAACCGCAAATGCAGATCAATGCCGGAGTTTTGGCACGCTGAATGATGGTTTGCAACGCATTTTCGATACTTGGTGCGGCGGTGGCGCTTATACCAGCGTTTTGCGCCGCCGAGAGCATCTCGGCCGCAGACAGGCTCGTGGTTTCGTCCGGAATGGCAACGGCGGCAAGCGACGCGACGTAGGGCGCGACGGCGCTTAAATACCCGCCGACGTCCTTGCGCCCGACCATGCCGCAGATAAGGTGTATCTCCTTGCCGGTTTGCTCTTTAAGCCACGCCGCCAGTATCTCGCCGCCCTGCGGGTTGTGGCCGCCATCCAGCCATAATTCCATACCGCCGCGCAGCATAGACGCATATTTTCCGGAAATCAGTTTCTGCAGCCGCGCTGGCCACTGGGCGCTGGCTATCCCCTGCAGAATCTGTGCGTCGCTTACATTGAACTGCGGCAATTGATCGATGCAGGCGATGGCGGTCGCGGCGTTGTCGTATTGGTGATTGCCTAAAAGCGACGGCGTATATGTCAGCGTGCGTGCCGGCGATTGATAGACGGCGCTTTTTTCCTGCCGGCGGCACTGCCATTCGTGATTCATACGGTAAAGTGGTGCTCCCATTTCGCCCGCTTTGGCATCGATGACTACCGACGCCACCGCATCCTGCCTGCCGACGACGCAGGCGACGCCCTTTTTGATAATACCCGCCTTCTCGCCCGCGATGGCGGCCACCGTGTCGCCCAGATATTGGCAATGGTCGAGCGCGATCGGCGTAATAGCCGTCAGCGCCGGTTTCGGGATGACGTTGGTGGCGTCGAGCCTGCCGCCCATGCCGGTCTCAAGCAGCAATATATCGGCCTTCTTTTCGGCGAAGGCCAGGAACGCGACCGCCGTCGTCGCCTCGAAGAACGTCACCGGAGTCGAAGCAAGCATCGGCGCGACGTGCTTTAATATCGTTGCGAGATATTCATCCTCGATTTCCTTTCCGGCCAGCACGATGCGCTCTTTAAAATGCACCAAATGCGGCGAAGTGTAGCGGTGGACGCGTTTTCCCGCCGCCTCAAAAATGGCGTGGAGATAGGCCACCAGTGAGCCTTTTCCGTTGGTGCCCGCAACGTGGACGACCGGCGGCAGGCGCCTTTGCGGCGAGCCGAGCACGCCGAGGAAACGCTCGATGCGCTCCAGCGACAAATCGATCGGCGCCAATCGCGGATGGTGCAATTTATTCAAGAATGCTTCAACTGCGTCAGCCATATTTTCTTTCTTTATATAATGCGCGCGCGTGAGCGGCGACATCATGCACGCGCAGATAATCGACGCCCTGCGCGGCAAGCGCAAGCGACATGGAAAGCGTCGCCGCGTCGCGGTCAATATTTTTACCTAAAAAGGATTTCCGCGAATGACCAACTAAAATCGGCACTTCCAGCGCTTTGAATTTTTTGATATCGCGCACGATGGCGTGCGATTGCTCCGCCGTTTTTCCGAAGCCGAGGCCGGGGTCGAAGACGATGCGGCCGCGAGCGATGCCCTGCGCTTCGAGCGCGGCGATGCGCGCCCGCGCCCAGCCCAGCAGCGCCTCCGCGACGTCGATACCGGCAGGCAGCGTTATCGATGTATCGGCAGGAACGGAAAGCGAGTGCATCACCACCAACCGGCAATGATTATTTTTGACCGCCGCCACCATCTCCGGCGATGAAAAGCCGCCGACGTCGTTTATCCAGTCGGTGCCGCAATCGAGCGCGCGGCGCGCCGTTTCGGCGTGGCGCGTATCGACGGAAATCGCAGCGCCTTTGATACGGTGAAGCCCGGAAAGCACCGGCTCAAGCCGCTTCCATTCTTCCGGCGCTGACACCGGTGTTGCACCGGGGCGCGTCGATTCGGCGCCGATATCGATGACCGTTGCGCCGTCCTCTATATACCTAGACAGGGCATCCAGCGCCGCCGCCGCATCAGCGAATTTCCCGCCGTCAGAAAACGAATCGGGCGTGAGGTTGACGATGGCCACAAGCTCAACCATGGGCGGCGAACTTCAGCTGTTGGCGGCGCACGTCAAATCCTTTGTCAACGGCGATGTCCAGCGCTTTCCAGCCGTTATATTTTCCTGCCAGCGGATAGATCCAGTCCGGCGCCAGCTCGGCCAGCGGCAGCAGCGCGAAATCGCGATTCAGAAGTTCATGGTGCGGAACCTGCAACACCGGCGTATCGACGACCTGATCGCCCATCGCCAGAATGTCGATGTCAATTTCGCGCGGGCTCCATTTGCCCAGAGATTTGCGTCCCAGCTTCTGCTCGATGGCTTTAATGGCCTTGAGCAATTCCTGCAGTGAAAGCGTCGTTTCACCCACCACCGCCATGTTAAGGAACGGCTTATCCCATTCGCGCGGCGCATCGGCAAGCAGCAGCGCTTTCGATTCATAAACGCCGGAGACGCGCATGGCTTGCAGCAATCCGCCCAGCAATACGATCGCCTGCCGGAGGTATGCCTCGCGGTCGCCGGAATTGCTGCCCAGCCCCAAGATAACCATTGTCTCTCCCCTGTAAAGCACGCTAATTTACTGCATGGCTTACGTCCTTATCAATGGTAAAAAACTGCCTACGGCGCGGGCGCGGGTTCCGGTGCAAGATCGTGGTTTCCGCTATGGCGACGGCGTTTTCGAGACCATCGCCGCCCATAATGGCACACTATGGCGTTTTGGCTGGCATTTAGAACGGCTTACGCGGGGGCTCAAAGCCGTCCGCATCGCTTTTTCCACTAAGAACCTGGATAAAGAGTGCCGGGCGCTGATTAAAAAAAATAAGGTTAAAGACGGCATCTTACGCATTCAGGTAACGCGCGGCGCCGGCGGGCGCGGCTATCTGCCGGATGCAAATGTAAAACCCACCTGCGTCATCGAAACCCTGCCAATGCCGAAAGTTCCCACGCAACCAATTACGCTGTGGCTGTCGTCGTACCGGCGGATTGCCACGGAAGCATTGCCGGTGCGCTATAAATTATGCCAGGGGCTGAATTCGACGCTGGCGCGTATGGAAGCCGCCGACCATAATTATTTCGAGGCGCTGATGTTAAATAGCGATAAAGAAATCTGCGAAACCGGCAGCGGTAATATTTTCTGGCTGAAAAATAATACACTCTATACGCCGTCGCTCGAATGCGGCGCGGTCGAAGGCGCAACGCGCGCCGCCCTCATCGAATTATCGCCGTATCCGGTAAAGCAAGTCCGCGCCGGGCTTAAAACATTGGCGGCGGCGGAGGCGGTATTCATCGCCAACGTCGCCTGGAAAATATTGCCCGTCGCCGCGCTCAAACCCGCAGGTCTGCGCTGGGATAGCGCAGTCGCCGCGCAGTTTTTCCGCGCGCTCCTGATAAAAGACATAAAGAAGCGTTGCGGCTAGCGTTGGTGCACATTACTATTTTTACCTTCTTCGACTCAGGGACGCATTATGCGAAAAATACTCGGCACCGGCGTGGTGGTGCTACTCATCGTGGTGGGCGCCATCGCCTGCGTCAACTGGTGGCTGCAGGCGCGTCAGGCGCGCCACCTGCTGGAAAACTTTGTGGAAAAAATAAATGCCGGGCCCATGCGCTTCACTTATGACGCAGCGGAAGTATCCGGTTTTCCGTCAAAGGTCATGCTGTCCATCGTCAATCCGCACCTGACCGGACAGCCGCAGCCCGGCTGGACCGAGGACATTGCGCTGGACGGCAATATCGCGTTCAGCGTCAATGCGCTTTCCAACCGCTACACGCTCAGCGTAAGCGGCGCGTGGAAAAACAAATCCGCCAGCGGCACGGAAATAACAGTCATGCACAGCCAGCCGGCAGGCGATCTCGTCTGCAGCCTGCAGATGAAGCCGTTGGGCGGATTCATGGCCGCCAGCTTATGGAATTTCCGGTCACTGGCAAATTACGGCGAGGAATTTTTAAACGACCTGCGGCTCATCGATTGCGTCATCCCGGAAAATACCCTCTCGAATCAGGAGACGCAGGCAACGCTGATGCATAACGGCGCCGGGAGGATCTACATCTTGAGCGAACCGCAAGACAACGAGCGGCAGGTGCGTTTCTACGTCAAATCCACCGATGTCGAAGCGACGCCGGAAGGAGATAAAGTGCTGGCGCGGTACCTGCGCGCCATGCTGCCGACATACGCTGCATCTAAATTTTCGGCATACGGCAAGCAAAACAGCGAGATCGACATCTCCTACACCGGCCCGGTGAACTGGCGCGGCGATATAAAATCGCTGCCGATCGATATCCATTTCAACAAATTCTTCATCGCCAATCAGGCCTATAGCGTGAACGGTGCGTTCTCCTTCATCAATACCGAAAGCAACGGCAGCCACACGACCAAGCTCAATTTTAAGTTCGATGGCAGCGTCAGCGAAAGTTACGACGCATTGGTGCAGGATATGACAAAAAACGCCGTCAACCAGTTCTATGCCGAAAATAATTCGGCATCGCCGTGGGCGTCGGTCAGGCAGCGTTATACGCCGGAGGCGCTCTACGCGCTGGCGGCGCCGGCCGTTCCCAACCTGCATTCGCTGGGAACCATGGTGCTGGCGCTCGACGCCGGCTATGTCGGTAACCGCGATTTCACCGCCGGCGACCTCACGCTCGGTACGCTTGAGATTTCCGCCTCACCTTACGGCATTACCGGCAAAGGCAGCGGCAAACGCATCGCCGGTACGCCAATCCCGGCCGCGAATATCACGATCAACTGCAATAACTGCCTGCGTCTGGTCGATGACGTTACCGATTACGCCAACCGCTTGCAGAAATTTCTGGTAGCGGTCAATCCGGCCACGGCGCCGGCGATGATCACGCCGGAACGCGCCGGCGGCTTCAAACAATTCCTGCAAACGCTGGCGGCGGTCGATGCAGCCAACCCGCATGATTTCACATATGCCGTCATCAACGAGGGTGTGTCGGGCATCACCGTCAACGGCAAACGCATGGATGAAATATGGGCGTTATACAACCAATATGTCGCGCCGCCAAAGCCGCAGCCAGTCGCTCACTAATCGTCGGCAGCGCGGCGCGGGACAGGAATTTCGCCGGAAGAGACCGGCTGGATGTCGACGTTATGCTTGTCGCGCAGGAGCCGCGCTTCCTGCATCGCGCGCGCCAGCGCTTCCGGCGCAATATTTTCCGGGCGCGAACGGCGTTTAAAAGGACGTAAAAGGAAATGAAACCATCGGCCAAACCGCATACCCCATCACTATACAAGATGGAAAGCGCTGCGCAACTGCCGTGGGTGGATCCGCTGCAACTGGCGGCAGCCGTTCGTGATCCCTATTGGGCGCTGCTTTATTCCGGCGCGCACGCTTCCTATTCCGGACGCTACAGTTACCTCGCCTGCAACCTGGCCGAGCGCATTGAGAGCGATGATTTTTCGGCGCTGGCGCAAACATTGTCCAGCAATCAGGAGTGTTTTGCTAACGCCTGGTTTGGCTATTTAGGCTACGGGCTTAAAGACGGCCTGGAAACGTTGGTGCCGGAAGAACCAAACTGGCTGGCGCTTCCCAACATCGGCATGATGCGTTTTCACACCATCTATGCATTCGACCATGAAAAAAAATGCCTGACGCTTTGGTCGGATCGCCCTGCCCAGCAGTTGGCGCCGTTAGCCGCCGCAATAGTTATTCCATCGGTAAAAAATATTCGCTCGCCAATGACGAAGAAAGAATATCTGGAAAAGGCAGCATACGTCATCGATCGCATCCATGCCGGTGATTTATATCAGGCCAACCTGACGCGAAAATTCACCGGCGAATTTGCCGAAACTCCGGACGGATTTTCCTTATTCAGACGATTATGCGAAGTCAGTCCGGCGCCCTACAGCGCATTCCTGCAACTGGGAGATACCGCCGTCATTTCTTCAAGCCCGGAACGGTTTTTGTCCATCGATACCGATGGCAACATCACGGCGCGGCCGATCAAAGGCACCGCGGCGCGATTTGCCGATGCGGCACAGGACATGGCATCGCGCGCAGCGCTGGCGCAAAGCGAAAAAGACCGCGCCGAAAACCTGATGATCGTCGATCTGATGCGCAACGATTTGTCGCGCACCTGCGTTCCCGGCAGTGTTGAAGTCAAAGATTTGTTTGAAGTCACGACGCACGCCACCATCCATCACATGTCGAGTACAATTTCCGGAAAAAAATCACCGGAAAAAATCACGCTCGACGTCATCAGGGAATGTTTCCCGCCGGGGTCAATGACGGGTGCTCCGAAAATAAAAGCGATGAATCTATGCGCTGAGTTGGAAACCTACGCGCGCGGCATTTATAGCGGCGCCATCGGTTGGTTCGGCGGTGATGGCAGCTGCGACCTTTCCGTCGCCATCCGCACGCTGGTGGTAAAAGGCGATGGATTCGAGTTTCAGGTCGGCGGCGGCATCGTCGCCGATTCCACGCCGGAGCATGAATTTTTTGAAACTATGCACAAGGCCAAAGGCATGGTACTGGCGCTGAATCTGGCTCCGGACGCCCTTCTCGCGCTTTAGGTAAAAAATCTATCAACAGCCCATGCGTTTTACGCATGGCTCCCCATACCAAAGAACAATTCTATTCAGGCGCAAGCAGGTTTACAGGAGACGGCATCACTTCCCGATGGGATGATGATGATACCCCTGAGGGGTATGATGAGTGTCAACCTTTGCGGAGCACGCTTATGAAAAAATATTTCTCGAGCATCGCCAGGACCGCACTGATGTGCCTGATGCTTTCAGGTTTTACCGCCTGCACCCAACCCTCTGCCACCAGCGAAGTCGCGGCGGCGTACCAGAGCTCGGGCGTCATTGCCGTCCAGCCCTACACGCGCACGATATTCAGCACGCATAATTTTTAGAAAGTGACGAGTGGCTAGTGGTGAGTGATTAGTAAAAAAATAATTTCTTTACTCACCACTCACCATTACCCCTCAATCTTAATCGCGCTGGTCGCCTCTTCCATTTCAGCAAACGTCGGCTGGTAGCTCGACGGCACCTGCGCGCGCGCCATTTCGACCGAGACTTGCGGCGCCATGCCTTTTAAATGCGCCACCAGCGTATCGCGGATCATGAAGAAAAATTGCTGTTCTTCATTATGTGCGGCCTGATTCTTGGTTGAAATCGGTCCAACGATGCAATAGGCCATGAACACGCCGAGGAATGTTCCCACCAGCGCGCCGCCGATCATGCCGCCCAGCACTTCCGGCGGCTGGTTGATGCTGGCCATGGTTTTGATGACACCGAGCACGGCGGCAACGATGCCGATGGCGGGCAGGCCGTCGGCGACGTTTTGCAGCGCGTGTCCTGGTCCCAGCGCTTCGTGGTGATGCTTCTCGAGTTGCTTATCGATCAACTCTTCGACCTGCATCGGATTTTCCATGCCCATGGTGAACATACGCAGCGTATCGCAAATCAAATCGATGGCGAAATGATCGTGAAGGATTTTCGGATACTGGCTGAAGATGTTACTCTCGTTCGGTTTCTCAATATGTTGCTCGACGGCGATCATACCTTTCGCTTTCATCAGCTTGCAGAGATGGAACAGAAGGCAGAGCAAATCCTTGTAATCCTGCTTGCTCCATTTCGGACCTTTAAAGGCCTTCATCATTTCTTTAGGCGTGGCCTTGGCGACCTTGCCTTTGTTGGCAATCATGAACGCGCCGAGCGACGCGCCGCCGATCATGCCCAGCTCGTGCGGCAGCGCGTGCAGGATAATTTCGATCTTGCCGCCGGATTCGATATAAATACCGAACACGCAGACAAAAATGAGGACTAAACCGATGGCGCCTAACATGGTATTCTTACCCGTGACCTTCTTTAGCTACTGTTATCAGTTAAATGCAAATAAAGCGTTAAAACAATAACTTCAAGAATAACCTTACGCCGCTTTATCCGCCTTACTTTTATCTTCAGCAAAAGTTATGCCTTTAAGAGCGCGGATTCTATCAAGAATGGCGGGCGTCACCGCATATTTGCCGGGAAGCTGCACTTCCGCATAGCCTTGCTCGACTTTAATCGCCAGCGTCACCGCCGCGCCCTGAACAACCGCCGCACCCAGAAAATCGCGTATGGCGGCAACCGCCTCCGAATGATCCACCGTTATGTGCACGGCGGCAGCGCCCGGCGCCTGATATTGCTTGAGCCAGGCCTCGTCGAACAGGCTGATTTTCTGTGCGATCAGCCGCGCGCCCGATTCATCGACCTTTCCGTCGGCGTGGATCAACAATATCTTTCCGTTCTCAATCAGGTCGCGGTGCTGGTTAAGCAGCATTTCGTTATAGATCGACACTTCGAACGCGCCGCCCATGTCGGAGAGTTGAACGAATGCAAACCGGCCTTTGTCCGACACCTTGAATTTTCGGTCGGTGACAATGCCGGCGACTTTGACCGACCGATATTGCCCGCCCAGTTTCTCGGCGAGGGTGTTCGACGGCATCACACCCAGCCGGTCGAGCGCAGCGCGGTAGCCCGCCAGCGGATGCGACGACAGGTAAAAACCGATGGCGACGAACTCATGCTCCAGCCGCTCGAGCGGCAGCCAGTCCGGCGTCTCCGATAATTTCGGCTTGGGCATCGCCGGCGCACCCTCGGCGGCAAAGAGGCTCACCTGCTGGCTTTCGCGATCGCGCTGTATGGCTGCGCCATAAGCGACGATGGAATCCAGATGATCAAATAACTGCTTGCGATTGGGATGCAGCGCGTCAAACGCGCCGGCCTTGATGAGGTGCTCCAACGCGCGCTTGTTAATGGCTTCCTGCGGCACGCGCGCGATGAAATCGAAAATATCCTGGTAGCTGCCGCCGGTTTCGCGTTCGCGCACGACATGCTGCATCGCCTGCGCGCCGACGTTGCGGATGGCCGCCAAGGCATAGCGTATATTTCCATTTTCCACCGAAAACAGCACGTCCGACTTATTGATGTCCGGCGGCAGGAGCGTGATGTCAAACCGCCCGGCCTCTTCGCGGAAAACGCCGAGCTTGTCGGTGTTGTGCATGTCGTAGGTCATCGACGCCGCCAAAAATTCGACCGGGTGGTTGGCTTTCAAATATGCCGTCTGGTAGGCGATGACGGCGTAGGCCGCCGCGTGTGATTTGTTGAAACCATATTCGGCGAATTTGGCGATGAGGTCGAAGATACTGGCGGCCTGATGCTTATCGACGCCGCGTTCGACGGCGCGTTTGGTGAACACGTCGCGCTGCGCCTCCATCTCCGAACGAATCTTCTTGCCCATGGCGCGGCGCAGCAGATCGGCTTCGCCCAGCGAATAACCAGCCAGGAGCTGTGCGATCTGCATCACCTGTTCCTGATAAATAATGACACCGAACGTCTCTTTTAAAACCTGCTCCAACAGCGGATGCAGATATTCCGGCTTCTCGTGACCGTGCTTGCGCGCTATATAGGTCGGAATGTTATCCATCGGGCCGGGGCGGTAGAGCGAGACCAGCGCGATGATGTCCTCCAGGCAGTCGGGCTTGAGTTTTTTCAGCGTGTCGCGCATGCCCGTGCTTTCGAGCTGGAACACGCCCACCGTATCGCCGTGCGAAAGCATGGCGTAGGTTTTCTTGTCGCCCTCCGGCAGCGCCAGCAAATCGACGTCGATATTCTGGTTTTTAAGCAGCGCCACGGCACGCACCAGCACCGTCAGCGTTTTTAAGCCTAAGAAGTCAAATTTCACCAGGCCGGCGGATTCAGCATATTTCATCGAATACTGCACTACCGGCATGTCGGATTTCGGGTCGCGGTACATCGGCGCCAGTTCGGACAGCGGCCGGTCGGCGATGACGACACCCGCCGCATGCGTCGAGGCGTGGCGGTTCAGGCCTTCGAGCTTCAGACTGATATCCATCAGTTTTTGCACCATCTCGTCTTCTTCGGCAGCGGCCTTGAGGCTGGGTTCTATCGCAATCGCCTCGGCCAGCGTCACCGGATGCGCCGGATTGTGCGGCACCAGCTTGGAAATGCGGTCGACCTGCCCGTACGGCATCTGCAGCACGCGGCCGACGTCGCGCAGCACGGCACGCGCCTGCAATTTCCCGAAGGTGATGATCTGCGCCACGCGATCCGAGCCGTAGCGTTTCTGCACGTATTTGATGACTTCGTCACGCCGCTCCTGGCAGAAATCGACATCAAAATCCGGCATCGACACACGCTGCGGATTCAGGAAGCGCTCGAAGAGCAATCCATAACGCAAGGGATCCAAATCAGTAATGGATAACGCCCACGCCACCACGGATCCGGCGCCCGAGCCGCGGCCGGGACCGACGGGGATGCCGTTCTTCTTGCTCCATTTGATGAAATCGGAGACGATGAGGAAATAGCCGGGAAATTGCATCTTGATAATGACATCGATCTCGAACGTCAGGCGGTCCCAGTACGGCTTTGCTTTTTCCTCCGACAAGGCATAGCGCAGAAGCCGCTCTTCCAAACCGGCCGTCGCCTGCTCACGCAACAATTCGTCCTCGCTCATGCCGTCCTGCACGAAGCGCGGCAGGATCGGTGATCGCGGCTCAGCGACAAAGGCGCAGCGCTTGGCAATGGCGATGGTGTTTGTCAGCGCCTCGGGAATATCGGCAAAAATCCCGGCCATTTCTTCCGGCGTTTTCAGCCGGTGCTCTGGCGTTAGGCGACGACGGTTGGCCTCGGTGACGTAGGTGCCGTCGGCGATGCAGAGGAACGCGTCGTGCGCCTCGTACATGTCTTCGTCGATGAAATAGGCATCGTTGACGGCCACCAGCGGAATGTTGTGTTGGTAGGCCAGCGCGATCAGCCGCCGCTCGATCGCCTGCTCTTCCGGAACGCCATGGCGTGAGAGCGCGATATAAAGCCGGTTCGGAAAATGCTGTTTGAGAGTAAGCAGATGCTCTTCCGCCGCCGCGTCACGCGCCGCCAGTAACAATTTTCCCAAGGCGCTATGTATACCCCCGGTGAGTATGATCAACCCCTCGCCGTGCGCGATGATATTTTCGAGCGACAGGAGCGGCCCCGGATCGGCCGCAGGTGAAAGATAAGAATCGCTCGATAATTTCAGGAGATTATGCCACCCGGCGTCGTTCTGCACATAGGCCAGGAGTTGATCGGGCTTTTGTCTGTGACCGTGACGGCCGTCATTAATGGTAATCGGCGCCACCGGCAGCTGGCAGCCCAGAATCGGCTGCACGCCCGCCTCGATCGCCGCCATTGAGAATTCCAGCGAGCCGAACAGATTGCCGCTGTCGGTCAATGCCACGGCGGGCATGTCGTGCTGCTTGCAACATTTGATGAGATCTTTTATCGGGATCGCGCCTTCCAGCAACGAATAGGCGCTATGCACCGAAAGATGAATGAACGGCGTCGTCATGCCACCCTGCCGTTTTCAAGATGGATAATGCGATCCATATTTTTGGCGAGTTCCATGTTGTGCGTCGCCACCAGTGCCGCAACGTTTTTCTGCCGCACGGCGTGCGTGAGCATGCCAAACACCTGCCCGGCCGTCAGCGGATCCAGATTTCCGGTCGGCTCGTCGGCAAGAAGCAGCATGGGATCGTTGGCCAGCGCACGCGCGATGGCGACGCGCTGCTGCTCGCCGCCGGAGAGCTTGCCCGGGCGATGCGTGAGCCGCTCATCGAGCGCGAGCGCGCGAAGGAGCGCCTCCGCTTTATGGGCAGCATCTGCTTTCGATGCGCCGGCAATCATTTGCGGCAACACGACGTTTTCCAGCGCCGAGAATTCCGGCAGGAGATGGTGCGATTGATAAACGAACCCGATGGCTTTGCGGCGCGCCAGCGTACGTGCATCGTCGGAAGCGTTGCTCATGTCGTGGCCGGAGAGCAGCACGCGCCCGGCGGTGGGCGTATCGAGAAGACCGGAAATGGAAAGCAGCGTCGTCTTGCCGGAACCGCTCGGCCCCACCAGCGCCACTAATTCGCCGCGCTTGATGGTGAGATCGAGTTCATCCAAGACGGTGATTGCCTTCTCACCCTGCTCATAGATGCGCACAACCTGTTTCAGTTCCAGCACGGCGTCACTCATAACGAAGCGCCTCCGCCGGATCGAGCGACGCGGCTTTCCGCGCCGGATAGAGTGTCGCCAGGAACGAAAGCGCCAGCGCCATCAGGACGATCACCAGTACTTCACCGGAATCGACGCGCGACGGCAGATGCGACAGGAAATACAGTTCGTCGGCGAATAATTTATGGCCCATCATCGCTTCCAGACCGCGCTGGATGTTCTCGGTGTTAAAGGCGATCAGCAGCCCCAGCGCCACGCCAAGCACCGTGCCCAGCACGCCCACCATCGAGCCACAGGCGAAGAAAATCCGCATCACCGAAGCGCGGCTGGCGCCCAACGTGCGGAGCACCGCGATGTCTTTTCCCTTCTCGCGCACCAGCATGATGAGGCTCGAAATAATATTGAACGACGCCACCAGGATAATCAGCATCAGAATCAGGAACATCACGTTTCGCTGCACCATCACCGCCTGGAAAATATGATTGTTCGACGATTTCCAGTCATAGATGCGATAACCCTCACCGAGCGCTTGGCCGATTTCCATGGCGACAATGCGCGCCGCATCCGGCGAGCTTACCATGACCTCGATCTGGCTTGCCGCATCGCCGTTGTCTTTGAGTTTAAAATACGTTTGCGCCTCCTCGAACGGCATCAGAATCAGGCCGCTATCGTAGGCAAACATACCGATAGAAAATGTTCCCACCACCGGATAGGCCTTGACGCGCGGCACCATGCCGGCCACCGTGGCGCGGCCTTCCGGCGAGATCAGCGTCACGCTGTCGCCGATATGGATTCCCATTTTTTCGGCAAGCCGCGAACCGATTACCACGCCTTCGCCGGCCGCCAATTTTTCTATGCCGTCCGGCGTAATTTTAGTCGCGAGCATTTCTTTTTTGCCTAAATCTTCCGGCCGATAACCGGACGCCATGGCGCCCACCGCCTGGCCTTTGAACGACAGCATGATCTGGCCTTCGACTTTAGGCATGGCATTCTGCACATTGGGAAGCAGCGAGATTTTCTGCGTGATATCGCCATAGGCCGGAATGCCGCCGCTGCTGGCGGCGTAGACGCTGACATGGCCTTCAAGGCCGATGATGCTTTTGATCATCTCTTCGCGCACGCCATTCATTACCGACAGCACAACGATGAGCGTCGCCACACCGAGCATGATGCCGACCAGCGAAAAGAGCGCGATGACCGAGATCAGCCCCTCCTCGCGCCGCGCGCGCAGGTAACGGAAAGCGATCATGCGTTCAAAAGCAGAGAGCATTTATCCTCGTCATCCCCGCGCAAGCGGGGATCTTATCTCTCCGTTTGCACGAGTGGTTAGTTAAGATTCCCGCTTTCGCGGGAATGACAGAAATTATTTCAATAATGTATCCAACGCCGCTTCCAGCGACACTTCCTGTTTCTCGCCGGTCTTGCGGTTCTTGAGTTCGACAATGCCCTTCTCCGCGCCCTTAGGCCCGACGATGGCCTGCCACGGCAGGCCGATCAAATCCATCGACGCAAATTTCTCGCCGGCGCGGGCGTCGGTGTCGTCGTATAAAACTTCGATACCATGCCCCCGTAGGGTATCGTATAGTTTCTGGCAAGCAGCATCGCACTTGGCATCGCCGACGCGTAAGTTTATGATGCCGACCTTGAACGGCGCCACCGACTCCGGCCAGATGATGCCCGCATCGTCGTGGCTGGCCTCGATGATGGCTCCCGCCAGGCGCGACACGCCGATGCCGTAGGTGCCCATTTCCACCCGCACCGGGTTTCCGTCCGGGCCGGTGACGTCGACATTCATCGCATCGGTGTATTTGCGGCCGAGAAGGAAGATGTGGCCGACTTCGATGCCGCGCGCCGTGCGCAACTTTTCCGGCGGCAGCGGGCATTTCTCCGCCACGTGCAATTCATCGGCGGCAGCGTAGAGATTGCGCATTTCCTCGCCGCTCATGGTGATCTTGCCGCTGCGGATATCGTCGAACGCGGCATCGTAATAAAGCGCACTCTCGCCGGTATCGGCAATGACCTGGAACTCGTGGCTCAACGAACCGCCGATATTGCCGCTATCGGCGCTGACGGCGATGGCTGTCAACCCCATGCGTGCGAAGATGCGGTGATAGACGTCGTACATCTTGGCGTATTCGCGCTTGGCGTCGTCCAGGTCGATATGGAAGGAATAGGCGTCTTTCATGAAGAATTCGCGGCCGCGCATGACGCCGAAGCGCGGGCGCACCTCGTCGCGGAATTTCCATTGGATCTGGTAGAGGTTGAGCGGCAGCGACTTGTAGCTCCTGACGAAGGCGCGGAAATTGTCAATGATCATTTCCTCGCAGGTCGGGCTGTAGAGCAGCTCGCGCTCGGCGCGGTCATTGAACCGCAGCATCTCCTCGCCCATCTTGTCGTAGCGGCCGGATTCCTTCCACAGCTCCGTCGGCTGCAACGTCGGCATCAACACGCGGACGCAGCCGGCGCGGTCATGCTCCTCGGCGACGATGCGCTCGATGTTTTGCAGCACCTTGAGCCCCAGCGGCAGCCAGGTATAAATCCCCGCCGCCTGCTGGCGCACCATGCCGGCGCGAAGCATCAGCCGGTGCGAGGCAACCTGCGCCTCCGACGGCGTTTCTTTGATGAGCGGCAGGAAGAACTGAGAAAGGCGCATATTCACTCCACATTTGCTACCGGCAGAATGCCGGATTTAATCACCAATGCAAGCGTAACCGTAAGCAAAACCGCTATTATCGTGGTCCCCCACAGCAGCCGCTTCCAGCGTATTTTCTTCGGCGCTCCGGCATAGCCGATACCCTCCTGTTTTCCCGGTGCTTCGATCGAAAACGGCAGCATCAGGAACAGCGCCAGGCACCAGCCGTTGATGAAGGTGAAAACTGCCATCGAAATGGACATGGCTAGACCTGTTCCAACTCGATCAGCGTGCCGAAGAAATCCTTGGGATGCAGGAAGAGTACCGGTTTTCCGTGGGCGCCGGTTTTTATCTCACCCAGCACGCGTGCGCCGCTTTTAACCAGTACATCGCGCGCCGTTTTGATATCGGCCACCTCGTAACACACATGATGGATGCCGCCGGAGGGGTTTTTAAGCAGGAAATTGGCAATCGGCGAGGCCTCGCCCAGCGGCTCTAAAAGCTCTATTTTAGTGTTGTTAAGCGTCACAAAAACGGTGCTAACGCCATGCTCGGGCAAAGCCACCGGATCCGAGGTTTTTGCCCCCAGAATATCACGGTAAGTCATTGATGCAGCTTGTAAATTAGGCACTGCTATGGCTACGTGATTGAGCTTTCCTATCATATTTTCTTGTCACCTGAAGTTAGTCAATTTGTCACAAAAGTTTCACGATTCTTCCCCTATAAATAGGGTATTATGGGTACTGAAGCAATACGCCAATATAGCAGGATTCTAGCTGATTTATGGATACCGAAAAACTGCTTGAAGTCGAACACAAGATCGAGAAGGGCAAATCCTTAAGCGATGAGGGGCCCTATTACCATCACACCTGGTGGGAATCCTATAAAGGCGCTTCCAAAGGGGAATTGGGCGGCACCGTTGTCGGCACTGTGCTTGGCGCGGCCGTCGGCACCATCGTCGGGTTGGCCAGCCTGTCGTTTGTGGGATTGCCGGGAGCGGTGGGCATTCTCGGGGCATTTTCAGCCGGCGGGCTGATCTACGGCGTGCATAAATTCACCAATATCGGTACGGTCAGCGGCGCAGTCGCATCGGCGGCGCATCAGGAAGAGGTGCGAATGCGCGCATTTGAGGAAGGAAAATTTTCCGAACTGAAGCAAGACATCTGCGAACTGAAAGCGATGGTGAAGGGCGAACCGGCGCCAGCGCCGACCCAGAAGAAACTTGCAAAAGAGATTGTCGCTGATCTGGACAATTACCGCGTCACGCATTACGCCAAGATCGAAGCGCCGCTCAAAAACAAATATGTATTCTGGAAAATAGCGCTGGTGGGACTGGTAATTGGCGTCGGCGCGGGCGCGTTGCTAGCCGCTACCGGCGCCAGCTCGCTATTATTGGGAGAGCTGGGCTTGATCGGCGAGCATGGCGTATTGACCGTGCTCGGTCCGCATGCCGCGTCCATCGCATCCATGCTGGCTGTCGGCGCACTGGGCGCCAGCATCGGCATCAACCGCGACGTCTTCCGTAAAATGTTCGATAAGACCGACCTCTGGTTCAAGGGAGTCCTTGGTGGCAAGCAGCATGACATCGTCGAGGCGGCGCAGGCAGCCGCCGGCAGAAAGATTAAAAATGGCAGTCATCACAAATCCGAGGATGCGGACATCGCCACCGTCACCGCGCCTTACGATGGCTACATCGATTACCCCACCTCCAGCACCCATCACCGCGACAAGGTCATGGCCGCCGCCGAGAAGGCGCTGCTTTCCTTCGATCACACCCGCGCTACTCCCCAATAACATAACGAGGTTTTAACATCGTGGCCGAACCGACCTTGAAAGATAGACTGGCAGCTTCGGCGCAAACGGCGGTATCCGCCGCCGGCGGCGTATTTAACACCGATATGCAGAGTTCGGTGCGGCAGCAATATGCCAGCGCGTTCGTGACGCCCAGCCATCCGCTCTCCGACGCCCTGCAGCGCAAAGCCGACCTTTCGCTCAAGGGCGCCGGAAAAGCATTATGGCGCGGCATGGCGCAGGTCGCCGCCAGCGGCTTCGGCAAAGGCCTGTTAATTACGGCAGGGCTTTTCATCCTTGCGTCCGGTTTGGGGCAAGGGTTTGCTTTTTATGCCGGCAGCAAATTATTCGCCGACGGGCTGGCCGTAGGCGCCGGCGCGGCAGTCCAGTTTCTGTTTAGCAGCTTAGGCGGACTGACGGCGCTGGCCATCGGCGGCACGCTCGGCGCGGTGGCCGACGTCAAGCTCACGCAAAACCGCATCACCGCCGAACTCGCGCAGGCGGAGGCCAACAATTACGAAATCCTGCGGCTGCAGCAGCAATTGGCCGCATCGCCGCCGCAGCAACAAAACACCACTTTTCAGGACCGGCTGGCTGCCGAACGCACGCAGGCAGCAGAACAGCAACGGACGCTTTAATTTTTAGCTCCTCCTTAAGAGGGGAGCTAAACTTTTGCGATCTGCACCTCAACCACCGGCTTCTTGTCCAGATCGTTCTTGATGAGCTTGCGCAAGGCGTTGCGCACGGATTCCCTTAGTTTATCGTCGTTGCTTTTGGTTTTGATGTCGCGGGCGATGCGTTCCGCTTCCTCGCGCCAACTTTCGAGCAGGTCTTGGTCTTCTTTCGGGTCGAGCACGCCGGGCGCGGTTAAACTTACCTCGGAGGCGAGGTGGCCTTTCTTATCGACGGCAAAGCTGACGAAGACGCAGCCGTCGTCGCGGAGCTTGCGGCGCGTGCGGATGATGTCGCTGTCGGTCGGCACCATCGATAATCCGTCAATAGCGACGTAGCCGGATTCGACCTTGCCGATGACTGAGGCCTCGCCCGCTTCCAGCCACACCACGGCGCCGTTGGTGGCCTCAACGGTTTCCTTGACGCCAAATTTTCGCGCCAGCTTGGCGTGTTCGTGCAGATGCATCGCCTCACCATGCGTCGGCACGGCGATTTTCGGCCGCACCAGCTCGTACATGCGTTTCAATTCCTCGCGCGCCGGATGGCCGGATACGTGGATGTGATGTTCCTTGCCGGTGATGACTTCGATTTTTTTCAATGTCAGCTGGTTCATCAGCCAGTTGATTTTTATCTCGTTGCCGGGAATTTTGCGCGAGGAGAAAATCACCGTATCGCCCGGCGCTAATTTTATATGCGGATGCTCGCCGCGGGCGATTCTGGGCAGCGCCGCGCGAGGTTCGCCCTGGCCGCCGGTGGCGATAATAAGTATATCCTTGCGCGGTAAATCCATGATTTCGGTTTCACGTACGAACTCGACGTCTTTTCCTAAATAGCCGCTTTCGCGCGCCGCTTCGGTGATGCGCCACAGCGAGCGCCCGGCCAGCGCCACCACCCTGCCCGCTTCCTGCGCCGCCTTGATGAGCGACAACACGCGCGCAAGGTTGGAAGCGAACGTCGTCACCAATACGCGCTGCGGGCACTCGGCGATCAGCTTGATTAAATTTTTACGCACGTCGCCTTCCGAACCGGAATCGCCTTCGACGAAGACGTTGGTCGAGTCGCAGACCATGGCCAGCACCTTGCCGTCGCCGTATTTCTTGAGCGTTTCGTAATCCGAGACCGGCCCCACCATCGGCGCCGCGTCGAACTTCCAGTCGCCGGTATGCATGATGACGCCTTTTTTGGTCGTGATCGCCACCGCCTGCATTTCGGGGATCGAGTGCGTAAGATCGATCAGTTCCATCGAGAACGGCCCCAGCTCAAGATCCGCGCCCGGCTTCAGTTCTTTGATGGCCGGCTTAGTGCCCGGCCCCATCTCGGCGATTTTATTTTTTAAGAACGCCGCCGTGAATGGCGTCGCATAGACCGGACATTCCAGTTCGCGCCAGAGGTACGGCACGGCGCCGAGATGGTCTTCGTGCGCGTGCGTAATGACGAGCCCCAGTAGATCTTTTTTGTGCTTCACGATAAAGGAAATGTCCGGCACGATGATCTCGACGCCGGGCAAATAATCGGTGGCGAAACCGATGCCGCAATCCACCATCAGCCATTTGCCCTGGTAGGTATAGAGGTTCAAATTCATGCCGATTTCATTCGAGCCGCCCAGCGGCACGAAGAGGAGCTCGTCTTTATATTTGTTGAAATCGAAGGTCATAAGGGAGTGGCGAGTGGTGAGTGATAAGTGGTGAGTGGAGTCATTAGCACATTCTTTTACTAACCACTAGCCACTAATCACTGGCCACTATTCATCTCATAAATCTCCTTCAAACCATAAATAATCAAATCCGGCTCGACCTTCTCTATCACCGGGCAGGCTTTGGCATACAGCGAAGCCAGACCGCCGGTGGCGATGACCTTCATCTTCCCACCGTATTCTTTTTTGATGCGATCGGTGATCATCTCGACCAGGCCGGCATAGCCGTAATAGACGCCGGACTGCATGGCCGTGATGGTGTTGCGGCCGATGACCTTGGCCGGGCGCATGATGCCGATATTGGGTAGCTTCGCCGCGGCGCGGTGCAGTGCGTCGAGCGACAGATTGACGCCGGGGGCGATGACGCCGCCCATATATTCGCCTTTTGAGCTTACGACGTCGAACGTCGTCGCCGTGCCGAAATCGACGATGATCATCGCCTGCTTGAACCGCCGCCAGGCGGCAAAGGCATTGACCAGCCGGTCGGCACCCACTTCATGCGGGTTATCGATATTGATTTTCATGCCGATCTTGACCTCATGATCGCCACCCACCAACAGGAGTTCCGTGCCGAAATAACGCCGCGCCAGTTGGCGCAGCTCGAAAATCGCCTGCGGAACGACGCAGGCCATGATCGTGCCGGTGATTTTTTTCGGCGCAATTTTCGCGCGCTCCATCACCTGCAGCAGCCACACGCCGTATTCATCGGCGGTGCGGCGGGCGTCGGTGGCGATACGCCACTGGCCGACGAGTTTTTTACCGTCGAATACGGCGAACACGACATTGGTATTCCCGGCGTCAATCGCGAGCAGCATAGTTACCTTCCTTACTGCCTCTCCCGCAGGCGGAGGAGCATAATTAAATTTCTTTCGCCTTCTTACCCTCCGCCGGGAAAATATCGGCGGCGTGGACATGCTGTTTTTTGCCGTTTTTCAGCGTGAGTATCAGGCTGCCGTCCTTGTCGATGCCTTCGGCGGTGCCGATGGCCTCACCGTCCGGCCAGCGCGCGGCGATAAGGTTCCCAAGCCCCCAGGCGTTGCGCATCCAGTAGGCACGGATGGGCGCAAAGCCCTGACCGTCCCAAACATTGTAGCCCTGAATAAAATGATGGATGAGGCGCGACAGCACGATTTTGGCGGAAACCAGATCGACGCCGGCTTCGGTCAGGCACGTGGCGGGAAAATCGGCATGCGGCGGGAAATTATCAATGTTGATGCCGATACCGGCCGCCACCCACGTACCGCCGTTTTCGCCCTTGAACGATTCAAGCAGGATGCCGCCGACTTTTTTTCCGTCGAGCAGCACGTCGTTCGGCCATTTGCATTGCAGTTTTTTTCCCGGCGGCAACAGCGGCTTCATGGCATCGATGGCGGCCATCACCGCCACGAACGAAAGCTGCGGCAGTTCATTCATCGGTTTTTCCGGCTGCAGCAGGAAAGAAACAAACAAATTTCCCTCGCTGGAAACCCACTGGCGGCCCATGCGCCCCTTGCCGCCCGTCTGTTTCTTGGCCCAGATGACGGCGCCGTGGCTGCCGCCGCTCTTGGCCAGCCGCTTGGCTTCTTCGTTGGTCGAATCGAGGCTGTCGAACGACAGCAGGTGGTAGCTGTTCAGAAGATTAGACACTTTATGTTTTTTTCCGGCCATATTATTTCAATATCGCTTTGGCGGCGGCGGCGGCGGCGGTTACCAGCGGCGCCGGCATCAGAAAGAATCCCATCGTCACAACGGCCGAAGTGGCGATGACGGCACGCAGCAGGAGTGGTGAACGCGCATCGAAACCATAGACCGGCTCGTCGAAATACATGATCTTGACAATCCTGATATAGTAATAGCAGGCGATGACGCTGGTCAGCACGCCGGCCACAGCCAGCCATATGAGGCCGGCTTCAAGCGCCGCCAGCACGACGTACATCTTGCCAAAGAACCCGGCCAACGGCGGAATGCCCGCCATCGAGAACATGAATATCGCCAACGCCAGCGCCATCACCGGCTGCGTTTCGGAAAGCCCGGACAGGTCTTTGATGTCCTCGACCGGCTGGCCGCTGCGGCGCATCAGAAGCACGCAACCGAATGCGCCGGCGCTCATGAATACATAAAGGCCGAGATAGATCAGCATCGCCTGCACACCTGCGGCGTTGTCCGCTGCCACGCCAATCAGCATGAATCCGGCATGGCCGATCGAGCTATAGGCCAGGAGGCGTTTGATATTGGTCTGGCGGATGGCGGCCAACGCGCCCACAGCCATCGATGCCACCGCCGCCAGCGCGATCACCGGCTGCCAGCTGATATAGAGAGCGCCGAACGGCTGCAGCAGCACGCGCGCGAATAGCGCCAGCGCCGCGACCTTGGATGCCGTGGCGAAGAATGCGGTGACCGGCGTCGGCGCGCCCTCGTACACGTCCGGCGTCCACATGTGAAACGGCGCCGCCGATACTTTGAAGCAGAAGGCGACGATGATCAGCACCAATCCTAAAATCACGCCCTTGTTGGCGGCATTGGCGGCGAACAATACCGCCAGCGTTTCAAAGCCGGTGCTGCCGGAAAAGCCATAGACGAACGAGATGCCGAGCAGCAGCATCCCCGACGCCAGCGCGCCGAGCACGAAATATTTCAATCCGGCTTCCGACGATTTGGTGTGGTCGCGCTCGAAGGCGGCCAGCACGTAAAGCGCCAGGCTCGACATTTCAAGCCCCATGTACAGCGCCAGAAAATCGTTGGCCGAGATCATCAGCATCATGCCGAGGATGGCAAACAGCATCAGCACCACGAACTCGAACGGCCTGCCGCCGTTTTCCGTCAGCCAGCCGGAGGAAAGGCAAAGCGTCATCGCTCCGGCCAGAAGCACCATGATCTTGGCGAATGAAGTGAAGCTATTGGTGACGAACATGCCGTTCATGGCGGTGGCGGCGTAGGAATAGTTATTGCCGCTGATCCAGAGCGTGCCGCACAGAATCAGGACCGCGGCAATGATCAGCAGCATATTGGCGCGCTGGCCGCGGAAGACGCCGTAGAGCAGCAGCAGAATCGCGGCGGCGGCAAGATACAGTTCAGGCCACATGGCGCTCAGTCCGGTCATGGCGTTGCTCCCGCCGATACTTGTTTAAGCAGATTATTCACCGACGCCTCCATGGCGCTGAAATACGGTTTGGGATAAATGCCCATCCACATGACGATGAGCGCGATCGGGATGAAAATAGTCATTTCGCGCGCGCCGATATCGGTCATGCGCCGCACTTCGTCATTGGCGATGTCGCCGAAGACAACGCGGCGGTAGAGCCACAGCATGTACGCAGCGCCCAGCACGACGCCGGTGGCCGCCAGCGCCGCAACGGCGGTATTGACTTTGAATGCGCCGAGCAGCACTAAAAATTCGCCGATGAATCCGGACGTCGTCGGCAGCCCGACCGAGGCCATGGTGAAGATCATGAACATCAGCGCGTATTTGGGCATGACGTTGACGACGCCGCCGTAGCGCTTGATGTCGCGCGTGTGCATGCGGTCATAGACGACGCCGACGCAGAGGAACAGCGCGCCGGACACGAGGCCGTGGCTGAGGCACTGGATGATCGCGCCTTCGATGCCCTGCGCCGTGAAGGTAAAAATACCGATGGTGACGAAACCCATATGCGCCACCGACGAATAGGCGATTAGTTTTTTCATGTCGGTCTGCATCAGTGCCACCAGCGACGTATAGATCACGGCGACAAGGCTGAGGCCGAATATCAGCGGCGTGAAATAATGCGAGGCGTCGGGCAGCATGGGGAGCGAGAACCGCAGGAAGCCGTACGCGCCCATTTTGAGCAAAATACCCGCCAGAATTACGGAACCGGCGGTGGGCGCCTGCACGTGCGCATCGGGCAGCCACGTATGCACCGGCCACATCGGCACCTTGACCGCAAACGACGCCAGCATGGCGAGGAACAGCCATTTCTGCACGCCGTGGTCGAGCTTCGGCGCCATGGCCATCAATTCCGGAATGCTGGTGGTGTGGAAGGTGAGATACAAATAAACGATGGCGATTAAAAACAGCACCGAGCCCAGGAGCGTATAGAGGAAAAACTTATAGGCGGCGTAGACGCGGTTGTTGCCGCCCCAGATGCCGATGATGAGATACATCGGTATCAGCATGCCTTCGAACATCAGGTAAAAGAGCATGGCGTCTAGGGCACAGAATACGCCGACGACGAACGATTCCAATATCAGGAAGTTCACCATGAACCCGCGCGTGCGCGTGGTGATCGATTCCCAGCTGCACAGGATGCAAATCGGCATCAGGAACGTCGTGAGCAGCACCAGAAACAATGAAATGCCGTCGATGCCCAGATAATAATTGATGTTGAGCCCGACGAACCAGCTGTATTTTTCGACGAACTGGAAATCGGCCGTGCCGCCGTCGAACCCGACCCACAGGAACAACGAAATGAAGAAGGTGAGCAACGTCGTGAACAGCGATATGTAACGCGCCTCGGAGGCCGCCCGCGCGTCATCGCCGCGCGTGAAAATCAATATCATCGCCGCGCCGAGGAGAGGGAGGAGGATGAGCGTTGTCAGCATGTCTGGATTTCTCCCGTCATTTAAACACCACCCAGGTTACGATGAATAAAAATCCAAGCAACATGGCAAAAGCATAATGATAAACGTAGCCGGTCTGCAGGCGGCTGACGCGACTGGCAAAGAGCGACGCGAGCATCGCCGAGCCGTTGACGAATACGCCGTCAACGATGGTTTCATCCCAGAATTTCCATAAATACTGGCCGAAGCGTTTGGCCGGCTTGACTAGCGTTGCATCGTAGAATTCGTCGAAATACCATTTGTTGAGCAGGAAGCGGTAAAGCCACGGCGCGCGCGCCGCCAGCATCGCCGGAACCGCCGGACTGTCGATATACATATACCACGCCAGCGCGATGCCGGAGAGCGCCAGAAGCAGCGGCAGCACTCCCACCCACATCGCCACGTGGTGCGCTTTTTCCATCGCCTCGTTGGCCGCCAGCGACGCCTGCCAGAATTCACCTTCCGGCGATACCAAGCCCAGCGCATGATAACCGATGATTCCGGCGAACACGGCGCCCAGCGCGAGCAGCGCCAGCGGTGCCAGCATGATCGGCGGCGATTCGTGCACGTGGCTCATGACGTCTTTACTGGCGCGCGGCTTGCCGTGGAAGGTCATAAAAATCAGGCGCCAGGAATAAAACGCCGTCATGAAGGCGGCGGCAATGCCTAAGTAGAAAGCGATTTTCCCGACGTTGCCGCCGGCATAAGCCGCCTCCAAAATCATATCTTTTGAATAGTATCCGGCGAAGAACGGGATACCAGCCAGCGCCAGCGAGCCGATCCACATATAGGCATAGGTCACCGGCATCAGGCGCCAGATGCCACCCATCTTGCGCATGTCCTGCTCGCCCGACATGCCGTGAATGACCGATCCGGCGCCGAGGAAAAGCAGCGCCTTGAAAAACGCATGCGTCATCAGGTGGAAAATAGCGGCGCCGTACGCGCCGACGCCGCACGCAAAGAACATATAGCCAAGCTGCGAGCAGGTCGAATAGGCGATGACGCGCTTGATGTCGTTTTGCACCAGGCCGACCGTCGCCGCGAAAAACGCCGTCGCCGCGCCGATGAGGCACACAACCGCCATCGCCATCGACGATAAATCGAACAGCGGCGACAGCCGCGCCACCATGAACACGCCCGCCGTCACCATCGTCGCGGCATGGATGAGCGCCGAGACCGGCGTCGGGCCTTCCATCGCGTCGGGGAGCCATGTGTGCAAGCCGAGCTGCGCCGATTTGCCCATGGCGCCGATGAATAATAAAATACAGATCAGCGTCATCGCCGGGAAATCAATGCCTAAGAACCGCATCGTGTCATCCGCATGTTTAGGCGCATCGGCAAAGATGGGGTCAAAATAAATCGTGCCGAACAGCACGAATACGGCAAAAATTCCCAGCGCGAAACCGAAATCGCCGACGCGGTTGACGAGGAACGCCTTGATGGCCGCCGCATTGGCTTCCGGCTTTTTATACCAAAACCCAATCAGCAAATAAGAACACAAGCCCACGCCTTCCCAGCCGACGAAAAGCTGCGCCAGGTTGTCCGACGTCACCAACATCAGCATGAAGAACGTAAACAGCGAGAGATAGGCCATGAAGCGCGGCTGGTGCTCGTCATGGCTCATGTAGCCGACCGAATAAAGATGCACCACCGCCGACACCCACGTCACCACCACCAGCATTATCGCCGTCAACGCATCGACGCGCAGCAGCCAGTCGACGGAGAAATCGCCCGACGTAATCCACGTCAGCACCGGTATCTTATAGACCAGCTCGCCATGTCCGGCGACAGCGGCGAATTCCCTGAACACCAATCCGGAAAATATCGCCGACAGCACCATCGCGCCGCAGGTGATGCGCTGCGCCACCGCCGGAGAAATCACACGCACGGAAAGACCTACGATCAGCGCGGCAAGCAGTGGAAGGAATACGATGAGTTGAATCATGCTAGCCTCTCATCATATGGATATCTTCCACGGCAATGCTGCCGCGGTTCCTAAAATAGACGACGAGAATCGCAAGGCCGATGGCAGCTTCAGCGGCGGCCACCGTCAGCACGAACATGGCGAACACCTGGCCGGTCAAGTCCCCCAGCGCCACCGAGAAGGCGACGAAATTGATATTGACCGCAAGCAATATCAGCTCGATCGACATCAATATCGTAATCACGTTTTTGCGGTTGAGGAATATACCGGCGACACCCAGCGTGAACAGCAGGCTGGATACGATGAGATAATGGATGATGCCGATATCGCCGAAGAAATGCTGCGTCATATCCCCTGCCCCGATTTCACTTTGATATTCTCGACACTGTTGGCTCGCTTGCGCGAGGTCTGCCCGGCGACGCTCTGGCGGCGCACGCCACCGCGGTGGCGCAACGTCAGCACGATGGCGCCGATCATGGCGATCAGCAAAATAATTCCCGCCATCTGGAACGGATAAAAATACCAGGTATATAAAATATTGCCGATGGCCTGAGTGTTGTTAGTCTGCTCGCTGGCAGGAATCACGTGCCGCGCAGCGACGGTGGCCAGCGGCGCGTGCAGCGTCATCAGGAATACCGCCAGGAGCTCGGCGAACAATAACCCCGCCACGCTTGCCCCCACCGGCAGATATTTAAGGAACCCCTGCCGCAGTTCGGCAAAATTGATATCGAGCATCATGACCACGAACAGGAACAAGACCGCCACCGCGCCGACATAGACGATGACCAAAATCATAGCGATGAACTCGGCGCCCAAGAGCACGAACAGCCCCGCCGAATTGAAAAACGCCAATATCAAAAACAGCACTGAATGCACGGGATTTTTCGACGAAATCACCATCAACCCCGACGCCACGACCATGCCGGAGAAAATATAAAAGAGAATGGTGGGAATGAGTTCAGCCATTTATCTATACTCCGCATCCGCCTTCAAGTTTGCGGCTATCGCCGGTTCCCAGCGGTCGCCGTTAGCCAGCAGTTTGTCTTTGTTGTAAAATAATTCCTCGCGCGTCTCGGCGGCAAATTCGAAATTGGGTCCTTCGACGATGGCGTCGACCGGGCACGCTTCCTGGCAATAGCCGCAATAGATGCACTTGGTCATGTCGATGTCGTAACGCGTCGTGCGGCGGCTGCCGTCGTCGCGCTCCTCGGCCTCAATGGTGATCGCCTGCGCCGGGCAGATCGCCTCGCACAGCTTGCAGGCGATGCAGCGTTCCTCGCCGTTGGCATAGCGCCGGAGCGCGTGCTCACCGCGGAAACGCGGGGAAAGCGGGCCTTTTTCGTAAGGGTAATTGATCGTCACCGACCGCTTGAACATGTATTTCAGCGTGATGCCGAACCCCCTCACCAGTTCCACGAGCAGGAAGCTGCGCGCCGTCCTATCGAGCCATGCCATCGCGGTCTCCTTTGCGTTTACGCCGTTGACGCCTTAGATACATGCCGACCATCAATACGACAAGCGCCAATGCCGCCGTCGTGATGTACGGCATGTAGCGATGCACCAATTCTTCGTTGCCGCCGATGATATAGCCGACGGCGACCAGCACCGCCATCCAGATCGCGCCGCCGGCAGCGGTATAGAAGCAGAATTTCTTGACGTCCATGTGCGCAAGGCCCGCCGGGAACGAGATAAAATGGCGCAGGCCCGGTATCAGGCGGCCGGTGAAAATAGAGATCTCGCCGTGCTCGGCAAAAAATTTGTCGAGCTTATCCATCTTTTCATGACTGAACAAAAAATATTTGCCGTAGGCGTACATGAAACGCCGTCCATAATGATAGGCGATGTAATAATTGAAGAGCGACCCGGCGACAGTGCCGACAATGCTGCAAAACAGGACCACAAACAGGTTCATTTCGCCCTGCTGCACCAGGTAGCCGGCCGGGATCATGGTCAGCTCGGCCGGTATGGGGACGAACGTGCTTTCGAGGAACGTCATGATGAGAATACCGGGATAGCCCAGCGCCTCGACAAAACCGACCAGCCAGTGCACAAAATGTTCGATGCCGCCCGCAACCTGCTCCGGCATGGCGGTGACATCGGGAATGGGCACATCCGGAAGTACCAGCGTGTTTTCATCGCTCATAATGCAACCTCCGGACGGAAATAAACAACATAGCCTGCAATCAGCACCACCCACAAGAGCGACAGCGGCAGGAACACTTTCCAGCCCAGGCGCATCAGTTGGTCGTAACGGTAGCGCGGCAGCGTCGCGCGCGCCCAGATGAACACGAACAGGCAGAATAATACTTTCGCCACGAACCACACCAGCCCCGGCAGCAGCGTGAACGGCTCGGCGTCGAACATCGGCTGCCAGCCGCCCAGGAACAGAATCGTCGTCATGCCGCTCATTAAAATCATGTTGGCGTATTCGCCGAGAAAGAAGAGCGCGAAGCTCATCGACGAATATTCGACGTTATAACCCGCGACCAGCTCCGCTTCCGCTTCCGGCAAGTCGAAGGGATGACGGTTGGTTTCAGCGAGGCCGGAGATGAAAAACACGATGAACATCGGGAACAATACCCCGAACGCGTGCCAGTGCGCGATGCCGCCCGCCTGCGCGCGCACGACATCGCCCAGATTAAGCGAGCCGACCATCAGGAGCACCGTCACGATCACAAACCCGATCGAGACTTCGTAAGAAACCATCTGTGCGCTGGAGCGTATGGCGCCGAGGAATGCGTATTTCGAGTTGCTCGCCCAGCCGGCCATGATGATGCCGTAGACGCCGAGCGACGAGATAGCGAAGAGATACAACACGCCGACATTGATGTTGGCGATGACGAACGTCGGCGTCACCGGGATCACCGCCCAGCCGAGCAGCGCCAACGCAAACGTCAGCATCGGCGCAATCAGGAAAATAATTTTATTGGCCTGCCGCGGCAGGATTGTTTCCTTTAAAATGAGCTTGAGCCCGTCGGCAAATGGCTGCAGCAGCCCCATGAATCCGACGACGTTGGGGCCCTTCCGAAGCTGCATCGCCGCAATCACCTTACGCTCCCAGTAGGTCAGCATCGCCACGCAAATAATCAGCGGCACCACCAGCAATAAAATATCGCCGAGGACAACCAGCAGCGGCCAGACCATGGTGATGAATTCTTCCATCTACGCCGCTTCCTTCCGCTTTTGCCCCAGGATCTCTTTCGCGCATTCGGCCATCGTCTTGGACGCGCGCGAGATGGGGTCGGTCATATAGAAGTTAGTGATGAATTCGTCGAACGGCGTCGATGCTATCTCGAATTTTCCGGCGGCGGCGTTCCACGCGGCGGGAATAATCTCGCCGATGTTGGCAAAATGCGGCGCGACGTGTTCCATGCGCTTCTGCAGGTCGGCCGGCGTCGAATACGGAAGCGGTCTTTTCAGCACGTCCGACAGCGCGCGCACGATCGCCCAATCCTCTTTCGCTTCGCCCGGCGCAAAAACGGCGCGCTTGGTGCGTTGCACGCGGCCTTCAGTGTTGATATAGGTCGCGTCTTTTTCGGTGTAAGCGGCGCCCGGCAGCACGACATCGGCGCGGTGCGCGCCGTCGTCGCCGTGGTGGCCCTGGTAAATCACGAAGGCTTTGCCGAGCAGGTTCATGTCGAATTCGTCGGCGCCGAGCAGGTACACCAGTTTGATGTCGCCGCTCCTGCAGCCGTCGAAAATTTTGGCGATGTCGCGGCCGCCCTCGCCCGGCACGAAGCCAAGGTCGAGCGCCCCTACCCGTCCCGCCGCGTGGTGCAGCACGTTGAATCCGTTCCAGCCGTCTTTTATGACATTGCATTTGCCGGCGATGGTTTTGGCGGCGGCGAATATTTCCTCGCCGTCAACGCGCGCCAGCGCTGCCGTGCCCAAAATAATCATCGGTTGTTTGGCGGCGGACAATATTTTGGCCAGCGGATGCTTGCCGGAAGCGATCTCGGCCAATATCTGCGGATCGTTGCCCAGATGCTCATGCGGGTAATTCAGCTCCGCCTCCGCGCCGATGTGATAAATCTTGAGGCCGCCCTTCAAGTACGCCTTGCGCAGGCGGGCATTGACCATCGCCGCCTCGCGGCGCGGGTTGGCGCCGATGAGCAAGCACACGTCCGCCCGTTCGATGCCGGCGATGGTGGTGTTGAACAAATAATCGCCGCGGTGCCCGGGATTTATTTTGGCACCCTCCTGACGGCAATCGCGGCTCATGACGTTCATCTCATCCAATAAATCTTTCAGCGCCATCACGCTTTCGGCGCAGGCGAGGTTGCCGGAGAGCGCCGCCATCTGCGCCGGGCGTAGTTTCTGCACTTGCGCGGCGATGGCATCGAATGCCTGTTGCCACGTCGCTTCCTTCAGGGTGCCGTCGCGGCGCACATACGGGCGGTCGAGCCGCTGGCGCTTCAAGCCGTCGCAGGCGTGGCGCGTCTTGTCGGAGATCCATTCCTCGTTGATCTCCTCGTGGATGCGCGGCAGCACGCGCAGGACCGTTTTTCCGCGGCTGTCGATGCGGATGTGGCTGCCCACCGCGTCCATGACGTCGATCGATTCGGTTTTCTTGAGCTCCCACGGACGCGCCGCAAACGCATACGGCTTACTGGTCAGCGCGCCGACCGGGCAGATATCGACCAGGTTTCCCGAAAGTTCCGATGTGATCGCTTTTTCGATGTAGGTGCCGACTTCCATGTGCTCGCCGCGTCCGAACGCGCCCAGTTCCGGCACACCGGCGATGTCTTCCGAGAAGCGGATGCAGCGCGTGCAGTGGATGCAACGCGTCATCTGCGTCTTGATGAGCGGCCCCATGTATTTGTCTTCGACGGCGCGCTTCGGTTCCTGGTAGCGGCTAGTGCCCGCGCCGTAGAACAGCGCCTGGTCCTGCAAATCACACTCGCCGCCCTGGTCGCAGATCGGGCAGTCGAGCGGGTGGTTGATGAGCAGGAATTCCATCACGCCTTCGCGCGCTTTTTTGACCATCGGCGAATTGGTTTTGACCACCATGCCGTCGGCGCAAGGCAGCGCGCACGAGGCTTGCGGCTTGGGCGGCCCCGGCGACACTTCGACCAAACACATGCGGCAATTACCGGCAATTTGCAACCGCTCATGGTAACAAAACCGCGGAATCTCGATGCCCAGCCGCTCGCACGCCTGGATCAACACCGTCCCGGCTTCGACTTCGATCTCTTTTCCGTCAATGGTCAGTTTGGGCATTATGCCGCCTTCCTTCCGGTATATTCGCGTATGCGTTTTTCGATTTCGGGGCGGAAGTGGCGGACGAGGCCCTGCACCGGCCAGGCCGCCGCGTCGCCCAGAGCGCAGATGGTGTGGCCTTCGATGCGGCCGGCGATATCGAGCAATTGTTCGATCTCCTCGATTTTGGCGTTGCCGATCACCATGCGCTCCATGATGCGCCACAGCCAGCCCGTGCCTTCGCGGCACGGCGTGCACTGGCCGCAGGATTCGTGCGTATAGAATTTCGAGAGGCGCGCAATGGCGCGCACGATGTCGGTCGATTTGTCCATCACGATCACCGCCGCCGTGCCGAGGCCCGACCGCACTTCCTTCAAGCTGTCGAAATCCATCAATATGTTGTCGCACACCGATTTCGGGATCACCGGCACCGACGAGCCGCCGGGAATCACCGCCAGCAGATTATCCCAGCCGCCGCGCACGCCACCGGCATGCTTGTCGATCAGCTCGCGCAGCGGCACGCTCATCGCGTCCTCGACGTTGCACGGTTTGTTGACGTGGCCGGAGATGCAGAACACTTTCGTGCCGGTGTTGTTGGGACGGCCGATGGAAGAAAACCACGGCGCGCCGCGCCGCAAAATCGTCGGCACGACGGCGATGGACTCGACGTTATTGACCGTCGTCGGGCAACCCCAGACGCCCATCGCCGCCGGGAACGGCGGTTTCAGGCGCGGCTGGCCTTTCTTTCCTTCGAGCGATTCGATCAGCGCCGTTTCCTCGCCGCAGATATAGGCGCCGGCGCCGCGATGCACATAGATGTCGCAATCGAAACCGGATTTGCAGGCGTTCTTGCCGATGAGCCCGGCGTCGTAGCATTCCTTGATCGCGAATTCGAGCCGGTCGGCCTCTTCGTGGAATTCGCCGCGTATATAGATGTACGCCGCCACCGCGCGCATGGCGAAGCAGGCAATTAAACAACCTTCGATTAATTTATGCGGGTCGTGGCGCATCATGTCGCGGTCTTTGCACGTGCCCGGCTCGCCTTCGTCGGCGTTGACGACTAAATACGACGGCCGCCCGTCGGATGTCTTGGGCATGAACGACCATTTCGTTCCCGTCGAAAATCCGGCGCCGCCGCGCCCGCGCAATCCCGACGCTTTCACTTCCTCTATAATCTTTTCCTGGCCTTTTTCGAGCAAGGCCTTGGTGTTATCCCAATCGCCACGCGATTTCGCCCCAGCCAGCTTCCAATCCTCGAAGCCGTACAGGTTGGTGAAGATTTTGTCTTTTTCAGCGAGCATTATTTTCCTCCTGCCGGCTCTGAAGATTTCCGCCCGCTCTGCGGGCCGGGCTTGGGCTCGCGTCCCATCGCCAGATCGTCGATAATCCGCACCACGTTTTGCGGCGTCAAATCTTCGTAATAATGCTCGCCGATGCCGCACATCGGCGCGTTGACGCAGGCGCCCAGACATTCGACCTCGCGCAGGGTGAACATGCCGTCGGCGGTGGTCTCGCCCAGACCGATGCCCAGCCGTTTTTCGCAGGCGGCGACGATCTCGTCCGAGCCTTTGAGCCAGCACGGTGTCGTCGTGCAGACTTCGATCACATGCTCGCCCACCGGTTCAAGATTATACATCGTATAAAAACTCGCGACCTCGTAGACGCGCACCGGCGGCATGCCGAGCATCTCGGCCACAGCATCCATCGCCGGTTTGGGCAGCCAGTTATTATTTTGTTTTTGCGCCAGCGTTAAAAGCGGCATCACCGCGCTCTGCTGCCGCCCGGCGGGATAGCGGGCGACGATCTCCTTGGCGCGCGCCAGGTTCTCGGCGCTGAAGGAAAAGCCCTGCGGCGCTTTTTCGATATCTTTCTGATGCATTTTTCCGGTCATATTTTTTCTCTTCTCAGCGACGCCTGTTGGAACGCGGCGCCCATGTGTGGTCATACACCTTGATCAGCCGCACCGAGGACTGCCCCTGCGGCGGCATCAGCAGCATCTGGCCGGCCTTGAATTCTCCCTGCGCGCTGGCGACGATAAAGCACATTTGCGTATCGGTGGCCACACCGTCTTTATAGAAATACAGGGCGCCGCTTTCATGCGAGAGATATTGCTGCAGGTTGGGCGGCTGCTGAAAGCGGATTTTATTGAACACGACTTTTCCGGCTTCGTTGGTAGCGGATTTGTATTCCTTGTAGGTGCTATCGGCATTCAAGGTAAGAAACTGGTAGGGAAAAGAAGAGAACGCCGCCGTTTCGGCGCTGGCGGGATTTTCATAGACCCGCGCCAGTTTCCAAATGCCGAGCAACCCATTTTGCGCGCAGGGGTTGGAGGGCGGCAGCGGCGGAACGACGCCTTGCTGCGGCTGCATCTGCGCTTGCGGCACCGGCGCGGCGGGCGTCGGCGGAGCAATGATCGCCGGCACCGGTATCGCCGGCTGCGCTTCCTGCGCGATCGTTGTCGGCGCGGCTTCCTGCGCTATCGCCGATGTAGCAACGGCGGCGGCCAGCAAAAATATGGCATAGGCTGCTTTCATCGGTCGATCTCCCCGAAAACAATATCCATCGTGCCGATGATGGCCACCACGTCGGCCAGCATGTGGCCCTTGCTCATGAAATCGAGCGCGGAAAGATGCGCGAATCCCGGCGCGCGCAGGCGGCAGCGGTAGGGCTTGTTGCTGCCGTCCGCCACGACATAGACGCCGAATTCGCCCTTGGGCGCTTCGACCGCGGTATAGGTTTCGCCGGCGGGCACGTGGTAGCCCTCGGTATAGAGTTTAAAATGGTTGATCAGCGCTTCCATCGAATGCTTCATCAGCGCGCGCTTGGGCGGCGCGATTTTGGGATCGCCGGTCACCACCTCTCCTTTCGGCATTTTTTCGACGCACTGCATGATCAGTTTCAGCGACTGGCGCATTTCCTCCATGCGCACCAGATAACGATCCCAACTGTCGCCGTTCTTGCCGATCGGGATGTCAAATTCGAGCTGGTCGTAAATTTCATACGGCTGCGACTTGCGCAAATCCCAGGCGATGCCGGATCCGCGCAGCATCGGCCCCGAAAAACCCCAGTCCATCGCCTCGGCCGCCGTGACGACGCCGATATCGACCAGCCGCTGCTTGAAGATGCGGTTTTCGGTGAGCAGATTATCGACGTCGTCGATAATTTTGGTGAAGCCCTTCGCCCATTTGTAAATATCGTCTTCCATGCCGGCGGGAATATCCTGGTGCACGCCGCCGGGACGTATATAGGCCGAGTGGAACCGCGCGCCCGATGCGCGTTCGTAAAATTCGAGCACTTTCTCGCGCTCCTCGAACATCCAGAGAAGCGGCGTCATCGCACCGACGTCGAGTGCCTGCGTCGTGATGTTCAGGATATGGTTCAGGATGCGCGTCAGCTCGCAGAACAGCACGCGAATATATTTGGCGCGCGGCGGAATTTCGCAGCCCAGCAGTTTTTCCACCGCCAACGCAAAGCAATGCTCCTGCGACATCGGCGACACGTAATCCAGCCGGTCGAAATACGGCAGCGCCTGCAAATAGGTTTTATGCTCGATGAGTTTTTCCGTGCCGCGATGCAAAAGCCCGATATGCGGATCGGCGCGCTCGACCACCTCGCCGTCCATCTCCAGGATCAAGCGCAGCACGCCGTGCGCCGCCGGATGCTGCGGCCCGAAGTTTATGGTGAGGTTTTTCAAATCAACGGCGGGCTGGGTCATGGTGATAGGTTGGTAGTAGCAGGTTTATTGTTCATTTTAGATTGCACGCATTCTTCGAAAGAATCTCTATTTTGTTCAATATATCGGTGGACTCTGATACCCTTCTCTCGGGCAATTTTTCTAAACTCTCCCTTGCATTCAAAACCCGCAATCACCGTATCGCCAAAGACATTTATAAGTATTATCAATAATAGAATACCCAATAAATGGCTTGCTGCAGAAAGCGCTGTTAACGCCCTGGCGATATATCTTTGGTGCTTCCATCGCGTATTAAACGTACACCTCCACAAAGCAACTACCACCCAGATGCCTGCAATGCTCTGCACTACGTAGAATATGCTAAAACTATTGGATCCCCATCCGTTTTTTATGATGACGCCGCCGATGATAGCAAAGGCTATTCCTCCCAGAGACCATATCAAGGCTACCTCCCTTAGAGTAGCCTCGCCCCGCCATGCACGCCCTAACACTCCCACATCATCCCCCTAAAAACCTGTGCATAATTTATACGTCCGTCAGATTCCTTAAATCAGCTTGAGTCATGGCGAAGAGCTGTTTGCCTGACTCTTGGCCTTAAATTCTACGCATTCTTTCAAATACGCCTGATTCTTGAAAGTATATTCCCCCGGATTAATGCCGTTCTTTTTAGCGAATTCTCTCATTTCTCTCCTGCATTCCTGTTCTGCTCTCTTTTCCGGCGTTATCTCCACCTGAGAAACAAAGAAAATCAGCATGCTCATCAAAACCCCAATCGTCAAAAATATGGAATAAGATATTCTATAATAATACTTCCCAAGCCAGGAACTCGCATTAGACGCGCACCTCCAAACGGCCACAGCGAACCACATCGTAAGAGTTGCATTCGCTGCAAGCAGCAATTGAAATCTTAGCGGCGTCCATCCGTGATTTGCATGAACAAAAGTAGTGCCTATAGCTATGGCAATTAAACAAATTCCATACATCTGCACGACAAACGACGGAGCTTCCTCTCCACGCCATGCATTCCCTATCCATCCCATAGTCTTCCTACAAAAACCTATGCATCATATAAACATCGACAAACCCTTGCGTCGCATGCCGGTAGCCTTTGGGCAGCGTGCCGACGATTTCAAATCCGAGCGACTGCCATAAATTGACGGCGATGTCGTTGGAACCGACAACGAAGTTAAACTGCATGGCTTTGTACCCCAGTTTCTTGGCGACTTTGAGCGCGTGCTGCCCCATTTTGCGGCCGATGCCCTTGCGGCGATAGCCCGGCGCGACAATGAACGAAGCGTTGGCGACGTGCTTGGCGCGTCCCGTGCGATTGGGGCGCACGGCAAAAAATCCCGCGATCTCGCCCTGGCACTCGGCGACAAAACCATGCGTGCCGGGCGCCGTCATCCAATAGGCCAGCGCGCGCTCCGGCGGCATTTCTTCCAGCGTATAAGAATAGGTCGTGCCCGCTTCGAGGACATGGCTGAATATTCCGTAGATGATTTCGAAATCCTCTAGATTGGCTGGGCGAATCCTGGTTGGTGGTTGGTGGTTTTTGGTTGGTAGAGAGTTCATAGCTACTTTTTGCGTCCCAACGCATTATACAAAGCCTGTAGTTGTTTACCGAGAATCTCACACTCCGACTCCACTGATATTACATTTTCTTTTCTCAAATATCCCAGCTCGATAGCAATGGTTAAATGCGTTTTTAATTCCGCCAATGAACCGAGTGCCATCGCAATAAACCGCATAAAATCTTTGGTGGATTTTCTAGCGCTGCCTTCCGCCAGATTGGCTGGTATGGAAGCAACGGCTCTGCACATTTGATCATTCAACCTAAACCTTTCCTTATCCGGCAACCCATCCGTTATGGCATATATTTTCTTAACCAGCCCTATGCTTCTTCGCCATACCTCAAGATTTTCATATGCTGTCACTTTGTAAACTCCACCAACCACCAACCATCAACTACCAACTGTCTTTTTTTCATCTCCCGGCAACACATAGCTCGAACCTTCCCACGGGCTCAGGAAATCGAACGTGCGGTAGGCTTGCGTCAGTTTCACCGGTTCGTAGACGACGCGCTTTTGCACTTCGTCGTAGCGCAGTTCGACATAACCGGTCAGCGGGAAATCCTTGCGCTGCGGATGGCCTTCGAAACCGTAATCGGTAAGGATACGGCGCAAATCCGGATGGCCGGAGAACTGCACGCCGTACATATCCCACACCTCGCGCTCGAACCATATCGCCGAAGAAAATAACGCGCTGGCCGACGGCACCGCCGTCTGCTCATCGGCGGCCACTTTCACGCGCAGGCGCACGTTATGTTTGAAACTCAAGAGCTGGTAGATCACCTCGAACCGCTGCTCGCGCGCCGGATAATCCACCGCCGTCACATCGACCAGTTGCTTGAACAGGCACTGTGCATCGTCGCGCAGGAATTCGAGCAGCGAAAGCAGCTGCGCCGGCGTTGCGTGAATAATGCTTTCGCCGGCAATGACTTCCTGCGAAGCAGAAAACCGCTCTAACTCGTCACTCGCCACTCGCCACTCGCCACTCATCTGATGATCGTCCCCGTCCTGCGTATTTTTTTCTGGAGTTGCAAAATGCCGTACATCAGCGCTTCCGCCGTCGGCGGGCAGCCGGGCACGTAAATATCCACCGGCACGATGCGGTCGCAGCCGCGCACCACCGAATAGGAATAATGGTAATAGCCGCCGCCGTTGGCGCAGCTTCCCATCGAAATCACGTAGCGCGGCTCGGCCATCTGGTCGTAGACTTTGCGCAACGCCGGCGCCATCTTGTTGCACAGCGTCCCGGCGACGATCATGACGTCGGCCTGTCTGGGGCTCGGGCGAAAGACGACGCCGAAGCGGTCCATGTCGTAGCGGCTGGCCGCCGCCTGCATCATCTCCACCGCGCAGCACGCCAGCCCGAACGTCATCGGCCACAGCGAACCCGTGCGCGCCCAGTTGGCGAGCTTATCGAGATTGGCGACGATGAATCCTTTATTGCTGAATTCGTCGAAGACCTGGTTCAGCAGCGCGTCCTGATCGGTGACGAGCGGCTTGGGATTGCTGGGCGAAATTACTCCCATTCCAGCGCTCCTTTTTTCCACTCATAAATGAAACCGACGGTCAGCACGCCGAGGAAGCCCATCATCGACCAGAAGCCGAACGTGCCGATTTCCTTAAGCGATACCGCCCATGGGAATAAAAACGCCACTTCGAGGTCAAAGATGATAAAGAGGATGGCGACGAGGTAAAACCGCACGTCGAACTTGCCGCGCGCGTCCCCGAACGGCTCGAAGCCGCATTCGTAGGCGGATACTTTTTCGTTGTCGGGCTTCTGGCGTGCAATCACCATCGGCAGGAATAGCATCAGTATGGAAAGCCCGGCGGCGAGCCCTAGGAAAATCACGATGGGAAAATATGCGGCGACAGCGGCGTCCATAACCCAATTTTTACAAAGCCTGCACCTTGGATGCAAAGCAATTTTCTAAAAGAATCGACACCTTAGGTATTGCAGGGAATAGTTAAGAAATGGTATATTTATTGCCATTATGTCCCACGCCGAAAAACACAAGCCCGACCGCCGCACGCCGCAGCAACTGGCCAAGGCGATTTTGGATCATGAGCTGACTCCTTCGTCGTCGGTGCGCATGACCTTCAGGGAGCAGTTGTTACACGACCATTTGACGAAGTACGAAAAAAAGCATGCGGCTAAAATATTGTGGGGACTGAAACGGCTGGAAGGCGCGGAAACGCCGGATGAAATGATACTACGAGATTTTCGCTATGGTCTTTTTGTGATAGCCGCATACAAAAAAGAATCCGCCGGGCTTAAAAATATGAACGAGGCGCAGGCGAATCCGGATTCAGGGCCTGCAACCCCGGACAAGGAAAAAATACAGCGTCTTATCGAGACGGGAGTGCTTAACCCTAGTACGGAGCACCAAAAAGAAGATTGTGAAGACCTGACACGGGATTACGCCATAGAAATCAGCAACCTCAACCGCATCGAAAAACTGATGCACACACTGGCAAAGAAGCTCCACATCGAGCTGATCGAGCCGCCCGGCCAGGCCAAAGGCAGGTAGCGTTTATCTACCTTTGAGTTCTTCTTCCAGCAGCATGACCTGCAACTTAAGCTGCGCATTCCTGACGAACGAAGTGATGTACAGCCCGCCGAAGATGATGGAGAGGCCGATATCGTCGCGGCCGCCGGTCAGTCCTGCTTTCATGGCGATATAGACGCCGATGCCGACCACCGCCCAGCCGATCAGGTAGACGGCAAGGTAATAATCCTGGATGTTGATTTGTTTCATGGGCGACCTCCTGTTGTTAAAAACAGTATAGTGATTGCCGCCCAGCCGGACAAATGATTTTGCGGCAAAAACGCCGTTGCATTCCTATGGGAAAACGGTTAGAAGGCTAGTCCGTCTTGAATCGCGGGCGATTAGCTCAGTTGGTAGAGCATCTCGTTTACACCGAGAGGGTCGGCGGTTCGAGCCCGTCATCGCCCACCAGCGACGGCGGATATAACACCTCTTGCGGGGGTGTAGCTCAGTTGGTTAGAGCGTCGCCCTGTCACGGCGAAGGCCGCGGGTTCGAGTCCCGTCACTCCCGCCATTTCCATAAAAGAAAAACGCCCGGGAAAACCCGGGCGTTTCTTTAGTGTTAGCGTTAAGCAGCTAAATTAAGCAGCTTTGCGCTTGGCGCCTTTGTTGACGACTTCGCACAGGGCTTTGCCGGCCTTGAATTTCGGACGGGTGCAGGCGGCGATTTTGATAACGGCGCCGGTGCGGGGATTGCGGCCTTCGGTCGCTTTACGGAAAGCAGTGGTGAAGGTGCCGAAGCCGACTAAGCGGACTTCTTCGCCCTTGGAGAGCGAGCGGGTGATGACCGACATGCAGCAATCGATCAGTTCAGCAGCTTGAGCTTTGGTGCAGCTGCACTTGTTTGCCACTTCGGCGATGAGTTCGTTCTTATTCATGAGAGACTCCCTAATTGCTTTTATTATTACTGATGTGAGAAGGAACCCTTCCCGCTCACAGCCTGCATTTGCAGGCTACGCACACGACGTAAGCACGGAAAAAAGCGCTTGTAAACACTATTTCGTATCTTTTTTTAAAATTTTTTTCTTGGGGAGATGGCTCTGCGCCTCTGATTTTGGAGTGACACGGGGAGAACGGAAAAAAATAAACCGCTGGAAAGCCGCGGGAATCCTAGTGATTAGTGACGAGTGACGAGTGGCGAGCTTGCTCTTTTACTGACCACTCGCCACTAAACTAATGCGTCTTCTTGGAGTCTTTCTTCGGCTCGGTATTCACGATCACCGGCGCGGCGCCATTGTCCACGACATCGGCATTGATGATGACTTCCTCGACATTGACCATGCTTGGAAGCTCATACATCAAATCAAGCAGCAGGCTTTCTAAAATCGCACGCAGGCCGCGCGCACCGGTTTTGCGCTTGATGGCCTTGCGCGACACGGCTTTCAACGCATCGTCGGAGAAGCGCAGGCGTACGCCCTCCATCTCGAACAGCTTGGCGTATTGCTTGATCAGCGCGTTCTTGGGTTCGGTCAAAATCTGAATGAGCGCCGGCTCGTCGAGGTCCGTGAGCGTGGCCAAGACCGGCAGGCGGCCGACGAATTCCGGTATCAAACCGAACTTCAGGAGATCTTCCGGCTCGACGACGGCGAGCAATTCGCCGACGCGCTGGTTTTCTTTGCTACGCACGTCGGCGCCGAAGCCGATAGCCGTGCCTTTACCACGCGCGGCAATGATTTTTTCGAGGCCGGCAAACGCGCCGCCGCATATAAAGAGAATGTTGGATGTATCGACCTGCAGGAATTCCTGTTGCGGATGCTTGCGGCCGCCCTGCGGTGGAACGGAGGCCACCGTGCCTTCCATGATTTTCAGCAAGGCCTGCTGCACGCCCTCGCCCGACACGTCGCGGGTGATCGACGGATTATCCGACTTGCGCGAGATTTTGTCGACCTCGTCGATATAGACGATGCCGCGCTGCGCGCGCTCGACATTATAATCGGCGGCCTGCAGCAAGCGCAGGATAATATTTTCGACATCCTCACCGACGTAACCGGCTTCGGTCAGCGTCGTCGCGTCGGCCATGGTGAACGGCACGTCAAGGATGCGCGCCAGCGTTTGCGCCAGCAACGTCTTACCCGAACCGGTGGGGCCGATTAAGAGGATATTCGATTTGGCCAGTTCGATGTCGGCATTCTTTTCCAGAAGCGAGATGCGCTTGTAATGGTTGTGCACCGCGACTGAGAGAATTTTCTTGGCCTGGTCCTGGCCGATAACGTAATCGTCGAGCACCTTGCGGATGTCCTGTGGCTTGGCGATGTCGTCGCCCTCTTTCGCCAGCACGCCTTTGTCGGCGGCGCGGATGATGTCCATGCACAGCACGACGCACTCGTCGCAAATGAACACGGTCGGGCCGGCGATAAGTTTCCGCACCTCGTGTTCCGATTTTCCGCAGAACGAACAGTACCGCGTATTCTTCGATTCTTTGCTGGTGCTTTTGCTCACGCTTTACCTTTCTTCTCCGTTTCGTTCAGATCCGGGCGACGGTCGATGACGTGATCAATCAGGCCGAATTCCTTGGCCTGATCGGCGCTCATGAAGTTGTCGCGCTCCATATTTTTTTCGATCACCGATATTTTCTGGCCGGTATGTTTGACATACATCTGGTTGAGGCGCGCTTTCAAACTCAAAATTTCCTTGGCGTGGATCTCGATGTCAGTCGCCTGACCGGAATATCCGCCGGAGGGCTGGTGAATCATGATGCGCGAATTGGGCAGCGCATAGCGCATGCCGGGCGAACCGGCGGTGAGCAGGAGCGAGCCCATCGACGCCGCCTGGCCGAAGCAGAGCGTGGCCACTTTCGGACGGATATATTGCATGGTGTCGTATATAGAGAGCCCCGAAGTCACGATGCCACCCGGTGAATTGATGTACATGAAAATTTCCTTATCGGGATTTTCCGATTCCAGGAAGAGCAATTGTGCGCAGGCCAGCGACGACATGTGGTCGTTGACCGGGCCGACGAGGAAGATAATGCGTTCTTTAAGGAGGCGCGAGTAAATGTCGAACGAGCGCTCGCCACGGCTGGTCTGTTCGATGACCATCGGCACCAGAAGATTGTTAGTGGTCTCTAAAGCATCCGCCATAACTTTGCCCCTTACAATTAGTATATATAGTAATCCCTAATTATTTGTGTAGAGGGCAAAGGTTAAATAATTGTTAGCGGCAACAGTTACTTATTCCGCTTTCTTCTTTTTTCCCTTCGATTTCGGCTGGGAATCCTGCTGCGATGCGGCATCGTCGCCGCCTTCGTCGGCCAATTGTTTCAAAGTGGCGGGGCGGTCTTTGTATTTCACCTGGCCTAAAATATAATCCACGGCTTTCTCTTCCAATATCGGCCCGCGCAACTCTTCGGCACGCTCGGGATGGTTGCGGTAGAATTCCACCACCTGTTTTTCCTGACCGGGGAACTGGCTGGCCTGCTGCATCACGGCGCGGCCGAGCTCTTCGCGCGTGACCTGAATATTCTGGCGGCGGCCAACGTCAGCCAGCACGATGCCTAATTTTACGCGTCGTTCGGAAATGGCCTTGTATTCTTTCTTCAGTTCGTCGTCGCTTTTATCCGCGAGCGAGGGGTCGCCTTGTTTCTTGGCTTCCTGCAACCGTTCCCAGATGGCGTTGAATTCCATATCGAGCATGCCCTGCGGCAGCTCGAAATCGTATTTCTTTTCCAGCGCGTCGAATAATTCTTTTTTGAGGCGCGTGCGCACCATGTGATTATATTCCTGCATCATGCGGTCGCGGATGGCTTCGCGCAGCGCACGCAAATCGGCAAATCCGATCCGCTTGGCGAACGCATCGTCCATCGTCGGCGCCGATTTGTCGGCGATTTCCTTCACTTTCACGGCGAAGCTCGCTTCCTTGCCGGCCAATTTTTTGCTGCCGTAGTCTTTTGGAAACGTCACCTGCACGATGCGGTCGTCGCCTTCCTTGGCGCCGACCAGTTGATCCTCGAAACCGGGAATGAACTGGCCGCTGCCCAGCTCGAGCTTGAAATTATCCGCCGAGCCGCCGTCAAACGCCTTGCCGTTTATCATGCCTTTGAAATCGATCGTCACCACCTGGCCGAGTCTGGCGGCGCTGCCTTCCTTGGCGCGCGCGTAGCCCGGACTGCGTTCGGCGATGCTGGAGATGGCTTCGTCAACGTCTTTTTCCGCGATCTCGAACGTATCGCGGTCGAGCGTGATTTTATCGAAGGCGAGTTCCGGCACTTCCGGAAATAATTCAAAGCTGGCGGTGAAGGTCAAATCGCCATCGTCCTTATAATCGTCAATGGCGATCTGCGGCGACATGGCCGGACGCAGTTTTTTTTCCGTCAACACCTCGGTGGTCGTCTGGCTGATGACGTTTTTCAGTACGTCCGCCTGCACGTCCTTGCCGTAGCGCTGCTTCAGCACTTTAAGCGGGATGTTGCCGGGGCGGAAGCCCGGGATCTTGATGCGCTCGCCGGCGCGTTTCAGCTCCGCTTCCGTCTGCGTGTTGATGCACGACGCATCGACGACGATTTTAAAGCTGCGCTTAAGGCCTTTATTTTCGACTTCTTTGACTTGCATGTGCTCCTCATCCCCGCACTTGTTGCGGGGTCTGGTTACGGGACGACAAGAAAAAACATACCAGCCGCCAAAACGCAACTGGTTTATGGACGGAAAATAAGGATTAGGGCGCGTGTTCTTGGGCGGGGGGAGCAATAACGACGGGGCTGACGGTTTCCGTCGAAACCACAGGCACAGGAGCGTGCGTGGCTTCTGTACCGCCAGTAATGCCCGAAACTTTGACTTCGGGCGGAACGGTTACGGTTGCAATCTTTTTCACTTCCGGCGGCGTCTCGCCCGCGACGGCGCGGTCGACCAGCGTGTTCAGCTTATCCATGTCGGCGTACTGGCTCAGGCCTTCGGTCATATGTTTTTTCACCTTGTCGCTCTGGTAGGCCTGACTTGCTTCGCCCCAGCTTAAGGATTTATCTCCGGAGAATTGGCTTTTGATCCAGGTCGTCGACGTACCGAGGAAGTCGCCGACGACGGGCAATCCAAGGATGAATCCGCCGATGGCGTGATGGAAGGAAGCGAAAAACCCGCCGATCCCACCGCCCGTCATCATGCTCATGAGATTGCCGGTGAGCGCGCCGCCCGTCATGCCGCCGACCAGATTCTCGATTTTGATGTCGTCCTTGCCGTTATAGCGCGCCAGCGTTTTTTTCTTGAGGTCATCTAAAAGGCCGGGCAGTTTTTTTTCATCGAATTCGTTGCGCAGATCAGCGGCGCGCTCTGAAAGCTGTTCCGAGGTGGCGTTGTTATTTTGTGCGCGCCATGCTGCCAGTTTGGTTTCGGCATAGGCGTCTTTCTGCTTGGCGAGGAATCCGGCGAACGGATTGGCGTCCGTGTCATAGGCGTTACCGACGCCGACACTGGCATCGAGATGCTTCTTCAGATTGTCGCTGATGTTACCCGGCATGGGACATTATTCTCCTACCCCTCTAAAATAACACAGCAAAATCAAAGAAGTGTGAATATTTGATGACAATAGGGTAAATAGAATAGTACAATATTACAATATGTTGACAATGCGCTCTTCACCTATGGGTTACGCTTTGCTAGCCATAATGCTGGCGCTGGCCGCCTGTACGTTGTCCGACAAAAATGCCGTCGACTGGAGCCACATCAACTACGCCGACATCAACTGCCACGACAACCCTTCCTCTTCCGGCTGCAAAGCCGGCGACAACTCGCTCAGCACCATCAGCAAAGGCGGCAAGCGGTAAATGTGGTCTGCCACCCGAAGCCGAAGGCGTAGGGTGGTGCGGATGGAGGGACTTGAACCCCCACGCCTCGCGGCGCTAGGACCTAAACCTAGTGCGTCTGCCAATTCCGCCACATCCGCTTAGAAAAACTGAATAATTACATAGTACAGAAAAATTTCCTTTGCTACTGGTAATAGGGCGATAAATCTCCTATATTGTCCCTATGGACCCCACAAAAGAACCCAAAGTCGATATTTACCCGGTATTACCGCTGCGCGATATCGTCGTGTTTCCGTCGATGGTGGTGCCGCTGTTCGTCGGGCGCGACAAGTCGGTGCGGGCGCTGGAAGAGGTCGTCAAGCGCGAGGGCAAGATTTTATTGGTGACGCAGAAAAACGGCGGCGTCGACGATCCCAAGGAACTCGATATTTACCGCATGGGCACGGTGGGCAATATTTTGCAGCTCCTGCGCCTGCCGGACGGCACGGTGAAGGTGCTGGTCGAGGGCGTGGCCCGCGCGCGCATCGCCGAATTCATCGACAACGCCGATTATTTCCAGGTCGTGGCCGAGCTGGTCGAGGAAGACGCCGGCGACAAGCAGGAAATGGAAGCCCTGTTCCGCACCGTGCTCGGGCAGTTCGAGCAATACGTCAAGCTCAATAAAAAGATCCAGCCGGAAACGCTGGGCACGGTCGGCAAGATCGCCAGCCCCAGCCTGCTCGCCGACACCATCGCCGCGCACATGTCGGTCGACATCAACGAGAAGCAAAAAATCCTCGAGATGCTGAAAGTCTCCGAGCGCATGGAGCATATTTTCTCGCTGATGGAAAACGAGATCGGCGTCCTGAACACCGAACGCCGCATCCGCTCGCGCGTCAAGCGCCAGATGGAAAAGACGCAGCGCGAGTATTATCTGAACGAACAGATGAAAGCCATCCAGAAGGAACTCGGCGAAGGCGAGGACGGCAAGGACGAAATCGGCGAGCTCGAAGACAAAATCAAAAAAACCCGCCTGTCGAAGGAAGCGCGCGAGAAGGCGCTGTCCGAGCTTAAAAAACTGCGCACGATGAGTTCCATGTCGGCCGAGGCGTCGGTCATCCGCAATTATTTGGATTGGATCGTTACCCTGCCGTGGAAACGCGCCACGCGCATCAAAAGCGACCTCAAATTCGCCGAGCAGGTGCTGGAAGATGATCATTACGGCCTCGACAAAGTCAAAGAGCGCGTGCTGGAATATCTCGCCGTGCAGGCGCGCACCAGGCAGGTCAAATCGCAGATCCTCTGCATCGTCGGCCCGCCGGGCGTCGGCAAAACCTCGCTGGCAAAATCGGTGGCCCGCGCCACCGGCAGAAATTTCGTGCGCATCAGTCTGGGCGGCGTGCGCGACGAAGCGGAAATCCGCGGTCACCGCCGCACCTATATCGGCTCGATGCCGGGAAAAATCATCCAGTCGATGAAAAAAGCCAAGTCGAGCAATCCGCTGATGCTCCTCGACGAAATCGACAAGATGGGCTCGGACTATCGCGGCGACCCGGCGGCGGCGCTGCTGGAAGTGCTCGACGCCGAACAGAATAAAACCTTCAACGACCATTACCTCGAAGTCGATTACGATCTGTCGGACGTGATGTTCCTGGCCACCGCCAACACCACCAACATGCCGCGCCCGCTGCTCGACCGTTTGGAAATCATCCGCATCCCCGGCTACACCGAGGACGAAAAAGTCCACATCGCCAAGCGCCATTTGATCCCCAAGCAGATGAAAGCGCACGGCATCAAGAAAGAAGAATGGTCGGTGACGGAAGACGCGCTGCGCGACATCATCCGCTATTACACGCGCGAGGCGGGCGTGCGCAACATGGAACGCGAGATTGCGAATCTCACGCGCAAAGCGATTAAAGATATCGTGCTGAAAGGGAAAAAAGCCGTCAAAATCGGCGCCGGCAATCTGGCCAAATACGCCGGTATCCGCAAATTCACCTTCGGCGAGGCGGAAAAAGAGGATCTGGTCGGCATGGTCACCGGGCTCGCCTGGACGGAAGTCGGCGGCGACCTCTTAACCATCGAAGCCGTCACCATGCCCGGCAAAGGCAAAGTCGCCATCACCGGCAAATTGGGCGACGTCATGCAGGAATCGGTGCAGGCCGCCATCGCCTATGTGCGCTCGCGTTCGCTCGATTTCGGCATTATCCCGCCCCGGTTCCAGACCACCGACATTCACGTCCACGTGCCCGAAGGTGCCACGCCCAAAGACGGCCCGTCGGCCGGCATCGCCATGACCACCGCCATCGTCTCGGTCTTGACCGGCATCCCGGTGAAAAAGAACGTCGCCATGACCGGCGAGGTGACGCTGCGCGGCCGCGTGCTGCCCATCGGCGGCCTCAAGGAAAAATTATTGGCGGCGCTGCGCGGCGGCATCACCACCGTGCTGATCCCGCAGGAAAACGTCAAAGACCTCGAAGAAATCCCCGACAACGTCAAGAAGGGCATCACGCTGATTCCGGTCGCCACCGTCGACGAAGTGCTGAAAAACGCCCTGACGCGCGCGCCGGAGTCCGTCGAGTGGACGCCGCCCAAGGCGGCGCTGGTCCTCCCCACCGTTGACGGCGAAGGCGACATCGTCACGCATTAGTTTTGTTATCCTGAGCGAAGGCCGTCAGGCCTGAGTCGAAGGATCTTTTGCTTTGCCACTTGCAAAGATCCTTCGACTTAGCTAACGCTTGCTCAGGATGACAAACGTAAAACCCCTCCTCGCGGAATTCCTCGGCACGTTCGCGCTGGTATTCGCCGGCACGGGTGCCATTATCATCAACGACTTAAGCGGCGGCGCGGTGACGCATGTCGGCGTCGCGCTCACGTTCGGCATGATCGTCGCGGCAATGATCTACGCCGTCGGCGACGTGTCGGGCGCGCACCTCAATCCGGCGGTCACCGTCGGATTTTTCCTCGCCCGCCGTTTTCCGGCGCGGCGCATCTTGCCGTATATCGCCAGCCAGTGCGCGGGCGCATTGCTGGCCAGCGCGGTGCTTTATTTTCTTTTTCCCGCACATCCAACGCTAGGCGCAACGCTTCCCGCCGGCAGCGAAATGCAATCTTTTATCCTCGAATTCCTGCTGACTTTTCTTCTGATGTTCACGATCTTGAGCATCTCAAGCGGCGCCAAGGAAAAAGGCATGGTTGCGGGCATGGCCATCGGCGCCGTCGTGGCGCTCGAAGCATTATTCGCCGGGCCGATCTCCGGCGCGTCGATGAACCCGGCGCGATCGCTGGCTCCGGCGCTCATCAGCGGCCATTTTGAGAGCCTGTGGCTCTACCTTGTCGCAACCACACTCGGTGCGATGGCGGCGGCGCCGGGCTGCCGCGCCGTGCGTGAAAAACCGTGCTGCGCATGAAACACATCTTGTTCGTGTGTGTCGAGAACAGCAACCGCAGCCAGATGGCGCAGGCCTTCGCCAAGATCCACGGCGGAAAAAATATCGAAGCCTATAGCGCCGGGTCGCGGCCGTCGGGAAACATAAATCCCAAAGCGGTCGAAGCCATGCGCGAAGTCGGCTACGATTTAAGTGCGCACAATTCCAAATCGCTGGACGACATCCCCAATGTTGAATACGATGCGGTAATTGGCATGGGTTGCGGCGACGAAGGCTGTCCCTTGGTGTGCGCCAAGCGCCGCGAGGAATGGAACATCCCCGACCCCAAAAACCTGCCGCCGCAGGAATTTTCGCAGGTGCGCGACCTAATCGAGCAAAAAGTCAAGGCGTTGCTGGCCGCATTTTAAGCCACTTTCCCCCTTCCCGGCCATTCCCTTCCCCCTTAGGCTGATAGCGAGAGAAAAAGCACATGCCACAAAAACTCACGGCAAAACAGATCAGGGCTATTTACCTATTGATAGACGGCTGTACCGAAACGGGCATCGAGGAAACGCTGAGCCTTCGTTATCAGACGCTCAAGCGTTGGAAGACGCTTCCGCACTTCATTAAAAAATTAGAAGAGGCGGTGTTGGAGACCGAAGAAGCCATGCATCGCCGCCTGATGCGGCTGGCGGATGTCTCCATAGCCTGCCTTCGTAGTGACCTCAGCCACTATGACTATGATTCGAAACGCATCGAAATGGCGCTGAAGGTGTTGGATAAACTCGTGAGTTATCGCCAAACGCTGCCCAAACGCCGCGATAATGATCCCAAACGGATAGATAATGCGCCGGGACTGATAGATAATGCACCCAGCCTCGACACGCCACCCCATGATATAAATATATAATTCAAGAGATTATCAATTCCGCCCGCCGCCGCATTTGTCATGAAACTGTAACACACGGGCGCGGCGCAGGGTGGTATATTGAGAGTGTGTAAACGGATTATTTTTTGGAATATCCATGCCAAAACCGGCTAACAAAATTAGCGACCTTCACTCCGTGCTGCAGGAAAGCGGAAAAATGTTCCAGACGCTCCGAGAATGGGGCAGTGAACTGGGTATCACCTATCGTGATAGCGCAAAACAACATGCCGCTACTTTACAAAAATGGAATGATCTGTCGGATCGGTTGCTCAGCAATTCAAAAGACGTGCTGGCTGAAGCGCAAAAATTATTCAAGCTGGGTGCAAATGCAACAGCGGAAGACGTACAAAAACGCATAATCGCGGAAATCAATGACACACTGGCTACCATCAAAAAATCCAAAGCATTTAAACGCATTGAGGAATTGATGTATGGCGCAAGCAGTCAAGCAACAAAAGAAAACTGGTCGATACGTTCCGCTGGCCACAAAGTACGCAATGCCATTACCAATCACGAACAATGGATAGAAAACACCTCTCCCGGCGCGCGGCTGGCGTTCGGCGCCGGGTGTGCATCGGCGCCGGCAGTCTGTTCATGTATATCGGCGGCGAATGGCTGGGGCAGGCATTCTACGGCCAGGGACTGAAAAAAGTTCAGGGCGTCGATTACGACGGAAACCCGACCACCGTCACCGTTACCAAACCGCTACCCGCCGTGTCGCGCTTACTCAAAGGCGTGCTGGGCACGGGTGGGCTGGCGGCGGGATTCACCGGCATCAGCGTCGGGCTTTCCCACATGTTCCACGGCCGCTAAGCCACCTTCTTCGATTTCAGGTAATCTTTCAGCTCGGGATGGTAGCGCTGCAGATGGCACTCGAAGCGCGAACCTTTGCCCGGCAGTGATTCGAGCGTCAGGCTGCCGCCGTGCAGCTCGATGAAATTCTTGACGATGGAAAGACCGAGTCCCGTGCCGGAACGCTGGCCAGACTTGGCTTTGGCGGCTTCCTGGTTGCGGCCCTTATAGAACTTATCGAACACCGCCTCGTGCTCCTCGAGCGGGATGCCCTGCCCTTCGTCGGCGACGAAGAGCACGATTTCATCCGCATCCTGCTCGCGCGCGCCGAGCGTGATCGTCTGGCCGGATTCGGAATATTTGATGGCGTTGGAGAGCAGGTTGAACAAGATCTGCTTGATGCGCGTTTCGTCGCCGGCCATTTTCCCGATCTTGGCCGCGCATTCGAATTTGACTTTGAGGTGATGTTCCTTGGCACGCTCCTTGATCAGCGACGCCACCGATTTCATCATGGCGTAAATATCAAACTCGCGGATCTCCAGCCGCATGTAACCGGCCTCGATGCTGGCCAAATCGAGAATGTCGTTGATGAGCTGCATCAGATGCTGCGATGATTCATGGATGTTCTCGACATACTCTTTCTGTTTCGCCGACAGCGAGCCGAAATACTGCTGCTGCAACATCTCCGAGAAACCGGAAATCGAAGTCAGCGGCGAGCGCAACTCGTACGACACGTTGGCGAGGAACTCGCTCTTCAGGCGGTCGGCTTCCTGCAGTGCCTCGTTGCGTTCGCGCAGCGTGCGCTCGACCAGCGTCGAGTCGGTGACGTCGAGATAGGTGATCAGCGTCGCACCGTCGGGCAGCGGCACTTTCCGCCAGTCGATGACTTTGCCGTCGCTGCGCTCGATGCGCTTGGTGCGCAGCTTCCTCACCTGCACGTCGTCGATATGCGCGTGCTTGAACGCATCCCAGTTGTCATAGACGAAAAGATGCTTGCAGCGCTCGACGATGTCGCGGATGTGCGGCTCGCTTTTGGCCATCTCAGCATCGAGGTGCCACAGCTCTAGATAGCCGGGGTTGCAGAGCTTGAGCCGGCCGTCCTCGCCGAACACGGCGACGCCCTGGTGCAGATGGTCGAGTGTTTCGCGCTGCACGGCGATCAATGTATTGTACGAGCGTTCGAGCGCCAGCCGGTCCGTCACGTCTTCATAGGCGAACAGGATTCCGCCCAGCGCGTGCGGGATGGCGATCACGCGGAGCGCCTTGCCGTCGGGCAGATAAAAGAATTCCTCGCGCGGCTCGATGAGGTCGGTGAACAGTTTTATCTGCTGCTGCTTGAATTGCTGAAAGTTGGCCTGCTCCGGCAGTTTGCGCTTCTCGCGCAGCGCTTCCAGCACTTCGGCGTAGGTCGGCTGCGTATCGAGCCACATCTCGTCGAGCTTCCACAGCGAAACGAAGGCGTAGTTGAAGGATTTGAGCCGCATGTCGCCGCCGTAAATCGCCATCGCCGACGCCGAGCTTTCGAGCAGATCGTCCTGCGCCGCCACGTGGCGCGCCACGTCTTCCCTCATCAGGTCAAGCTCAGTCATGTCGATGGCGAATCCGACCAGAATGTTTTCTTCCGGCACCGGCAGCTCGGTGATCTGATACAGTTTGCGCTCGCCGCCAATGACGATGTGCCGCCGTTCGTTGACCGGCTTGCCGCTATCCTGCGCCTGCCGCGCCATGGCGCGGATGCGACCGTCGAGCTCCGGCGCTTCATTGCCTTCCACCGTATCGGCGATATCCGACACCGCCTCACTGTAGGCAAGGTTGTAGAAAGTAATTTGCAAGTCGGCATCACGCTGCCAAATGGGATACGGCGCCATGTTGAGGATAGTGGAATAATTGCGGACCTCGTGCTTGAGTTTTTCGTTTTCCGGATCAAGCCGCGCAAGCGTTTTTCCGCCGCCAGCCACCGCAACGCCGTACCGGCGCTGCCAAAGTGTGGCGGCGCCGGCACCGATCAGCAATGATAAGGCGATGAGGAAAAGTTCAGCCATGTCCGCATATTGCCATTTTCACGGCAAAAATGCAAAGCCCCTAATACCGATAATGCTCCGGCTTGAAGGGGCCGTTTGGCGAGACGCCGATATAGTCGGCCTGCGCCTTGGAGAGCTTGGTGAGCTTGACGCCGAGCTTATCGAGGTGCAGCGCCGCGACTTTTTCATCGAGATGCTTGGGCAGCACATAGACCTGATTTTTATATTTGGCGTGGTTTTTCCAAAGCTCGATCTGCGCGATGACCTGATTGGAAAACGACGTGCTCATCACGAAGCTCGGGTGTCCCGTGGCGCAGCCGAGATTGACCAGGCGGCCTTTGGCCAGAAGCACGATGCGCTTGCCGTCGGGGAACGTGATTTCATCGACCTGCGGTTTGATTTCCGTCCATTTGAGATTACGCAAATGGGAAACCTGAATCTCGCTGTCGAAATGGCCGATGTTGCAAACGATGGCGCGATCTTTCATCTTGCGCATGTGCTCAAGCGTGATGATGTCGAGGTTGCCGGTGGCGGTGACGAAGATGTCGCCAAGCGCAGCCGCCTCTTCCATCGTCGTGACTTGGTAGCCTTCCATCGCCGCTTGCAGCGCGCAGATGGGATCAATCTCGGTCACCAGCACGCGCGCGCCCTGGCCTTTTAAAGAAGAGGCGCAGCCCTTGCCGACGTCACCAAACCCGCAGACGACGGCGATTTTGCCGGCGATCATGATGTCGGTGGCGCGTTTCAAACCATCGGGCAGCGATTCGCGGCAGCCGTAGAGATTATCGAATTTCGATTTGGTGACGGAATTGTTGACGTCGATGGCCGGCACTTTCAGTTTGCTGGCTTTTTCCATCTCGCGCAGGCGGTGCACGCCGGTCGTGGTTTCCTCAGTAATGCCTTTGACGTTTTTCATCAATGCCGGATATTTTTCATGCATGACTTTGGTGAGGTCGCCGCCGTCATCCAAAATCATGTTGGGCACCCAGCCTTTGGGCCCCTGGATGGTTTGCTCGACGCACCAATCGTATTCCTCTTCCGATTCACCTTTCCACGCGAACACCGGCACGCCGCTTTTGGCGATGGCCGCCGCCGCCTGATCCTGCGTCGAAAAAATATTGCAGCTCGACCAGCGCACGGTGGCGCCCAGCGCCGTCAATGTCTCAATCAGTACCGCCGTTTGAATCGTCATGTGCAGGCAACCGGCGATACGCGCGCCTTTCAAAGGCTGCGACTTGCCGTATTCTTTCCGAAGCGCCATCAGGCCCGGCATTTCAGTTTCGGCCAGCGAAATTTCCTTGCGGCCCCACGCGGCAAGCGTGATGTCGGCTACTTTATAATCATGCTTCAATGAAGTCATAACGGCTCCGGCTTTTGGCATAGTATATCCTATTTCCTGATTTCAATGGAAGTTCCCGTTTGTACTTTAGGGAGAACGGCGAGTAAATCGTTTTTTGCCAGCGCCACGCAGCCTTCCGTCGGGCCGCCATCGTCATGCATGATATGCAGGAAAATGGCGCTTCCCTTGCCGGGAACCGCCGGCGCGTCGTTGTATCCCAGGGGGATGATTAGGTCGTAGGCATGGTCCTGGCGCCACAGGCGTTCGTGCGAAGCGGAAAAAGGCAGCGTGACGTGTTTATTATAATCCGGGCTTTTGGGATCGTCGCACCAGCCGTCGTTTTCGTGGATTATTTTAAGCAGCAATTTGGTTTGGGGTGTATCCATGCGGTCGGCGCGGTACCAGCATTCGCGTAATAAAAATTTGCCCAGCGGCGTGCAGCCGTCGCCTTCTTTTTTACCGGCAGAGAAACCGCCCTTGCCGACGGCGCAGCGGTAGGTTTTGCCTGCGAAAGATAATTGATTGCCGCTGACGACGAGGTCAGCCACGTTTTTTTACCAGCACCGGTTTTTGGCCGAACTGCTTGGCGACGGCTTTGACGATTTGCGCAGCGCTTAAACCCGCTTCGTCGTATTGCGCCTGCGGAAGGTTTTGCTCGACGAAATAATCGGGCAGGTATAACGGCAGCAATTTGCATTTGCCGTCGAGCAGGTTTTCCCTGGCAGCGAAGCTCATCACATGCGCGCCGAAACCACCGATGCTTCCCTCTTCCACCGTGATCACCAGCTCATGATTTTTGACGAGGTCGCGGATCAGTTTTTCATCAATCGGCTTGGCGAAGCGCGCGTCAGCGACGGTGGCGGATATATCCATTTCTGTTAGCATATCCGCGGCTTTCAGGCATTCCTGCAAGCGCGTGCCGAGCGACAGCAGCGCGACGCGCGAACCATCGCGCATGATCCTGCCTTTGCCGATTTCGAGCGGTTTTCCTTCTTTGGGCATGGCAACACCCGTGCCTTCGCCGCGTGGATAGCGGAAGGCCGACGGGCGGTCGTCTATCGCGGCGGCGGTCGCCACCATATGCGCCAGCTCGGATTCGTCAGCGGGCGCCATGACGACGAAATTGGGCAGCGTGGCGAGATAAGTGATGTCGAACGAACCGGCATGCGTCGGGCCGTCGGCGCCAACTAAGCCAGCGCGGTCGATGGCGAACCTGACCGGCAGTTTTTGTATGGCGACGTCGTGCACCACCTGATCGTAGGCACGCTGCAGGAACGTGGAATAAATGGCGCAGAACGGCTTATAGCCTTGCGTAGCGAGCCCCGCCGCGAACGTCACCGCGTGCTGCTCGGCGATGCCGACATCGAACATGCGCTCGGGAAATTTCTCGGCGAAAAGATCGAGTCCCGTTCCCGACGGCATGGCGGCCGTGATGGCGATAATTTTTTTGTCCTTCTCCGCTTCTTTAATAAGACTCTCGGCGAATACTTTGGTATAGCTCGGCGCCGCGGCGGCAGATTTTTTTTGCGCGCCAGTTTGGACATCGAATTTATTGACGCCATGGTATTTGTCGTCAGACGCTTCGGCGGGCGCGTAACCGTGGCCTTTTTGGGTGACGACGTGCAGCAGCACCGGACCGGAATCTTTTTCGTTCTTGATGTTTTTCAATACCGGCAGCAGATGCGCCAGATTGTGGCCGTCCACCGGGCCGACATAATAAAATCCCAATTGCTCGAAGAGCGTTCCGCCGACGGCGAGATTGCGCGCCGTGTGCTCGGCTTTTTTGGCCAGTCTCCACAAGGGCGCGGGAAATTTCTTGGCGATGGTTTTGCCGATGTGGCGCAACGTGTGGTATTTGTGCGACGAGATCAACCGCGCCAGATAGGCGCTCATGGCGCCGGTCGGCGGTGCGATCGACATATCGTTGTCGTTTAAGATAACAATCAGGCGCGTATCCAAACTTCCGGCGTTGTTTAATGCCTCGAACGCCATGCCGGCGCTCATCGCGCCGTCGCCGATTACCGCCACGACTTCGTGTTTTTTTCCTTCCATATCGCGCGCCACCGCCATGCCGAGCGCCGCCGAAATGGAGGTGGAACTATGGCCGGCGCCGAACGCGTCGTATTCGCTTTCGGAGCGTTTGCAGAAACCGGAAAGCCCGTCGGGCTGGCGCAACGTGCGGATGCGGTCGCGGCGGCCGGTTAAGATTTTGTGCGGATAGGATTGGTGGCCAACGTCCCAGATGAGAATGTCGTCCGGCGTGTCGAAAACGTGATGCAGTGCCACGGTAAGTTCGACGACACCCAGTCCCGCGCCCAAATGCCCGCCGGTTTGCGACACGGCATCAACCGTTTCGGCGCGCAGTTCGGCAGCCAGCCGTTCGAGCTGTTTCAAGTCAAGCCGCCGCATGTCTTTCGGCGTTTTAATCGTATCGAGTAACGGCGTGGCGTTCATAGCCGCAAGATAGCCATATTTAGGGAAATGTCAGGTGTTTTTTCTACTGAATCGCTATTTTGCGGCCGTCGCGGATGACCATCACCACGGCGCTGTTTTTCAGCGTGTAAACGCCATCGGCCAGCGGTTTGCTGCGGCCATTGGCATCGACCGTATACATGTTGCTGCCTTCGGAATGGACCCTGAGGCCATTACCCAGCTCCACACCGAGCTTGCTATGCGGCACACCTCCGGGCGGCGGCGGCGCATACGGTGCGTTGCCCTGCGACGTCGCCGGCGGCGGATAATAGCTGTCCTGCGCCTGATTGGGCGCGGGTGCGGCGTCGGGCGCCATTTGCGGCTGATAACGGCGGTAAGCCGTGGCAGGCGGCGGCTGGCGCGGGACATTATTCACAGGGTACTGGTTGTGCATGTTGACGGCCGGCGACGCCGTTCCAGCATTTCCGCCCAGAAAAGAACCCAGCTTGCCGCCCGTGCGCTTCTGGGAATTATGCTCCTCGATGGCATGGACGATGGCGTTGGGGTCCCTGGCCGCGTCCTCTCTCCTCTTGCGGGCTTCTTCGGGCGCATTGCGGCCGAACATGACCATGACGATCATGAATATGACCCCGATAATGACCCATTTCATATTAAATTGCATAGGATCTGATTATAGCACCAATCGCAGGAAAAGTGAAGCAAGCCTAGATTTTGTGGAGACACCACAGCAGCACGGCTTTCTGCACGTGCAGGCGGTTTTCGGCCTCGTCGAAGACCTTGGATTGCGGGCCGTCGATGATTTCGGCGGTAACTTCCTGGCCGCGGTGCGCCGGCAGGCAATGCAGAAAAATGGCGTGCGGAGCGGCTTTGCTCATCAGCGCCGCATTGACTTGATAAGGCGCCAGCATCTTCATCTGCGCCTTGCTTTCCTTATCGTCGCCCATCGACACCCAGGTGTCGGTGACAACGGCGTCGGCATTCTTAACCGCCGCTTCCGGCGATTCGGAAAGCTCCACCTTACCGCCCATTTTCTTGGCCCAGGCAATGACTTCCGGCAAGGGCTGCAGTTTCGGCGGGCACGCCAGCCGCAACGTGAACTTAAACAATGCCGTCGCCTGTATCCAGCTTTGCGCGACGTTGTTGCCGTCACCGACCCAGGCCACGGTCTTGCCCATGATGTTGCCCAGACAATCCTCGAACGTCATGATGTCGGCCAGAATCTGGCAGGGATGGCTGTATTCGGTGAGGCCGTTGATGACGGGAATGTTGGCATAACGCGCCAGATCTTTGAGCTTTTCATGGCTATGGCAACGGATGACGATGGCATCGACATAACGCGACAAGACCTGCGCCGTATCGGAAATGCTCTCGCCGCGATTAAGCTGCAATTCGCTGCCGCTTAAGCAGACGGCGTGACCGCCCAGTTCTGCCATCGCCACCTCGAACGACACGCGCGTCCGCGTCGAATGCGTCTCGAAAATCATCGCCAGCTTTTTGCCCTGCAGCAGCGAGTATGCCTTGCCGTGCGCCCTCGCCTCTTTCAGCGCCAGCGCGTGCTCCAGAATTTGGCGCAGCTCCTTGGCCGCGATCTCGGAAAGATCGATAAAATGCCGAAGCGGTGACGGAGCATTGATGGGCAATGGGGCGTTCATAAGAAGGGAGTGATTATTGGCGTGCGGAGATGGGTTGTCAATATCTATAGCTCCCCCAAGGGGAGAGCCTAATTTTAAGTCTTCAGCCGATACCCGCTCTTGAACATCGCCACCGTCGCCAGCCAGAGGGCGATGTTGGTGACGGTGAGGACCAGCATGCCGAGGGCAATGCCGCCGTCGGTGTAGCCGGTGATGGCGTAGCGGAAGCCGTCGATCATGTAGAAGAACGGGTTCCAGTGGCAGGCGCGGTACCAGAATTCCGGCAGGTGCTTTATCGAATAAAACGTGCCCGACAGAAACGCCAGCGGCGTTACGATGTAATTGGTGATGGCGGAAAGCTGGTCGAACCCCTGCGACCAGATGCCGGCGAAAGTGCCGAGCAGCGCCAGCATGACGCTGGCTGAGACGATATAAAAGAGGCCGATCCAGAAACTATGGAGCGTAAACGGCACGAACATATAGACCGCAGCACAGACGACGACGCCCACCATTGTTCCACGCACGACGCCGCCCACGACCAGCGCGAAAGTAATCTCCCCGGCGGAAAGCGGCGGCGTTAAAATGTCGATGATGACGCCCTGTATCTTGCCCAGTATCAGCGACGACGAGGTGTTGGCAAACGCGTTCTGCACAATGGCCATCATGATGAGGCCGGGCGCGATGAACTGGTCATAGGGCAACCCGTCCACCATGCGATGATCGGCGCCGGTAGCCAGCGACAGCACCGCCAGAAACAGAAGCGTCGTGATGACCGGCGCGATGACGGTCTGGTTCCAGACCTTCATAAAGCGCCACGTCTCGCGCTTACAGAGTGTATAGGTGCCGATATGATTAAACATCCCGAGCGAGCGTAGCGAGCCGAGGGAACTTTGCAAGAGGCAAAGTCAAAGATCCTTCGACTCAGACCTCCGGTCTTCGCTCAGGATGACATTATCGCTTACCGTCTATCCCCGAAAAACCGCAGCAGGTACATGAACATGTTGATGAAGTCGAGATAGAGGTTGAGCGCGCCCATGATGGCCATTTTCGCCATCATCTCGCCGCTGCCGCTCAGCTGGTAATACATGCTCTTGAGCTTCTGCGTGTCGTAGGCGGTAAGGCCGGTGAAAACCAGCACGCCGATGACCGACGTCGCGAAATGCAGCGCCGAGCTTTGCATGAAGATATTGACGATCGAGGCCAGAATAAGGCCGATCAGCCCCATCATCAGGAACGATCCCATACCGGTTAAATCGCGCTTCGTCGTATAGCCCCAGAGGCTCATGGCGCCGAACGTGCCGGCGGTGATGAAGAAGGTGCGGGCGATGCTCTCGCCGGTATAAAGCAGGAACACCGAGCTAAGCGACAATCCCATCAGCACCGCAAAGGCCCAGAAAACCATCTGGGCGGTGGCGGCGGCCATGCGGTGAACGCCGAAGCCCATCCACAAAGCAAGGCCGATGGGGGAAAGCGTCACCAGCCAGCCGAGGCCGGACATGCCGACGATCTGGCCTTCCTGGACGTTGTAAAACGCCATCAGAAGCGCCGGGGTGTTGGCGGTGAAAAGCGCCGTGATACCGGTCAGCGCCAGGGCGCTTGCCATCAAGTTATAGATGCGCAGCATGTAGGCGCGAAGGCCTGCATCGTAGGTGGCAGCTTGCGTTTGCTGGGTGGTGGCAAAGGGGTTACGTTGTTCCATAAGTAAGCTCTCCTTGAGTTTAAGATTATAGGTTACGCCTTATTATATAGGGGATTATCCGCAGTTTTCAATAGAAACCGGAAAGATATCATTTTCCATCGTTTTTCGCTTGAAATCCGCGCCGTTTACGGTTAATAACAGCCCTCCTTATCGTCGGGCGAGGCATTGCCTGGGCGGTAAGTTTTAAGTCTGGTGCTCTACTTAGTTGCCGTACCAGTGTACCTGCTAAGGAGACACCAGGCACCCACCTTTTTTGAAAGGAATTGAAAATGCCGAAGTTGAAGACCAAGAGCGGTTGCAAAAAACGTTTTAAATTTACTGCAACCGGCAAAGTGGTGATGTCCCAGAAAGGCAAACGCCACGGCATGCGCAAGCGCACCAACCGTTTCATCCGCAACGCACGCGGCACCACCATCATGGACGACACCGATCAGCATCGTATCGTCCAGTGGATGCCCTACGGGAGTAAATAGCCATGGCTCACGTTAAAAGAGGGGTAACAACGCACGCCCGTCACAAAAAAGTCTTGAAGCGCGCCAAGGGCTATCGCGGCCGCGCCAAAAATTGCTATAAGGTAGCGATCGAGAAGGTCGAAAAAGGCCTGCGCTACGCTTACCGCGACCGCCGCAACAAGAAGCGCAACTTCCGCAAATTGTGGATCCAGCGCATCAACGCCGGCGTCCGCGAGCACGGCATGGTCTATTCGCAGTTCATGGGCGGCCTCATCAAAGCCGGCATCACCGTCGACCGCAAGATATTGTCCGACCTCGCCATCCACCAGCCGGACGCGTTCAAGGCGATCTGCGAGCAAAGCAAAGCGGCGCTGGCCAAAAAAGCGGCTTGATTTACCGTCATTACGAACGAAGTAATCCAGACCTTAAAAATCTGGATTGCTTCGCTGCGTTTGCAATGACAATATATCGCCCATGACCGACGCCAACCATTTACGCAGCGAAGCCCTTTCCGTTATCTCAAGCAGCGGCAGCACCAGCGCGCTCGAAGAGCAGCGCGTGGCATGGCTGGGGAAAAAAGGCAAAATCACCGAGGCGCTGAAGACATTGGGAAGCGCCGACCCCGAGCAGCGCAAGACGCTGGGCGCGGCACTTAATTTAGTCAAAGACGATATCGCCCAGGCCATCGAAGCCAAGAAAGCCGAGCTGTCGTCGGCGGAGTTAGGCGAACGCCTCAAGACCGAAACGCTCGACGTCACCCTGCCCTGCTCGCCGCAACCGCAGGGAAAAATCCATCCGGTGACGCAGGTCGTTGAAGAAATCACCGCCCTCTTCTCCGAGCTGGGATTTACCGTCGCCGAGGGGCCGGACATCGAAGACGAACACCATAATTTCACCGCGCTCAATATTCCCGAGCATCATCCGGCGCGCGCAATGCATGATACGTTTTATTTGAAAGACGGCAAGGTGCTGCGCACCCACACCTCGCCGGTACAAATCCGCACGATGAAAAACGGCAAGCCGCCGTTTCGCGTCATCGCACCGGGCGCCACCTACCGCTGCGACTCCGATATCACCCACACGCCGATGTTCCACCAGGTCGAAGGCTTTGTCATCGACAAAAATATTCACATGGGACATTTGAAAGGCTGCGTCATCGAATTCCTGAAAGCGTTTTTTGAGTTGGACGACGTGCCCGTGCGCTTCCGCCCCAGCTTCTTCCCCTTCACCGAGCCGTCGGCGGAAGTCGATATCGGCTGCGCGCGCTCGCGCGAAGCCATCAAAATCGGCGCGGGTGCCGACTGGCTCGAAATCATGGGCTGCGGCATGGTGCATCCGAACGTGCTCAAAAATTGCGGCATCAATCCCGACGAGTGGCAGGGATTCGCCTTCGGTATGGGCGTCGAACGTCTGGCCATGCTCAAATACGGCATCCCCGACCTGCGCACGTTCTTCGAGAGCGATGTGCGCTGGCTTTCTCACTATGGTTTTAATCCCTTATGAAATTCACCTTAAGCTGGCTCAAAGAGCATCTCGATACCACCGCCTCGATTGATAAAATCGCCGAGACCCTGACTGCTATTGGTTTGGAAGTAGAAAGCGTCACCGACAAAAGCACCGAATTAAAACCGTTCACCGTGGCGAAAATTATCGCCGCCGAAAAACACCCGCAGGCCGATAAGCTGCAAGTGTGCCGCGTCGAGAGCGATGCCGGCGAACTTCAGATCGTCTGCGGCGCTGCCAACGCCCGCGCCGGGCTCTATGTGGCGCTGGCAAAAGAAGGGGCCATAATTCCGGGCGGCGGCATGGTCATCAAGAAAACCAAGATACGCGGCGTCGAAAGCTGCGGCATGCTGTGCTCGGCCAGTGAACTGGGCTTGAGCGAAGGAAGCGAAGGCATCATCGAATTGCCGGAAGCAAAAATCGGAGAATCGATTGTCGGCGTATTGGGACTTGATGATGCGGTCATCGATGTCGCCATCACGCCCAACCGCGCCGATGCGCTTGGTGTGCGCGGCATCGCCCGCGACTTGGCGGCGGCAGGATTGGGCAAGCTCAAGGCCCTGCCCGACATCTCCGACGTCAAAGGCAACGCTGCATCGCCCATTTCCGTTACCATCACCGCCGTCACCAGCTGCCCACAATTCATCGGTGCTTCTATAAAAGGCGTCAAGAACGGCGCCAGCCCGGACTGGATGAGAAAACGCCTCGCCGCCATCGGCCAGAAATCGATTTCAGCGCTGGTCGACATCACCAATTACATCACGATTGATTTAGGCCGCCCGCTGCACGTCTACGATGCCAAAAAACTCAAAGGCAATATCGTCGTGCGCGACGCCAAGGCCGGCGAGAAACTGAAAGCGCTCGACGATAAGGAATACGCGCTCGCACCCGGCATGTGCGTCATCGCCGACGACAGCGGAGCAATATCACTGGGCGGTGTCATCGGCGGCGCAACCACCGGCTGCGATGAACATACGACAGACGTATTCTTAGAAGTCGCATTGTTTAATCCGGCACACGTCGCCAAGACCGGCCGCACGCTCGCAATAGATACCGACGCGCGTTACCGCTTCGAGCGGGGCGTCGACGTCGCCTTTGTCGAGACCGGCGCTAAGATTGCCATCAAAATGATCCGGGAACTCTGCGGCGGCGAAGCCAGCCAACTCTTCATCGCCGGAAAACCGCCGGAGTGGAAACGCCATATCGATTTGCGTATAAGCCGCATCGCCGGCCTGGGCGGCGTGAATATAGATAAAATAAAAGCAACCGCGATCCTGAAGGCGCTGGGATTTGAAATCGCCGATAAAGGCGAAACGCTCTCCGTCATGCCGCCGCCGTGGCGCGCCGACGTCGAGGGCGAAGCGGACTGCATCGAAGAAATCCTGCGCATCCATGGGTACGATAACATTCCGGCGACGCCATTGCCGAAATTGCCGGCCATCGGAAAACCGGCGCTGAGCCTTAGTCAGCAGCGCACGCACACCGCCAAGCGCGCCCTCGCCGCGCGCGGCTTCATGGAAGCCTGCAGCTATTCGTTCCTGCCGCACGCACAGGCCAAGATGTTCGGTGGCGGCGCACAAGCGCTGCAGTTGCAGAATCCGATTAGTGAAGATTTAAGCGATATGCGCCCTTCCTTACTTCCCAATTTATTGGAAGCGGCGAAGAAAAACGCCTTCCGCGGATTCAAAGATATTTCCCTATGCGAAGTCGGCCTGCAATATGCCGACACGACGCCACACGGCCAGAAAATGATAGCGGCGGGCATTCGCACCGGCGCTAACGTGCGCCTCATCCACGCTAAAGGCGTCATGAAGCAGGAAACAAGCCCGGCCGACGCCTTCGATACCAAGGCAGACGCACTGGCGGTGCTGCAAACACTGGGCATCAATAAATGCGAAATTACCACCGATACCCCGGCGTGGTATCACCCCGGCCGCAGCGGCGCATTGACGCTCGGTGGAAAAATTGTGCTGGGTTATTTCGGCGAATTACATCCGGCGATACTGCAATCGTTTGAGATTGAAACAGCAGCCGCCGGATTTGAGATATTCCTAGACGCCATTCCGACCGCACGCGCCAAAGGCAAGGCCAGGGCGGCGCTCAGGCTATCCGATTTTCAGGCGGTGGAGCGCGATTTTGCCTTCGTCGTCGATTCAACAATCACCGCCGCCGAGATATTAAAAGCGCTGGCGCAAGCAAACAAAGAACTGATCACCGATGTGGCATTGTTCGACGTCTATACCGGCACCGGACTGCCGGCGGGGAAGAAATCGGTGGCAATCAAGGTAACGCTGCAATCGTTCGAGCGCACGCTGACGGAAGCGGACATCAGCGCCGTGTCGCAGGCCATCGTCGAGGCGGCTAAAGGTTTCGGCGGTACGTTGCGTCAATGATGCCTTCCTATTGGCCTCAAGCCAAAGCGCATCTTTCAAAGAACGATCCGGCGCTCAAGAAAATCATCGGGAATTATAAGGGTGAAGGGTTGACGCTGCGCGGCAACGCGTTCTACACGCTGGCGCGCTCGATTGCCGGGCAGCAGATTTCGGTTAAGGCGGCGGATTCCGTCTGGCGGCGGATGGAAATGGCGGTCGCGATTGAACCTGAAGCTGTCGCTAACACCGGCCACGACATGCTGCGCGCCTGCGGGCTTTCGACCGGCAAGGTAATTTACATGCACGCACTGGCCAACCACTTCCTTGAAAACAAACCGCTCATCAAACAGTGGCCGCAAATGACCGACGAAGAAATCATCAAGGAACTCACCTCGGTTAAAGGCATCGGCCGCTGGACGGCGGAGATGTTCCTGATCTTTCACTTAGGCCGCCCGGACGTGTTCCCCGTCGCCGACCTCGGCCTGCAAAAAGCGATGAAGCTCGCCTACCCCAAAAAACGGCTCCTAAAGCCGGATTCCTACCGCAAATTAGCGGCACACTGGCAGCCATACCGCAGTGCAGCAACGTGGTACCTCTGGCGGAGCCTTGACCCGGTTGCCGTCGCCTATTAGTGTAGCGGCATGATCCCCCGCTATTCACGCCCCGACATGGCTGCGCTCTGGTCCGACGACACCAAATATAAGATTTGGTTCGAGATCGAGGCGCATGCGTGCGACGCCATGGCGAAACTGGGCATGATCCCAAAATCCGCCGCCGCCGCTATTTGGAAAAAGGGCAAGTTCAACGTCAAGCGCATCCACGAGATCGAGGAAACGACCAAGCACGACGTCATCGCGTTCCTGACCAACGTCGCCGAGCATGTCGGCAGCGACGCGCGGTTTTTGCACCAGGGCATGACCAGTTCCGACGTCGTCGACACGTGCCTCGCCGTGCAGCTCACGCGCGCCAGCGATATATTATTGAAAGACGTCGATGCGCTTTTGAAAGCGCTCAAATCCCGCGCGCTCGAACATAAGCATACCGTCTGCGTCGGCCGCAGCCACGGCATCCACGGCGAGCCGATCACCTTCGGCCTCAAGCTCGCCGGATATTACGAAGAATTTTCGCGCTGCAAAAAGAGATTGCGGGCGGCGCGCGAGGAGATCGCCACCTGCGCCATCTCCGGCGCCATGGGCACCTTCGCGCATATCGACCCGTTCGTCGAGGCCTACGTCGCCGGGAAATTGGGGCTAAAGCCCGAGCCGGTGTCGACGCAGATCATCCCGCGCGACCGCCACGCGATGTATTTCGCCACACTCGCCGTCATCGCCAGCTCGCTGGAGCGCCTCGCCATCGAGATCCGCCACCTGCAGCGCAGCGAGGTGCTCGAAGCCGAGGAATATTTCTCGCCGGGACAGAAAGGCAGCTCGGCCATGCCGCACAAGCGCAATCCGATATTGTCGGAGAACGTGACGGGACTGGCGCGCATCGTGCGCGGCTACGTCATACCGGCGATGGAAAACGTGGCGCTGTGGCACGAGCGCGACATTTCGCATTCCTCCGTCGAGCGCATGATCGGCCCCGACGCCACGGTCACGCTCGATTTCGCCCTCGCCCGCATGGCGCGCGTCGTCGAGTCGCTGGTCGTGTACCCTAATCACATGAAGCAAAATCTCGACAAGCTGGGCGGGCTGGTCTTCTCGCAGAATATATTGCTGGCGCTGACGCAGGCCGGAATCTCGCGCGAGGACGCCTACAAGCTGGTGCAGAAACACGCGATGAAAACCTGGGAGCACGGCAAGGATTTTTACACCGAGCTGGCGGGCGACAAAACCATCACCAAAAAACTGCCGCCGGCCGCGCTTAAAAAACTATTCGACACGCGCCAATATACGCGGCACGTCGATACAATTTTTAAGAGAGTGTTTGGGTGAGCTTCACCCTCCATCCCCAATTAGAAAAAGACACCATCCCCGTCGGCGACCTCTCGGTGTGCCGCGTACTGCTCATGAATAACCGCCGGTTTCCGTGGCTGGTGCTGGTGCCGCGACGCGAGGATTTGCGCGAGCTGTTCGACCTAAGCGCGGAAGATTACGTTACCGTCATGGCCGAAGTGCGGGACACGGCGCAGCGTTTCGCGCAACTCACCCAAGCGCATAAAATGAATGTGGCGGCGCTCGGAAACATGGTGCCGCAATTGCATATCCATATCATCGCCCGTTTTGAAAATGACCCCACCTGGCCCGCCCCGGTTTGGAACAGCACGCTGGCGCCGGATCCTTATCCGATTGCAGAACACCCCGCGCTCTTGGAAAAAATCCGGAAAGTTACCGGCTGCTAACTACATTACAAATTTGTAATGTTTTTACCATTGTCCGGTAACGGCGTACTTGTTATTAGATAGTCATCCTGATTCACAGGATGTTTTTTTAACTTCAACTAGTAAGGATCTACCCATGACCAAGTTATTTGCTCTTCTCGCCGTGTTCGGCCTCGTTGCCGCCCCGGCTTTCGCCGCTGAAGAACATGCCAAACCGGCCGAAAAAGCCGCCGTTGACTGCTCGAAAGCCGCCGATAAAGCCGCTTGCGAAAAAGAACAGGCCGCTAAGAAAGACATGAAAGAAGCCGCTCCCGCCGCTGGCGAGAAGACCGTAAAGAAAGACGAAGCGAAGCACTAATCACTTCTTCTACTTTGCTTAAAAAGAACGCGCTGGCTCATGGTCAGCGCGTTTTTTTCTTGCTTTTTGGGCCAGCAGTCCCTAATCCCTTAAGTCCTTGATTATAGTATGTATGGCTGGGTAGCTCAGTCGGTAGAGCGCAGGACTCATAAGCCTAAGGTCGGCGGTTCGATCCCGCCCCCAGCCACCATCCGCCTTCGCTGATTTTGGCGAAGCCAAAATCTAGCTACGGCGCGACTGCGCCGGAGCGTGCGAAGCGGATGCCGCGCCGTAGTTCCGAAGGAACGAAGGCGGGCTGATGCAACAACGTAGGAACTATGACCGCTAAACCCTTCACCATCGGCCTCCTACAGATGCGCTATGCCGGTAGCCCGCAAGCGAGTCTCGCGCACGCCTGCGACATGCTGGAGGAAGCGGCGGGGAAAGGCGTGAACGTCGCCTGCCTGCCGGAATTATTCCTGACCGATTATTTCTGCCAGCGCATCGACCCCAAAGTTTTCGATTTGGCGGAGCCGGTGGACGGACCCACCAATCAGGCGCTGGCCAAAGTTGCCAAGAAAACCGGCATGGTGATCGTGAGTTCCATTTTCGAGAAAGCCGCCGCCGGGCTGCATTATAATACGGCGGTCGTCATCGAGAAGGATGGCGGCATCAAAGGCACCTACCGCAAGATGCACATCCCGCACGACCCGCTGTTCGAGGAAAAATATTATTTCGCGCCGGGCGACCAGGGCTTCAAGGCGCACGACACCAGCTTCGGCAAAATCGGAACATTGATATGCTGGGACCAGTGGTATCCCGAAGCGGCACGGCTCACCGCCATGCAGGACGCGCAGGTGTTATTCTATCCCACCGCCATCGGCTGGCATCCGAAAGAGAAAGCCGAGTTCGGCGCCGCGCAAGTCTCGGCCTGGGAAACGGCGCAGCGCGCGCACGCTATCGCCAACGGCGTTTATGTCGCGAGCGTGAATCGCATCGGCCACGAAGGCGCAAAAGACGGCGGCATCGAATTTTTCGGGCACTCGTTCATCTCCGACCCGTTCGGCCGCATCCTCGCCATGGGCAGCCACGACAAGGAAGAAATCTTGACCGCCAAAGTAGACCCGGCGTTGATCGAGGATACGCGCCGCAACTGGCCGTTCTTTCGTGATCGACGTGTTGATTCATATGGCGATATCACCAAACGTTTTGGAAGCTAGCCATGACCTACAGAATGCCCGCCGAGTGGGAACCGCACGCCGCCATGTGGCTGGCGTGGCCGCATAACAAAAACGACTGGCCGGGGAAATTCGAGCCGATTCCGTTCGTCTATGCCGAAATCATCCGCTGGCTGACCGACAGCGAGCGCGTACGGCTGGTAGTCAAGACAGCGCGCGAAGAGGAAAAAGCCCGCGACGTGCTGGAAAAAAGTGGCGTCAACCTCAAGCAAGTCGATTTTTTCCAGATCCCCACTAACCGCGTGTGGCTGAGGGATTCGGGACCGATTTTCGTCAAAAACGAAAAGAACAAAAAAATCATGACCGACTGGCGGTTCAACGCCTGGGCCAAATATCCCAACTACGCACACGACGACCGCGTGCCGGCGCGCATCGAGAAGCATTTTCCGTATGAGCACGTGCAGCCGCTTTATAAAGGCCGCCGCGTCGTGCTCGAAGGCGGCGCCATTGACGTCAACGGCAAGGGCACGCTGCTTACCACCGAGGAATGCCTGCTCTCCAAAACGCAGCAGCGCAACCGCGGCCTCACGCGCGAGAATTACGAAGCGCTGTTCGAAGAATATCTCGGCGTAACGAACGTCATCTGGCTGGGCAAGGGCATCAAAGGCGACGACACGCACGGCCACATCGACGATCTTGCCCGTTTCGTCAACGCTAATACAGTAGTCACCGTTGTCGAGAAAAACCGCCGCAGCGATAATTACGACATACTGCAAGATAATCTAAAGCGCTTAAAATCCGCGCACGACCAGAACGGCAAGAAACTCAACGTCGTCGAACTGCCGATGCCGCAGGAGATGACGTTCGAAGATACGCGCCTGCCCGCCTCTTACGCTAACTTTCTAATCTGTAACACCGTTGTGCTGGTGCCTACCTTCAACGACCCTTGCGACCGCATAGCGCTTAATACGCTGGCGGAACTCTTTCCCGAGCGGCAGGTCGTCGGCATCCATGCGGTGGATTTGGTATGGGGTTTCGGCACGCTGCATTGCATGAGCCAGCAGGAACCGGTATAATCCTGTTTTCGCCACGGAGGAACCATGCCTGACGATGCTTCCAATAAAGGTGATGCAATCCTAGAGCGCGCGGCAGAAATCATGCAAATTCTGACGGGGAATTTTTCAAAAGAAATGGAAGGTTTGGTTAGCGCACAACGCGCGATCGTGGAAAGATTATTCCAGCCGGTCTTACGGCCATCAGTGACCAAAAAACCCAAAGTGCCTTTAGATATGCTAACGGCGCAAGCAATTTTAAATTGCGCGGCGGCCATTGCCGTGGGTGAGCATAAAAGAAAAAGTAAAATATCGAATGAAAATTTACTGCCGGCTCTGAAAGAATTTTTGTCGACGCCTAAAAAAGTCAGGGATATTCTTAATGAAGCAGGGATCGATATAGGAGTTTCGCAAGAAATCGAGCCGGAACTATGAATATAATAAAAGCCTTGCCCCGCTGCTTCTCCCGCGCCGCCGTCGACACCATCAACCACGATGGCATCGAGCACGCGGGATACCTCGCGTTCCTGGTGCTCTTGGCCTTGTTCCCGTTTCTGGTGTTCATGTTCGCCATCGCCGGACTGATCGGCGAAGGGCAAACGGGCGCTGCGTTCATCACCAATATACTGGAGACCCTGCCCGCGCACGTCACCACCGCGCTCAGGCCGCGCGTGATGGAAATCATCTCCGGCCCGCCGCAGGGATTGCTGACGATTTCAATCGTCGGCGCGATATGGACGGCGTCGTCGGCGGTCGAGGGCCTGCGCACGATCCTAAACCGCGCCTACCGCGTCGCGACGCCGCCCGCCTACTGGCTGCGCCGGAGCTTGAGCATCCTGCAACTGCTGATATTCACCTTCATCGTGCTGGCCGGCATGGTGCTCCTGGTGGTGATACCGCTGGCGCTGCAACATATCGAAGGCTGGCTGCGCATCCATGTCTCATCCGACGAAACCGATCTAGGAAATTTCATCTGGCTGATAACGATCGCGCTGCTCTTTGCCGCCGTAGCCTATATTTATTATATCATCCCCAACATCAAGCAGCGGCTGGTGTCAGTGGCGCCGGGAGCAGCGGTGGTGGTAGCGCTGTGGCTGGGCGCGGGCTATTTGTTCACGCTCTATCTTTCCCATTTCGACCAGGTGAACCTGATTTACGGCAGCCTGGGCGGCATCATCGCCGCGCTGCTGTTCTTTTATATCTGCAATATTATTTTTATCTTCGGCGCCGAGCTAAATCACCAAATCGTCGAGGCGCTGGGCCTGCACATGGCCGAACGCGAAAAGGTGATTCCTTAGTAGATGACGGGAATCTGGCGCGTGACCAGCATCCACAACAATCCCAGAGCAATGGCCACGCCATACGGCACCGGCTCGCCGTCTTTCAAGATGCGCGGCAGGCGCGGCAAGCGATACGGCACCTGCGGCAGTACTTTGCGTATGCCCCACAGGCCGGCGGAAAATAACCCGCCCAAGACTGCCACCATGAAAATGAAATCGAGCAGGTGCTGCCAGCCAACCCACAGGCTGCACACCGTTAGCAGCTTGATGTCGCCGGCGCCCATCCACTTCATGGCAAACACGCCATAGCCGACGGCAAAAACCACGATCATGGCCAGGAGCGCCATTTTCCAGTCCACCGCCGCCGGCGACAGGAACACCGCCACCGGGTACAATACAAGGAGCGAAGCCACCAGCCAATTCGGGATGATGTAACGCCGCACATCGAACCAGAGTATGGCTAAAATGCTGAAAATCAGGTACAGGGTCACGGCCATCATGCCGAAAGCGTATTTTATCGGTAAGGAATTAGCAATTCTTTTGATATAATGATTATGAAACGCATGGTCACATTCTTATATATCGTTGCCGCACTCTATGCCCTGATCCTGATGGGCATGTATGGTTTTCAGCGAAAACTGATTTACCTTCCGGATAAAAACATCGCCGCGCCCGAAGAATACGGCCTCGAAGGATTCCGCGATCTGCGTACCACCGCCGAAGACGGGCTTTCGGTCCAGCTCTGGTATCGCCCGGCCGTCGCCGGCTTCCCGACCATCTGTTATTTTCACGGCAACGCATCGCATCTGGGCGATCGCGCCGGCATCCTCGACGCGCTGTCCCGTCAAGGTTTCGGCGTACTAACGGTCAGCTACCGCGGCTACGGCAAGAGCGAGGGCAGTCCCAGCGAACAAGGGCTTTACACCGACGCCCGTGCCGCAATAAAATTTTTAACCGACAGTGAACGCCTACCGCTCTCGCGCATCATGCTGTACGGCGAATCGCTCGGCACCGGCGTTGCCGTGCAGATGGCCACCGAGTTCGACGTTGCGGCGCTGATGCTACAGGCGCCGTATAAATCCGTGGCCGGCCGCGCCGCGGAAATCTATTTCTTCATTCCGGTAAGGCTGCTGATTAAAGACCGGTTCGATTCGATCGATAAAATCGCGCGCGTCAAGGCGCCGCTCCTCATTTTCCACGGCGATCTCGACGCCACCATCCCGGTCGCGCACGGCAAAGCCATGCTGGCGGCCGCCACGTCCAGGAAGCGCGGGATATTCTTCCCGCAGGTCTCCCACAATGATTTTGACAGCAACCTGATTTCATCGCATGTATTGGATCTGGCAAAAGAACAAGGCCTGATTACACCATGAATCCGAGTAAGAAAGAACGGCTCACCGGCTGGGGACAAACTCCCGCCGTAGAATGTGCGAGCTTCCGCCCGGAAAAAATGCGCGAGCTGCGGTCGCTGCTGGCCACGCACCCGGCGCCGCTCCTGGCACGCGGTCTGGGCCGGTCTTACGGCGATGCCAGCCTGGAACCCCAAGGCACCATCCGCACCGAACGGCTCGACCACCTGCTCTCGTTCGATGAAGCAACCGGCATCGTGCGCGCGCAGGCGGGATTGTCACTGGCCGAACTGATGCGCCTGACCATTCCCAAAGGCTGGCTGCCGCCGGTCATTCCCGGCACGCGGCATGTAACGCTGGGCGGGATGCTCGCCTGCAACGTCCACGGCAAAAACCATTTCAAGCACGGCGATTTCGCCGAGCACGTGCTGTCGGCGCGCATATTTCTGGCCAACGGCGAAAGCGTCGATTGCTCGCCGGAATCCTACCCCGATTTGTTCTGGGCCACCGCCGCCGGCTACGGCATGACCGGCATCATCGAAGAGATAACGCTGAAACTGACGCCCATCACGTCGAGCTCGCTCAACACCCTCACCTACCGCGTCGGCGACCTCGACGACATGATCGGCGCCTTCACCCAGCACCGCACCAACGCCGATTACATGGTCGGCTGGATCGACCACATGGCCAAAGGCAATGCGCTGGGACGCGGCGTGTTCGAGGCCGCCAGCCATCTGCCCGAAAGCAAGGGCGGCGTGCCGTGCAAAGGATTCGCGCCCGGCCGCACGCGCGCCAGCGTGCCTTTCGCGCTGCCACCCTTCGCGCTCAACCGCTATACGATGGCGCTCTACAACCAGTGGCGCTTCAAGCGCTACGATGATGAACCCAAAAGCGAGCTCACCGATTTCGATCATTTTTTCCATCCGCTCGATGCCGTCGCCCACTGGAACCGCCTCTACGGACGGCGCGGGTTTTTCCAGTACCAGTGCCTGCTGCCGGAAACGCCGGACGTGGCCAAGCATCTGCGCGTGCTCTTGGCCGCCCTGCACGAGCATAAATTATTCTCCTTCCTCGCCGTGCTCAAATACCACCGCGAAGGCAAAGGCCTGCTCACCTTCTCGAAACAAGGCTATAGCCTCGCGCTCGATTTCCCGAATACGGCGCGCGTGCGTAAGTTCCTGCCGCTCCTCGACCGCTACGTCGCCGAGCATGGCGGCCGCGTCTATCTCGCCAAGGACGCGCTCCTCAAACCCGAAATGTTCTACCGCATGTATGGCGATACCGCGCCGGCATGGCGGGATACGCTGCAACGCATCGACCCCGGCGCGCGCTTCGACTCGCTGATGTCGCAAAGGCTGTTATGGAAAAAAGCGCAATAACGAAAACGGCACTCATCGTCGGCGCCACCTCATCGCTGGCGCAGGCGATGTGCCGCACGCTGGCCGGGCGCGGCTGGCGGCTGGTGCTGGCCGGGCGCGACGCGGCGGAGCTTGACATAGTGTCGGCCGATCTTAAGGCGCGCTTTCATGCCACGTCACGCACCGTGCGCTGCGATTTCCTGGCGCCGGAATTCTCGCCGCCGCAATTTTTGCATGACGCCGGTGATTTCACCCACCTCATCATGGCCGCCGGTGATATGGGCAACGGCAATGCGCATGATCTCGCCGATATCGCCTATACCATGCATGTGAATTATACGGCGCCGGCGCAGATTTGCGCCGCGGCAGCCGAACAGTTGAGCGCGCGCGGCGGCGGATCGATTGTAATCATTTCCTCCGTCGCCGGCGACCGCGGCCGCGGAAAAATCCTGGCCTATGGCAGCGCCAAAGCGGCGCTTACCGCCTTTGCGTCCGCCCTGCGTCAGGCTTATAGTAAACAACATGTGGACGTGATGACGGTAAAACCCGGCTTCGTCGATACGTCGATGACCTGGGGCATGACCTCGCCCCTGATGGCGCGCCGCGAAGATGTGGCGGAGACAATCATCGAGGCGATGGAAAAAAAGAAAGACGTGATCTACGTGCCGGGATTCTGGCGACTCATCATGCTCATCATCCGGCACATACCAGAGAGCATTTTCAAGCGGCTGTCGTTTTAGCGACTTCCGCCAGCGCAGCATCGACGCTGTCCGCCGTGCTGAGATTGATCCCCGGCTCATGCGCAAGTTTTTGCAGTATTCTGGCCAGCACGTCCGGCCGTGCGCAGAGGATGAAGCGCTTGCCGCTTAACGTATCGCTGGTCAGCAGGTTCTTGATCGCCACCAAGCCGGTCATGTCGATCAGCGGCACGCGCTGCATGTCGAGGATGACGGTGTCGATGCGCTGCCGCAAGAACGCCGTGCGGTCAAGCGTGCGCTCAACGGTGGCGAAAAAGAGCGGCCCGTAAATATGGTAGACCAGCACGTTGGCGGGAAGCGCCGCCCCCGCCGTGCCGTCGCTCTCCTCGATCTCGACCTCGGTGACGGCGGCAACGCTCCGGATAAACAGCAGTGCCGCCAGCATCACGCCGACGGTGACGCCCGCGACCATATCAACAAATACCGTCAGGCCAAAACAGACTAAAAGCACGATCACGTCATGGCGCGGCGCAATCTTGAGGATGCGCAGGAACTGCCGGTAATGCGACATATTGTAGGCGACGACAATCAGAAGCGCTGCCAGCGACGCCATCGGGATATAAGAAATCAGCGGCGCCAGCGCCACGACATAAAGAAGAATAAATAGCGCATGCATGGCCGAGGCCAGCGGCGTGCGTGCGCCGGACTTGATGTTGGTGGTGGTGCGCGCAATGGCACCGGTAGCGGGAATCCCAGCGAAAAATCCGGAGGCGATGTTAGCGATGCCGATAGCGGAAAGCTCGGCGTTGGGATCGTGCCGCGTACGCGAGAGGCCGTCGGCTACCGAGGCGGATAGCAGCGATTCAAGCGCCGCCAACGCCGCGATCACCACCGCCGGCATCAGCAGCACCTGCAATTCCGAAAACGCCGGCCAGCGGGCAAGGTCATAAAGCGCCGGCGCAAACGGCGGGATGCCGTGGCCGGTGATGCCCGCCAGGTCATAGCTGAACCGTGTGCCGATGCTGGCGTATTCGATGCCCTGATACTGAAATATCAACCCTAGTGCCGCGCCGGCCAAAATCCCGAGCATGATCGAAGGCAGCTTGCGCGTGATGCGCTTACCGGTGAACATGATGATGAGCGAAAGAAGGCCGATAGCGATTTCCGGCCAGCGGGCGTACGGCAAATGATCTGCCAGCAAAATAATTTTATCAATGTACGTGCCTTGCAATTTTTCAACGCCCAACCCTAACAAATCATTGAGCGAGAGCGTGCCCAGCACAACGGCGATGCCGGCGGTGAATCCCGTCGTCACCGGATAGGGCACGAAGCTGATGAAGCGCCCCAGCCGCGCCCACGCCAGCATCAGCAGCATGAGGCCGGCCATGATCTCGGCGATGACGATGCCGCGCAACCCGAACTGCGCAACAATCGGCGCGACGATGACGACGAACGCCGCCGTTGGGCCGCTGACTTGCGTGATCGAGCCGCCGAGCAGCGGCGTCAATATCCCGGCGACGATGGCGGTGTAGATGCCATGCTGCGGCGGCAAGCCGACCGCGATCGAAAGCGCCATCGCCAGCGGCAACGCCACCAGCGACACAATCAGCCCCGCCATCGCGTCGTGGCCAAAATCTTTCCAGGAGTAGCCGCGCGCCATGCTCTCGCGCATGGCGGTGGAGAGAGGAAATAGTTTACCCGTTTTTTTCATAATAATTTTCTTTACCGGACCCCGCCATTCGGCGGGGCTTGTCAGAACGGCAATCTTGCCTTGAGCGCCGTTCCCAGCGTGCCGTCGTCGAGATAATCGAGTTCGCCGCCCATGGGAATCCCCTGCGCCAGGCGCGAAATATTAAGCGGAAGACCATGCAGCCGCGTCGTGATGTAATGCGCCGTCGTCTGGCCTTCGATGGTGGCGTTGGTAGCCAGGATGATTTCCTTGACCTCGCCATTGCTTGCGCGATCGATCAGTTTTTCGATATTAAGCTGCGCCGGGCCGCGATCGTCGATGGCGGATAATGTTCCGCCCAGCACGTGATAAAGCCCTTTATATAAGTTGCAACGCTCAATCGCCCAGAGATCGGCCAGATCTTCCACCACGCAAATCGTCGACGGGTCGCGCTTCTCGTTACTGCAAATCACGCACGGGTCATGCGTATCCAGATTGCCGCAAACCGAGCAGGAGCGGATATTCTCCGCGCCACGCCGCAGCGCCTCGGAAAGCGGCAGCATCAGCGATTCTTTTTGGCGTATCAACTGCAATACCGCGCGCCGCGCCGACCGCGGCCCCAAACCGGGGAGCTTGGCGAAGAGGCGGATCAAATCATCGAGCGTGCTGTGGGACATCAGAAGGGCAGCTTGAAACCAGGCGGCAGATTGAGGCCGCTGGTGGCCTGACTCATCTGGCCGGAAAAATTATCGTCGATTTTTTTGCGCGCGTCGCTGTGCGCGGCGACGATCAAATCTTCCAGCATTTCTTTTTCTTCGGGTTTGAGCAGGCTGGGATCGATATCGATCTTTAGCATTTGATTCTTACCGTTAAGCCTGACCTTGACCGCGCCGCCGCCCGCGCTACCGTCGGTTTCCGACGCTTCCAGCTTCAGTTGCATCTCCTGCATCTTTTGCTGCATCGCCTGCGCCTGCTGCATCATTTTTTGTAAATTCATTTACCTGCTCCTACGTATTGGCTTTCACGCCGACGATTTTCGCACCGGGGAATTGCTCAAGGATACTGGCCACCGCCGGATCGGAAGACGCCGCCGCCATGCGTTGTTCTTTTGCCGCGATTTCCTGATCCTGTAAACTGGGGTCGCCGCCCTGCTCCGCCACCACCACCTGCCATTTCTGACCGGTCCACTGCGTCAGGCAGTCGGCAATCCGGGCCGTGAAATCGCGCGGCTGCGGCGTGCTGAGATAGAGTTCGATTTTTCCCGGCGCGAACGAAACCAGCCGCACCTCTTGTTTCAGTTTCGTGTAGAGCAACGCCTCGCGGCGTTTTTCAAACAGCGCCACGACCTCGGCGAAATTCTGCACCTGCGCCGGCGGCGCGGCATTGACCACTTCCAGCGTCGGCTTGGCGACCGGCTTTACCGGCGTTGCATCCGGCTCACTGCGGATAATTTCCGCCGGCGTCGGCAGTTCAGCGGCATAGGCGATGCGCACCAGCAGCATCTCGAGCGCCGCCATCGGCATCGGCGCTGCGCGCAGTTCCGTCAAGCCTTTGAGCAGCATCTGCCACAGCCGCGCCAGCACCGACATCGAGGCCTTATCGGCAAACGCTTTGGCGGCATCGCGGTCGTGCGGCGATAACATGACATCGGAGAGCGCCTGCGGCGATACCTTGGCACGCGTGACGAGATGCACGGCTTCCATTGCATCCTGCACCATCCACAGCGGATCGGCGCCGGCTTCGTAACGCGATTTCGCTTCCGCCAGCGCCGCCATGACGTCGCCGGAGAGTAATATATCGAGCATGCGGAAGGTAGCGGTGTTGTCGGAAGAGCCGATCATGTGGCGGATGTCGGCGGCGGTGACCATCGATTTGGCGCCGCCTTCAGCGTGGGCGATGGCCTGGTCGAGCAGCGACAACGCGTCGCGCACGGAGCCTTCCGCCGCCAGCGCGATGAGCGTCAGCGCTTCCGGCTCCAATGCGACTTGTTCCTTGGCAGCGATTTTTCCGAGATATTCGGCCAGCATTTCGGTGCCGATGCGTTTTAAATCGAACCGCTGGCAGCGCGACAGCACCGTCACCGGAATCTTTCGCGATTCGGTGGTAGCAAAAATGAATTTGACGTGCGGCGGCGGCTCTTCCAGAGTTTTTAAAAGCGCGTTGAAGGCGCTACCAGACAGCATGTGCACTTCGTCGATGATGTATATTTTGTAGCGGGCGCTGCTCGGCGAATAGCGCACGGTTTCTATCAGCGCCCGGATGTCGTCGACACCGGTGTGGCTGGCGGCGTCCATCTCCAGCACATCGACATGCCGGTCTTCGGCGATCATGCGGCAGTGGCCGCACGTGCCGCAGGGACTGGCCGTCGGGCCTTGCTCGCAATTGAGCGCGCGGGCGATGATGCGCGCCGTAGTGGTTTTTCCGACGCCGCGGATGCCGGTCAGAAGGAACGCATGCGCGATGCGATTGCCGGCAATGGCGTTGGTGAGCGTGCGCACCATCGCCTCCTGGCCGATCAGGTCGGCAAAGGCGGCAGGGCGGTATTTGCGGGCGAGAACGCGATATTCCATGTAAATCTGTGATCCCTATTTGACTGGTGATGACCCGGAACCTGGCTGCTACGGCTGCTTCCTCTCGGACCTGACCGGGTTTGCGAGCGGTACCGCCCACCACCAGCCGCAAGGATTATGGGATAAGCAACGCAGCTCTGCAAGCGGTAAAAATGGGCGGGGCACAGATGCAAAAACCCTTTCAAATCCGCCGGTATTCTGCTAATTAATAGTGCTTCATATTTTTCATCTCATATCAGGTATGGCCGCAGCTTCTGCACGCAATCCATTGAAAATTCTCGGCGGCCTGGCATTTTGCCTGTTCGCCTTCTACCTCTTTTTGTGCCTTGTCACCTATAATCAGGCCGATCCTTCGCTCAACCATGCCACCGGTAATACGGTCAGCAACGTCGGCGGTTACGCCGGCGCCGTCCTTGCCGACATCGCCTGGCAGGTGCTGGGGCTCTCCAGCCTGATGCTGGTTCTGGTGCCGATGGTGTGGGGCGTCAAAATATTACTGTCACAACCGACGACGCATTTTGGCGTACGGCTGGCGATGCTGCTTATCGCCATCGTGCTCTCGACCGCGCTGCTTTCGACCATCGAACCGCCCTCGACCTGGTTTCTAAGCAATAACGGCCTGGGTGGCGCCATGGGCTCGCGGCTGCAGGAAATGTTTTACAAATGGATGAAAAACCGTTGGGTCATTTCCACCGCCACGGCGGTAACCTGCGTCATGCTGGTGCTGGCGCTCGGCATGCGCTGGACGGAATGGAAAGCCCTGACGCGCGGATTGAAGCAGGGATTCCTGCTGGCCAGCGCATTGGTGATTTCCATGCGCCCCGGCACATGGCGCGCGCAACTGCAAGACGCCCTGAATAACGAAGACGACGACGCGGACGAAGAGGAAGACACAGCAGACGCAGCGCCGAAGAAACGCAAGCCGCGCATCAGCAAGAAAGAAAAAACCGTCGAGAAAGTGCGCACAGCCGAACCGAAAATCCAGTCGGCAATGCCGCTGGCGCAGGGCGATTACGAATTGCCGGCCTTCGGGTTACTCAACGCCGTCTCCAAACAGAAGAAAAGCGCGATGAGCGAGCAGGCGCTGACGCAAAATGCCAAGCTGCTGGAAAGCGTGCTGCAGGAATTCGGCGTCAACGGCACCATCAACGAAATCCGCCCCGGCCCGGTCGTCACCTTATACGAGCTGGAGCCCTCGCCCGGCACAAAATCCTCGCGCGTCATCGGATTGTCGGACGACATCGCCCGCTCGATGAGCGCGGTGTCGGTGCGCATCGCTGTCATCCCCGGCAGGAACGTCATCGGCATCGAGTTGCCGAACTCGACGCGCGAAATGGTGATGTTGCGCGAGATGCTGGAATCGGAAGCCTTCGGCTCGGCCGACGCCAAGCTGCCGCTGGCGCTGGGCAAAGACATCGGCGGCGCGCCGATCATCGTCGATCTATCGCGCATGCCGCACCTGCTCGTCGCCGGAACCACCGGCTCCGGCAAGTCGGTCGCTATCAATACCATGATCATGTCGCTGGTCTATAAGCTGACGCCCGCCGAATGCAAATTCATCATGATCGATCCCAAGATGCTGGAACTTTCCGTCTATGACGGCATCCCGCATTTGCTGACGCCGGTCGTGACCGAACCGGGAAAAGCGGTGGTGGCGCTGAAATGGACGGTCAAGGAAATGGAAAACCGCTACCGGCTGATGTCGTCGCTCGGCGTCCGCAACATCGACGGCTACAATAAAAAAATCCGCGAGGCCAAGGCCAAAGGCCAGAAACTCACGCGCACGGTGCAAACCGGATTCAATCCCGATACCGGCGAGGCAATCATCGAGGAAGTGCCGCTCGAAATGGTCGAATTGCCGTTCATCGTCGTCGTCGTCGACGAAATGGCCGATCTCATGATCATCGCCGGCAAGGAAATCGAGGGCTCGATCCAGCGCCTGGCGCAGATGGCGCGCGCGGCGGGCATCCACATCATCATGGCGACGCAGCGCCCGAGCGTCGACGTCATCACCGGCGTCATCAAAGCCAATTTCCCGACGCGCATCAGTTTTCAGGTGACCAGCCGCATCGACAGCCGCACCATTTTAAACGAGCCCGGCGCCGAGCAATTGCTGGGGCAAGGCGACATGCTCTACATGGCCGGCGGCGGACGCATCATGCGCGTGCACGGCCCGTTCGTCTCCGACAAGGAAGTAGACCATGTAGTGAAACACCTCAAGGCACAAGGCACGCCGGTCTATATCGACGACGTGACGAAAGACGAGGAAGCCGAAAGCGAGGCCATGTTCGGCGAAGGCGGCGACGAGTTATATCAACAAGCGGTGCAGATCGTACTGCGCGACAAGAAAGCCTCGACCAGCTACATCCAGCGATGCCTGCGCGTCGGCTACAACAAGGCCGCCACCATCATCGAGCAGATGGAGCGCGACGGCATCGTCGGCCCGGCCAACCATGTCGGGAAACGCGAGGTGATTGGTGCTTGATTGTCATCCCGGCGAAGGCCGGGATCCACGCCAATAATTTATAGAAATGCATCAGGTGTTTATGAAAAGTTTTTTGTCTAAAAAAATCTGGATTCCCGCCTTCGCGGGAATGACGGCTTTATGGTTGGCGTGGATCCCGGCCTTCGCCGGGATGACGGAGACCTTCCTCACCCCCGAACAGCTCGCCCCGCACCAGGCCACGATCGCCCGCGTGCAGGAATATCTGAGCGGGCTTACCACCATCGCTTCCGATTTTACGCAGGTGGCGCCCGACGGATCGCTTGCCACCGGCACGTTTTACCTGAAGCGCCCGGGCCTGATGCGCTGGCAATATAACCCGCCGGTGCCGATCCTGATGGTCGCCGACGGCCACCAGCTGGTCTATTACGATTACGATCTGAAACAGGTCAGCTATTTCTCGCTCGATTCCACCGTCATCGGTTTCCTGGCGCAGGAGAAAATCAGCTTCACCGGCAAGGTCGGCATTAAGGAATTCGAGGAAAAAGACGGCGCCATCCGCATCACCCTGGCGCAAAAAGACAAGCCGGACGAAGGCCGGCTGATGCTCGAATTCTCGGATAAGCCGCTCCTCATCCGCAGCATGGTCGTCACCGACGCCACCCGTCAAATCACCACGGTTTCCCTCACGCACGCGCGGTTCGGCATGGCTCTGGACAAGGCGCTTTTCGCCTTCAACGACCCAAGGCCCAAGCAGCGGAACTAAACACTGTCACATAAAATTCATACAACTTTGCGAATTTTTGTGCTATAGGTGACATAGATAATCAAAAGGGGGTTCCATGGACGAGTTCAACGGTAACAAAACCAGTATCACCCCCGATGCTCTGGCCATGGTCCTCGATTCCACCCCTATCGCCTACATCCGCTCCATCAACACCGATAAAGGCAAGCGCTATGCCGTCTGCACCACGGACGGCACGCAGCTAGCCATCTTCGCCACGCAGGACGCCGCCTATTTCGCCGCCAAGCAGCATGATTTGGAGCCGGTGCTCATTCATTAGTTTTTTTAGGGTGGTCTCTTACCAAACTAGCCCGCTGCAAAGCGGGCTTTTTTTCCGCCTTCGCTAAAGCTACGGCGCGACAAGTATGGCCGGATCGCTTAAGCCATTCTCCTTAAATCCTTTGGCGCGAAGCTGGCAGGCGTCGCAGTGGCCGCAGGCGTGGCCATTGATGGGGTCGTAGCAGCTTAATGTCATGGCGTAATCAACCCCAAGTGCTAAGCCCTGTTTGATAATCTCGGCTTTCGTCAGATTGATGAGCGGCGTGTGGATTTTGATGCGGGTTTTCCCTTGATCGCCGTAAGCCGTGCCTAAATTAGCCATCGTTTCAAACGCTTGTATGAATTTCGGGCGGCAATCGGGGTAGCCGCTGTAATCGACGGCGTTGACGCCGATGAAGATATCGTAGGCCTTGAGCACCTCCGCCCACGCCAGCGCAAACGAAAGGAAAATGGTATTGCGCGCCGGAACATAGGTGACGGGAATGGCGCCCGCCATTTCCTTGTCCGAACGGTCCTTGGGCACGGCGATATTTTCCTGCGTCAGCGCCGACCCGCCGAACCCGCCTAAATCGATGGTGATAATGCGGTGCTCTTTGGCACCGAGATGTTTTGCGATTTTCTCCGCTGCCTTAAGTTCGTTATCATGCCGCTGGCCGTAGGCGAACGACAGCGCATAAATCTCATAGCCCTGCGATTTCGCTATCGCCAGAGTCGTGGCGGAATCAAGCCCGCCGGAGAGAAGCAAAACGGTTTTTTTCATTCAATCCCCAGCGTTTTATGCGTCTGCAACGAAAGCCGGTAGCCGTGCCGCATCGAGAGCGTCAGCGCCAGCGCCAGATTATCGGCATTTTTCTGCTCATTGTATTCATCCATCGGCTGCACGTAGACCGGCGTATTATATTTTTCCTGCCCGACATCACCGACATGGTTATAGCGATTATCGTTGGCGCTGATGATAAATTTAAAGGCGTTGATACGTGCGAGCAAATCCTCGCGCACCGAAAAATATCCCTGCCCGGTATTCTTAGGCGAGCAGACGATATCGACGCCCTCCGGCAGCGGCACATAAAGCGTGCCGTTGGTTTCGATCTGCACCTTGAAGCCCTCGATAAGTAATGCCTCGCAGAGCGGTGCGATATTTTGCCGAAGCGGCTCGCCGCCAGTGATGACGATCAGCTTGCAAAGCTCTCCGGCCAGGACTTTTACCCGCGCCACAATATTCTCCAGCGGTTGCTCGGCATAACCTTCGAAATCGGTATCGCAAAAATGGCAGGCGAGGTTGCAGCCGCCCAGCCGCACGAACACCGCCGGCCAGCCGGTATACGGCCCCTCGCCTTGCAAGGTCGGAAATATATGCTTGATCGCAAGCATGCTGCCATCGCTTTGTATCGGTTTTCGTATGGGGTTGTTTCCGCGCATTACACCCTCACGAAATTAAGGTAGGTCGGCATCCCCGCTAAGCGTTTCTGTTCATAGCGCGTCGTAATCCAGTCAGCAGGCGGATTTAGCCAATCGTCGCAACTCTTGGCTGTCCACGAAAAATCGGAATGTGGTAGTAATTGCTCCAACATCCAGGTGCAATAATCGGCGTGATCGGTGGCGAGCCGAAGCTCCGCGCCCGGTTTCATGATGCGCGCCAACGAACCCAAAAAATCCTTCGAGATTAGCCGCCGCTTGTGGTGACGCGCCTTGGGCCATGGGTCGGGATAGAGAATAAAGATACGGTCAAGCGAAGCATCCGGCAGTTTTTCAATGAGGAGCCGCGCATCGCCGGGATAGATGCGGACGTTTTCCAATTTGTGGCTTTCGATATTCTTGAGCAACTCGGCGATGCCGTTGATGTAGGGCTCGCAGCCGATGATGCCGACATCGCGGTGCTCTGCCGCCTGATAGACCAGATGCTCGCCGCCGCCGAAGCCGATTTCGAGGTAGATGTGGGGAACTGGAGAACTGGAGAGTCGGGGAAAAAGAGAATGTAATTCTTCTCCAGTTCTCCAATTCTCCATTTCTTCAGTTCCAATTTCTATCTGTGGCAGCAACCCATCCATCAGCTCCTGCTTGCCCGCGCGCAAGCGGCGACCGCGACGGCGGCCATAGGAGGCAATCATAGGATGTTTTTGATTATGCATGTGCACTATTCTACGGCCAATAAATATATATTAACAAGTGTATTGACTCGGGGCAGTTTCGCTAAGATAAATTTACCTGTAAGGACGTACAAACCGCCTTATGTCATGCAACCTCAACAAAAGAAAGGATTCTCCATGCAATCTCTAAAAGAGTCTTTAATCACCTTAGCCGCCCTCGGCCTCATCATCCTGGCGCCGTCAACGTCCATGTCCCAGGATGGGCAGCAGCAACCATATTTAGTAAACGTATGCCACTGCCAGATAGATCCGAACGATCCTCCGATTACCTACGTGGGTATGGAGACATGCGAGGACATCGAGGAGTGGTACCTGGAACTGGACGGTCAATGCGTATACGATGTTGAATGGAGGTACTAAGCATCCGAAATGATGCGAGCCAATAACCACCGCCCGCGCTGCCTAGCAGCGCGGGCGGTGCTGTTTTCAGATCATTCCGGCTAAATCACAGCTGATTTTGGCGCAGCGCTTTTCTTGGCGGTCTTAAAATGATCGGAGAGAGCCTGTGCGAGATCGAGTTTCTCCCAACTGAAGCCGCCGGTAGAATCCGGCTCGCGGCCGAAATGGCCATACGCCGCCGTGCGCGCGTAAATCGGGCGGTTGAGTTTCAGATATTCGCGAATGCCGCGCGGACTTAAATCGACCAGATCCTGCAACGTCTTTTCGAGTTTGGCTTCGTCGACGCTACCGGTGCCGGCCGTGCTGACATAAAACGACAACGGCTTCGACACGCCGATGGCGTATGACAATTGAATCGTGCAGCGGTCGGCGAGTCCTGCCGCAACAACGTTCTTGGCGAGATAGCGCGCCATGTACGCCGCCGAGCGATCGACCTTTGTCGGGTCCTTGCCGGAGAACGCGCCACCGCCGTGCGGCGCTGCGCCGCCGTAAGTATCAACAATAATTTTTCTCCCCGTCAGGCCGCAATCGCCATCGGGACCGCCAATGATGAACTGACCGGTGGGGTTGACGTAAAATTCTTTTTCATCGCACATCCAGTTTTTATCCGGCAGCGCTTCCATCACATACGGACGCACGATCTCGCGCACCTGTTTTTGCGTGAGGCCTTCGGCATGCTGCGTCGAAACGACGATCGACGTCGCCTTTACCGGAACGCCGTTTTCATAGAGCAGCGACACCTGGCTCTTGGCGTCGGGACCGAGACCCTTAGCCGCGCCACTGTGACGCGCGCGCGATAAACCCAACAGGATGCGGTTAGCCAGTTGAATGGGAGCCGGCATCAGCACTTTGGTTTCATTGCAGGCAAAACCGAACATGATGCCTTGATCGCCGGCGCCTTCGTCTTTATCGGCAGCGGAATCGACGCCCATGGCGATGTCAGCCGACTGGCTGTGCAGGTGCACATAGACATCCATATTATCAGCATGGAAACCTTTTTGCAGATAGCCGATCTCGCGCACCTTGTCGCGCGCGATTTTCTCGATGTCGGCTTTGGTGATATTTTCGGCGCCGCGCGTTTCGCCGGCGATGACGATGGTGTTGGTGGTGGCCAAACACTCCGCCGCAACGCGCGCCTGCGGGTTTTCGGCCAGCATGGCATCGACGATGGCGTCGGAAATCTGGTCGCAAACCTTATCGGGATGGCCTTCGGCCACCGATTCGCTGGTGAAGATATACTGGCTGCGGTTGGAAAAATTATCCGACATGTGATTTTCCCTTTTTTGTTCAATCATAAGTTGTGGGGAGAAACACTTACCGAATATAGCTGCGCTACCCTCGGATCGCTTAGACCATTTTTTTTATACGGTGGTGGCAAGCTCCCCAAATCCCCACCGGAATCCAGTGCCGGGAACCCTATAACAACGGAATAAAATGTCAAGAAACCGTGCGCTTAGTCCAATATGGCGCGGTTGTCGGCCACGGCGCGCACCAAATCCGCCAGCCGCTTCCTGATGACCTGCTCGTTAATGCGCTTGAACGCTTTCATGATCTCAAGCGATTCCCTATCTGATACAGTTTTATGGTCGAACTTATCCGATGCCGCTTCAGAAAAACCGGAAGCGCCTTTCGCGCTTTGCGCTGAAAACGAATCCAACCCTTCGAAGAAATAGGCCACCGGAACGTTCATGAAACGGGCGAATTCATAGAGCCTTCCGGCATTCATGGCATTGCTGCCTTTTTCGTATTTCTGAACCTGCTGAAACGTAATGCCCACCGCGCGTGCAACGGCTTCCTGGCTTAGTCCCATCAGGGTGCGGCGCAGGCGCAGGCGCTTGCCGACATGGGCGTCAACATCTTGTTTGGAAACAGCGCGGGCGGAGGAAGTTTTGGTCATGGTCATCGTGCTCAACAAATCTTTCTGGAATCGATTAAAATATACCGGAATAAGGCCTGTACTATTCGCAAAATCTGATGCAACTTGCAAGCGAATCTTTTAATTATTTTTACTTTGGCGTTGACCTATTGTTAATACGAATCCAGCTAAAGTTAACGCCAGCAACATAAAATCTCCATACCGGACATATACCGTGTCATCGGCTCTGGCCTTTGGTAATGGCGTATCTAGAACCCCCTGTTCTTGCAAGCCGATTTGAGATAGAATCCTACCAAAAGCGTCGGTTACTATCGTCACGCCGGAATTGGACACCCGCACCAGCGGCACGCCTAATTCCACCGCACGTGCACGCGCCATGTGCATGTGCTGGTACGGCCCGGAGCTATTGCCGAACCAGGCATCGTTGGTAAGGTTGAGCAGCCACTCGGGTCTGGTGTCACTTGCCTTGACAAATTCCGGAAAAATAACCTCGTAGCAAATCAGCGGTTCGACCGGCGGCAATCCCTGCCAGTGAAATGTCGCCGCCCCCGGCCCGGATGAAAAATCTTTCGCGCCCACCGGCATCAGCCATGACGCAGGAATAAAATTCCGAAATGGGATGAATTCACCGAACGGTACCAGTTTATTTTTATCGTAGCTGCCAGCCACACGCCCCTGATGATCCACCGCAACGATACTGTTAAAAAGTTTCCAGTCTTTTTCGCTACCCTCGGTGCGCAGGCTGCCGGTAATGAGCAATGCCGGCTTGGGCATGGCGGCGCCGAGCAGCCGCGAAAGCGGCGAATCGTTCTTAAGGGCGAACGGCACCGCCGTCTCCGGCCAGATGACATGCGTGATGTTTTCCAACCCCGGCGATTGCGTCAGCCGCACATATTCCTTCACGCCCTGCATCTGATATCCGGGTTCCCATTTCTGCCGCTGCTGGATATTGGCCTGCACCAGACGCAACTTCACATCCGGCACATAGGCAGTTTCATGCCGAAGCTCGTTCGTGCCCCACAACGCACCGCCGAGCAGCAGCCCATAAGAAACACCGATGACCGCCCATATCTTTTTTCTGCTGATTGCGGCATCCAGCCATACAATCGGAACGGCGCCAAGAAATACGGCAAACCATGTAAGCCCGTACATTCCAACCAGCGACGCCAGTTGCAACAGCGCGTCGCAGCAGGTGAAGCTATAGCCGGCCAGATTCCACGGAAAGCCGGTGAATAAATGCCCGCGCGCGTATTCGACCAGCATCCAAATGACGGAAAAAACGAAGATACCGGCAATGCCGCGGCAGCGGGTGATTTTAAACAGCAGGCAGGCGACACCATGATAAACCGCAATCACCGCCGTCAATGCGAACAGCGCAAACGGGATCAGCCAGGCAAATTTTTCCGGATCGGTGAGAAGCGCTATCGTAAACCAATAAAGCCCGCTGATGGAAAATCCCCAGCCCCACCACCAGCCGTCGGCGAAGGCGCGGCGGGGCGATAGGGCGCGGTCAATAAGCCAATACAGCCCGCCGAATGCCGGTATCAGTAATGGAAAGAAAAAGAACGGCGGCAGCGTGAGCGTCGCCAATACGCCGCAAGCAAAGGCAAAGCCGTTGCGGCGCCAGCCGGTTATCACGTCAAAATCCGCACTTTGTTAATCCGACGTGGGTCGGCGTCGACAATCTCGAACCGGATGCCGGTCGGATGGGAAATCATCTCGCCTTTCGCCGGCACACGGCTGAGCTGGAAAAAAATCAGCCCGCCCAGCGTGTCGAACTCACCGATTTTCTCTTCGGTGACCAGATTGAGCCCCAGTTTTTGTTCCAGCGTTTCTATCGGAATGCGGGCGGTAACCTCGTAGATGCGGTCGGAGATGCGCGCGACGGCCTCGTCCTCGTTGCCGGTGTCGTGCTCGTCCTGGATGTCGCCGACGATCTTCTCGAATAAGTCCTCGAGCGTAATCAGCCCGTCGGTGCCACCATATTCGTCGACAACAATGGCGAGGTGCGTACCGGATTTCCGCATCTTGACCAGAAGGTCGATGATGCGCATCGACGGCGGCACCAGAAGCAGATTGCGCATGAGGCTCGGCAGGTCGTACCCCATGTCGCCGGAAAGCATCGGCAGTAAATCTTTGACGTGAATGAAGCCCAGCATCTGGTCCAGCGTGTCGCGGTAGACCGGAATGCGCGTATGGCGGTAGCGCAGGATATGCTGCTTGAGCTGCAACAAGGAAATCGTATGCGGTACGGCGGCGATGTCGTTACGCGGGACCATGATGTCGCTGACCTTGATGTCACCGAACGACAGCACGTTATGCAGCATGCGCTTTTCTTCTAACGGCAGCGTTTCTTCCGTCTGCTCTTCGTGCTCCTCAATGACTTCTTCCAGCGTTTCCTTGAGCGTATAGCCGGGGCGGAAAAAAAGCAGCGCCTTAAGCCAGCTGCGCATGGTCTGCCACAACGACGCAGCCTCCTCCTCCGGCGAAGCGGCGTCGGTCGTGACATCGGTGCGTGGCAACGGGGAATCGTGGGTATGGCTGGCGGGTTTCATAGGTATTGCATGCAGTCTAGAAGGTCGCAGGAATTTCTACAAGTATGGATTGTTAATACCAAGTTTTTTAAGGATTTTTATCTCCAGATTCTCCATCGCCTGCGCCTCTTTCGCCCGCATGTGGTCATGCCCCAGAAGATGCAGCATGCCGTGCACCAGTAAATGCGTCGCATGCGCGCGCACGGTCTTGCCCTGCTCCTTCGCCTCGCGCTCGACGGTCTGGCGGGCGAGGACGATGTCGCCTAAATAAGGGGATTGGGGATTCGGGATTGGGGATTCGGGGAAAGATAGGACATTGGTCGGTTTATCCTTGCCGCGAAATTGCTTATTTAATTTGCGGACGAAAGCATCGTCGGCAAGCACGACCGTTACCCCGAATCCCCAATCCCGAATCCCCAATCCCGAACTTTCTAGCGCCGTCTCGCACGCGGCGCGCACGGTCTTGCCGTAAGGCCTAAGCAGCGCCCTCCAGCGCGCATCTTGCACCTGCACCGTAATGGAAATCATATTACGAAGATGGAGGGGTTTTCTTTTTCCGGTCCCACTCATCGTAGGCCTGAATGATTCTTGCCGCCAGCGGATGGCGCACGACGTCGACATCGGTAAAGCGCACCATGCCGATGCTGTCGATATTTTCCAGCTTGCGCACGGCATCGCCCAATCCGGATTTCACGTCCTTGGGCAGGTCGGTCTGCGACAGGTCGCCGGTCACCACCATGCGCGAGCGCTCGCCCATGCGCGTTAAAAACATCTTCATCTGCGTCGGCGTCGTATTCTGCGCCTCGTCTAAGATTACGAAGGAATTGGAGAACGTGCGGCCGCGCATGAATGCCAGCGGCGCCACTTCGATCTCGCCGTTTTCCATGTGCTTGAGCAGGCGCTCGGTCGGCATCATGTCCTGCAGCGCGTCGTAAAGCGGCCGCAAATACGGATCGACTTTTTCTTTCAAATCGCCGGGCAGGAAGCCCAGCTTCTCGCCCGCCTCCACCGCCGGGCGCGAAAGGATGATGCGCTCGACGCGCTGGCTCATGAACGCCGCCACCGCCTGCGCCACCGCCAGATAGGTCTTGCCGGTTCCGGCCGGCCCCAATGCGAACACGAGGTCGTATTTCGCTAGCGCCTCCATATAATTTGCCTGCACCGGCGAATAGGGACGGATGGTTTTTTTGAACGTCTTGATGATCTGGCCACCACCGTCTTTGTCTTTGCCGGAATCCACCATCGCCGTCATGCGAATCGCCGCATCCACCTGTGCCATACCCACCTCCCTGCCTTTTTCGATATCGGCATAAAGCCCCTCGATCACGCCGCGGCTGGCCTCGACGTCGCCCTTCTCGCCGGTCAGCGCCAGCACGTTGCCGCGCGATGAGGCCTGGACGTTGAACTTCTTTTCGATGCGCAGCAAGTGCGCGTCGCTCTCGCCGAAGAGCATGGGCAGCAGCGCGTTATCGCGGAATACCATATTGATGCTGACGCCTTGCGGTTCATGGTTGCCGTTTTTTCCTTTCATCAACTTGCCTTTCTAAACATGGTTTGTTCCACGATAACACCTGATACACTATTTTGATAGGCGCCGGTAATCTCGACATCGACGATCCGGCCGCGATAATTCTCTCCGCCCTCGATATACACCGACTGCATGTAAGGGCTCTTGCCCAACAGCTGGCCAGGGAATTTTCCGTCGCGGTCGAACAATACCGGCATGGTTTTGCCGATACTGGCAGTATTAAACGCCAATTGCTGCTGAACGATCAGCGCCTGCAGCCGCGCCAGCCTTTCCGTTTTGACTTCTTCGGCAACCTGCCGGTCGTCCACCGCCGCCGGCGTGCCGGGGCGCGGGCTGTATTTGAAGGAATAGGCCGAGGCGTAGCCCACCTGCTGCACCAGATGCAGCGTGTCGTTGAAATCCTGCTCGCTCTCGCCGGGGAAGCCGACGATAAAATCCGAGGACAGCGCGATGTCCGGGCGCGCCTTGCGAAGGCGGGCGATAATATCTAAATAAAATTCCGCCGTATGCTTGCGGTTCATTTTCTTGAGGATCGCATCCGACCCCGATTGCACCGGCAGGTGCAAAAACGGCATCAGCTTGGGCTCGGCAGCGTGAATGGCGATCAGATCGTCCGCCATGTCGCGCGGATGCGACGTCATATAGCGGATGCGTTCAAGGTCGTTGATTTTAGCAAGCCTTGCAATCAAATCCGCAAGCGTTGCCGTTTTGCCGTTATCGTCGCCGTGATAGGCGTTGACGTTCTGGCCGAGTAGCGTGATTTCTTTGGCGCCTTGGTCAACCAACGCGCGCGCTTCTTTTTCAAGCGCCGATACCGGACGGGAATATTCGGCACCGCGCGTATAGGGCACGACGCAGAAGGTGCAGAATTTATCGCAGCCTTCCTGCACGGCGATGAACGCCGACGCGCCTTGCGGCGAAACCGATTCAGGGAGCAGGTCGAATTTCTGCACGGTCGGGAAATCGAGCTCGACAACACCGCCTTCTTTACGGATGGCGCGCGTTACCATCTCCGGCAATTGGTGGTAGCTCTGCGAGCCGAACACCATATCGACATACGGCGCGCGCCTGATGATTTCCGCGCCCTCGGCCTGGCCGACACAGCCGCCGACGGCGATCAGCATCTTGCCACCTTTTTTCTTTTTCTCTTCGCGCACGCGGCCCAAATCGGAATAGACTTTTTCCTCGGCCTTCTCGCGGATGTGGCAGGTATTCAAAATCACCAGGTCGGCATCATCCACCGTTTCCGATTTCGTATAGCCGAACGGCGCCATGACGTCGTGCATGCGCACGGAATCATAGACGTTCATCTGGCAGCCGTAGGTCTTGATGAAGAGTTTTTTCATCTCCATATTTTCAAATTAATTTTGTTTGCCGGAATCGTCAGCACTTTGCCGTTCTTCCATATGGAAAGCGATACACCCGTTCTCTTGCGTTCGATGACGAGTTTTCTGACGGCCCGACGCAATGCGCTCAATGCTTTTTGGTCCGGCAGAGGGAATGTGAGTTTCTTTTTTATTTTTTTACTCAATGGAATTTTCCAATAATAACAATGCTATATAGGGATATTTTAATACGTTGCGCGAGGACGGGCAAGCTATGCTTGCAACGCATTGATTTTGCTGGCCATGATGAAGTCGTTTTCATGCAGGCCGGCGATGGAATGCGTCCACAATACGCATTCAGCATAGCCCCAGCCGATCATTAAATCGGGATGGTGGCCTTCGGCCTCGGCGATGGGCGCAATTTTCTCGATGAAGGAGAGCGCCGACATGAAATCCTTAAACACCCAGCGGCGCTTGATGGCGCGATTATCAAGCGTCAAATCCCAGCCCGGCAGGCCTTTCAGCATCTCGCGCGCTTCCGGCAACGAAAGCGGCGGCGTTCCAGGCTTGCACGGCACGCATTTTTTCTGCTCAAGCATTGTCTATTTCACCATAACCGTTTAAGAAGATGGCATTATTATCCGTTTACAGATGAAACGTCAAATTATGGTTAATATTCTAGCGATTGATACTTCTGTCGGCCCCACCAGCGTCGCCGTGTGTAAAAACGGCCACATCGCCGCTACTCTCGAAGACATGGGCACGGCCGTGCAATCGGCGCGGCTCCTGCCGATGATCGAAGAGGCGCTGGAAAAAAGCAGCACCTCCTATAAGGACTTATCCGCTGTGGCCTGCACCATCGGCCCCGGTAGCTTCACCGGCATCCGCATTGCGCTGTCCGCCGCACGTGGCATCGCGCTGGCCACCGACATAAAAGGTCTGGGATTTACGACATTGGAAGTATTGGCATTCGCGGCGAACAAACAATCGAAGTCGCCGGTGCTGACGCTGCTCAATGCCGGAAAAGGCGAAGTCTATTATCAAGGATTCGATGCCATGAAGCCACGGTTCGAGGCACGGCTGGGAACATTGGAGAAAGCCGCGTCCGATATGCACGGCGATTTTTCCACCGCCGGCAATGTGACGATGATCGGCCGCACGCCGCTTCCTATCGCCTTCCCGCGCGCCGATGCGCTGGCGGAACTGGCGGCAACGCACACTTCCGCCACGCAGGATCTGGCGCCTTTCTATATCCGCCCGCCGGACGCGAAGCAGATGACGGATATCAGATGACGGATGACGAAGGGTTGGTTATGATGAGGTCACCTATGCGCACTATTTTTATACTCAGTATCCTGTTGCTCACCGGCTGTTCCGGCGGCGGATCGTCGCCGGTGGAATATCCGCCGCTTGCGTTCAAGCAATACCAGCCGATTTACATGGCGGTCTCCAGCATCGAGATCATCGAGGAATATAAACCGCCGCAGCGCCCGCCGCACGTCGAGCACCTGATGCCCTACTCGCCGGCGGAAGCGACGCGCATCTGGGTGCGCGACCGGCTGCGCACCACCGGCAGCAGCAAAACCATGCAGGTCATCATCCACGATGGCAGCGTGCTGGCCACCGACACCACCCCGCCCAGCCCCTCTACCAGCTGGCTGCCCAACACCCTGCGCCCCTCACGCTCCGACCGCCGCTACGACGCCAAGCTGGAAGTGGAAATGCGCATCTATAATCAGGGTGTGCTCTCCGAAGCCAGCATCTTCATCACCGCCACGCGTTCGATCACCCTGCCCGGCAGCGCCAGCAAGGACACCATGAACGCCGCCTTCCGCAAGATGATCAGCGACATGATGGAATCCTTCAACGCCGAGACGGAAAAAAACATGTTCATGTATATGTCCAACTATATCAGCTATTCGCAAAGCCCTTAAATAAGGGTTGGTGGTTGGTGGTTGATGGTTGGTGGTTGTTAGTGGTAAAACAATCTTGCCATCAACTATCAACCACTAACTACCAACCGCTCTCATGAACATCTACCTTCCCATCGCCGAAATGTCGGTCAATTTTTTCGTCATCCTCGGATTGGGAGGGATGACCGGCGTCCTCGCCGGCATGTTCGGCATCGGCGGAGGTTTTCTGCTGACACCGTTTCTGATTTTCATCGGCGTGCCGCCGGCGGTATCGGTCGCCACCTCCGCCAACCAGATCATCGCCTCGTCCGTCTCCGGTTTCCTGGCGCACCGCCGCCGCGAGAACGTCGATTTCAAGATGGGCATGTTTCTGCTCGGCGGCGGCTTCGTCGGCTCGACGCTGGGCGTGGAGCTGTTCCGCTGGCTCAAGCAGGCCGGCCATATCGATATCGTCATCTCGGTATTTTACGTCGTATTTCTGGGCGCCGTCGGCCTGATGATGGCCGCCGACAGCCTGCGTACGATTTTGCACATCACGCGCAAACAGAGCACCGACGCCGCGCCCAAGCTCGCCGCCCGCCTGCCGCTGCAGGTACATTTCCCGCGCTCGAAACTGACGGTGAGCGCCATCATGCCGGTCGCGATCGGGCTTGCCATCGGCATCATGGTGTCGCTGATGGGCATAGGCGGCGGCTTCTTCCTGATCCCGGCGATGATTTATATCCTCGGCATGCCGGCGGCCGTCGTCGTCGGCACGTCGCTGTTCCAGATGATCTTCATCACCGCCAACGTCACCTTCCTGCAGGCGGTGACGACGCAAACGGTGGATGTCTTGCTCGCGGTGCTGCTCTTAACCGGCTCGGTCGTCGGCGCACAAATCGGCAGCAAGATTGGCGCCAAGATTCCGGCTGATCGCCTGCGCGCGTTGCTGGCGGCGCTGGTGCTGGCGGTGGCGCTGAAGCTGGCGATCGATATGTTCACCCCGCCAGCGCATATTTACAGTGTGGATATCAATGAATAGGTGTCTTTTCATCGCGCTTTTGTTGCTGGCGTCGCCCGCCGCGGCAACGCCTCTGGTGGCCGACCTTTCCACCGACCGCATCAAGATGGATGCCGGCTTCACCGGCGCGCGCATTTTCCTTTTCGGCGCCAGAAACGATGCCGGCGACGTGGTGGCGATCATCCGCGGTCCGGAAAAAGATTTCGTCCTGCGCAAGAAAGAGAAATTCGCCGGGCTGTGGGTCAACCGCAGCCGCTTGAAACTGTTCAACGTGCCGGCATTCTACGCCATCGCCGCCAGCAAGCCTCTCTCGGAAATCAATCAGGCGGCGCTGTTCCGCCAGCTAGGCATCGGCGAGCGCACGCTGCTGACGCCGCCCGGCGACCCGACCCGGCTGATAAAATTCAACGAATATGCCGATGCCTTCTTCGAGCACCAGCACCGCGAAAATCTCTATACCGATACACCAAACACAGTGCGCTTCATGGGCGGAACTTTGTTTAAGACCGCCGTCGATTTTCCCGACAACATCCCCACCGGCAATTACACCGCCGAGATTTACCTGATCAACGACGGCAAGATCGCCGGCATGCAGGCGATGCCGATCACGGTGGTCAAAAGCGGCCTCGACGCCTGGATTTACTCCGCCGCACACGACTCACCGATACTCTATGGATTCGCCGCCGTGGCGATGGCGCTCGGCGCCGGCTGGCTGGCCAGCAGAATTTTCGAAAAAGCGTAAGGAAAGGAACCCCATGACCTCACCCACCCCATCTCAGGCCAAGCAGGCGAAATTCCTGGTCTGCGTTGACAGCCGCGAGGAATCGCGCGCGGCGCTGCGCCTCGCCTGCATGAAAGCGCGCGCCCGCGGCATCTCGGTGGCGCTCCTGCACGTCATCGCCCCGGCGGATTTCCAGACGCTCGGCGCCGTCGCCGACCGCATGCGCGAGGAGCGCAAGAACGAAGGCGAACAATTATTGCAGCGCCACGCCAACGAAATGGCCACCACCTACGGCATCGCCGCCGGCACCTTGCTTCGCGAAGGCGAGATCGGTGAGGAAATCGTCGAGGCGGCGCGCAAGGACAAAGACATCATCGCCGTCATCATCGGCACGGCGGACCACAGCACCGGCCGTGGCACGCTGGCCTCGTGGCTGGCCGGCCAACTCGGCGGCAAGCTGCTGACGCCGCTCTTCATGGTGCCGGGAAATCTGACGGATGAGCAGTTGCAGAATCTTGTGTAGGGAGATTAGGGATTTGGCTTTAGGGATTGGGGATTGGGAAAATTAAATGTAAACTTTTTTAATCCCTAATCCCCAATGCCTAATCCCTCTTATTTTTTCTAATCACCACGCTATGCGCCAGCACATCGTGCCATCCCTGACGGCGCTTGTTCGTCCACATCCAGAAAAATCCGGTGAGCAGCGGTAGGGTGGCGATGATATAACCCACCAGCCGCCATAGTATTTGCGTCGTGGAAAGCGGCGCTTCGGAAACGGCATCGACGACTTTGACGCGCATTATGATGGCGCCCAATGTTGCCGACCAATATTTCCAGCACACGCCAGAATAGACGAAGAACGCGGCGAACTGCAGGCCGGTATCAGCCAGCCAGCGCGCGCGTTCACCCATATCGCCCATGGTGATCCAGATGATCCTGAATGCCAGCGCGATATTGGCCGTCCAGTGGCCGAGCCAGCCCATTTCTTCGACCTTGAGCCAGAATTCCGGCAGGTGCGTGTCGTGATCGGCGTGCTGCTGCAGCTGCTGCTGGAAGGTAATGAAATCCAGCGTCGATGCGCCGTAAATATGATTCAGTATAAAGTCGATGACGGGCGCCGCCACCAGCATGATGACGAACCAGTCGATAGTCGCCGCCCACATGCGCCGGTTAAGCGTCGCGTACGGATTATCGGGTTTTCTTTTCCACAAAAACATCAGTCGCACATCCAGCTAATGGTGGGCACATATTTCCACTGATCTTTTTCTACACGCATCCGCGGCAGCTTGACTACCGGAATTTCGGCGGGCACAAAACCGGAAATCGCCGCCGCCATTTCCTCGATTGGCATCGCGGCGTCTTCCGATTCGCTGATAACAAGCGCCCGCACGAGAATCAACCTCGCCCGCAACACCTCGAGCGCCGAGAGCGTATGGCTGATGCTGCCCAGATAACTTCCCGCCACCAGCACCACCGGCCAATGTAGTTCCTGCATGAGATCGAGCATGGTACGCGTATCGTTCAAGGGTGCCATGACGCCGCCGGCGCCCTCCACCAGCACGACATCCGTTTCGAGCGCCGTATGGTCGCGGCAAAAATGGGCGACCTCGCCAAAATCGATGGTCTTGCCTTCGCGGGCGGCAGCGACGTTCGCCGCCAGCGGCGCCGAAAACTGCCATGGAGAGATCGCTTTCATCATCTGCGGCGTTGGCGTTAATCCGCAGCTTTGCAATATCAGCGCCGAGTCGTTTTTGCTGTCCGCCTGGTCGAAACCGCTGACGACGGGCTTCAGCGCTGTCACCGTTTTTTTCTGCTCCCGCAATTGCCAGCACAGCGCCGTCGTCACCAGCGTCTTGCCAATGCCGGTGCCGGTGGAGGTGATGAAGAATGGGCGCGACATTTATATTTTCTGCAACACAAAATACAGTGCCTGCCAGGTGGCAGGCAATCCCTGCGGCGTCGAGAATTTTTTGGCGTAGGCCTGCTCCAGCTGCGCGAATTGCCGCGACGTCATCATGCCGCGGCGGCGCGAGCCTAAAGAATTGGTGGCGCCGATATTTTGCAGCGCGCGCATCAACGCCACCGTATCCGGATAGTGCTGCACGATCGACGCCTGATGCGCCAGCGCCAGCGCCAGCCCCGCCGCATGCGCCTCCGCCAATATCGTATGCGGTGCGGCAAACGTGCTCACGTGCGGCAATGCATCGATCACGGCAAACGCCTGCGCCAGCTCAAACAACGTACCCTCGGCGAAGGTGGAAACGACGGCGCTGGCGCCCGGCTTCATGACGCGCGCCATCTCATGAAACACCGTCTGCGGATGATTGACCCACTGCAGCATCAGCGAGGAAAACACGCCTTCGAACAACGCATCGGCAAACGGCAGCGCCTCGGCATCGGCATTGACGATGCGGCGATGGCGTTTCGCCGCCACCTCGCACATGCCGGGCGCAACATCGCAACCGGCGACGCGCCAGCTGAGTTTCAGCGCACGCACGTCGTCGGAAAGCGCGCCGGTGCCGCAGCCGACGTCGAGTATCTGCGCCGTTTTCGGCCAGCATTGCAGCGCAAAACTCAACGTATGCCGGCGCACCTCGCGCTGCAAATCGGCATGCAGATCATACTGATCCGCCGCCCGCCCGAACGAGGTTTTTACCGCCCGTGTGTCGAACATAATTCCTTCACCTGCTTCGCGTCGTGCCAGTGCGGCGCGTGCCCGCAGCCTGGGAGCGTCACCAGCCGCGCCTCCGGCAACATTCCTAGAAACCGCTGCGACTGCTCATGCCTCACCACCGCGTCGCGGTCGCCATGGATCAAGAGTGTCGGCGGAATATCTTTAAACACCAGCCCCTCGCAACTGAATTGCTCCAGGTCATCAAGCCACTGAAGCCAGTTTCCGGCAAGCGCCTTTTTCATATCCTGCCGCGCCAGGTGCTTTTTGACTTCCTGCTCGCGCGTATCACCATAGGCGATCAACTCCCATGCTTTCTTAAGCGTGCGCTCGGGATTACCGATATAGTTGTCGCGGAACATGCGAAATGTGTCGCGCGGCATGCCGATGTCATTCTCCCTTTTCACGAACTGAAACGACGCGGCAATCAGCACCAGTTTTTTAGGTTTCATCAACCCCGCCGCGATAGCCCGCACCGCCAGTTGCCCGCCCAGCGACCAGCCGATGACAGTGTCATGATCTTTGGCAGCTTTAGCAATCGCAGCAAGCGTCGCTTCAGCATCGGCAAGCTGCGTGTAATCGATATGCGTCGCATCCGGTGCAATGCCGGCAAGCGCGTCATACGGCTGCCCCCAGCCGCTTATGCAGAGGGTGCGCATAGCCCCTCTTCTTTTAGAATCTTCGCCACCGCTTCGATATCTTTCTTTGCGTGCAGCGCCGAGAAGGCGAACCTGAGCCGCGCCGAATTTTCCGGCACCGTCGGCGGCCGGATGGCTGCAACGAGAAATCCTTTTCTCTCCAGCAATTCCGACAGCCGGATCACCTTGTCGTTGTCTTTGACGATGACCGGCACGATAGCGCTTTCTGCCTCTTTCATGCCCAGCAGTGATGTAAAGTATTTCGCATTATCTAACGCCTTTTTTCCTAATTTAGGCTCGGCCTGCATGATATTTATCGCCGCCAGCGATGCGGCAACGGTGGCCGGCGGCAACGCCGTCGAATAAATCAGGCTGCGCGCGGCGGCTTTTAAATATTCAATGAGTGTCTTTGAACCACAGATATAGCCGCCGTAGCTTCCCGCCGCTTTGGAAAGCGTGCCCATCTCGATGTCGGCGGCGGAAGATTTCACGATGCCAAGGCCATGCGCGTCGTCGGTCAAGACCCACGCATCGAATTTCTTGGCAAGCTTCTTCAATTCCGCGATCGGCCCCAGATCGCCGTCCATGCTGAAGACGGTTTCAGTAACGATAAGGCAGTGCTGGTATTCGCTCCGGTTGGCTTCCAGGAGCATCCTGCAATGCTCGATATTATTGTGGGCGAAACGCATGAACGTCGCATCCGAGACTTTCGCCGCGTCTAACATGCAGGCGTGGGCTAAACGGTCAGTGAGGATCAAATCGTTTTTTCCGACCAGCGCCGGTATGGCGCCCACGTTCGCCAGATACCCGCTGCCGAATACGCAGGCGGCCTCCGTTCCTTTATATTTAGCCAGCGCCGATTCCAACTTTTCATAGGGGGGATGATTACCGGTAACCAGACGCGACGCTCCCGCCCCGGCCCCATATTTCTTTAAGGCATCGGCAGCGGCTTCTATCACTTTCGGATGCTGTGAAAGCCCAAGATAGTCGTTGCTGCTGAAAGAAATAAGCGTTTTACCGCCTGCCTCCGCCGAAGCGAAGCTGCTTCGGCTTCGCGCAGGCAGGCCGCGCTTCACGCGCACGCCTTCCAGCGTCTCGGTTTCCACCGGTGCACGCTTTTGCCGCTTGTTTTCAAGCAGTTTCAGTTTTTGCCGCAATATGTCGTCTAGGGCTGGCATTTTCTCCTATCATCGACTAAAAAGGGTCAGATTCATTCTTGAGGTGTACCGCATGTCCCACTCCGCTCTCCGCCACGACTGGAAACAGGAAGAAATATTGCACCTGTTCGCGCTGCCGTTCAATGACCTTTTGTTCCGCGCGCAAACCGTGCACCGCCAGCATTTCGACCCCAATAAGGTGCAGATTTCAACGCTGCTTTCCATCAAAACCGGCGGCTGCGCCGAAGACTGCGCCTATTGCCCGCAGAGTGCCCGTTTTGACACCGGCGTCAAGGCGGAAAAACTGATGAGCAAGGACGCCATCCTGACCGAAGCCAGAAAAGCCAAAGAAGCCGGCGCCTCGCGCTTCTGCATGGGCGCGGCGTGGCGATCGCCCAAAGACCGCGATATCGAGAATTTATCGGGCATCATCGAAGGCGTGAAATCGCTGGGACTGGAAACCTGCGCCACTTTAGGAATGCTCTCCTGCGGCCAGGCCAAGCGCCTCAAGGAAGCGGGCCTGGACTATTACAACCACAATCTCGACACCTCGCCGGAATATTACAAGGAAATCATCACCACCCGCACCTATCAGGATAGATTGGATACGCTGGAACACGTCCGCGAGGCAGGCATGAACGTCTGCTGCGGCGGCATTGTCGGCATGGGCGAAAAACGCGAGGACCGCGCCGGACTCTTACGCGCGCTGGCCAATCTGCCCAAGCATCCCGAATCGGTGCCGATAAATCTATTGGTGCAAATCGAGGGCACGCCGCTTAAGGGTATTGCGCCGCTCGACGCATTTGAATTCATCCGCACGATTGCCATCGCACGCATTTTGATGCCGGCGTCGTTTGTGCGGCTTTCGGCCGGGCGCGAGGAGATGAGCGAAGAAACGCAGGCGCTCTGCTTCTTCGCCGGCGCCAATTCCATCTTTTACGGCGAGAAGCTTCTCACCACCCCTAACCCCGATGCCGATGAGGATAAGAAATTATTCAAGAAACTTGGCATCTCGCCGCTTACCTTGTCCGAGGAATCCGCTGCGCATGCAGCCTAAAAAAATATCGCCGCGTCCTGAAACGGATTGGTATGGCTCCGGTCTTGATCACATCTGGCTGCCGTATACGCAAATGAAAACAGCTATGCCGCCGCTGCCGGTGGTGAAAACGCTTGGCTCTAAAATATATCTGGCCGATGGGCGCGAACTGGTGGACGGCGTGGCGTCATGGTGGACGGCCTGCCACGGCTACAACCATCCGCACATCATCAAGAACATGCAGGCGCAGCTCGAAGCAATGCCGCACGTGATGTTCGGCGGATTAGTGCACGAGCCGGCACTGACGCTGGCGAAAAGGCTGGCGGAATTCACCGGCCTGCCGCGCGTGTTTTTCGGCGATTCGGGTTCGGTGGCGGTCGAGATCGCGCTTAAGGTCGCGCTGCAATATTGGAAAAATACCGGCAAGCCGGAGAAGAACAGATTTTTATGTTTCACCGACGGCTACCACGGCGACACGGCGGGCGCGATGTCGGTTTCCGATCCGGAAAAATCCATGCATAAGGCGTTCGCGGAGAACGTCATCAAGCAATACGTCGCCGATATTCCCAAAAACAAAAATGATTTCGCCGCCTTGGAATCCATATTGGCGAAACACAAGGACATCGCCGCCGTGATTATCGAACCGCTGGTGCAAGGCGCGGGCGGCATGCGCTTCCACAGCGCCGAAATACTGGCGGAGATTTTCCGCCTGACAAAAAAACACGGCGCACTCTTCATCGCCGATGAAATCGCCACCGGCTTCTGGCGCACCGGAAATGTATTCGCCTGTGATGAAGCGAATATCAAACCGGATATATTGTGCCTTGGCAAGGCGCTGACCGGCGGCGCGATGACGCTCGCCGCAACGCTTACGCAGCAGTTTATTTTCGATGCCTTCCTGAGCGACGACCCCGAAGCCGCCTTCATGCACGGGCCAACCTATATGGCAAATCCGCTGGCGTGCGCGGCAGCGAATGCATCGCTGGACATTTTTCTTTGCCCTCCCCTTGAGGGAGGGCGGGCGAACGTAGTGAGCCGGGAGGGGTATGGAGAAACTTTTTCTACCCCCCACGACTCGCCTTCGGCTCGTCCGCTCCCCCTCAAGGGGGGAGCAATAAACCGCATCTCCTCCCAACTACGCGACGGGCTGGAGCCGTGCCGAAAACTAAAAGGCGTCGTGGATGTGCGTGTGAAAGGCGCCATCGGCGTCGTGCAGATGGAACCGTCGTTTGATGTCTATGCGCTGCGTCCCAAATTCGTCGAGCGCGGCGTCTGGATCCGCCCGTTCAAGGATATCGTTTATGTAACGCCGGCGTTTACGATTAAAAATGAGGAATTGGATAAGCTGGTACAGTGTATTGCCGATACATTATATTAACCAATCCATATTTTGATATAATATATTGTTATATAATGATAAATATGTTGTATTTTGCTAAAATTTTAGCCAATATTTCTTAAGAAATTAACCTACCATTTACCCCCCCCTGTATTCTGGAGAGCATACGGATGCATATCCGGGACATTATTTAGGGGGATTATTTACTATGAAAAATGCGATTAAAATTGCCCTGGCGATTGCCGTGTTAGGAATAGGTTGTGGCGATGCTTTTGCCGCATCGTGGTCAGTACCTAAGAGACCTCCTTACCCAACGCTTCCGAATGAAACCCCTGCACAATGCTGTGAAAGAGCCTGCAACGGGGCGGGTGATATGTGCAACATCAACTGCCTGACGAACCCAAGCGACGAAGTGTACGCATATTGTCATGCACCCAGACCCACACACTAGTTTATTTAGAACGATACTCTAAAAAGTAACGGCGCCGGGGATTGATTCACCGGCGCCGTTTTTTATTGCTCCAGATCCCCGCCTTCGCGGGGATGACAGTTAGGCCGCTTTCTTGCCGCTAAAATCGTTCAGATCTTCGGCGATGCGGGATTTGATGGCGTTGCGGTCGGAGGCTGCGATGCCGTAACGGATGGCGAGCAGCGAGTAATCCTCATCCGAGAGCGTGACCGGGATGTGCACGGCTTCCTGATTGGCGACCGGCAGCTCGATGATGCGGCGCACGACGTCCGACAGGCGCATTTCATTACGGATCGCTTCGTCGATAATCTTGTTGGCGACGCGCAGGTCGCACTCCACGGACTCGTTATCCATTCCATTCATCATTTTACTCACGGTCTTTACCTCCTGTTTTTGATTGGTGGCAGCGGCGGGCGTGACTACCACGCTACTGAATTTCGGCGATGCCGGACCGTTGGTGACGGGGCGGGCATTGTTTTGCGGCTGACTGACCGCTTCGGACGTTTGCATAGGTTTCTTCTCCTCTGGGGTTATGGGTTTGGGTGCGGGGGGCTGATTCGGAAACGGCAACACCGGTTTTACCACGATGGCCGGAGCAGGAGCGGGAACGGTGGCCGGCGCCGGGAATTCCGGCAGCGGCATCGGCGCGACTTTGATCGGCGAGGCAGAGAACGCCGGTGTTATTTCCACCGGTTTCGGTTCGGCCGGTTTTTCCGGCGTGGTCGCCGCCAGCTTCAGATCCGGGCGCATGGGATGTGAGACTTCGCCGATGTCGCTGGTGCGGCGATAGACGGTGGCATACATCTCGATGCGGCCGTCGGGGTATTTCTCGATCTCGATGGCGTGCTCGTTGTTCTCGCTGGCCAGAAGCGTGTATTTGAATTCCTGAGCGATGGTCACGGCAGGCAGCGGCGTTTTGCGGAAATCGCCGGCATAGAACATGCCTTTCATGCCCTGTATCTCGCGGCGATATCCGGCCACCGTCCAGCCTTTGAAATCGGTGTTGTCTTTGCAGGCGAGCTGCGTCACGTCGACTTTTTCCGTGACGTTCTCGATGTCGCTGCTTTCGAACATCTTGATGCGGTCGCTGACGGTGATGCGCCGCGAAATGGCGAGATACTGCTCGCCGTCCGATTCGGCAACGATCATCGAAATGCCGGGGCCGCGATCCTGCGTCAACACGAACGACGTCAATGCTTCAGCGCCGAATTGATATGTATTGATGGCGGCAATCTGCAAGCGGCGTCCGGAGAGCGAGGCCTGCGGCACAAAACCGAAGACGATGGCGCTGCCGACCTGCAGCTGGTCCGGCTGCAGCTTATCCGCCTGCGGCTTCTTCATCGGTTTCCAGAAATCGGAAAGTGCGTCGAGCATTTCTTTAGTCCCCCGTAGTTACCCGTTCTTGCCGCGCACGATGCGCGCCTTGTCGCGTTGCCAGTCCCGTTTTTTTATCACGTCGCGTTTCTCGTATTCTTTCCGTCCCACGGCCAGGCCAAGTTTCACCTTGGCCATGCCGCGCTTATTGAAATAGAGCGACAGCGCCACCAGCGTCACCCCTTTGGTCTTTATCCGCCCGATCAGCTTTTGCATCTGCCGCTTGTGCAGCAGCAGCTTTCGCGGACGGCGCGGATCGTGGTTGAAGCGGTTGCCGCCGGCGTATTCGGCGATTTGCGCGCCGATCAGCCACAAGGCACTTTCTTTTTCGACGGCGTACGCATCGTTGAGGCTGGCACGTCCGTCGCGCAAAGATTTCACCTCGGTGCCGACGAGCACGATGCCGGCCTCGATTTCCTCTTCAATCGCATATCCAAAGCGCGCCTTGCGGTTAATCGCAACCGTTTTTCCCTGATTTTTTTCAGCCATAATTAACCGGCGCGAATCGTAATAAAGATGAAAGAAGGATTTAAATCAAGCGTAAACTTTTTAATACCTGACGCAGGCGCTTTTTGCTGTCTTCGCCAGGCTGCACCAGCGGCAGCCGTACATCCGGCTTGCACTTGCCCAAGAGTGATGCAGCAAACTTAACCGGTCCCGGATTGGTTTCGCAGAAAATAACGTCGTGTAGCGGCACCAGCGCGTCGTGCAATTTCAGCGCGCGCTTGTAATCGCCTTTAAGGCAGGCATTCTGCACCTCGGCGCAGGCTTTCGGCATGAGGTTGGACGCCACCGAAATGCAACCGACGCCGCCCGACGCATTAAACGCCACCGCCGTCATGTCCTCGCCGGAAAGTAAATCCCATTTCTTTTTGAGCTTGTTGCGAAGCGTATAAGGACGCGCCAGATCGGCCGTTGCGTCTTTCACACCGACGAGATTGGGAAGTTCCGATATCCGCACCAGCGTGTCGTCCGAAATATTGACGCCGCTGCGGCCGGGAATGTTGTAAACGACAATCGGCAGCCCGACGGCGGAAAGCGCCTTGTAATGGCGAAAGAGCCCTTCCTGCGTCGGCTTGTTGTAATAGGGCGCAACGACGAGCGCGCCGTCGGCTCCGGCTTTCTTGGCATAGCGCGTCATGGCCACGGCTTTTTCGGTCGAGTTCGAGCCCGTGCCCGCCATCACCGGCACGCGGCCGCGCGCCACCTCGATGCAAAGGTCGATGACACGCTTGTGCTCCTCATTGGAAAGCGTCGGCGATTCGCCGGTAGTGCCGCACGGCACCAGCCCGTGCACGCCTTCCTTGATTTGCCACTCGACAAATGCCTGAAACGCGCGCTCGTCAATCCCGTCATTCCTGAACGGTGTAATCAATGCTGTATAGATGCCTTGGAACATGGGTATAAGTGCCTAGTGGCTAGTGGTGAGTGGCTAGTAATGGAAAATTACAAGAACATGCCATAATGTAAAGCATATTACCGCTTTACTTATTTTTACTAGGCACTAATCACTAGGCACTAGGCACTTTTCTTGTCGGGGAGTGGCGCAGCCCGGTAGCGCATCTGGTTTGGGACCAGAGGGTCGTAGGTTCGAATCCTATCTCCCCGACCATCGTTTCATTAAGGAGAGCATCATGAAAACGTTCTGGAGCACGCTTTTTGTAATAACGCTACTTTCCTTCTCGGCATCGGCAAACGATATCGATTACGCTGCCATGGAGAAAAATGGATTCGCTGACGTCGCCTCTATGCTGAAATCGATGACGCCAGAACAGCGCGAGACGATCATGAAGCAAGCAAGAATCAAAGAACAAGAGCTGCAAAAGCTCTCGCCGGCGGATCTGGAAAGACTGCGCCGCCAACTACGAAAAACCGCCGACACAATTGATATCGACAAGGTAGACCCAGATAAACTCGACCCCAATAAAGCCAAAAGCGCAAAGCATATCCAAAAGGATCTGGATACCTACCAAAAGAAATACGAAAAGAATCAGATTCGTAATAGCGTGGTAAAACCGCCGGTAACAACGCATTAGGCCCCGGACGGGCTCTTATTCGCCCCATTATACCCCTTGCTAACCTCAGGGTTTTAGCGTATAAGGGGCGCACAAGTTCCGTAATGTAACTCTTTTGACTATGCAGGCTGCTTCTTTGCAGCGTACCCCTAAAGGGTACATTGATCTTCCGATCTCCCGCGTTTTTTCCAAGAGTTTCCCCGGCCATGCCGGTGCAATGGACTCTTGCGCCACCCGAATGGTTCGGGCGGCTTATTAAACGCCAACAAGGAGATTTTCCCATGGCAAATGGTACAGTAAAATGGTTCAACCCGATGAAGGGTTTTGGTTTCATAGCACCTGAGAGCGGCGGCGGCGACGTCTTCGTTCATATCAGCGCGCTGGAAAGAGCCGGCATCGCCGAGCTCAAAGAAGGCCAGAAAGTCAGCTACGAGCTGGCGACCGAAAAAGGCAAAACGTCTGCCGCCAACTTAAAATTGGCTGACGCTGCCTAATTCCCGCGAATCGCGCTCCAATTCTATTGGGCTGGCAAGCTTGCTTGCTAGAGCCTAGTGAATTGGAGCAGTGACTCTATACTTCACATAATAGCAGCCATCATCTGATGGGCTGCCTATAAGGACGACTATATGCAATTGCTAAAAAACTTCACTGAAGCGGGCTTACCCCCGCAACTCCTGCGCTCCCTTGAGCGCATGGGATTCGTTACCCCGACCCCCATCCAGGCACAGGCAATCCCGCCCGCCATGCTGGGACGCGACATCATGGGCACGGCGCAGACCGGCACCGGGAAAACCGGCGCGTTCGGCGTGCCGCTGGTCTCGACCCTTCTCAATAACCCGCGCGGCACCGCACTCATATTGCTGCCGACGCGCGAACTCGCCGCACAGGTGATGGACGCGCTGAAGCAAATGCTTGGCGACACCCGCATCCCGACCGCCCTTCTTATCGGCGGCGAATCCATGCCCAAGCAGTTCCAACAGCTCAAAATGCGCCCGCGCCTTATCGTCGGCACGCCGGGCCGCATCAACGACCACCTGCAACGCGGCACGCTCATGCTGCATGAGACGCGCTTCCTGGTGCTCGATGAAACCGACCGCATGCTCGACCTCGGCTTCGGCGCACAGCTCGAAGCCATCGCGCGTTATCTTACCGCCAAGCGCCAGACGCTGATGTTCTCGGCCACCATGCCGGACAACATCCTGAAGCTGGCGGCGAAATATCTTTCCGACCCGATCCGTATTTCCATCGGCTCGACCACCGCCACGGCTCCCAACATCACGGAAGAGCACGTACGCGTGAGCGAAGGCGATAAATATGCGCGGCTCTTATCGGAACTGGATAAGCGCACCGGCACCGTCATCGTCTTCGTAAAAACAAAATGGGGCGCCGAGAAACTGGCCGGCAAATTGTGCAAGAACAAGCACCAGGCTGACGCGCTGCATGGTAATCTGAAGCAAAACCAGCGCGATCGCGTCATCGCCGCTTTCCGTGATCAGAAGCACCGCATCCTGGTCGCCACCGACATCGCCTGCCGCGGACTGGATATTCCGCATATCGAGCATGTCATCAACTACGACCTGCCGCAATGCCCGGAGGATTATATCCACCGCATCGGCCGCACCGCGCGCGCCGGCGCCGAAGGCTCGGCCCTGAACCTGCTGACGCCGCAGGACGGCGACAAGTGGAACGCCATCCAGCGCTTGATCAACCCGAACGCAGCGCCGACAATGCCGCGCAGCCCGTCCGGCAACAAGCCGTCGGGTGGCCGCTCCGGCAATGGCAATAATGGCGGCAACGGTGGTAACAGCGGCAATAATAATCGCCGCCGCCGCTGGCACGGCAAGAACCGCTCAAGCGGTTTCTCTCAGGCCGCCGCCGCTCAGGCGTAACGCAAACGCAAGGCAATAAAAAAGGCGCCTGGGAATTCCCAGGCGCCTTTTTTTCGTAAGCTAAACTTAAGCGGCTTTATCGAGCAGCTTCAGGTTAACGGCCGAGGTCTTGCCTTTTTCCGTCGCCAGCTCGTAGCTGACGCGTTGGCCTTCCTGCAGCGTGCTCATGCCCGCACGTTCCAGCGCCGAGATGTGAACGAACACATCGTTGCCGCCTTGTTCGGGTTGAATGAATCCGTAACCTTTGGTCGGATTAAACCACTTAACGATACCATTAGACATTGTAGGGTCTCCTTTAGACAGTTGGCACTACGCCACCATGGCGCAGTGTAATGAAGAGTTCCATATCCAGTATCCCGGAAACTCTCTTTCAAAGCGCACCCATCTACCTAAAGAAGATCAGAAGCTCATAGAAGAGATATATAGAAAACTCGGCCGCCATACTACACCCTCTCGGCGGGAAATCAAGCCGTAATCAGGGAAAAAGGGGCGCTTTACCGCTTTTATCCTGATAATATGGTGTGTTGACTTCCTTCGGCTTTCGCCGCTTAATCCCCATAAACAAGGAAATAACCGCCATGAACGCCAAAGGGGCGCTTGCCCTCGCCTTTTTCCACCTGAAGGAGGACAGGTTGCTGGATTCCGTCACCCGGGTGATCGACGCCTGCGGATGGCAGGTCTTGTGGCAGCAAAAAATCGAGGCCGGCGCACGGCATGCGTTCCTGATATTCGACGCCGCGCCAAATACTCGCGATCCTTATCATAAACTTGCCAAGAAACTCGGCAAGCGGCTTAAAGCCACCCTCCTGACAGAGGAAGCGCGGATATGGGACGCCATGCAAAAACTGGCGCCCGCCGACATTGAACAGCTAAAAAATAACAGGACGGAAGCCTACCGCGCCATGCACCCGGAGGATGACGACGTGAAGGTGATGTCCACCCTGCCCGGCAATTCCGTGCGCTCGCGCATCGAGCTGGTCGAGATCGCAGGCAAGAAATACGTGCGGAAATTATTCAAACTGCAATACGCCCGGTTCCTGACGCGGGAAATCGAGGCGAGAAAATACCTTGCCCATCCGGCCATCAGCCCGCTGGTCGCGTATAAGTACAATTATCTGATTATTCCTTATTATGAGCCGCGCTTCGACTGGCGGGACGATGGCCTCAGGCTTTATCCGCTGGCGTGGGCGCGCGACGTGATGCGCGTCATGGATTTCATCAGCCGCCAGGGCTATGCCATGATCGACTGGCATCCGGGTGCTGTGGTGGTAGACAAAAAAGAAGGCGTGAAGCTCGTGGACTTTGAATACGCCGTCCCCGCCCAGCGCCAGGGCACGCCGCTGGACGAGAGCATCGATTATAAGGGACTGCCGCAGCAGTCCTCCATCGAGCATCCGGGAAGAACGAATTGCAGCTACGGACATATGTGGTATCCCGTACTGGGCGTGTCGCTCTCGGCGCTGATGGAAGCGCCGGACTATGCGCTGCACCTAAAACGCGGTATATTCATGCTGACGGTGAGGCTGCCAAAATATCTGCTGCGCAGCATCGAAAACATGGTAAAATGCCTCCGCTGGCTGGTGCGGCCACCGTATCACCGGGATGGAGACATTATTGTAATATGACGCGGTATGCTTGACTTCAAGACCAGTCGAATGATACATGTCGCAGTGTTGGCGTGGCCTTAAAAAAATAGACTACATGAAACAAAACATAAAAGATCTCCCTGCAATGAATCCTTTCGGCATTCGCGTAAAAAAAATTATTAAAAAGGCGGGAAAGAAATTACGCGGCAAGAAAGAAAGACTCTATGTTTTTGAGCGCATCAATGCGGCTCAGGGAATGCCTAAAAACGGCATGGATCATGATACGGTACAGATACTTAATCTTCTGAATTATACGAAGACAAGCGGTAGCGACTATACCGGCCAAAATTTTCCCGCCGGGTACCACACGCTGGAAATAAAAGATTTCCACCTGGCGGGGCAGCGCCATCCGAAAAAACGTTTCGATATCGTTCCTTTTGATTTTACCGGAAAGACCGTTCTTGATATTGGCTGCAATCAGGGCGGTATGCTGTTTAATATAGCCGATAAAATATCTCATGGTGTGGGTATTGATTACGATTATCGCGTGATTAACGCGTCCAACAGAATCAGATCACACACCCATACGCATAATCTCTCTTTTTATGTTTTCGATCTCGAAAAAGAAGATCTTAATCTTATCAGGGATATGATTCCCAATGGGAAGGTTGATATTGTTTTCCTCCTCGCCGTATGCATGTGGATCAAGAACTGGAAACAGGTGATCGATTTCGCGCAAGAGATATCAAGCAATCTGTTGTTTGAATCGAACGGACGGAAGAAAGTGCAAGATGAGCAAGTTGCGTATCTTCGCAGCCGCTATAAAAATGTTCAGCTGTTGAGCGACCAATCGTTTGACGACAGCGGCCAGAAATCCCGTAAGCTCTATCTTTGCAATTAAAAAACTGGGCTCTCAACGCCCCGATGGAATACCTCCGCATCCTCCGCGACGACGACCAGGCGGCGGCGTGAGCGATATGAAATTATACTAGAAAATGCAGTTAATTCCTGATACCCGATACCCCTCGTTCCTGATGGGGCCGTAGCTCAGTTGGTAGAGCACTTGCTTTGCAAGCAAGATGTCAGCGGTTCGATTCCGCTCGGCTCCACCACTCTCTGGAAATCAATCTCCGATAATCTGCGTCAGCTTCTTGATCGAATCGCCGAGATTGTTATGTACCGTCGAAGCGGCTTCTTTGACGCCGTCATACTGATGTTTCAGCTGCTCCAGCGCGTCGTCCATGCTCTGGCGTTCCTTACGCAGGGCTTCGTTTTCGTGGGCGAACGCCATCAACTGCTCGCTGCGGCGGTTGTCTTCCAGCCGCTGCTCAGCCGTGGAAAGCGGCAAACGGCGCTCTAAACGCGTAATTGCCGTGAGCAGGCGCTCGGTAGCCTGGAAAAGCGGCTCGGAGACGTAAATATCTCCGGCATTTTCTTCTTCTTTTTGGTTGAGAAGTTCACGCGCGTGTGCTTGAACCATAATACGATTTTATCCCCCGGGTTGTTGCCGCAACATAACATGCCCGCCGGAAAATAAAAGTACAAATAAAAAACATATGCCGCACGCGATGACATCGAAAACACCTTCCGCCGCTGTCTCTTATCACGATATGGCCAACGCCATCCGCGCTCTCAGTATGGACGCTGTGGAAAAAGCGGCATCGGGACATCCCGGCATGCCGATGGGCATGGCCGATGTCGCGACGGTGCTATTCAGCGAATTCCTGAAATTCAATCCCAAGCATCCCGAGTGGCCAGACCGCGACCGTTTTATTTTATCCGCCGGCCACGGCTCGATGCTGCAATACGCGCTTTTATACCTCACCGGCTATGAGGATATGACGCTGGATGAAATCAAACGCTTCCGCCAACTCGGCGCCAAAACCGCCGGCCACCCGGAGTTTGGCCACGCCACCGGCATCGAGACCACCACCGGTCCTCTGGGCCAGGGACTTGCCAATTCCGTCGGCTTCGCACTGGCGGAACGGATGCTCGCCGTGCGTTTTGCAAACGTCGTCGATCACCATACGTATGTCATCGCCGGCGACGGCTGCCTGATGGAAGGCATCTCGCAGGAAGCGATCTCGCTGGCCGGGCATTTGAAGCTCAACAAACTCATCGTGCTCTTCGACGATAATAAAATCTCCATCGACGGCCCGACCAGCCTTACGGTGTCGGAAGATACCATAAAAAGATTCGAGTCGGCGGGCTGGTTCACGCAAAGCATCGACGGCCATGACCACGACGCCATCCGCGCTGCACTCAAAAAAGCACAGGCGAGCGACAAGCCTTCGATGATTGCCTGCCGCACCACCATCGCCAAGGGCGCGCCCACCAAGGCCGGTACGAGCGCCAGCCACGGCTCGCCGCTGGGCAAGGACGAAATCGCCGGCGCACGGAAAAACCTCGGCTGGCAGCATGGCGAGTTTGAAATCCCCTCTTCTATTCTCGATGCCTGGCGGGAAGTTGGCGCGCGCGGCGGCAAAGCCTACGCCGAATGGAATAAAAAATTAAATGCCGCTGGCGCGCACGAGTTCGAGCGGCTGATGCGCCATGACCTGCCCGAAGGTTGGACGCAAGCCTTGAACGCTTACAAAAAGAAGCTGGCGGAAACAAAACCGAAAGAAGCGACGCGCAAATCCTCGGAGAATACGCTCGAGGTTTTGACCGCCGCGATTCCCGAAATGATCGGCGGCTCGGCGGATCTGACCGGCTCCAATAACACCAAGACCAAAGCCATGAAACCAGTCACCGCCGGCGATTACAGCGGCAGTTATATTTATTACGGCGTGCGCGAGCACGGCATGGCGGCGGCGATGAACGGCCTGGCGCTGCACGGCGGCTTCATCCCCTACGGTGGTACGTTCCTCATCTTCACCGATTACGCCCGTCCGGCAATCAGATTATCGGCGCTGATGCAGCAGCGCGTGATTTACGTCATGACGCACGACTCCATCGGCCTCGGCGAAGACGGCCCGACGCACCAACCGGTCGAACATCTCGCAAGCTTACGCGCCATTCCGAATCTTTATGTCTTCCGTCCGGCCGATGCCACGGAAACCGCCGAATGCTGGGCGCTGGCGCTCTCGATGAAAAACGCACCGTCGATTTTATCGCTCACGCGCCAAAACCTCCCGGCGCTGCGCACCACCTATACCGAAGAAAATCTCTGTGCCCACGGGGGATATATTCTCTCCGATGCCGCCAATGCGAAAGTGACGCTGATTGCAACCGGATCGGAAGTATCGATTGCCATCGACGCACAAAAAATACTGGCGGAGAAAAATATCGCCGCCCGTGTTGTCTCCCTTCCCTGCTGGGAATTGTTCGATGCACAACCCAAAGACTATAGAGAAGCGGTGCTGGGGAAAAATACGCTAAAGGTTGCCATCGAAGCCGCCAGCGGCTTCGGCTGGGAGCGCTATATCGACAATGACGGCATATTCATCGGCATGAAGGGCTTCGGCGCTTCCGCCCCTGCCCCGGATTTATACAAGCATTTCGGCATCACAGCGGAAGCGGTGGTGGAACAGGTGACAGCAAAGGTAAAATAATGGCGATTCGTGTCGGCATAAATGGTTTAGGGCGCATCGGACGCTGCGTGCTGCGCGCGATCTATGAAACGGGCGCGAAAGATATGGAGCTGGTTGCCGTCAACGGCCCGGCGCCGGTCGAAACGCATGTGCATTTGTTGAAATACGATTCGGTGCATGGCCGCGCAGCGTTTGACGTCAAGGCATCGGGCGAAAATATTTCCGTTGGCGGCGATGTCATCCAACTCTTTCACCACAAAGACCCCAAACAGATTCCGTGGGGAAGTTTGGGCGTCGATATCGTCCTCGAATGCAGCGGCAAATTTAACAAAAAATCCGATGCCGTGCCGCATCTGGCGGCGGGCGCAAAACGCGTGCTCATCTCCGCCCCGGCGGAAGACGCCGACGCCACCATCGTCTACGGCGTCAACAACGCCGGCTTGAAGGCAGAACACAAAGTCGCCTCGGTCGGATCATGCACGACCAACGCGCTGGCGCCGCTGCTTAAGGTGCTGCACGACGCGGTGGGTATCGAATCCGGCTTCATGACCACCATCCACGCCTATACCGGCGACCAGAATTTAGTCGACAACAGCCACAAGGATTTGCGCCGCGCCCGCGCCGCCGGGCTTTCTATGATCCCAACGTCGACCGGCGCCGCCAAAACCATCGGCCTCATCATCCCCGAATTGAAAGGCAAGATCGACGGCGTTTCCATCCGCGTGCCGGTGCCCAACGTGTCGATGATCGACTTCACCTTCACCGCCGGCCGCGACATCAGCAAAGACGCCATCAACACCGCGCTCAAAGTGGCGGCAGACGGCTCGCTCAAAGGCGTATTGAGCACGTCCGACGCGCCGCTGGTCTCCATCGACTATACCCATAGCCCGTATAGCAGCATCGCCGATTTGACCGGCACCTATGTGACGGGCAAGCGCTTCTGCCGCGTCGCGTCGTGGTACGACAACGAATGGGGATTCGCCTGCCGCATGCTCGATGTGGCGAGGCTGTGGTCGTCGCTATGAACGGCTTCCCGCGACTGGAAGACGTCAACGTCACAAATAAAATAGTTTTGGTGCGCGTCGATTTGAACGTGCCGATGCAGGGCGGGCGGGTGACGGACAAGACGCGCATCACGCGGCTCTTGCCAACCATCGAATACCTCATCAAGAAAAAAGCCAAGATCGTGCTGCTGTCGCATTTCGGCCGGCCGGAAGGGAAGCCCGATCCTTCCTTGTCCTTAGCATCGCTGGTCGATGCGGTGTCGAAGGCGCTGGACGGCAAGCCGGTGGCGTTTGGCGTCGATTGCGTCGGCCCGGATGCGGAAACAGCGGTCAAAAAACTGAAACCCGGCGATGTGCTGCTCTTAGAAAACCTGCGCTTCCACCCGGAAGAGGAAAAAGGCGGCGATGCGTTCGCCCGCCAGCTTGCCTCTTTAGGCGACATCTATGTCAACGACGCTTTTGCCGCCTCGCACCGCGCGCACGCATCCGTCACCGGTATTCCGAAATATCTGCCCGCCGTGGCAGGCCGCCTGATGGAAGAGGAAGTGCGCGAACTGGCGGCGCTTTTCTCCGATGCCAAGAAACCGATTGCCGCCATCGTCGGCGGCGCGAAAGTGTCGACCAAGCTCAAGCTGCTCAACCATCTCATCAAAACGATGGATGTGCTACTCATCGGCGGCGCCATGGCCAATACGTTTTTATATGCGCAGGGCCATAAGATCGGTAACTCGCGCTGCGAAAAAGACATGAAAAAAACGGCGCTGACGATTCTGAAAAACGCGGCAAAATACAACTGCCGTATCATCCTGCCGAGCGACCTTGTGGTGACATATAAGTTCCGCAAGCAGGCCGAATGCGAAGTGATGGATATCGAACATATACCCGCACAGGGTATGGCGGCCGACGTCGGCCCGGCAACGGTGGAAGAATTCGCGCGTGAAATAGCCTGCTGCAAAACCGTGGTTTGGAACGGCCCCATCGGCGCGTTCGAAACGTCGCCGTTCGATGCCGGCAGCGTCACGCTGGCGCGCGCCATCGCCCGGCTCACCGCCGGGAAACATTTGCGTTCGGTCGCCGGCGGCGGCGATACGGTGGCCATGCTCTCGCACGCGGGGCTCAAACAAAAATTCAGCTACATCTCCACCGCCGGCGGCGCGTTCCTCGAATGGCTCGAAGGAAAAACGCTACCGGGCGTGGCGGTGTTGATGAAAGAGAATAAAATTAAAAGGCGGGTAGTACGTTGACACAAAAAGTGATTATCGTGCATACGCTGGAACATGCGAAAGCCGCATTGCAAACGGCGGATCAACTAGGAAAGCCGGTGGCGCTGCAATCGGCGCCGGATGCCATTTTCTATGCCGGAAGCCTCTACCTGCTGCATCTGTTTGACGAAGCGAAAAGAAAGTATCCCAAGATGGAAACCACCTGCATCGTCGATTGCACCGACGCCGAAGCAGAGGCGATTGCCGCTATGCAAACGGGACATACGCATATCAGAATCGTGAATTCCGCGCGCAAAGCCTTGGATATTGCGGCGCAATACGGCATTACCGTCCATACCGGGCGTTACGAAGCGCTTGACTTGCTTACCGTCAAGGATACAAAAGTCGCATGTAAACGTTGGTTGGGCGAGGGTGTATGAAAGCGATGCCGAAGATGAAAGAGCTCCAGGCGCTGACGCCGAAAGTGAAAGAGATTCTTTCGCATTACGAAGGCGCCTCCAGCGGCACCAAAGCCAACCTCGCGCGCATATTGATGCACGGCAAGCTGGGCGGCACCGGCAAGCTCGTCATTCTTCCCGTCGACCAGGGTTTCGAGCACGGCCCGGCACGCAGCTTCGCCAAAAATCCCGATGCCTACGACCCGCATTACCATTACCAACTTGCCGTCGATGCCGGGCTCTCGGCCTACGCCTCGGTGCTGGGGATGCTCGAAGCCGGCGCCGACACCTTCGCCGAAAAAATACCGACCATCCTTAAAATCAACAGCGCCAATGCGCTCTCGGCCAAAGGCATCGCGCCCGATCAGGCGGTCACCGGCTCGGTCAAGGACGCGCTCAAGCTCGGCTGCGCCGCCATCGGCTTTACCATCTACCCCGGATCACCGAAATCCTACGACATGATGGAAGAAATCGCCGAGATGGCGACCGAAGCCAAAGCCAACGACCTGGCGGTGGTCATCTGGTCGTACCCACGCGGCGGCGATCTGTCGAAAGAAGGCGAAACGGCGATGGACGTCACCGCTTATGCCGCGCACATGGCAGCACTCCTCGGCGCGCATATCATCAAGATCAAGCCGCCGACCGAACATATCGAACAGGCCGAAGCCAAAAAAGTTTACGACGAACAGAAAATTCCGATTAAAACGCTGGCCGAGCGCGTGGCGCACATCAAGCAATGCTGCTTCAACGGCCGCCGCATCGTCGTCTTCTCCGGCGGCACGGCCAAAGGCGAAGCCGACATCATGAACGAAGCCCGCGCCATCCGTGACGGCGGCGGCAACGGCTCCATCATCGGCCGTAACACCTTCCAACGCCCGCGCGCCGAGGCGCTGAAACTCCTCGATAATATTATCAAGGTCTATAAGGACGAGGCGTGAGCGAGAAATGCCGCCTCTATCTTGTCAGCCCGCCGCAGATTGCATTAGCTGATTTCACGAACAAATTGAAAGATGCGTTTTCCGGCGGCGATGTAGCGTCGTTCCAGCTGCGCTTAAAAAACGCCAGCGACGATGAAATAGTGAAAGCGGCGGAGATTCTACTCCCCATCTGCCATGAGCATGAAGCGGCGTTTATTTTAAACGACCGCGCCGATCTGGCGGTACGATGCAACGCCGACGGTGTGCATTTGGGGCAAGACGACATGCCGATTAAAGAAGCGCGCAAAATAGTCGGCGCCGACCGGATCATCGGCATGAGCGCGCATGCGTCGAAACATCTGGCGATGGAAGCCGGCGAGCAAGGTGCCGATTACGTCGCTTTTGGCGCATTTTATCCGACCAATTCCAAACCCAAGGAGAAAATCGGAAAATGGGGCTCGCCCACCCCCGATATTTTATCCTGGTGGCAGGAAACTATGGTCTTGCCGTGCGTGGCGATCGGTGGTATCACGCCTGCCAACTGTACGCCGCTTATCAAGGCCGGAGCCGATTTCATTGCTGCCATCACCTCGATATGGAGCCATGAGAAAGGTCCGGGAAAAGCAGTCGAAGAATTTAACGAAGCAATAGAGAGAGCATTATGAGAATTGACGGTTCCGCGGTCCGCATGGGCATGGTGATTGAATATCAGGATAAACTCTGGCTGGTGGTGAAGCATGAAATCCGCACGCCGGGCAATTTGCGCTCGTTCAATCAGGTCGAACTGAAAGACGTCAAAACCGGCACCAAGAATAACATGCGTTTTTCATCCGACGAAAAAATCGATCGCGTGTCGCTCGATTCCAAGCCGTGCAATTTCCTCTACGCCGACAGCGGCGAACTGCATTTCATGGACAACGAATCGTTCGAGCAGTTCACCATGAGCAAAGAACTCATCGGCCCCGGCCATGCCTTCCTGCAGGAAGGCATGACGGTCACGGTCGAAAGCTACGAAGGCAAGCCGATCTCCGTCGCCCTGCCCTCGAAAGTGACGATGAAAATCGTCGAGGCCGACCCGGTGGTACGCGGCCAGACCGCCGCTTCTTCCTACAAGCCGGCGATTTTAGAAAACGGCGTGCGCGTCATGGTCCCGCCCTTCATCCCCGCCGGCGAAATGATCGTCGTCGATACCACCACGCTGCAATACGTCGAACGCGCCAAGGCGTCGTGACTACCTCCCCGCTCATCAACGTCATGAGCGCCGCCGCCATCAAGGCCGGCAAGGGGCTGATGCGCGATTTCGGCGAGGTAGACCAGTTGCAGATCTCGCGCAAAGGCACGTCCGATTTCGTCACCCAGTCCGACATCCGCACCGAAAAACTGTTGCAGCGCGAACTTGCCAAAGCCCGGCCGGATTTTGGCTTCCTGCTCGAAGAAGGAGGTGAAATCGTCGGTAAAGATCCCGAATACCGCTGGATCATCGACCCTCTGGATGGCACGATCAATTTCATCCACGCCGTACCGTATTTTTGCGTATCGATCGCCCTCGAACGGCGTTTTAAAGGCGGCAGCGAAGTCGTCGCCGGCGTCACGTTCAACCCGGTCCAAAACGAGCTTTTCACCGCCGAGAAACACAAAGGCGCATTCGTCAACAGCCGCCGTCTGGTGGCCTCGGCGCGCGACACACTGACCGACGCCATGCTCGCCACCGGCAACCTGCGCTCGCTTTTGACCAATGCCGACGGCGCCTTCCATTCCCTGAGCACTCTGGCCAAATCCGGTATCACCGTGCGTTATTTCGGCGCCACGGCGCTCGATCTTGCCCACCTTGCCGCCGGCCGCATCGACGCCTGCTGGTACCCCACCGTCAAACCGTGGGACATCGCCGCCGGCATGCTGATGGTGCAGGAAGCGGGCGGCACCGTAAATGACCTCTCCGGCGCCCCGGCCCATGCCGAATCCAAAACGCTTTTTGCCTGCAACCAGCCTTTGGCAACGCCGGTGCGTAATTTATTGGCGAAAGCCGCCGCCTAAGCGGCAAATTCCTGTTGCCTGAAGCGCTGATTTTTCTTACATCTAGTCATTGTCCGTTTTTTATAAAGGCAGCCATGTCCCGCACGCGCCTCTGTTTGTATTTTTTCACGCTGCCGTTGTTTTTTCCGGCGGCATCTTTCGCCCAGACATTCGACCTGACACAAACCGACGCCATGAACCGGCCGCAGGCAATGGCGCCCGCACCGTTGCCGCCGGTATCGACGCTGGTATCGACTCCGGCCGTACAACCGATCGTCAGTGCACCTCCGCCGGAAGCGGCGCCGGTAAAGGCCGAAGAGCCGCCCAAGCCCGCAGTTAGAAAAGCCGCGGCTAAAAAGAAAAAGAATAAAAAACGCACGCACGCCGGCCGTGCCAAACCGGAAGCAAAAACACCAGCCCCGCCGGTAGCCGATGCTCCGGCAAAACCGCTGCGCAAGCCGCTGCCGGAAAATATCGAAACGCCGCGCCGGTTGCATCCCTCCTACGATGTAAAACCGGAAGCGCCCAAGCCGCAGAAAAAACCTCCGGTAAAAAAACAGGTGCCGGTAAAGAAAAAACCAGTGCCGGTTGAACCGGCGCCAACCGATCCGGCCGTGGAAGTGTCCGCCCCGCCGGCAGTGGAAGAAAAGACACCACCGCCCGCACCACCAGCAGAAGTACCGGCACCGGTGGCCGCTCCCGTTCCACCGGTGCCGGCTGCACCACCGGCGGCGCCCGTGATCGAACCGCCAAAAGTAGAAGCGCCGGCGATGGAACCGCCAGCGCCGCCGGTTCCGGCAGTGGTTGCTCCGCCACCGCCGCCTGCCATGGAAGAGCCGCCGCAACCGACGTCGCTGCCTTCGACCAAGGCGTTGCAAGCGCCCGCTCCAACGCCGAACGTAGCCACACCTAAGCCCACTGCGCCCGCACAGGAAAAACCGAAACCGGCGCAAGCGAAAGCGGCACCGGTCACGCCGGTCGATCAAATACCGATCGAGCCGCCGCCGGGCATGGAACCTGTTATGAATCCCACACCGCCGGTCGTACTGGGCGAAATGCATAAAGCGCCGGAAGCAGCACCGGTCGTGCCGCCACCGCCAGCACCCGCCGCCGACATGCCAAAACCGGAGGGAGATTCAGGCATGCCGGATTTGCGCCTGGTGTTCAAGCCCACCGAAACGGCGGTGCCGCTGTCGCTGAAACCTGAGCTGGATAAGATCGCGACGAAATTGCGGGACAACGCCACATTGCACGTCGTCCTGCTTTCCTATGCCGCCAGCAACGGCGACCAAGCGACGATGGCGCGGCGCGTGTCGCTGTCGCGGGCGCTGGCCGTGCGCGCCTATCTCATCGACCAGGCCGTTGACAGCAAACGCATCAACGTTCAGGCGGAAGGCGACAAGAATCCCGGCGGCGAACCCGACCGTGTGGATGTCTTACTAAAAAGCGGGGAGTAACCGCATGGCGGGGCATTCGCAGTTCAAGAACATCATGCACAAAAAAGGTGCAAAGGACGCCAAGAAGGCGAAAATCCTGACCAAAGTCGCCCGCGAAATCATCTCCGCCTGCAAGGCCGGCATGCCCGACCCGGCAGCTAACCCTCGCCTCCGGAGCGCCATCCAGTGGGCGCGCGAGGAGAACATGACGCGCGACCGCATCGAGGCCGCCATCAAGCGCGGCAGTGGCAGCGTCGATACCGACAACTTCGAACCGGTGCGCTACGAGGGCTACGGCCCCGGCGGCACGGCGCTCATCATCCAGGCGCTGACCGACAACCGCCACCGCACGGCGTCCGACATCCGCTCGGCCTTCACCAAGTTCGGCGGCAACCTCGGCGAAACCGGCAGCGTCGCCTTCCTGTTCGACCATGCCGGGATCATTATCTATCCGGCAACCGCGGCCAGCGAAGACGCCATGTTCGACGCCGCGCTCGACGCCGGCGCCAACGATTGCGCCTTCGACGGCAGCCGCCATACCATCGCCTGTGCGCACGAACATTTCATCGCCACCCGCGACGCGCTCGAAAAGGCATTCGGCGCCGCTGAATCGGCCAAGATCGGCTGGCAGCCCAAAAATACCGTCGCCGTGAACGAGGATCAGGCGCGGCAGATACTAAAGCTCGTCGACGCCCTCGAAGATTTCGACGACGTGCAGGAAGTGTTCTCCAACTTCGAAATCCCCGAAGCGCTGATGACGGCGCTGGCGTCATGACGGTGCTCTTGGGCATCGATCCAGGTTTACAGCACACCGGCTGGGGCATTATTATTTCGAAACAAAATCAACTTTCGTTCGTCGATTGCGGCGTCATCCATACCGTCGCTCACCTGCCGATAGCCGAGCGCCTGAAAACACTGCATGACGGGCTTCAAGCCGTTGCCGGCAAATATCTCCCACTCGAGGCCGCGATCGAAGAAACGTTCGTCAGCGTCAATGGCAGTTCTACCTTGAAATTGGGGCAAGCGCGCGGCGCCATCATGCTCTCGCTTTCACTGGCCAATCTCCCGGTTTTTGAGTATAGTGCCACCCAAGTGAAAAAAAGCGTCGTGGGTTCAGGCCACGCCGATAAAAAGCAAATCGCGATGATGGTAAAAACCTTGCTTCCGGCCTCTACCGCCAAGAAGGCTGACGCGGCGGATGCGCTGGCAGTGGCTATCACCCACGCGCATATGCGGACGATGAACACTTTGATACGGGCAACGTCATGATCGGAAAATTACGCGGACGGGTGGATGAATTTTTTGAAGACTCGGTGATTATCGACGTCGGCGGCGTCGGCTACCATGTCTTTGCCAGCGACCGTACGCTGGCAACACTCGCACAAGGCCAGCCAGCCACACTCGTCATTGAAACGCACGTGCGCGAAGATCATATCCATCTTTACGGCTTCTCCACTGCCGCCGAGCGCGAATGGTTCAAATTGCTGATGACCGTGCAACGCGTCGGCGCCAAGATGGCGATGACGATCCTTTCCGCCTACGCGCCCGACCAACTGGCGCACGCCATCGTCGCCAAGGACATGTCGGCCTTCTCGCGCATCAGCGGCGTCGGCGCCAAGCTCGCCGAGCGCATTGTGTCGGAACTCAAGGATAAGGTGGCAAAACTGCCGGTCTCCAACATCGTTCCCATCGGCAAAGGCAAAAAATCGGAAGTGCGCGCGCCGAAATCCGAATCCGCTACCGAAGATGCTATTTCGGCATTGGTGAACCTGGGCTACACGCGCTCGGAAGCCTATGCCGCCGCCATCAAAGCCGGACAATCCGGCAAGAATCTCGATGACATTATCAAACTGAGCTTGAAAGAATTGGCGCGGGCATGAAAAAAGAAGCTACAGAAGAGCGCGTGATTACGCCGGTCGAAAACGAAGATGACCTGCTGCAGCAGGCGCTCAGGCCCATCAGCTTCAAGGATTTCACCGGCCAGCGCGAAGTCTGCGATAATTTAGGCGTGTTCGTGAAAGCGGCCAAATCGCGCAAAGACGCCCTCGACCACGTATTGCTCTATGGCCCGCCGGGCTTGGGGAAAACAACACTGGCGCAAATCATCGCCAAGGAAATGGGCGTCGGATTCCGGCCCACCTCCGGCCCGATATTGACCAAAGCCGGTGATCTGGCAGCGGTGCTCACCAATCTGCAGCCGCACGATGTGCTCTTCGTCGATGAAATCCACCGCTTGAATCCCGCCGTCGAGGAAATTCTTTATCCGGCGATGGAAGATTTTAAACTCGACCTGATGATCGGCGAAGGCCCGGCGGCGCGCACCGTGCGCATCGACCTGCCGCCCTTCACCTTGGTGGGCGCCACAACGCGGCTGGGTCTGATCGCAAACCCTTTGCGCGATCGTTTCGGCATTCCGCTGCGCCTGCGCTTTTACGATACCGACGATTTGCAAAAAGTGGTCGAACGCGCCGCCACTCTGCTCAACATGGACATCAAGAAAGATGGCTCGCTGGAAATCGCCCGCCGCTCACGCGGCACGCCGCGCATCGCCATCCGCTTGCTTAAGCGCGTGCGCGATTTCGCGCAGGCCGACGGCAAAACCGGTATCGACAAAAAACTCGCCGACCACGCGCTCCTGCGCCTCGAAGTCGATGAAATCGGCCTCGACTCCGCCGACCGCCGTTACTTGCAATACATCGCCGAGCATTATCAGGGCGGGCCGGTGGGCGTCGAGACCATCGCGGCGGGACTCTCCGAACAACGCGACGCTATCGAGGAAACCATCGAGCCGTTTTTATTGCAATTGGGCTTCGTACAGCGTACGCCGCGCGGCCGCCAGCTTTCCATCACCTGCTTCAAGCATCTCGGCCTTAAAGCCCCGGCGCAGATTGCCTCGCTGCCGCTCTTAGATGAAACAGAAGATGAGTAAAGGCGTCCATTCTTTCCCCGTCCGCGTCTATTACGAAGATACCGATGCCGGCGGCATTGTCTATTACGCCAATTATCTCAAATTCGCCGAACGCGCGCGCACCGAGGCTTTGCGCATGTCGGGATTCGACCAGTCGGAACTGATGGCGCAGCAAGAAATAGGCTTCGTCGTGCGCCGGTGCGTCGCCGATTTTTTAAAACCGGCGCGGCTCGATGACCTCTTGACAATTAAGACCACTCTCCATGATATAAGCAAAGTCAGTTTTTCCATGGAACAAAATATTCACCGCGGTAACGAAACCTTAGTAAAGTTGTCGGTAAAACTGGCGGTGATTAACGCCGACGGAAAAATTGCCAAGCTTCCCGATGCCGTGCAAAAAGCCATGATGAAAATATTTAAACAAGGAGCACTATGACCGATACTACCGCCGTTTCCACCGCTGTCCAAGGCGTCGATGCCGCGACGCTCTCCGGCAGCACCCACGCCGATTTCTCGATGTTCGGCATGTTCATTCAGGCCGACTGGCTGGTCAAAGTCGTGATGTTCATGCTGCTCATCGCCTCGTTCTGGTGCTGGGCGATCATTTTCGAAAAATGGTTCCTGTTCCGCAGCGTTGAAGCCAAGGCGCAGAAATTCGAGACCGATTTCTGGTCGTCGGAGGCGCTGGACAAGTTTTATGAAAAAATCAAGAAGCGCGTCAACCACCCGATGGCAATCATTTTCGTCGCCGCCATGGAAGAATGGTTCCGCTCGAAAAATACCATCAACCAGAACCCACAGGGCATGAAAATCAGCCTGCGCCAGCGCATCCTGATGGTGATGCAGGTCTCGCGCAACCGCGAGATCGAGCGGCTGGAAAGCGGCCTCAGCTTCCTCGCCACCACCGGATCGGCAGCACCGTTCATCGGCCTTTTCGGCACGGTGTGGGGCATCATGAACAGCTTCCACGGCATCGCCGCGTCGAAAAATACGTCGCTGATAGCGGTGGCGCCCGGTATCGCCGAAGCACTGTTCGCCACGGCCATCGGCCTTTTCGCCGCCATCCCAGCCGTGATCGCCTACAATAAGTTCGCCGGTGAGCTGGCGCGGTTTTCCAACAAGCTGGAAGATTTCTCGACCGAATTCGACACCATTCTTTCGCGGCAACTGGAAGGGTAAGCCATGGCCAGCGGCAATCCCGGCGGCGCCTCGACGAAACGCCGCCGCCAGACTAAAGTCTTCTCCGAGATCAACGTCACGCCGATGGTCGACGTCATGCTGGTGCTCTTGGTCATCTTCATGGTCACGGCGCCGATGATGACGACGGGCGTGACGGTCGATCTGCCGCAAAGCGCCGCCTCGCCGGTGGCCGGCCAGGACGAGCCGCTCACCATCTCCGTCACCTCCGACGGCAAGGTCTACATCCAGAAAACGCCGGTGGCGGTCAAGGATTTGCGCGCCAAGCTCAAGGCCATCACCGGTGCTAAAAAAGATACGCGTATTTTCGTGCGCGGCGACCGGTCGGTCGATTACGGAAAAATCATGCAGGTGGTGGGCGAAATCAACGCCGGCGGCTTCAGCAAAGTAGCGCTGATCACGGAACCGGCGTCGGCTGAAAAAGGGAAGTAGCGGTGAGGAAAGAACGCCGCAAAGGGGCGGTTTTTTCGGCGGGGTTCCACGTACTCTTGCTGCTGTTTGCCATTATCGGCCTGCCGTCGCTCCTCAACCCGCCGCCGGAAGAGCCGCAGGCGATTTCGGTCGACCTGCTGCCGATCAGCGAGATGTCCAACATCAAGCCCAGCGAAATGCAACCGGAGCCAAAAAAACCCGAACCCAAGCCGGAGGAAAAAGAGCAGGCCAAGCCGTCGCCGCCGGTAAAGACGGCAGAAGCCCCTCCCCCGCCGCCGCTGGAAAAGATGTCGGAGAAACTGGCCAAGAAAAAAGACGAAAAGAAGCCGGAGAAAAAACCCGACGATAAGAAAGAAGACAAAAAAACCAAATCGAAGGAAGACGATCTGGCGGCGGTCTTAAAAGCCGTGCGCGAGACGGCGCAAAAGCAAAAAAAATCTACCAACGCCGAGAAGAGCAGCGAAAAATCGGCCAAGGCGGTGTCGGATAAGTTCGACGCGTCGATGCCGCTTTCAATGACCGAGCAGGACGCCATAAGAAGCCAGATTGCGAAATGCTGGAGCGTGCCCGCCGGTGCCAAGGACGCGCAGGATTTGCTGGTCGTGCTGCATATCGAGCTCGAGCATGACGGCGCGCTGATTAAAGTTGAACTAGCCAACGAAAGCAAAGACCGCTACAGTCGCGATAGTTTTTTCCGTGCCGCCGCCGACAGCGCCATCCGCGCGGTGCGACAGTGCAGCCCCTTGAAAAGCCTGCCGCCGGAAAAATACCAGACCTGGCGCGCGATGGATTTAACGTTCGACCCGAGGCAGATGCTGTTTTAAACATACGGAGATAAGGACATGATGCGTATCCTGTTATCACTGATTTTCAGTCTATCCCTCGCCGCACCGGCGCTGGCCACGCTCACCATCGACATCAATCAGGGCAATGTCGAGCCGATGCCGATCGCGCTGCCGGATTTAGCCGGCGGTGACGTCGGCAGCGACATCATCCGCGTCGTATCCGGCGATCTCGAGCGCTCCGGCCTGTTCAAGCCGCTGCCGCAGGATTCCTTCATCGAAAAAATCACGGCCGGAACCGCCATCCCGCGCTTTGGCGACTGGCGCCAGATCAACGCTGCGGCGCTCATCACCGGCAGCGTCACCGAAGAAAGTGGCGGTAAGGTCAAAGTCTCGTTCCGCCTGTGGGACGTCTACGGTGAAAGTCAGGTCGCCGGCAAGGAGTACAACACGACCAAAAACAACTGGCGCCGCATCGCCCACATCATGGCCGACGAAATCTACAAGCGCCTGACCGGCGAAACCGGCTATTTCGATTCGCGCATCGTCTATATCGCCGAATCAGGCCCGGACATGAAGCGCACCAAACGCCTCGCCATCATGGACCAGGACGGCGAGAATCACAAATTCCTGACCGACGGCAAAAATCTGGTGCTAACGCCACGATTCTCGCCGGGCTCGCAGCAGATTCTCTATCTCTCCTACGCCGGCAAACAACCACGCGTGTTCCTGCGCGACCTGCAGTCCGGCCGTGAGGAATCGCTGGGCTCGTTCGAGGGCATGTCGTTCGCGCCGCGCTTTTCGCATGACGGGAAATCGATCGTGATGTCGATCGCCCAGAGCGGCAGCACGCAAATCTATAAGATGAACCTGAGCGCGCGCCGTCTGGTCAAGATCACCGACTGCAACTGCATCGACACTTCGCCCAGCTTCTCGCCTGACGGCAGCCAGATTGTCTTCAACTCCGACCGAGGCGGATCGCAGCAGCTTTACACCATGAACGCCGACGGCGGCGACGTTAAACGCATCAGCTTCGGCGACGGCAGGTACGGTACCCCCGTATGGTCCCCGCGCGGCGACCTCGTCGCCTTCACCAAAATGTCCGGCGGCCGGTTTTATATCGGCGTCATGCGCCCTGACGGCAGCGGCGAGCGCCTCTTGACCGAAAGCTGGCTCGACGAAGGCCCGAGCTGGTCGCCCAACGGCCGCGTCATCACCTTCCACCGCCAGGCACCAACATCGAATGGAAAGATGGGCAGCGTCAGGCTATATACCATTGATTTGACGGGATATAATCTACGTGAAGTCATGACGCCGATGGATGCCTCCGACCCCGCATGGTCGCCACTGTTGCCGTTATAACACAGCACGGTGGTTTTCAAAATCGGCCAAAAGACGGTTAATAAATATATTGATTTCTTGTGCCGGGACGCGTAGCGTAACGCCCTCATTCCTTGTAACAAATTCTACCGTAACCACTGCACATTTTTTGAACTTTAAGGAGTTTATATGAACCTGTTTACCAAATCGCTCGCCGTGCTCTCCGTAGCATTCTTATTCACCGCCTGCGACCAAATGCCCGGATCGTCCGGCTCGCAAAGCGCCACCGGCGGCGTCGGCGGTAATGGCGGCCCGGTCCGCCCCGGCAGCCAGGAAGATCTGGTGCAAAATGTCGGCGACCGCGTGTTCTATGACTATGACAGCGCCGTCCTCTCGGCCGATGCCCAGAAAATCCTGGAGCGTCAGGCAGCATGGCTCAAGCAATATTCGAGCCTGAACGTCACCGTTGAAGGCCATTGCGACGAACGCGGCACCCGCGAATACAACTTAGCGCTGGGTGAGCGCCGTGCAGCCGCCGCCAAAAAATACCTGATCGGCCTTGGTGTCGCCGCGAAGCGCGTCTCGACCATCAGCTACGGCAAGGAACGCCCGGCCGTCGTCGGCTCTGACGAATCGTCCTGGAGCCAGAATCGCCGTGCGGTAACCGTCGTTACCAATCAGTAAGTCTACAGCTCCTCACCATCCTGCATTAATTGCGGGAGTTGCGGGGTCCGGTTCTCGCCCCGCCTGAAAATTCAGGCGGGGCGATGTTTTTGGTACTTTAAAAAACTTGCATAATCAGTTATCCTCTCGCCGTTATGAAATATCTCCCGTTCTCTATTTTTGTATTTCTGGCTTCGGTTTCGTCGGCGGCGCTGGCTCAAACGGAAGGCGCGCCGGTTGAGAGCGGATCAGCGTTCACGCCGCCGCCGGTGACGATGGAAGCCAATCCCGACACGCAACCAAGCAACCCTGCCCAGATGGAAGTACGCCTCTCGGCGATGGAAGATCAAATGCGCCAGCTTCGCGGCAAGAACGAAGAAAATGATTTTGCCATCCGCAAACTGACGGAGACGGTTGAAAAACTGCAGCGCGACATCGACATGCGTTTCAGCGACCTGAGCAGCAAAAACCCGCAGGCTGGCGACGACAAAAAATCGCAAAAGCTGCTGAGCGCCGAGCCGCGCGCCGAAAAATCGGAAGAGAAATCCACGGATAAAACCACCGCCGGCGACGGCACGCTGCACGCGCCGGAGAAAGATGGCAAAAACGAATTCGCCACGCCGCGCGACTTATATAACTATGCCTTCCGCCTCCTAAATCAGACCAAATACGAAGAATCAGCCAAGGCGTTCGATGATTTCACCAAGAAATATCCGAAAGACCCGCTGGTCGGTAACGCCTATTACTGGATGGGCGAGACCTATTACATCCGCCGCGATTACGTCACCGCCGCCGACAATTTCCGTCAGGGCTTCGAAGCCACGCCCACCGGCCCCAAAGCCGCCGATAACCTGCTCAAGCTGGCGATGTCGCTTGATGCCCTAGACCGCAACAAGGAAGCCTGCGTCGTGCTGCAGCAAATCGGCACCAAGTTCAAAAAAGGCGCAACGTCAGTGGTCGGCAAAGCCGAAGCGGAACAAAAGCGGATTGGCTGCAAATGACGGTAAGCCTTAGCGGCTTCGCCGCTTAGGCTCCCGTCATCCCGGCGCAGGCCGGGATCCAGGGCCACAGATTATGTCCATGATGATGGAAAAATTCTCCTCCGCTCTCTCCTCCATCGGCTACTTCGAAAAAAAACCAACAGTGGCCGTCGCCGTATCCGGTGGCGCCGACAGCATGGCGCTGCTGCTTTTGGCGGACGCATGGGCAAAAAATAAGCGCGGAAAAGTAATCGCACTCACGGTCGATCACGGCCTACGAAAAGAATCGAACGCCGAAGCTAAACAAGTGGCCGCCTGGTGCAAAACGCTCGGCATCGAGCATCATGTGCTAACGTGGGATCATTCTATTCCTCCCACCGCAGGGGGAGGAAGCAATCAAGCCGCCGCCCGCGACGCCCGCTACACGCTGCTTACCGGCTGGTGCAAAAAAAATAAAATCCTGCATCTCTTCACGGCACACCACCAGAACGATCAGGCGGAAACGCTGTTATTTAGGCTGGCGCGCGGCAGTTTCATCGAAGGGCTGGCATCGATTCCCGCCGTGAGCACCCGCGATGGCGTGCGGCTTTTACGTCCACTGCTGGCCACGCCAAAATCCGCGCTGATGGATTTCCTGACGGAAAAAAAACAGGAATGGATCGAGGATCCCTCGAACCAAAGTCCAAAATACACGCGCAACGTCATCCGAAATTATATCAGCGATGATGCGGCGGAAAAAGCCGGGAAGCTGGCAAGTCGTTTCGCCGTCATCCGCAACCGTTTGGAACACGCGCTGGCAAAAGCGATGGTGCAGACGGTCGATATTTTTCCGGATGGGCATGCCGCACTGCACGCCTCACCATTCAGAAAATTGCCTGCCGAGCAAGCAATGCGATTACTTTCCGCGTTGGTGCAAACGGTCGGCGGAGAACCGATGCAACCGCGAACGGAAAAACTGCGGCGACTCTATCAGGATTTGACAAAAACGAATCCGCCGCGAAAGCGCAGCCTCGGCGGTTGCTGTTTTCATCACCAGCCGAAAAACAACGGCTGGCGGGTTGAATATGACGTCACCGCGCCCCATATAAGAATCAGGCGCGCTGCCGCCGGTAAAACGGTCGTCCGCCCTGCGAAATCCCTTGCTGGCTGGGCTTTTTTGGGGTTGAATAGGTCGATATAAGTTCTATAAAAACCCTCACCCGCTCGCTACGCGAGCTTCCCTCTCCCTTCAAAGGGAGAGGGTTAGGGAGAGGGTTGTAACGCAAGGAGACAAAGAGTGCCCAATTTCGGCAAAAACATACTGATCTGGCTGATCGCCGGCATCGTGCTGGTGGCATTGTTCAACATGTTCCAAGGTAGCGGCGACCATGGCGGCTACACGCGCGTGGCGTTCTCCGATTTCCTGATGAGGGTCGATGACGGGCAGGTCAGCGACGCCGTCATCAAAAACAACCCGACCAAAGGCTCGGCGATCACCGGCCATTTGTCGGACGGCACCGCTTTCTTCACGCAGGCGCCGGATTATCCTAACCTGGTCGAACGCTTGAGCAGCAAGGGCGTGCGCATTTCCGCCGCCAGCGACGACGCCAAGATGGATTCGCTGTGGGGCGCTTTGATCAGCTGGTTCCCAATCCTATTGTTGGTCGGCGTTTATGTCTTCTTCATGCGGCAGATGCAATCGGGCGGCGGGCGCGGCGGCGCGCTCGGCTTCGGTAAATCGCGCGCGAAGCTCCTCACTGAGAAAACCGAGCGCGTCACATTTGAAGACGTCGCCGGCATCGAGGAAGCCAAGGACGAACTGGTCGAGATCGTCGATTATTTAAAAGACCCGCAGAAATACCAGCGTCTGGGCGGAAAAATTCCACGCGGCTGCCTGCTCGTCGGCCCGCCCGGCACCGGTAAAACGCTGCTCGCCCGCGCCATCGCCGGCGAGGCGCGCGTACCGTTCTTCACCATTTCCGGATCCGATTTCGTCGAGATGTTCGTCGGCGTCGGCGCCTCCCGCGTGCGCGACATGTTCGAGCAGGGCAAGAAATCGTCGCCGTGCATCATCTTCATCGACGAGATCGACGCCGTCGGCCGCCATCGCGGCGCCGGCATGGGCGGTGGCAACGACGAGCGCGAACAAACGCTGAACCAGCTCCTGGTCGAGATGGATGGCTTCGATCCCAACGAATCGGTCATCATCATCGCCGCCACCAACCGGCCGGACGTGCTCGACCCGGCGCTGCTTCGTCCCGGCCGCTTCGACCGCCAGATCGTCGTTCCCAATCCCGACATCAACGGCCGCACCAAGATTCTAGAGGTGCATCTTAAAAAAGTCCCCAAAGCGCCCGACGTCGAAGCGCGCATCATCGCCCGCGGCACGCCGGGTTTTTCCGGCGCCGATCTCGCCAACATAGTCAACGAGGCAGCGCTCTTGGCGGCGCGGCGCGGCAAGAAAGTCGTCACCATGAGCGACCTCGAGCACGCCAAGGACAAAGTCATGATGGGTGTTGAGCGTAAATCGATGGTGATGAGCGAGGAAGAAAAGAAAATGACCGCCTACCACGAAGGCGGCCATGCGCTGGTCTCGATCTATAGCCCCGCCTCCGACCCCATCCACAAAGCGACCATCATCCCGCGCGGCCGCGCGCTGGGCATGGTGATGCGCCTGCCGGAATCCGACAAAATCTCCTACAAGCGCGAAAAAATGTTTGCCGACCTTGCCGTCGCCATGGGCGGCCGCGTGGCAGAGGAAATCATCTTCGGCCATGAGCAGGTATCGTCGGGCGCGTCTTCCGACATTAAATATGCCACGGCGCTGGCGCGCGCCATGGTCACCGAATGGGGGCTTTCCGACAAGATCGGCCCCCTCTTCTACGGCAACGACCAGCAGGAAGTGTTCCTGGGCTACAGCATGAGTCAACAGCAGCGCACGATGTCCGACGACTTGGCCGCCACCATCGACAGCGAAATCAAGCGCATCGTCGAGGAGGCGCACCAAAAAGCCAAGAACCTCATCACCGAGCATCTCGACGAGCTGCACCAAATCGCCAAGGCGCTGCTCGAATACGAAACGCTGACCGGCGACGAGATCAAAGGCCTGGTCAAAGGCGAAGCGATCAAGCGCGAAACGCCTGCCGCCAAGCCGGTCATTGTCAAATCGTCGCTGCCCTCCTCGCGCCGCAAGGCCGCGGGTGGCGGCGGCAACGCGCAACCCCCGACGGCGTAACATGAAAAAACTCTTCGGCACCGATGGCATACGCGGCACGGCGAATATCCCGCCGATGACCGCCGACATCGCGCTCAAAGTCGGCATGGCCGCCGGGCAGCAGTTCTTGCGCGGCAATCACCGCCACCGCGTCGTCATCGCCAAGGATACTCGGCTCTCCGGCTATATGATCGAACCGGCGCTGGTGGCCGGGTTCATTGCCGTCGGCATGGACGTCGTGCTGGTCGGCCCGATGCCGACACCGGCGGTCGCCATGCTGGTGAAATCGCTGCGCGCCGATCTGGGCGTCATGATTTCCGCTTCGCACAACGCCTATCAGGATAACGGCATCAAATTATTCGGCCCTGACAGCTATAAATTATCCGACGAGGTCGAGGAGAAAATCGAGCAGCTGGTCGCCAAGAATCATTTCAAGGCAACGGCCAAGCCCGACAAGCTGGGACGCGCCAAGCGCCTCGATGACGCGCCGGGCCGCTATATCGAATTTGCCAAAGCCACCTTCCCCAAGACGCTCACGCTCGAAGGCCTTAAAATCGTTGTCGATTGCGCCAACGGCGCCGCCTATCACATCGCGCCGGTTATTTTCCGTGAACTGGGCGCGGAGGTGATCGAGATCGGCACCGAGCCCGACGGCTTCAACATCAACAAAGGCTGCGGCTCAACCGCGCCCGAATTGCTGTGCAAAACGGTACTCAAGGAAAAAGCCGATATCGGCATTGCGCTTGACGGCGACGCCGACCGCGTCGTGATCTGCGACGAAAAAGGCGAAATATTGGACGGCGATCAGCTGATGGCCATGATCGCCACACACTGCCTGGCGACCAAGGCGTTAAAGGGCGGCGCCATTGTCGCCACCGAAATGTCGAACATGGGGCTGGAGCGTTATCTCGCCAGCAAAAAAATAAAACTCATCCGCACCAAAGTCGGCGACCGTTACGTCGTCGAAAAAATGCGCGCGGGCGGCTACAATATCGGCGGCGAGCAGTCCGGCCACATCATCCTATCCGACCACGCCACCACCGGCGACGGCATCATCGCCGCGTTGCAAGTACTGGCCTATATGCGCGGCGACGGAAGGTCACTCTCCAAATGCGGAAAATTATTTACGCCGATGCCGCAGATTTTGAAAAACGTGCCTTACAAAGGCACCTCACCGCTTAAAAACCTCAAAGTGCAGAAAGCCATTGAAGAAGCCAAAAACAAGCTGGGCGCCAAAGGCCGAATTTTTATTCGCGAATCCGGCACCGAGCCGTTGATTCGGGTAATGGCGGAGGGAGAGAATTCGGCAGAAGTTACACATACTGTAGATAAAGTTTGTAAAGCTATCGCACAATAATGTTATGCCTTGGTTCGATCCCGTCAGCCGCGATCCCCGAGATTATGAGCGATTGCAGTTGTGCCGAGAGGATTACCGGCACGGAATAGAAGCTCTATCCCAGCTAAGCCAAGAAATTATCCGCAATAAGAAAAATATAGAAGTTCTCGATATCGCCGGTGGCACGGGCATTGGCAGCGCCAATCTTTGTGGATTGGATAATGTAAAAGAGATTACCGTTTTAGACAGCGATCCTCAACTTCTCGCCATTGCCGCTGCGAAATCAGAAAAAATAAAGACGATGGAAGCAAGAATGCAAGATTTCTCACTTCCGAAAAAATATAATCTCGTTATTGCATCTTACGCTTATCATCATCTTCCCGATAAAGAAAAAACAGCATTCTGTAAAAAATTAGCGTCGTATTTATCACCGGATGGAGAAATATTACTATTGGAAATCTGTGGTGCGCGCGGAAAAGAAATAGAACAATATTACGATGATGTGATGGAGCGAAGTCCCGATAACCCTGATTTAGCGCGTTTTTTAAAATGGACGGCGGCAAGAGATACCGCTATCAATGGCGAATTCAAAGTGCCATTAGATCGTGTTCTGGAAGATTTTAAAGAAGCTGGACTTACAGCGATAGAAACGCGCAAAGTTTGGGCAGCCAGCAACAGTAATGCCGGCACCTATTTAATTAGATTAAAGAAAAAACATTGATGGACAACACTCGCCACTCGCCACTCACCACTCGCCACTCGCAAGGCCGCGTCCTAATCATCGCCGGTTCCGATCCCGGCGGCGGCGCGGGCATCCAGGGCGATATCAAAACGGTGACGGTGCTAGGCGGCTATGCGGCCGCTGCCATCACCGCGCTCACGGCACAAAATACGCAAGGCGTGTTCGGCATTCATGATGTCCCCGCCGATTTCATCACACAGCAAATCACATTAGTCATCGATGACATCGGCGCCGATGCGTTTAAAACCGGCATGCTGCATAAGACGGATGTCATCGAAGCCGTCGCTGATACGATTGCGCCGCATACCAAGAAAATCCCGCTTGTACTTGATCCCGTCATGTTCGCCAAGGGCGGTGCGCCGCTCTTGCAGGAAGATGCGCTCTCGGCGCTTAAAGAAAAGCTTCTGCCGCTGGCTACCATCGTCACGCCCAACATTCCCGAAGCGGAATATCTCGCCGGTATAAAAATTCATTCGGTGGACGATATAAAAAAAGCGGCTGAGAAAATCCTAAAATCCGGCTGCAAAGCGGTGCTCTTAAAAGGCGGGCACATGGAAGGCGAAATGCTTACCGATGTGCTGATGGACGCCAAAGGTTACGAAATATTTTCCGACAAACGCCTCAACACCAAACACACGCACGGCACCGGCTGCACACTAGCGTCCGCCATCGCCACCGGCCTCGCGCAGGGCATGACGCTCAAAGATTCCGTGATTCGCGCCCGCGCGTTTGTAAGGAAAGCGATGGAGCTGGCACCGGGCTTAGGTAATGGTCATGGACCGTTGGGCCACGCACAAACCATCAAAGCATTTAATACTTAATATTGTCATCCCCGCGCAAGCGGGGATCTTATCTCTGCATTTGTATCTGTGGTGAATTACGATTCCCGCCTTCGCGGGAATGACGAAGAAATTAGCGTTGCTGCAAGAGCGATGCTTCGGCGCGAGACTGCTCGAGGCGTTCGACGTGGCCAAGGTTGGTTGCGGCTTTGGTCATGCCGAGTTTTTTTACGAACGAAGGTTGCGACGGCGCATCGGCATAGTGCGGCATCGCCGGTAATGTCACGGCCGGCACTTTTTCTTCCTGCGTCCGCCCCAGAATCGCATCCTTGATGCGGGTGAAGAATCCTTTTTTTATCGGCATCGAGATTTGGTTGGGGTCGAAACCGGACGCCTGCCCTTCGACGGTGAACGCCAGTTCGGTGGCATCCATTTTTCCGTGATTGATGGCGTCGGTGATCTGGTCGATCTTGATCATGCGGCCGATATCGGCGGCGATGTGCTGCCGCTTGGCGACCGACAGTTCGTCGTATTCGCTTCCGTATTTGCGTCCAATCATCTCCGAAAGTTCCGGCGTGGCGCTGGCAAACACCGAGAACACCTGCTCGCGGGTGATGAATTTTCCGGCGTCGCGTTCTTTTTGCAGCGCGGTGATGCGGTCGTGCGCCGTTTCTTTCTCGACGCCGAATATCTTGTCGCCGACCCAGTGCAGCGGCATTTTTATGGCGTTATAGGTAAGTAAGCCGATCAGGCCGTAACCGGCATGCATCATAAGTCCCACGCCCGGTGCCAGCGCCGGCAAGAGCGGCGTCAGCAGCGACATCGAGGCGACGGTGGCGATGACGGCAAGGGCGATGCTGAGGTTGCGCTGGCGCCGGAGCTTATCCAACGCTCCGGCCAGCGTGCGGTTACCTTCGATCCCTTTTTCGGCGTCGCCTTCGGCCAGCTTGCGTACTTCCTTGTGCTTGAGTTTTCCGGCTTCTTTTCCCAGCGTCGTCGATAATTCGTCTTTGTAGATTTCGATCAATTCGCGGCGTTTTTTATTATATTCGCCTTGCGTCAGCGCGGCGTTGACGCCCGCCATCAGGCCGATGCCGGCGATGGTGGCGATATGGTCCTTGCCGGCGGTGAGCATGGCGCCGATCTTTTCGCTGAGCCATTTGCCGATGCCATGGCCGGACACTTCGGCGCTGCCGTGCCCCGCTGCATGCTCGAACCACGAGCCGACGGCTTTTATCGGGTTATGCGTTGTGCCCATAAAAAACACTCTTTTCCACTTACCATTCTACTAAAAAAACGGCTGAGAAATGTGAATCTTTTGTGAAGAAAAAGCGCGTTTTTGGCGTTTTTTTGCCGTTTTTTGGCCGATTTTGCGGTCGTTTAAGGCGCGTTTAGCGCCGGTTTACTCGTATTTAAGCGCCAGATACTCGCGTGCATGCTCGACGTAAAGGGCGGCCGATTTAGGGATATAAGCGACTTCTTCGGGTTTTAAGTCCCTGAAATACTTGGCAGGATTGCCCGCCCAAATCTGCCCTTTTAGTACGCGTTTTCCAGGGGTTACCAAAGCGCCGGCAGCCACCCAGGCGCCCGATTCCACCACTGCACCGTCCATGACGGTGGCGCGCATGCCGACGAAACAATCGTCTTCGAGCGTCGCGCCGTGAATGAGCGCGCAATGGGCGACAGTGACACCGTTGCCGATAAAAGTGGGCGCGGTTTTGCGTGTAACGTGAATGATGGTGCCGTCCTGAATGTTAGTGCGCGAACCGATGCGCACGCTATGCACATCGCCGCGCACGACGCAGCCGAACCAGACGCCGGTATCCTCACCGATCTCGACATCGCCGATAATGGCGCTGCCCGGCGCGATAAATGCTTTCGGAGAAATGGTGGGCGAGATACCCTTCAAATGATTCGGGCCGGTATAGGGAAGAATATACGGTTTGTTTTCCATATGACTATTTAAGGAAACAGCGCCCGCATTTGCAAGGACGTTGTTTCCTCAAAACCGAACATCACGTTCATGTTTTGCACCGCCTGGCCCGACGCGCCTTTCACCAGATTATCGATGGCGGACACAATGATCGCCTCACCCTTGATGCGGCTTTCGAAAATATTGATGATACAAGCGTTGGTGCCGCGCACAGTGTGCGTGGCCGGCATAGCGCCTTCGGGAATAATATGCACGAACGGCTCGTCGTTGTAGGTCTTCTCCAGAACATTCCGCGCTGCCTTGACATCTTTGCAGCGCACATAGATCGTCGATAAAATCCCGCGGTTCATCGGCACCAGATGCGGCGTGAAGGTAATCATCGTGCCGAGCTCCTGCTCTATTTCTCCCGTGTGGCGGTGATTGCTAACGCCGTAAACGCTCATGCCATCGTTGATTTCGGTGAACAGGTTGGATTGCTTGGCACTGCGACCAGCGCCGGTGACACCGGAAGCGCTGTCGGCGATAATGCCATTTTTGTCGATGGCGTTTGCTTTGAGGAGCGGCAACAGCGGCAGCAATATCGACGTTGGATAACAGCCGGGATTGGCAATAAGCCGCGCATTTTTAATTTTATCGCGCACGTGTTCGGTCAGGCCATACACCGCTTCTTTTTGCAAATCGACCGCCTGGTGCGCATGGCCATACCACTTGGCGTATTCGTTCGCGTCTTTAAGCCTAAAGTCTGCCGAGAGATCGATGATTTTCACCTGTTTTGGCAACCCGGCGATAACGGGTTGCGTCGTACCGTGCGGCAAGCAGCAGAACACCAGATCGATTTTGGAAAAATCGGTTTGGTCGATCGTAGCCAACCGCGGAAGACCTGCCTCGGCCAAGTGCGGATAGATTTCGTCGATGGTTTTTCCGGCTTGGCTGTCGCCGGTCAGTGCCGCAATGCGGGCATATGGATGTGCCATCAGAATGCGGATCAGCTCCGCACCGGTGTAACCGGATGCGCCGAGGATGGCGATGTTGATTTTTTTACTCATGCTGACACTCTAAAGCGAGTGAGAAAAAAATAAACACAATTCGCTAGGCTGATCCGGATGCGACGCCATGCGAGAACCGCAGCGCAGCGTATGTTTGAAATACGTGAGCAGCGGAAGCGGAGCATGGCAAGTAAGCCGGCCAGCCTAGTAGAATTGTTATCTCTTGGAGAACTGGAAGCTACGGCGAGCCTTCTTATGGCCGTATTTCTTGCGTTCGACGACGCGGCTGTCGCGCGTCAGGAACCCGCCGCGGCGAAGCGCCGTGTGGAAGGTTTCATCATACGTGTCGAGCGCGCGGGAGAGACCTAAGCGCACGGCGCCAGCCTGACCGGAGAGGCCGCCGCCGACAACCGTGGCGGTGACGTCGAAATTGCCCAGACGGTCAATGGCCGCGAATGGCTGGTGGATCATCATGCGCAGCACCGGGCGCGCAAAATATTTCTCGAATTCCTTGCCGTTGATGGTGATCCTGCCGTTGCCGCGCTTGACCCAGACGCGGGCGATGGCGTTCTTGCGGCGACCGGTGCCGTAGGTGATGACTTCGCCGCTTGCCTTGGGCGCTTTCGGTTCTTTGGTGACCGGTTTGGCAACTACGGGTTTTTCGGCGGAAACGGGTTTCAGTTTCGGTTTGGATTTGGTTTCGGGCTTGGATTCGGTTTTCTTTACCATGATTATCTCTTATTCTTGGGATTCAGTTTGGCAAAATCGTACACGACCGGATTCTGCGCCGTATGCGGGTGCTCGGTGCCGCCATACACACGCAGCTTGGTAAGCTGCTTACGGGCGAGCGGGCTTTCCTTGGGCATCATGCGCTCGACTGCTTTTTCGATGACGCGCTCGGGATAGGCGCTGTTCAAGATGAATTCCGGCGTGGCCGACTTTACGCCGCCCGGGTGGCCGGTGTGGCGATAATAGATTTTATCGGTGAGCTTCTTGCCGGTCAGCTTCACTTTTTTGGCATTGATGATGACGACATGGTCGCCGGTGTCGATATGCGGCGTGAATTGCGGGCGGTGCTTGCCGCGCAGAATTTTGGCGACGTTGGACGCCAGACGGCCGAGCACGACGCCATCGGCATCAATCAGGAGCCACTTTTCTTGCACTTCTTTCGGTTTTGCCGAGTAGGTACCCATAACGCTCATTTCTTAATAAATTACAAAAGGGAGCCGGAATTTATGGCAAGGCTGGGGGGAAGTCAACAGCAAAAACAGTGACTAGTGACGAGTGGCGAGCGGTTAGAGATTAGTGAATAGACTAAATTCAATTACTCGCCACTCACCACTCGTCACCAGTCACTATTTATCCATATCTTCCAGTAATATAATCCTGCGTCTGCTGGTGGGCAGGGGCGGTGAATATTTGGCTGGTTTCACCGGATTCGATGATCCTCCCCATATGGAAGAAGTGCGTCAGCTGCGATACGCGCGCCGCCTGCTGCATCGAATGGGTGACGATGACGATGGTGTAATCATGCTTCAGCTCGTTGATCAGCTCCTCAATGCGCGCCGTGGCGATGGGGTCGAGCGCCGAGCACGGCTCGTCCATTAAAATGATGTCGGGGCTGATCGACAGCGCACGCGCGATGCAGAGCCGCTGCTGCTGCCCGCCGGAAAGCGACGTGCCGGGCTCCTGCAGCCGGTCTTTGACTTCGTCGAGCAATCCCGCCCGTTTCAAGCAGCGCTCGACCAGCGCGTCGAGCTCCTGTTTTCCCTGAGTGAGACCGTGGATGCGCGGGCCGTAGGCGACGTTGTCGTAAATCGATTTCGGGAACGGGTTCGGTTTCTGGAACACCATACCGATATGCGCGCGCAGGGCGACGACGTCCTGCGCCGCATCGTTGATGTTGCCGCCGTCGATCCAGATGTCGCCTTCGACGCGGCAGTTCTCGATGGTGTCGTTCATGCGGTTCAAGCAACGCAGGAACGTCGACTTGCCGCAACCGGAAGCGCCGATCAGCGCCGTGACACCCTGGGGGGGTATGTCGAGCGAGACGTCAAACAGCGCCTGCTTGGCACCGTAAAAGACATTTAAATCCTTGGTGGATATTTTTGCCATGCTACCAACGTACCTCGAAACGCTTGCGCAGATAAATGGCCAGCGCATTGAGCAGGAGCAATAGCACGAGCAACACCAAAATGCCAGCGGCGGTTTTCTCGGCGAATCCCGCCTCCGGGCTGCTGGCCCAGAGGTAAATCTGCACCGGCATGACGGTGGCCGGCGAGGTAAACGCGCCCGGCACGTCGGCGACGAACGCCACCATGCCGATCATGAGCAGCGGCGCCGTTTCGCCGATAGCGCGCGCCAAACCCAGAATCGTGCCGGTCATGATGCCGGGCATGGAAAGCGGCAGCGTATGGTGCCACACGACCTGCAGCGGCGATGCGCCGAGCGCCCGCGCCGCGTCGCGTATCGAACCGGGGATGGCGGAAAGCGAGGTGCGCGTGGCAATGATGATCACCGGCAGAATCATCAGAGCCAATGTTAATCCGCCGACTACCGGCGCCGAGCGCGGCAGGCCCATGACGTTGATATAGACCGCCAGCCCCAACAGGCCGAATACGATTGACGGCACGGCGGCCAAATTGTTGATGTTGACCTCGACGAAATCGACGAACCGGCTTTTCCTGGCGAATTCCTCAAGATAGACCGCCGTCATCACGCCGAGCGGGAACGACACCAAAAGACATACGATAAGCGTCAGCACCGAGCCGACGATGGAGCCCAGAAACCCCGCCTGCTCCGGCGCGCGCGAATCGCTGCCGGTGAAAAACGACGTGTTGAACGCCAGCCGCACAAGATTCTTTTCTTGCAAGGTTTTGAACCATTCGATTTGCCGGTCGCTTAGGCGAATCTCGGTTTTGGCGCGCAACGGCAAGCTGCTCTTGCGATAAAGGTCGGTGGCGCTCGATGTCGGCAGCCACAATTCCACCGTCTTTCCCAGCCATTCCGGATGATCGTCAAACGCGCGTTTCAAATGCACGCCGTTATTGCCAAACAGCGCCGTAAGTTGCCGCAACTCGCCTTCGTCGGCAATCTTAGGGAATATTGTTTTCAACGCCGGAAGCGTCAGCCGGTTAAAGGCGGAGATCGGCGCATCGGCGCCGATGATCGCCGCATCGAAAACAACCGGCAGGCGTATCTGCGTTTGCAGGAAACCGCTATACCCCCGGGCGGTAAGGCTGAAGATCACCAGTACCAGCACGATGACGGCAAGCGATAGCGCCGAAATGCCGTACAGGCGGAAGCGTTTTTCCGCGCGTTGGCGTTTTTTGTGCCACGTTTTATTCATATTGTTCCCGATAGGCTTTGACGATCTTGAGCGCGACGATATTCAAGAACAGCGTGACGCAGAACAGTGTGAGCCCCAACGCAAACGCCGCCAGCGTTTTCGGGCTGTCGAATTCCTGGTCGCCGACCAAAAGCGACACGATCTGCACCGTCACCGTCGTCACCGATTCCAGCGGGTTGAACGTCAGATGCGCCGACATGCCGGCCGCCATCACCACGATCATCGTTTCGCCGATGGCGCGCGACACGGCGAGCAGCACCGCGCCCATGATGCCGGGCAGCGCCGCCGGCAGCACGACCTTGCGGATGGTTTCCGACATCGTCGCCCCCAGCGCATAGGAGGCGTCGCGCAAACTGCGCGGCACGGCGGTAATGATGTCATCGGAGAGCGACGAAATAAAAGGGATGATCATGACGCCCATGACAACCCCCGCCGCCAGCGCGCTTTCCGAAGCAACGCTTAAGCCCATCGCAGCGCCCATATCGCGCAGCGAAGGCGCAACGAGGATGATGGCGATGTAGCCGTAAACGACGGTGGGAATGCCGGCCAATATTTCCAGCGCCGGTTTCAAAAGATTGCGCGTCGAGCCGGCGGCGTATTCCGATAAATAAATCGCCGAGAGCAGCCCGACCGGAATCGCCACCGCCATCGCCACCAGCGTAATCAGCAGCGTGCCGGTAAACAACGGCACGGCGCCGAACGCGCCCGACGATCCCGCCTGGTCGGCACGCAGCGCCATCTGCGGGCTCCATTTCAGACCGAAGAGAAATTCGCCCGGCGGCACGAAATGGAAAAACCTAAGCGCCTCGAACAGCACCGAACCGACGATCGCTATCGTGATTAAAATCGACGTCGCCGCCGAAAGCCATAACAGGGCATATACCCCCCGGGAGTATAGGCGCCGGAAAGGGGACTTGATGCGTCGTGACGTAGGAACGGCCTGCATATGGCCGCAAGTTGTATGGCGCTAATGGCGAGAGTCAAGCGCCAAATCGTAACGCTCTGGCAGACAATGATTTATTGCTCGGAAACGTGCTCTTCCGCCGCCACGTCGTCATAAACCGGCAGATAGACGGAAAACCGGCTGCCCTTGCCAACGTCGCTATCGATGGTCATCACGCCGCGATGCCGGTTCAGGACGTGCTTGGAAATGGCGAGCCCGAGGCCGGTACCGCCGACGCTCCGCGTGCGCGCGGAATCGACGCGGTAAAAACGTTCGGTCAGGCGCGGAATATGCTCCTTGGGAATGCCTTCGCCGTGATCCTCGACCGAAAAACAGATGGCGCGCGTCAGCCGCCGGAACAAATGGTCGTCCGGCAATTCCGACGTCAGCTTGGCCGAAAGCACCACGTCCGTATCCGGGTTGGTGTATTTGATGGCGTTGCCGATCAGGTTGCGCACGACCTGCGCCAGCTCCTGCGCATCGCCGCGCGTCGGCGGCAAATTGTCGTTGAGCTTGAGCTTCAGGCGCACGTTCTTCTGCTTGCACGCCCATTCGAAATGCTGCTGCTCGCTCCTGACCACGCGCAGCAAATCGACCTTGGCCGACGGCAAGGTATGCGCGTTCATCTCGATCTTGGACAGCGACAGCAAATCATTGACCAGCTTGGCCATGCGCTCGGCCTGATCGGCCATAACCTTCAAGAATTCCTCGCGCGCCACCGGATCGTCCTTGGCCGGACCGCGCAGCGTTTCGATGAATCCCATCAGGCTGGCCAGCGGCGTGCGGATTTCGTGGCTGGCGTTGGCGACGAAGTCGGCACGCATGCGCTGGATGCGTTTCTGTTGCGTGATTTCGGTCAGCGTGATCACGATCGACATGCCACCTTCCGACGGAATCGGGAAGCGCTCAATGATAGCCTGGAAATCGCGCGGCACCGGATCGTTCAGCGAAAATTCCACCTGCTTCCCGTGCAGGTATTCGATCACCGACGACACAGCGCCCATCAGCCGGTCATCAGGCACGATGTCGCGCAAATAGCGGTTGGCGAGGTTCTGACCGAAGATACTGCGCGCGGCACGATTGGTGCGGACGATGACTTTGTCGTCGTTGGTCATGATGAGGATGTCCGGCAGCGTATCGACAAGGATTTCGCGCTCGGTGATGATGGTTTCCATCTCGCGCCGCTTGCTGTCCCACGAATATTGCAGGCGGCTGACCGCACCCGAGAGTTCCGCGACGTTGGAAAGGAAGCTCAGGTCCGGCGCGCGCACGCGCTTGTCGCCGGCGAGGTTGTTGACGTATTGCGTCAGCGCCGAGACGTTGGAAAGGAACGGCACGACGAACACCATCGAGAGCGCCATCGCCGCCAGATAGCCGTAAATGAAATAGGAAAAATCGAGACGCCCAAGGATCGAAAACAGCGAGAGCACAATCAGCGCCGGACTGGAAACGATCATGATCGTCTTAAGCAGCGTCGCCAGCGGTATCGATGTTTTACTGTCGGCCATAACGAGCGCCACTATAGCGTAAGAAACCCGACCAGGGTATGAACTTCTTTCATTGTTTGGGCGGCGATGGCGGCGGCTTTATCGGCGCCTTTTTTCATGACCTTATCGAGATAGGCGGTATCCTCCATCAGATCGCGCATTTTTTTGGTGATCGGAGAAAGTCTTTCTACCGCCACTTCGGTCAGCATCTGCTTGAAGGCGGAGAAATTTTTTCCGGCGCATTCGGAAAGCGCCGCTTCGCGCGAGATATTTTTGAGCGAGGCATAGATGGTAATCAGGTTGGCGGCTTCGGGGCGATGCTCCGGATCCCAGCTGATGCCCTCGACCATATCCGACTTGGCTTTTTTGAATTTGAGCGCAATCGTATCAGCATCGTCGGTCAGATTGATGCGCGAGTAATCCGACTCCTCCGACTTGCTCATTTTCCTGGTGCCGTCGCGGAGTGACATCACGCGCGCCGCCTCGCCCATGATGACCGGCTCCGGCAGCGTGAAAAACTCGGCGTTGTAATGGCGGTTGAACGCGCCGGCGATGTCGCGGCACAACTCCAAATGTTGTTTTTGATCTTCGCCGACGGGAACATGCGTTGCTTTATACACCAATATGTCGGCGGCCATGAGGACGGGATAGCCGTAAAGGCCGAGCACCGCCTCCTCGCGATGCTTGCCGGCTTTTTCCTTGAACTGCGTCATGCGGTTCAGCCAGCCCAGCGGCGTGTGGCAAGAAAGAATCCATGCTAATTCGCTATGCGCCGCCACCGCCGATTGCGGGAAGATGGCGCTTTTGTCCGGGTCGACGCCGCAGGCGATATAGGCCGCCGCCGTTTCGCGCACATATTGGCGCAGTTTCACGGGATCCTGCGGCACGGTGATGGCATGCAGATCGACGATGCAAAACAGGCTTTCATACTCGGCCTGTAACGCCACCCAGTTGCGGATCGCGCCGAGATAATTGCCCAGATGCAGGTTTCCGCTCGGCTGCACGCCGGAAAGTATTCTGGGGTTTGGGGATTCGGGATTGGGGATTCGGGGTTGCATTGACGAGGACACCTCTAGATAGTACAAGGCTTGTAATGGCAGCTTTAGCCAAATATTCAAGTATTTCTATGTCCCGAATCCCCAATCCCGAATCCCCAAACCCTGTCTTCCCAGCCACCCGCCTGCGCCGAACCCGCATGGAAGCATGGTGCCGCGAGCTGGTGGCAGAGCATCGGCTCTCTCCCAGCGATTTGGTGCTACCGATGTTTATCCACGAGGGGAAAAACAGTGAAACGCCGATCGCCTCGATGCCGGGTATGGCGCGATTTTCGCTCGATCTGGCGGTAAGAAAAGCCAAGGAAGCCAAGAAACTCGGCATACAAGCCATCGCTCTCTTCCCGCAGGTGGACGCAAAGTTAAAAACCCTGCACGGCAACGAAGCGCTGAATAAAAACAACCTCGTCTGCCGCGCCATCAAAGACATCAAAAACGCCGTGCCGGATCTCGGCGTCATCGCCGACGTCGCGCTCGACCCTTACACCTCGCACGGGCATGACGGCATTTTCGAAAATGGAAAAGTCTTAAACGATGCGACGATGGAAGTGCTGTGCAAACAAGCGCTGGTGCAGGCCAAGGCCGGCTGCGATATCGTAGCGCCGTCGGACATGATGGACGGCCGGATCGGGGCGATCCGCCGGACATTAGAAAGTGAAAATTTTCAGGATACGCTGATACTTTCCTACGCGGCAAAATACGCCTCGGATTTTTACGGGCCCTTCCGCGACGCCGTGGGTTCAAGCAACGCACTCGGGAAATCCGACAAGAAGAATTACCAGATGGACCCTCGTAACGCCGACGAAGCCATGCGCGAAATCGCAATGGATATAGAAGAAGGCGCCGACATGGTGATGGTCAAGCCCGGCATCGCCTATCTTGATATCGTCTACCGCGCCGCCAGCGGGTTTTCCGTTCCGGTGTTCGTCTACCAGACCAGCGGCGAATACGCGATGATCAAGGCGGCAGGAGCTCATGGCTGGGTCGACGGCAATGCCGTAATGCTTGAAAGTTTGATGGCCTTCAAGCGTGCCGGCGCGCGCGCCATACTGACCTATGCGGCAATGGATGCGGCAAAAACGCTGTAACCCGCATCGTTCCCTTACGGGAAAGAGTTAAAAGACTATTTACTTTTTACGCCATTTCCCGCAAAACCATGCTATTATCGTGAGACAAAACACTCCGTGGGAGCCGATGGCACATACATCGTACAGGATACGCCAACGCCGGTGGCTTTTGTTGTACTGCTGCGTCATCGTTGTACTCCCCTTCTCTCCCGCACATGCGCAGACGGTTCCTTCCTCCGCCAATCCGTCGCTGATCGAACAGCGGTTCGAGAAAAAACCGACGGCGGCATCGTCTGTCAACGACACCGTCACCGCACCTCTTGCCGAATCGAAGCTGCCCAAAGACCTGGAGCAGCAGATGGCGAGCACGCACTTCGTGCTGACGCGCGTGCTGATCGAAGGCGCGAGCGCCTATACGCCGGAGCAACTGCAATTTGCTTACGACGGCATGATCGGCAAGAAAATCTCCATGATCGATGCGCATGAAATCGCCCGCCGCATCACCCGCCATTACCGCGACCATTCCTACCTGCTGTCGCAAGCCTCGATTCCGCCGCAAACCATCACCAACGGCACGCTGGTGATCCGCGTCGTGGAAGGATACGTCGCCAACGTGCGCCTGAGCAGCGATGCGATCTCAACCGGCCAGCAGCGGGTTCTAAGCGCCTACGGTCAGCGCCTCACGTCCGTCCGCCCAGTCGGCATCGATGATCTTGAGCGTTACGTGCTTTTGGTCAACGACTTGCCCGGCATCGCCGCCGCCAACGCCATCCAGGTATCGCCGACCGCTTTCGGCGCCGTCGACATGACGACTACGGCCACGCATACGCCGTGGAGCGGCTACGTCACCGCCGATAACCGCGGCAGCAAATATGTCGGCCCGCTGCAATATACGGCCAGCCTCACCGCTAACTCGCTCTTCGGCCGCTACGACCGCACGCAGCTGCGCGCCATCACCACCTCGCCCACCAGCGAGCTGCGCTTCGTTGATCTCGCGCATGATGAGCCGCTGGGCGACAACGGCGCGCGCTGGGGGCTTAGCGGCTCGTACAGCGACACCGACCCCGGCGATTCCTTAAAATCGTCCTTCATCCGCGGAAACTCCACCTTCGTGCAAGGCAAGATCAGCTACCCGTTCATCCGCACGCGCCATGAAAACTTCAGCGGCCGCCTGCTCGCCGACATACGCAATACCAATACCGATGTCTCCGGCAACGCCTTCAGCAAAGACCGGCTGCGCAGCCTGCGCCTTGGCGGCAGCTACGATTTCGTTGACGAATGGATGGGCGTCGATTTGATCGATGTGCAGGTCAGCCGCGGTCTTAACGTATGGAACGCGAGCGACAGCGGCATCCTGCGCTCGCGCGCCGACGGCGAAAGCGATTACACCAAATGGGGCGTCAATCTGGCGCGCACGCAAAGCCTGCCCAACAATTTCTCGTTCGCCACCACCGCTACCGGCCAATACACCGCCAACCGCCTGCTGGCGGGCGAGCAATTCACCGTCGGCGGCAGCGGATTCGGCTCGGCCTACGACCCGTCCGAACTGGCCGGCGATTACGGCGCGGCGGCAAAAGCGGAACTGCGTTACAACCACATCCTGAATTATGCGTATTTATATTCGTACCAGGCCTACGGCTATTACGACATCGGCCATATCTGGATGAACGACGCCGGCGTCGACGCCAAGAGCCTGTCCTCCGCCGGCATCGGCGTGCGCACCGCCTTTACGCGGGCACTGTCGGGAAGCGTCGAAGCGGCGCTGCCCCTCACGCGGCCGGTCAGCAATCAGGGCAATCACGGCGACGATGCACGGGTGTTTTTTAGCCTGAGCGGTCGTTTTTAATCCAAAACTTACGCCTGCGACAAAGTGACGCATCGTAACCTTATACAAGATGAAGTAGAGATAAGGCATGTCAAAGCTATCCACATACCGGCACACTGAAACGCATTATCTCCGCGCCCCGCTCCTGACGCTCGGCGTAATCGCCGCGTTGATGTACGGCACATCCGCAAATGCCGTACGGTTGCCGGAACCTTCCCGCGACGCTATTGTCGATACAATAGACGTAGTGTCACCCAATCCCGATTTACCGCCCGTCGTCTTTAGCTTTAATCCTGACAACAGCAGGCTGTTTAACCCTGACAACAGCAGGCCGCTTTTTCTCAAACGTACGGGAGGATTGCTGGGTGATCTTTCGCCATCGGCCGGCAACAACGATCCTATGGCCTGCCTTAATCAGTATCTCAGCAGCGATTGGAGCAATCGTCTCTTGCCGTTTGATTGCAATTCCGGACAATAATAAATCTTTTTTTATTGCCACGGACGCTTCTTAAATATCCCCTTATCCAAACTAGAGAATCTGAGCTGTATCATGATGGAACGTCCCATCACAGGGCAACCGTAAAATCATTTTCGGTAGTATAATATGCGCTATGTCGAAGCTCATCCCATATGCGCGTTTTTTTGCCGTCGCTCTGGCGATCATGGTATCGGCGCTGCTTTGCACGCCGGCATGGTCTGATCCGGCGCGGCCGATCGGTCACGGTGCTGTTCACCGCCTCCCCGAACCGCTACGTGATGCCATTATCGATTCGGTTTTCCTGCCGCCACCACCGCCGCCGCCTGCGGCACATGTGCCGCCGACCGTATTGAACAACCTGAATCCCTCGGCAAGCACCAATGGCGACCTGCCCCGCAATCTCGCATGGTTTGCCGGGCAGTCGTTCGATATTCCCAGATACTCACCGGCGGAAAACAATTCCGGCACCTCGGCAAACGGTGTCAGCGCCATGGCGGTTAACTGCGTCAACCGCATCATCAGCAACATGGATAATCCCCTTGTGACCATCGACTGCTCGACGGCGCCATAACGTCTTCTTCCTCCCCGAAGGGCGGCGCGGCCATTCCCCAAGCAAAAGAATCAATAGTTAATTTTTAATTAAAATTGATTGACTTTTCGCGCAATACTCTGTATTATAAGTACCTATTGGGTTGCTTAATATTACGATATATCAATAAATTAGATATTAGTATTTTACCTAAAATAATGGTATAATTTTACTATAGGTATGGGATCAAATATGAATCGATATTTTGACTTACCGTCTTCTGAAAAAATATGCGCTGCCGGCGTTTTGGTGGCCGTCGCCATTGTGGCCGTGTTTTTATCACCCACCGCACATGCCGCGGTGACATCTCTGCAAATGGAAGCCTGCGTCGTGAACCCGGACGGCTGTGCACCACCGCCACCTCCGCCCTGCACTTCTTGCGGGCATCCTTCCAATTATAGCGGCAACCCTGGCATTCCACCGGGACCTCCGCCTCCGCCTCCCCCTCCGGGACCAACGACAACGGGCAGTCTGCCGCCCATCGTGCTTGGCTCCGGCGGCAATCCCCCGGGCGGTACTCCTCCTAATCCTCCGCCTTCCGGCGGATCGGGTAATCTGGGCAGCCTTTCGCCCGCAGCCGGCGGCAACCTTGGCGATCTTTCCCCTTCGGCCGGCGGTCTGGGTACTGCCGGACTTTCGACGGAAAGCCTGAACGCGCATATGATCGCCTGCATCAATAATTATCTGGGCGATAATTTGAGCGACCTCTCCGCCTCCGCAGACTGCGCCAATCTCGCCGTCGATTGACTGGATGGCGATTGACCCATTGCGTGGTTGCGTTATAAGCGTGGCATGGAATTCAATCGCATCATCATCGGCATCAGCGGCGCTTCCGGCGCCATTTACGGCATCGAGCTTTTAAAAGCCCTCAAAGAACTCGGCATAGAAACGCATTTGGTCATCAGCAAGAACGGCCAGATCACCATCGCCTACGAAACCGAGTATTCCATCGCCGACGTGCAGCGCCTGGCCACGCACTATTATTCCAACAACGATTTGTCGGCGCATATTTCGAGCGGCTCGTTCAAGACCGCAGGCATGATCATCGCCCCCTGTTCCGTGAAAACCCTGGCCGAAATCGCCACCGGCGTCACGCCCAGCCTGCTCTCCCGCGCCGCCGACGTCATCTTAAAAGAACGCCGCAAGCTGGTGATCCTCCCGCGCGAAACGCCGCTGCACAGCGGCCATATCCGCAATATGCTGACCGTATCGGATCTCGGCGCCGTCATCGCTCCGCCGGTTCCCGCCTTTTACGCCAAGCCGAAATCCCTGGACGATATGGTTGCCCATACGGTCGGCCGTACGCTCGACCTGTTCGGGATTGAAACGGGAAAAATCAAGCGCTGGGAAGGGGCTTACGAGGCGTCATAAAAACAGTAGGCAAATGCAGCCGTTTTTGCTATAATACCGACAGTTTTTAAGGAAAAGCCCCATGCCGCTTAAGGCATAATAAGGGCTGCTGCAAAACGGGAAGATTTAAGCTGTTACTATGAATGAAGACCTTCTGCTCATAAAAAAGCTGGAGTCGATGCGTGCCCTGCACGCCGACCTGGACAACAAGATCGATCATGAATCGCTCGACGAATTCACCAAACAGCGCTTAAAACGCGAGCGCCTGCAGGTGAAGGAGCAAATCATCCGACTTGAGCAGGTCGTGTATCCCGATATCATCGCGTAAATTCCCTGACCTCCCCCGTTTCCTCCATTACCCGCGTTACGATTGAATCCTTGGGCGGCCTCGGCGACGGCATCGCCACGCTGGACGGCAAACCCCTGTTCATCCCTAAATCCTGCCCCGGCGACGTGCTCGACATCCGTGTCGCGCACGCCACGCACGAATCGCTGCGCGGCGATATCGTCACCGTCATCACCCCCGGCCCCCATCGCGTCCCGGCGCCGTGCGCCCATTTTGCCGACTGCGGCGGCTGCGTCATGCAGCAATATTCGACGCCGTCCTACCGCGAATTCAAACAGCGCGTGTTCGATCTAGCGCTGAAGCAATCCGGATGCGCGCCGCCCAAAGCCGAGGTCTTGTTCTTGCCCGCCGCCTCGCGCCGCCGCGTCGAGATGCAGTTGCACCAGGGCGAAAAAGGCGTCTCGTTTGCGTTTTACGCGCTGCGCAGCCACCGGCTGGTTCCGATCGAGCATTGCCTGATTATAGAACCGGCGCTGCAAGCGCTGCTTGCTCCCCTGTCGCAGGCGCTGGGAAACCTGCCCGGCGCCAAGCACATCCGCTCGGCCGCCATCACCGCCGCCGATAGCGGCATCGATGTGATGCTGGAATGCCATGCCTTGCCCGGCGAAACGGAAATTTTTGCGGCGATGGCCAAGACGCTCAACCTGGCGCGCATCGCCGCCCGCCTGCCCGGCGGCGCCTACCATACGTTATGCGAACGCATTCCGGTCGAAATGACGCTGGGAAATTATCCCGTCGCCCTGCCCTACGGCGCTTTCCTGCAAGCCAGCCGCGAGGGGCAAGCGATCCTGACGCAGGCAATCGTCGACGGCAGCGAAGGCGCTGCCAATATCGTCGATTTATTCTGCGGCATCGGCACCTATAGTTTTCCGCTGAGCCGTACGGCGAAAGTCCATGCCGTCGATAACGACGAGGCGATGATCAATGGCTTAAAGCGCAACATCAAGCGCCACGATCTTTCCAAGAAACTCTCCGCCGAGCGCCGCGATTTATTCCGCCTGCCGCTTACGGCCAAGGAGCTCTCCGGTTTCGATGCCGCCATCGTCAACCCGCCGCGCCCCGGCGCCAAATCGCAGGCTGAACATATCGGCCAATCGGCGATTACGCGCGTCGTGATGGTATCCTGCAACCCCGCCAGCTTCGCCCGCGACTCTGCTATTTTAAGAGAAGCCGGCTTTACCATGACCAAGGCCATCGGCCTCGACCAGTTCGTCTATAGCCCGCACCTGGAAATAGCAGCGGTGTTTTCGCGATAAGCTACTGTATTAAATTACTATTCTATCGTCATCAAAATGTAACCATCTTCTGTTAAAATACAGGGGATGAGCGACCCCTTAAAAATCCTTGCCGTTTCCGCCCCGGAAAATATCTCCGGCACCTTAGGCGCGCACAAAATTTATAGCCGCGATCCCGCCAGCCTTTTTAATGCCATGCGCATCGCCGCCGCCGAAAGCGAAAACCCGACCAGCGTCTGGCACCACAGCAATTTCGCCGGCGGACGCAAGGAACGCCGCGAAAAACTGCAACTCATGTATTCGCTGGACGACATGTCGGCGTTCGAGGCCAAACTTCGCAAGGAAAAACCGAGTGTCCTCTTTATCGGCGCCATGACGTTGGCACTGCCAGGCGCCGTCGAAATCGCCAAAAAAGCCCGCGAAATTCTGGGCAACGACGTATTGATCGTGCTCGGCGGCAGGCACGCGACCGAAACCATCTACAAAGAAAGCACATCAAAAGACACCGTACCATTGGGAATTCCCGGCCAGCCCAAAGCGTCCGCCGAAACCAAGATAAAACACCATCCGGGATCGCCGCTGGCGCTGATGCAACAGCACAAGATACCGCCTGTGTTCGATTTGGTAGTCGCCGGGCAAGGCGAATATGTCATCGGCAAGCTGGGCGAGATAGCGGACAAAGCCCGCAAAGCCGGAGATGTGCGGCAAATAGAGCCCTATCTTGACGAACTGAAAGCGTCACCCGGCGACTGGATTGCCGGATATGTCAAAGATCGGAACATTCATACCGTCGTCGGCAACGGCAAACCGATCAACTATAACAACATGCCGTCTCCCGCCAGGCTGTTCGGCGTGCGCGCGGCGTTCGACGTCTTCGACGGCAACCCGACGGCGCATGTTTATAGCGACACCGGCATGGGTTGCATCTATAGCTGCGATTTTTGTAGCGAAGGAACGGAGATTGTCGGTAAACCCACCGACCTGAAGCACGCGCCGGAGCGCCTGCACCGGCAGTTAAAAGAAGCGGCGGCGGTGATGCGCGAGGATTATCCCGACAAAAAACCGACCGCATTCGTCGAGGATTCGGTATTCCTGGGCGGTGACCCAAAAAATATTAACCGCTTCTGCGAACTGATGCGGCAGCAGCCGGTGGAGATCGAATTCGGCGCCCAGTTCACCGTCGATCAGATTTTAAACCATAAGGATGAGATACTGAAGCTTAAGGAAGCCGGTCTGCGCTATATTTTCGTCGGCATCGAGACGCTCGATCCGCAAGCGATCGGCGGCATGCCCAAAGACATCGGGCAATCGGCGTGGGCGGAGCGCTCGGAAAAAGCGCTCAAATTCCTGAGCGACAACGGCATCAAATCCGGCGCGGCGCTTTTGTTCGGCCTCGGCGAATCGCATGCCAGCCGCCTGGCATTATTGGACAAGGTGGAAGAATGGCAAAAATTGTCGCCCACCGCGCTGCGTCCCGTCAGCGCCAACTGGGCGGTGCAGCATCCGCTCAAAGGCCACGACCACGGCGCCAATTACGATTATACCGAGTGGGGTACGCCGGAAAATTCTTCGTTCCTTCCTTATTTCAATGCATTCGGGGAAGCTTCCATTAAATATACGTTGCACGGCACGCAACCGCCGTCGCTGGAGGAAGTGAAGGAAATCCACGCGCGCATACAGAAAATACGCGGCGAGGAAACGGTGCGCATCGAAGGCGATGAAATAAATCCAAGCGCGGTCGACCCGCAACGGGTGATTGCGTTTACGTCCGCTGGTTTTCCAAATACCGCAGCTTATAATCACGCCGTTTCGGAGGCGGTCAATAACGGCTCCCTGCATTACGGCAATATCGGCTCGCCGACCACCGACACGCTGGCGCAGCATATTGCGGAGCTTGAGGGCGGAAAATACGGCTATCTGACTCCCACCGGCCATGCCGCGATTACGCAAACGCTGTCAACCGTGCTCAAACCCGGGGATCATGTGCTGGTGGTGGATTCAACAGTTTATTCCACGCGCAAGTATTTCTGTGATTCGCAGCTCGTAAAAATGGGCGTCGAGGTCGAGTACTACGATCCGGCCAAAGGCGACGACATCAGGAAGCACTTGAAGCCCAATACGAAGGCCATCTACATGGAATCGCCGGGCGCCTATACGCACGAGATTCAGAGCGTCGACGCCATTGCCAAAGTTGCGCGCGATAAAAATATTCTTACCGTTATGGATAATACCTGGTCGGCTTCAACGTTCTTTAAGCCGTTCGAGCATGGGGTGGATGTATCGGTGGTCTCATTGGGTAAATACCATTTCGGCTCCACAGGCACGCCGATGGGCGCCGTGGTCACGCAGGACAAATCATTACGCGATGACATCAAGAAAACCGCGCTGAGCTTCGGCATGCGCGTCAGCCCGCGCGACGCCAAATCCGGATGGGATGCGCTCAAAACACTCGAAGACCGCATGAAAATGCAGCAGGACAGCGCGCGCGAAGTTTCTTCGTTTCTGGCCACACGCCCGGAAGTCAAAGAAGTGCTCGACCCGGCGCTACCGTCCTCCCCTGATCATACCCAATGGAAACAAGATTTTACCGGTGCCAACAGCCTGGTTCCCATCGAACTACGCCCCGATCTACCCAAAGGCTACGCGGCAAAGCTGCAAGACGAGCTTGCAGCACAAGGCGTAGTCACTGTCGGCGACGGCTATGGCGGCTCCTTTAGCTTAAGCACCGCTTTCGATCCCAAACAGCACCGCACGGCAAGCACACCGCGTCAGGAAGGCGAGTGCATACGTTTCTATGTCGGCCATGACCGGCCGGATGTCATCAAACGCCATCTGCAAACTGCCTTTGAAAAGACAAATCAGGCGCTTCGTACCCGCTAAATTCGTTGCCAGTTGCCGGTAGCTCGTATATTAGCAACGGCATATGACCGACCTCGCCCGCATCCGCAATTTTTCCATCATTGCCCATATCGATCACGGCAAGTCGACGCTGGCCGACCGCCTCATCGAATTCTGCGGGGGGCTGGACAAGCGCGAGATGACGGCGCAGGTGCTGGACTCGATGGATATCGAGAAGGAGCGCGGCATCACCATCAAGGCGCAGACGGTGCGGCTGACCTACAAAGCCAAGGACGGCGAAACCTATATTTTGAATCTGATGGACACGCCCGGCCACGTCGATTTCGGCTATGAGGTGTCGCGCTGCCTGGCTGCCTGCGAAGGCTCGCTGCTCGTCGTCGATGCGTCGCAAGGCGTGGAGGCGCAGACGCTGGCCAACGTCTATAAGGCCATGGACGTCAATCACGAGATCGTCCCGGTCCTCAATAAAATCGACCTGCCCGCCGCCGACGTGCCGCGCGCCAAGGCGCAGATCGAGGAAGTCATCGGCATCGACGCCGAGAACGCGCTCGAAATTTCCGCCAAGACCGGCGTCGGCATCGACACCGTGCTCGAAGCCATCGTCACCCGCCTGCCGCCGCCCAAAGGCGATGCAAGCGTCCCTCTCAAGGCGCTCTTAGTCGACAGCTGGTACGACATCTATCTCGGCGTCATCATCCTGGTGCGCATCATGGAAGGCACGCTCGCCAAAGGCGCAAAAATCCGCATGATGAGCAACGGCTCGGCGCATACCGTCGAGCAGATCGGCGTCTTCACGCCCAAGAAAATCCCGGTTGATAAACTGCTGCCCGGCGAAGTCGGCTACATCATCACCGGCATCAAGCTGGTGGCCGATTGCAAAATCGGCGACACCATCACCGAGGAGCGCCGCCCGGCCGCTGCGCCCCTGCCCGGCTTCAAGCCGAGCCAATCGGTGGTGTTCTGCGGGCTTTATCCCACCGACGCGTCGGACTTCGAACACTTAAAAGATTCGCTGGGCAAGCTGCGTCTCAACGACGCCAGCTTCGAATACGAAACCGAAAGCTCGACGGCGCTGGGTTTCGGCTTCCGCTGCGGCTTCCTCGGCATGCTGCATCTCGAGATTATTCAAGAGCGCCTTGAGCGCGAGTTCGACCTTGACCTCATCACTACCGCGCCCAGCGTCGTTTACCGCCTGACGCTGACCGACGGCAGCACGCTGGAACTGCACAACCCCAACGACATGCCCGACGTCACCAAGATCGACCACATCGACGAGCCGTGGATCAAGGCCACCATCATGACGCCCGACGATTATTTGGGAAATATTCTGGCGCTCTGCACCGAAAAGCGCGGGGTGCAGGAGACGCTGACCTATGTCGGCTCGCGGGCGATGGTGGTGTATAAATTGCCGCTCAACGAAGTCGTGTTCGATTTTTACGACCGCCTCAAATCCTGCTCGAAGGGCTATGCCAGCTTCGACTACGAGCTTACCGATTACGTCGAAAGCGACCTCGTCAAAATGAACATACTCGTCAACGGCGAGCCGGTCGACGCGCTGGCGCTGATCGCCCACCGCTCGCAGGCCGACGCCCGCGGCCGGCGCCTGTGCGAGCGCCTCAAAGATTTAATTCCGAAACACATGTTCGCGATTCCGATTCAAGCGGCCATCGGCGGCAAGATCATCGCCCGTGAAACCATTTCCGCCATGCGAAAAGACGTCCTCGCCAAATGCTACGGCGGCGACATCAGCCGCAAGCGCAAATTGCTCGACAAGCAGAAAAAAGGCAAAAAGAAGATGAAAGAAATCGGCAACGTCACCATCCCGCAAAGCGCGTTCCTGGCGGCGCTCAAGATGGGGGATGAGTAGCCAGAACCGCTATTTTCCGGCCAAACGCCGGAAACAGTTGACACAGCGGTGTTTGGCGCTAAGTTTCGGCTTCCTATTTTTAAGAATGGGGCATTAGCTCAGCTGGTAGAGCGCTACGATGGCATTGTAGAGGTCAACGGTTCGACTCCGTTATGCTCCACCAGCCTTCGCTTGCGAAGCAAGAGAAGGCTGCGCGCCAGAGCCGAAGGCAAAGGCGGACTAGTGGCCGCAAGCATCGGCTTGGCAAGCCACCATTATTGAATGGGGCCGTAGCTCAGTTGGTAGAGCGCCGCGTTCGCAATGCGGAGGTCAGGGGTTCGACTCCCCTCGGCTCCACCAATTCCCCCAAAGAATCAATCGCTTCCACGTCGCGCTTGCCCGGTCGGGTCACATACCCTATACAGGTATCCACCCCACGCAAGAGGGGGTACACGCAACTTCAGGAGAAACATCATGTCAAAAAAGAACAAGGCGGAATATGCCGCCATCGATACCAGCGACGAGAACAAGCGCTTAAACCGCGTCATCGGCCAGATCGAAGGCATCCGCTCGATGCTGAAAGACCAGCGCAAGCTCGAAGACGTGCTGATGCAGTGCAAAGCCGTGCACTCGGCGCTGAAGTCGATTGAATCACGCATCGTCAAGGCTCACATCGAAGTGGCGCTCGACGAAGTAGCCAAGCTCGACAAGAAAAAACAACGCGCTGAAAAAGTCGCGGAACTCGAAGAACTGTTCAAGCAGGCTTCCTAATTCGTCATTGCGAGCGCAGCGAAGCAATCCAGCGCGCTATGTCTATAGCGCAAAGAATTATACCGCGCCCATGGCGCTTTAGCTGGATTGCTTCGTCGCTAAGGCTCCTCGCAATGACGGTTATTAATTTTTCCTCTTCCTTCTATCCTGCACGCCCGCAATCTCATCCAGCCTAATGGTGTCTTTGCGGTCCTGTTCTTTTAGCGCGCGTTTTTTGGCGTTGGCTTTGGCGATCTCGAATTTTTTGACTTCGCCGTAGGCGACCTGTGCCGCGTCGGTCAGCGTCGCGATTTCCTTATCCAGTTTTTTAATTTCAGCCGCAATCTGCTCCTGCCGCGCCTTGATGCGCTTGGCGAATCCGCCGAAAAACCCACCCATCTCCGGCTGCCGGCCGGCAACTTCGATCTCGTGCCTGAGCTCATCGCTTAAGCGTTTCGACAGCGCCACCAGTTGCGCTTTCTGATTCTCGACCACGGCGATCTGCTTGCGCAATTCGTCGAGCGTGCGCTTGTGGAGTTTGATTAAGGTATCGAGACCCTTCATGATTTCGTGGCGCGCCAGTCTTTAATACCAAGAATACTCGCCAGCTGGTTATAGCCTTCCGCCAGCGTCGATTTTTCGTCTTTCTTCTGCGCCAGAAAATTTTCCAGCGCCGGCCAGTATTGTATCGCCTGGTCGACGTCAGCGTTGCTGCCTTTCCTATAGGCGCCGAGGCGGATCATCTCCGCCATGTCTTCGTAGGTCGCCATCATCGTGCGCGCCACCTGCACCAGCGCGTTTTCCTGCGGCGTGTTGCAGTCGGGCATGGTGCGCGACACGCTCTTTAAAATGTTGATCGAGGGAAAACGCCCACGCTGCGCGATGTCGCGGTCGAGCACGATGTGCCCATCCAATATTCCGCGCACGGCGTCGGCGATGGGTTCGTTGGTGTCGTCGCCTTCGACCAGCACCGTGAACATGCCGGTGATGGTGCCCGAACCTTTTTTACCCGGACCGGCGCGCTCCAGCAGTTTCGGCAGTTCGGAAAATACGGTGGGCGTGTAGCCTTTGCTCGTCGGCGGCTCGCCGGCCGATAAACCGATTTCGCGCTGCGCCATGGCGAATCGCGTCACGCTGTCCATCAAACATAAAACGTCTTTATTCTGGTCACGGAAATATTCGGCGACCGAGAGCGTAAGGTAAGCGCATTGGCGACGAAGCAGCGCGTATTCGCTGGAGGTGGCGACAATAATCACCGAGCGCTTCAGGCCCTCCTCGCCCAAATCGTCTTCCAAAAATTCCTGCAGTTCGCGGGAGCGTTCGCCGACCAGGCCGATGACGTTGACGTCGGCTTTCGAGTTGCGCGCCAGCATCGACATCAAAATCGATTTGCCGACGCCAGAGCCGGAGAAGATGCCCAGCCGCTGGCCGCGGCAGGTCGTCAAAAAAGTATTCATGCCGCGGATGCCAAGGTCGATCTTACCTTTGACGCGCTGGCGCTGGTGCGCTTCCGGCGGCTTGGCGTGCAATAAATAAGGAACGCTGCCTTTGGGCAACGGCCCCTTGCCATCGACCGGCTCGCCAAGCGCATTGATGACGCGCCCCAGCCACGCCTCGCACGGGAAACACGCCGACGACGCTTCCTGCAATATCACCTCGGCGCCGGGCCCTATGCCTTCCATGCTGCCAAACGGCATCAGCAGCGCTTTTTCATCCTTGAAGCCGACGACTTCCGCCATCACCTGCGTATTCTTTTTTCCGGCAATCCGGCAGCGTGACCCCACCGAAAGCACGCGCTCGATACCGGTGACTTCGATCAACATTCCCAGCACCGCCGTCACCGTGCCGGAGGCGGTAACCTCCTGTACGTTCTCTATTTCTTCGAGGCGGATTTTGCTCATGTCCTGGGCCTGTGCACTGACTTATGTGGCTAATTTACAACCGATTATAAGCCTTTTATGAGAAATTTACAGATAAAGATTGTTTAAGTTAAAATTTTGTGATTAACTAAATATTAAAGAGTTAATGTTCTATAAAGTTGCTTCCTGTTAAATAGTAATTTTTAAGGAGAATGTTATGCGTGTCCTGTTGGTAGAAGACGATTCCTCAACCGCAAAAGCCATCGAGCTTTCTCTGGCCTCGGAAGGCATCATCTGCGATACCACCCAGCTCGGCGAAGAAGGGTTGGAAATCGGCAAGTTATACGATTATGACATCATCATCCTCGACCTGATGCTCCCCGACATCGACGGCTACGAAGTGCTGCGCCGCTTCCGCGCCGCGCGCGTTACCACCCCTATCCTCATCCTCTCCGGCCTCTCCGGCCCCGACCAGAAAATTAAGGGTTTGGGCTACGGCGCCGACGACTATCTCACCAAGCCGTTCAACAAAGGCGAGCTGATTGCGCGTATTCAAGCCATCGTCCGCCGCAGCAAAGGCCATTCGGAATCCATCATCCGCACCGGCAAGCTCGCGGTCAACCTCGACACGCGCTCGATCGAAGTCGACGGCAAACCGCTACACCTGACCAGCAAGGAATATAGCATTCTCGAATTGCTGAGCCTGCGCAAAGGCACGACGCTGACCAAAGAGATGTTCCTGAATCATCTTTACGGCGGCATCGACGAGCCGGAACTGAAAATCATCGACGTCTTCGTCTGCAAGCTGCGCAAGAAGCTGTCGACGGCAGCCGGCGGCGACAACTACATCGAAACGGTGTGGGGCCGCGGCTACGTGCTGAAAGACCCCGACCAGATCGACCAGTCGGCCGACGCCCGCGAAAAAGCCGGCGAAGTGGCGTAAGTCTGACGCTTTGATGACAATAAAAAAGGCCTCGGATTTTCCGGGGCCTTTTTTCTTTCTGTTATTCTAAAATACCGGACCCAGCAACAAGTGCGGGGCTAAGCTCCTTGCGTCACCTGCATCACCAGTTCGTCGTCAGTGACGTGGTAGGCGATGGCGGACTTGAGTTCGTCGGCGTAGCGCTTGGTGAGGTAGACCTGCACGTTTTTCGGGTTGAGGTCGGCGGTTTTGAACTTGCCGGTGAAAACGGTTTCCAGTTCCGTATCCCATTTAAGCCCGGCGCCCTTGGCGGTGATGGCGACCTGCTTGTGCCCGGCTTCGTCCTGCCCGATACGGACGCCGATCGTGCCGCCGCGCACCAGCACCGACGAGGCGATGATGAGTAAATTATAAATCAGCCGCGCCATCTTGAGGCTGACCGAAATGCCGGACGAATCGGTATGGTTGTCCGGCCAGTCGAGCGAAATTTTGCTGCCGGTGAAAAAATCCATGGCCAGTTTTTGCTTGTCGGCGAGGTTGGCCTCGCCGTGGTCTTTGACCTTGCCGTAGGCGTAGCGATAAAATTGCAGGCGGGTGACGGCGGAAAAGGCGCTGCTGATGATGAGCTCCATCGCCTGCCCCTGCATGGAAAAACCTTCTTCGCTTAGAAATTCCGCGCCGTTATTGACGGCGCCGATGGGGCCGGTCAGATCATGGCACAGGCGCGTGCATAACAATTCCGCCATCCGTAATTCTTCAATCATGCCTTTGCCATTGTTTTCCTTGAATACCCTTTCAACTATTCCCTAGAATGATAAAGATTTAGTAAATAGCGGCGCATTAGATTTATAATAAAATTCCCATCCTGGCACACTCTAACACTTTGACATAAAAGTTTTATTTACTTGTATCTGCGCCTAAGCTACTTTTGAGAGACTTTGGAACCGCTATGGCAGCCAAACCAATAGCATCGCCGAATAACCTTATCGGCCAGCGCCTGAAGCTGGCGATGAAGAAGCGCGGCCTGAGTTCCACCGACCTCGCCAAACGCGCCGACGTAAAAACCTCATTCCTCTACGACATCATGAGCGGGAAATCCGCCAACCCATCGACAGTGACGCTGGCGCGCGTGGCGGATGCCCTGGGCGTCGGCCTGGCCTACCTCGCCGCCGCCGACGATGCCGAAAACGGTTCGCGTGCAGCATCAAATCCGAGGCAGGCGGAGGACTATATTTCCATTCCGCGCGTCGTCGTCAATATTTCAGCCAGCGGCGGCACGGTGATCTCCGAAGAGCATGAGGAAGAGCGATATCATTTCCGCCGCGAATGGATAGAAAAACATCTGGGCGCCAATGCCGACGACCTGCGTCTCTTATATGTGCGCGGCGACGGCATGGAGCCGACGCTCAACCACAACGACATCATCATGGTCGACACCACCAAGAAGAAACCGACGCCGCCGGGGATTTTCGTGTTGTTCGACGGGTTCGGCCTGGTATCGAAACGCCTGGACTATGTGCCGGGCAGCCAGCAAACGCAGATCCGCGTTATCTCCGACAATCCACAATATTCAAGTTACGAACGGTCCGTCGATGAGACTTTCGTCGTCGGCCGCGTCGTCTGGTTCGCGCGGGAAATATGATCGGTCAGCGATAATTCATCGACTTTGCGGTAGAGCGTCGAACGGCCGATGCCGAGCGACCGCGCCGCGCGCGTCATGCAGCCGCCCGCCTGCTGCAAGGCAAAACGTATCGCTTCTTCCTGCACGCTCTTCAATGTCCTGACTTTTCCCTGATCGTCAATCAGCGCTGATCCCTTAGTCGAATGCGTGAGTTGCGGATAATCAGCGATAGTGATCGAGCGGCTTTTCTGCACCGCCTGCAGATCGGCAACGTCAAGCATGTTGCCTTCGCATAGCATCACCGCCCGCCAGATCAGGTTGGCCAACTGGCCGACATTGCCCGGGTAAGAATGATTGTTGAGCCATTCCAGCGCCGGTTCGGTGAGACCTGAAATATATTTATTCTCCGACGTCGCATGAACAACAAGAAAATGTTGCGCCAGCAACGTAACGTCGCCCTTGCGGTACTTCAACGCCGGCAGCGCAATCGACACCACCTGACACAGGCGCAACAGCTTCTGCTTGAAGGCGTGTTGCTGCATGGAATATTTGTTGGGCGTGCTGGCCGTGCATATCAGACGCACATTCACCGGAAGAGACTTAGCGCTACCCGCAGGCTTGATCGCTTTCGATTGCAGCATATCGAGCAGTTGCTGTTGCACCTCCGGAGCAAGCGCGCCGATTTCCTGCAGCAATAACGTACCATGGTCGGCTTCGCGCAATTTACCCAGAATAAAATGCTCGTTGCTGAGCGGCAGAGATGATTTTTCCTGCCCGAACAACATGCCGTACGCCAGATGCTGCGGCAGCAATTCGCAATTGACGACGACGAACGGTTTTCCTGCGCGGTCGCTGCTGCCGTGTATGGCGCAGGCGAAGCAATGCTTGCCAACACCCGGTTCACCTTCGATCCATACCGGCATCTCGGATTTCGCCGCCTGCCGCGCCAGCACCGCCGCTTCGAGAAAATCGTGGCTGCCGCCGACCATGTCTTCAATCGACATATGACCGCTGACCTTGCGCTCAAGCCAGGTGATGTAATCGCTCATGCGCTGGATCTTAAGCGCGTTTTGTATCGAAGCGCGCAGGCGCTCCGCCGGCACCGGCCGTTGCAGGCAATCATGGGCACCGGCAGAAAGCGCGCGTGCGGTATTGCCGCTATCGGCGTACAGCGTCATCACGATGATCGGTAAATTAGGCCAGGAGGCTTTCAGACTGCGAATGGCGTCCTGCGACGACGCATCGTTCATGTTCGCATCGATCAATATGATATCCGGCGATGGCTTCTTCCCGGCCTGCAGCCAGCCCATGGCGGTCTCGACGCCGGGCACGGCAACGACCTGATAGTGCATGTTATATTGCAGCATGCGCTCTTTCTCCTGGCGCTGCTCAGGAGAGGCATCGATCACAAGTATGGTTTCACGCATAGTCTAAAGACCAATAACAACTAATAAGGCACTTAGTGTATGGATAATTGTATATCTACGCGATTTAATCAACCATTAGTTTCAATTTGGTGCGTTTTTTTTGCTTAACTATGGTATTATAAAACATTAGGCCATATATCTGGCTAATGTCCAGATTGATAATCACCATGCCCCATATGCGCTTTATTTTACTGTTGATGGTGCTAACCACCACCTCCTGTACCGGCTACAAGTTCCGCTGCTGGTGGGGGTGCACCGACCAGACCGCCATCCAGAACGATTATATCGCCGAGCGCAACCGCTGCCGCGATTACGCGCAGCTGAAGTTAGACTTGTCTGCAAGAAACACCGGCGACCCGGATAACGACCAGTCGCGCAAAGCGCGTCTGGTGAATTTATTCAACGAATGCATGGCCAATAACGGCTGGGGCATCGTTGAAGGCAAGCAGGATAAACCGGCGGCAGCCAAACCAGCAGCCGCAGGCGCCGCAGCAGCAACGCCTCCTGCAACCAATGCCGCCACCGCCGCCGCTGACGATAAGTCGGCGCTGTCACGTTCCGCCGAATGTGCGTTTGCCCGTCAGTCAACCTCCGTCTCAAGCCTCGCCGCCGCGCGCGCCAAAGCCTGCGACTTAGAATGTGCGCAGCGTCTGCGCCTGGCGCCGGAAGCGCCGCGCCCGGCCGCCTGCCCGGCGGAAATGGCCCCCAATTTAGCCACCGGCGTTGACCGCATCGACCCATGAGCGAAACCACCTGCACACGGCGTATCGAATTCGATGCCGCGCACCGCGTCATGCTGCATGAAAGTAAATGTAAGCATTTGCACGGCCATCGCTATGCGCTCGAAGCCACGTTCATCGCGCCGAAACTGGACAAGCTGGGGCGCGTCGTCGATTTCGGCGTCATCAAGGAAAAGCTCGGCGGCTGGGTGATGGAACACTGGGACCACGCGACGATTCTTTTTGAAAAAGATAAAGCGCTGGGCACGTCCATCGCCGCGCATACGAAACAAAAGATATTCTATCTGCCCGCTAACCCGACGGCAGAAAACATGGCGGAATATATGGTGAAGAAAATCTGCCCGAAATTATTCAAGGGCATGAACATCAAGTGCGTGCGCGTGCGGCTATATGAAACGCCGAATTGCTACGTGGATGCGACTAGCTTTCGTTAGCAAGGAACGAGCTTAAGCAAAGCTGTCGTCCCGTGGAGGCGGTCAGTAGACCGCCGAGCACGGGATCCAGGCGTACAAAATGTCAGGAGACATTTTGTGCAATTTAAAACTGGATTCCCGCCTTCGCGGGAATGACAACATTAAGGATAAAGCCGCGTTACCGTCCACCCCTGCCCTTGCCGCGTAAATAATTCGCGGTCGTGCAGGCGGTGGTCGCCCTGGCTCCAGAATTCGATGCGCTCCGGCACGACGCGCCAGCCCGACCAATAGGGCGGCCGCGGCACATTTTTTCCCTCGTATTTTTTAATCATCGCCGCATATATTTTTTCAAGCTCCTCGCGACTGGCCAGCGGCCGCGATTGCTGCGACGCCCAGGCGCCGACCTGACTTTCACGCGCACGGCCGTTGAAATAGGCATCGGCTTCCTGCTCGCTTACTTTTTCGGCAACGCCTTCGACGCGCACTTGCTTGAAAAGCGGCATCCAGTGAAAACAGAGCGCCACTTTCTGATTGTGTTTGAGCTGCTCGCCCTTGGCGCTTTCGATATTGGTATAAAAAACGAATCCGCGCGGGCTTGCTTCTTTTAACAGCACCATGCGCGCCGAGGGTTGGCCTTCTTTATCCGCCGTCGCCAGCGTCATCGCGGTGGGTTCGATGATGGATGTTGAGCGCTTGGCTGCTTCCAGCCAGTCGGCGAATTGTGCGATGGGATCGGTGGTCATGCCTCAACAAAACGCAGTTCGTCACCGGCTTTGACGGAAAGCGATGCCGCCGCCTCCGGGCTGATGACAACGCCGTCCGGCGTTTCTTCCAGCGCCGTGCGCGTCATGCGGAAATCTTTGAGCGTCGTGTTGCTGACGATATACAGCATGCGCGCTGACACCTGGTTCAAGCGCGTGATTTTCGCCGTACGGCTCTTGCGCACGGTGGTGATGAGCTTGCGGTCGGCCTGCATGGTGGGGCCGGCGTCGAACACATCGACATAGCCCTGATTGCGGAACCCTTCCGTCTCCAGCATGTGCTTGGCCGGCCTTGACGCTTCGAGCGGCTGGCCGATGACTTCCTGCGCTTGCGGCGCCAGCAGGTTGACGTAAATCGGGTATTTGGGCATCAGGTCGCTGATGAACTGGCCGCCTTGCGTTGCGTTGACGAAATCGGCCTTCTTAAACGGCATCTGAAAGAAATGCTGCGCCAGGTTTTTGTAGAACGGCGATTCGCCGTCGGCATCCTGCACGCCGCGGATTTCGGAAATAACCGTATCGGAAAAAATCTTGGGGAACTGCGCCAGCATCAAATAGCGGCTGCGCGACAGAAATTTGCCGATGCCGTCGCGGCGATACGCCGGCAGCAAAAACAGCGAGCCGATCTCCGACGCGCCGGTATAGTCGTTGACCATGTGCAGCACGCGCTGCTCGGAATAGATGCCCAATTCCTCCGACGCCTGCACCAGCGTCGAGAGCTTATAGGAATAAAACGGATGCTTGATGCCGACATGCGCCTTGATACCGGTCGTGCCCACCAGTTTTTTCTTGGCCACGTCCTCCAGCACGAACAGGAACGCCTCTTCGCCTTTGCCATCGGTTTTTCCGGCGAAACTTTTCACCGACTGCGCAATTTTCGCCTCTAATACCTTGGCATCCGCCGGCAGCGAGGTGAAGCCGATGCCGGCCTCGCGTGCCAACGCCAGGATTTCCTTGTGGTCGGACGTATCTACCGGGCGGACGACGAGCATGGATCAGACCTTCTTACTATAGGCAACGAGCGCCGCTTCCAGCCGCTTCAGGCCGTCTTTCATTTCTTTATCGGTGATGGTGAGCGGCGGCAGGAAGCGGAGCACATTCGGGCCCGCCTGCAATATCAGCACGCCGTGCGCGCGGGCGAGGTCGTTGATCTCACCGGCCTTGCCGTGCCATTTGGCAACCAGCTCGGCGCCGATCATCAGCCCGCGGCCGCGGATCTCGGTGAACATGCCGTGTTTTTTGTTGAACGCTTCCAGCGCCGCAATGAGCTGCTTGCTGCGGTCTTTGACATTTTTTTGCAGCGCCGGTGTTTGCAATTTTTTGAGCGCGACGCGCGCCACCGTGCAGGCCAGCGGGTTGCCGCCGAACGTGCTGCCGTGGCTTCCGAACTGGAAGGTATTTTCCGCCTTGTCGCCGATCAAAAGCGCGCCGATGGGCATACCGCCGCCCAAGGCTTTCGCCAGCGTCACGATATCGGGCTTCACGCCTTCGGTGAAATAGGAATAAAGATGCCCGGTGCGCCCCATGCCGCATTGCACTTCGTCGAGGATGAGCAGCGCGCCGACCTTATCGCAGAGCTGGCGCAGGTGCTTTAAGAATCCCGGCTTCATCGGCACGATGCCGCCCTCGCCCTGCACGACTTCGGCCATGATGGCGCACGTGTTGCTGTCGACCATGCGCTCGATGACCTCGAAATCGTTGAAGGGAGCGTAATGGAAACCCGGCGGCAGCGGCTCGAAACCGGCGTGGTATTTGGGCTGCGCCGTAGCGGTGACGGTGGCCAGCGTCCGGCCGTGGAACGAGCCGCTAAACGTAATGATGTTGCGCGCCTGCGGCGGCTTTCCCTTGTCGGCGGCATATTTGCGCGCGATTTTTATCGCGCCTTCGTTGGCCTCGGCGCCCGAGTTGCAGAAGAAAATGCGCTTGGCGAATTTCGACGATGTCACCAGTTCTTCCGCCAGCAGTATCGGCGGCTCGGAAAAAAAGATATTGCTGGTGTGCCACATCTTCTTGGCCTGCTTCATCAGCGCATCGAGCATTTCTTTGTGATGATGGCCGAGCGACGTCACGGCAATGCCGGCGCCGAAATCGACATAATTCTTGCCGTCCACATCCCACACCATCGCGCCCTTGCCGCGATCCAGAATCACGTCGCGCGGCTTCACCGCATGGCTGTAATATTGCCTGCCCTTGGCGATCAACTCCGCGCTTTTATTTGCCTTGCGGTTGTGGCCAATTAAGGGAGATTTTTTGACGACTTTTTTAACGGCAGTTTTTTTCATATCTCATCCAGAAAATAGAAGTGCGACAGGCAAACAAAAATACCTCATACCCATTAGAAAATAAAGGGAATTTCGCGCCCTTTCCTATTGTCACACAATCTTCATATGACTTAATTCTTGCGCGCACTTATAGTTAATTCATCTTAATTTAAGAGAAAGGATGCCCCAATGTTTTCCTTGGCACAGGACCCAAATTTCATCAAAGCGCTGGAAACCGTTCTGGAGAAGGACAGGTTGTTTTGGATGCATAATACGGATTTCGATGGACACCGGCCCGCTCTATATTTTGAAGCGCTGACGCGCTTAGATGAAAGGGATCAGAGAAACCCGCATGAGGTCGCCCTGACCGCCGCCAGGTTCTTCGACAACCATGGCGATGACATGCGCTATGCTACCGCCAATTTCACCAGGCCGGCGCTAAAAAGGGGCTATAACCCTCCCGTGGACGATTATGACGATACGCCGGATTATTCAGAACCGGAAGACCTCCTGAAACACTTCAACCCCATGGAATTAAAGGCGCTGGCGGACACGGAAAAAACTTTCAGAACAAACACCGCCAAGCCGCGCTGGGAGCGGAAAAACCGCCGCCTGCAGGCGCTTGGCGCCGCAGTGTTGGGCGTCGGAAGCGGCATTGGCCTTTACACGCAACTTCACGCCCGTGATGTGCAAGCGCCCCCCGCAGCGGTGTCAAAAGAAGGTGCTGCTGGTCAAACCACCGCCAAGCCCGATTCCACACCGGAAGATAACGTCGTGCCTTATGTGGAAAAATTAACACCCTGCCCCGGTCCTTATGCCCTGGGTGGAGTAGGATTGTTCAGTGCATTATGCCTGCTGGTCCTTGCGTCCGAAATCGGCAAAGAAATAAAACACGCGGAAAAAGCGTCGCAAACCGATTACGAAGGAATCCTAGAGAGGATTTTCGAGCAAATCCGAAACAGCCCGCTGGAGCCGTTGCAGCCGGATCGCGGCGGCAGCCAGCTGGGTTAATCGAACAGTTTCGCAAACTTTCTCTTAGCGCGTTTTTTCCAGTGGGCGCGGTGGTAGGCGTCGGAGGCCAGCAACGGCAGCACCGAGCCTGCTTCGGCAAACACCATTTGCTCGTAGGCGGTATCGACCTTGCCCCACGAGCAGGCTTCTTTCAGCGTCGAAGATGAGCACGCACCGTCGCGGACGTCGGCGACCGTGATCTGCACGGCGTATTTGTGCATCTCAGCGTCTTTGCCGAGGATTTCGGCGCAGACCACCGTGTCCTGTGCAAAGTTCTTGGGCACGCCGCCGCCGATCATGAGGAGGCCTGTCGTTCCGGCCTTGATCTTGATTTCGGTCAGCTCGCGGAAATCAGCGATAGAGTCGATGGTGATGTGCTTTTTGGGATTTTTGACCTGATGCACGACCAAGCCAAACCCCGCGCTCGAATCGGTAAAGGCCGGGCAGAAAATCGGCACGTCGTGCTCATAGGCGAGCTGCACCAGTGAATCTTTTTTCTTGGCGCCGCCCTTGGCGAGCCACTTGCCCATTTCCCAGATGAACGCGCGCGAGGAATACGGCCCCGGCGGCAACGAGTCGGCGATTTTCTTGATGGTGTGGTCGCAGGCTTGCAGATCTTCCTCATCTATATAAGTGTCATAGATGCGGTCGATGTAGTTGTCGCGCAGCGTTTTGTCGTCGATGGCCTGGCTTCCCTGGTAATGCTTAAATCCCAGCGCTTCGAAGAAATCCATATCGACGATGGCGGCGCCCGTCGAGACGATGGCATCGACCATGTTATTCTTGATGAGGTCGGCATAGAGCTTCATGCAACCGCCAGCCGACGTGCTGCCGGCGATGGTGAGGATGACCGAGCAACCCTTGTCTTTGAGCATCATGTTGTAGATTTCGGCGGCGCGGGAGAGGTCGCGCGAGGTGAACGACATCTTGCCCATGGCGTCGATAATCGGACGCGCGTCGAACTTGGTGATGTCGATATGCTCGACCGGCGTGGTGAGCAAATTATGTTTGAAGCCGGGTTTGTTTTTTGCCGAAGTTTTCATCGTCTGTTTTTCCATAAATAAAGAGCCAAAATAAAATCCCCGGGCACATTACGCGCCCGGGGAGCACTATACAATAATATTAATTAATGCCAAATATTGAAAGCAGCGGCTTATCGGCCACTTCGACGGTCTTATCGGAGTAGAAACCGTTGAAATTGGTGCGCATGGTGGCGCCATACGAACCCAACTGGCCGATCTCGATCCAGTCGCCCTCGGCGATGTCGGCCGGAAGGTGGAACGGGCCTTTCATGGCATCCATGCTGTCGCAGGTCGGGCCATAGAAGCTGAATTCGACCAGCTCGCCCTTGAAGCTGCCTTCCGGGCGTACCGCTTTGACCGGAAAGACGAAGCCGGGCGTGCCGGCGTCAAACAGCGTGCCGTACGTGCCGTCGTTCAAATAAAGTTTATTGCCTTTTCTGAGTTCGACACGGGCAACCACCGAACCGCCTTCCGCGACCAGCGCACGGCCGGGTTCGCAGACGATCTGGCAGCCTTCGAACTTGGGCTGGCCTTTCAAGACCTTCTTGATGGCGCGCATATAGCTGCCGAGCGGCGGCGGGGTTAAGCCCGGATAGACGGACGGGAAACCGCCGCCGATATCCAGCACGTCGAGCTTCACATCGGTTTGCGTCAGTAAATCGGCCACCATCTGCATGGCGAGGACATACGAATCCGGATTCATGCACTGCGAGCCGACATGGAAACAGACACCCATGCGGGCTGCCGCCTTGCGGGTGGCAACCAATAAGGATGAGGCTTGTTCCAACGGCACGCCGAACTTGCCGGACAGCGAATAGGCCGCCTGGTCGTTGGGCATGGAAAGCCGCACGTGCAGGTTTAAGTCCTCGGCGTTCTTGGTGACGTCCAGGATTTTCTGGAGCTCATCGTGCGAGTCGAGCGAGAAGTCGCGGATGCCGTATTCAAAATACGCGGCGGCAATCGCCTCGCGGCTTTTGACCGGATGCATGAAATACATGCTGTTGCCAGGAAGCGTGTCAGCCACCAGCTTGATCTCGGCCAACGACGCAACGTCAAAGTGTTTGACGCCGGCGCGGGCGAGGATGCGAAGCACGCTCGGGTCCGGGTTGGTTTTAACCGCATAGAGCACGTCGCCGGGAAAGTTCTTTAAGAACCACTTGGTGGTCGAGGCAATCGTAGCGGGCCTGAGGCACGTGACCGGCATTTCGGGTTTCAGCTCGGAAACCATCGCTTCGATGGAAGGGTAACGTATGCCGGTTTGGATGCCTTCTATGAGGGAAGGCCTAACCTGTGCGGTTGAACGTTTGGGGAGGGAGATGACGCTTTGGCGTCGAAGTCGGCCTGGAGGCTCGTTAGTGGCGTTTTTCATTTCTTCTAATGTACCCGTTCGGTTAGTTGTTAAACACGTTATGGTTCGCGGACTAAAAATGTTACGAACCGTTTGTTGTATTGTTTGCAGATAACGGTAAACACACTTTGCCTTTTTGTTGTTAGCGAGGCGGTTCTCTTATCAAGAACCAAGCTAATAATAAAGCAAAAACGACATGCATGTAAGAAGTTTTTTTGGTTTGGCCAAAAAAACTTCGGGGTGTGTTTTTGATGTCGCAACTTTAAGACGAATGCCAGATAAAAAAATCGAAAACGTGGAGCACACGACAAAAAAAATTCGGCGGTGCGCACTCAAAAATGGCTGCACATCGGCGTTTGCGAACGTGACAATAAAAAATACTCGGCGCGATCACCTGTCTCTTCCCACCATCGCTGATGCCGCCCTCCGATCCGAGCGAACGCTTCGGGGTATCCTGCCGGAAGTCTTCCAATATCCGCGCCGACGATTTGAGAAGTGCCGCACCGTCGTCACATATTCCTCGCTCTTGGCCTTCATCCACTAAAAGCGGACAGCAAGCGCCGGAGGGCACCTATATCTAGTATTTTTCACCCAAAATAGGCAAAAAAGGACGTGACATCGGCCTGTAAAGGCGTTAGAAGCATCCGGCAAAGCCCAACCATACTCAAGGTTTTGCCATGATCGACATACACGAAGCGCTGACATTCGACGACGTACTCTTAAAGCCCCGCGCGTCCAGCATCGTCCCCTCCGAAGCCGACACCAAGACCCGCCTGACGCGCACCATTACGCTCGGCATCCCCCTCCTCTCCGCCGCCATGGATACCGTCACCGAAGCCAAGCTGGCCATTGCCATGGCGCAGGCCGGCGGCATGGGCTGCATCCATAAGAACATGTCGATCGCCGAACAGGCGCAGGAAGTGCAGAAGGTCAAAAAATTCGAGTCGGGCATGGTCGTCGACCCGCTGACGATTCACCCCGACGCGACGCTGGCCGAGGCGCTGGCGCTGATGGGAAGGCACCGCATCTCCGGCATCCCGGTCGTCAAATCCGGCGGCAAGCTGGTCGGCATCCTCACCAACCGCGATGTGCGCTTCGCCTCCGACCCCAGGCAAAAAATCCGCGATCTGATGACGAAGGAGAAGCTCATCACCGTCGGCAAGAACGTCGGCCGCGACGAGGCCAAGAAACTGCTGCACAAGCACCGCATCGAAAAACTGCTGGTGGTCGATAAGCAATATCGCTGCGTCGGGCTGATCACGGTGAAAGATATCGAAAAGGCGCAGATGCACCCGCATTCCTGCAAAGACATGCAAGGCCGCCTGCGCGTCGGCGCCGCCATCGGCACCGGCAAGGATGGCATCAAACGCGCCGAGGCGCTGATCAAGGCCGAAGTCGATGTCATTTTAGTCGATACCGCGCACGGCCACAGCAAAGGCGTCATCGACACCGTGAAAGCCATAAAAACACTGCGCCGCAGCATGCAGGTGATCGGCGGCAATATCGCCACGGCAGAGGGCGCCCGCGCGCTCATCGACGCCGGAGCCGACGCCATCAAAGTCGGCATCGGCCCGGGCTCCATCTGCACGACGCGCATCGTCGCCGGTGTCGGCGTGCCGCAGCTCACCGCCATCATGGACGTCGTCAGCATCGCCAAGCGCCGCGACGTGCCGGTGATCGCCGACGGCGGCATCAAATATTCCGGCGACCTGGCCAAAGCCATCGCCGCCGGTGCCGACTGCGCCATGCTGGGCGGCCTCTTCGCCGGCACCGAGGAAAGCCCCGGCGAGGTCGTGCTCTACCAGGGCCGCTCGTATAAAAGCTACCGCGGCATGGGCTCGATGGGCGCCATGGCGCGCGGCTCCGCCGACCGTTATTTCCAGCAGGACATCGCCGATAAATTGAAACTCGTGCCCGAAGGCGTCGAAGGCCGCGTGCCGTTTAAAGGCCCCGCGTCGGGCGTCGTCCACCAGCTCATCGGCGGCCTCAAAGCCGCGATGGGCTATACCGGCAACGCCACCATCGCCCAGATGCAGAAAAATTGCGAATTCGTCCGCATCACCGGCGCAGGCTTACGCGAATCCCACGCGCACGACGTGACGATCACCCGCGAAGCGCCGAATTATAGGGCTGAATCTTGACGCCAGGCGCGCGCGTTCAAGCCGCTATCGAATTATTCGACAGCATTCTCACCGCATGGCAATCGCAAAAGCGATTTCCCGCCGACAAGCAGCTTGAGCAGTATTTCAAGGCGCGGCGTTTTATCGGCTCCAAGGACCGCGCCTATATTGGTGAGTTGGTGTATTGGGTGCTTAGACACAAAGCGGCATTGGAGTGGTGGCTAAAAGAAAAACTACAAACGCACATCCATGCGCGGGCGATAGTGCTGACGGCGCTCATACTGCGCAAGGATTATGATGTGCCCGCCCTCGCCGCTATTACGCAGGACAGCCAATATTCCCTGCCCTCGCTGACGGCGCCGGAAAAATTGCGCTGCGAGCAATTGGCAAAAGAAAATATCGAGCATCCCGACATGCCATTGCATGTCCGGCTCAATTATCCCGAGTGGCTGCACGAATCCTTACAAGAAACATTCGGCGGCGAGTTGGAAGCGGAGATGCGCGGGCTGAATGCGCAGGCATCGATGGATTTGCGTGTCAATACCTTGAAAACCACGCGCGAGGAGTTGCAGCAGAAATTGCAGGCCGAGGGTTTTGACGTCTCCCCTACTCCCATGTCGCCGGTCGGACTTCGCCTGGCCAAGCGCGCGCCGATTTTCACTTCGCAATATTTCAAGGCCGGGCATTTCGAAGTGCAGGACGAAGCGTCGCAATTAGTATCTTTAATCGTAGAGGCCGCGCCGGGAATGAAAGTCATCGACTTCTGCGCCGGCGCCGGAGGAAAAACGCTGGCGATGGCGGCAGCGATGAAAAACAAAGGCCGCATCATGGCCTGGGATAATTCGGAAAAACGCCTGAAGCAAATGTCGCCGCGCTTAAAACGCGCCGGTGTCGACAATGTGCAGACGCACGTCCTCGAATCCGAAAGCGACCAGTTCATCAAACGCCACAAAGCCAGCGCCGACCGCGTGCTGGTCGATGCGCCGTGCAGCGGCCTTGGCACCTGGCGCCGCAACCCCGATCTCAAATGGCGCTTCACGCAAAAAGATTTGGACGAAATGCTCCTGCTGCAAAAAAATATTCTGCACAGCGCGTCGCGGCTGGTGAAGCCCGGTGGAAGGTTAATTTACGCCACCTGTTCATTGCTCGCCTGCGAAAACGAGCAACAGGTCGAATATTTCCTAACCAATAATAATGAATTCAGGGTTGTATCTTCCGAAAAAATATGGGATAAAACCACATCGTACTTTAAAACAACCCCGCATAAAGACGGGATGGATGGTTTTTTTGCCGCCGCGCTGGAACGTAACAATAAGGCTGTGGATATAACAACTTAAGGGATACGGATGCAGAATATTGTCGCTGCGATGCGTAGTTGTTTCAAGCAATGGTTCCCACAACGGAACCTCATCGTCGTCTCCGAACACAAGGTCAGGCACCTCCCCATCACCGGCAAAATGCAGCTGGTGGCATTGCTGTTCATGGCCGGCGGCGTCTGCTGGCTTGCCTATTCCACCGGCAACTACATGGCCACGCGCATGGCATTCAAGGCGCAGAGCCAGGCACTGAAATCTCTCGCCGGCACGCGCACCGCCAACAGCCTGAGCGCGCTTTACCCCTCCGCCGGACAGCCGCAGGATACCGCCGCGGCCGATGCCGAGGATGCAACGCCGTCGGCGCTGTCCAACCCGATGTTCGCCCTGTCGACCATGGATAATGACAAATTGTTTGCCCGCATGGCGTTCCTTGAGCAGAAAGTCGCCGAACTGCAAACAACCAACTCCACCATCATCAAGCGAGTGCGCGATCGCGCCGCCGGCCGCATCGGCGATTTGGAATCCATTATCAAGCAGGCGGGTTTAAATCCGATAGCGCTCAAGAAGGAATTGGGCGACAAGAAACCGGCAGTCACCCAGCGCGGCAAGAATACCGATGGAAAATCGGAAGGCGGCCCTTATGTTCCGCTCGATATTTCCAAATTATCCTCCGACGAGCAGGCGCTTTACACCAATCTGGATGAGCTGGCGCTGCTGCAACAGGTCGTGGATGCGCTGCCGCTGGCCTCCCCGCTCAAGCAATTCGAGGAAGAAAGCCCGTACGGCAAACGCATCGATCCCTTCACCGGCCACCTGGCGTTTCATTCCGGCCTTGATATGAAAGGCCAGCCGAACGCGCAGATTCACAGCACCGCCGATGGCATCGTATCCGCCGCCGGCAGGAACGGTGCTTATGGCAATGCCATCGATATCGATCACGGCTTTGACATTTCCACCCGCTACGGGCACCTGAGCCAAATACTGGTTCAGGAAGGCCAGCGCGTGCATAAGGGCGACGTCATCGGCATCCAGGGATCCACCGGCCGCTCCACCGGCCCGCACGTGCACTACGAGGTGCGCTACCGCAACCGCACCGTCAACCCCAAGAATTTTTTAAAGGCAGGGCGCTCATATGTTTCTAAGGAATAACAAGCCGAATACCGTCGGCAAGATCGCCGCCGAGAAAAAAGATTCCGTACCTTCGCTCATCAGTCAGGATATGCACTTGCTTGGCAACATCGTCGCCGACGGCGTCGTCGATTTCGACGGCACGATTGACGGCAACATCCGCTGCGCCACCTTAAACGTTCGTAAGAACGGCGCCGTCAACGGCGAAATCACTGCCGACGACGTCTTTATTTACGGCAAGGTCAAAGGCGTCATCCGCGCCAGGAACGTCTATATGTTCACCGGCAGCAATGTCGAGGGCATCGTCATGCACGAAAGCATCGCCATCGAAGACGGCGCGTTTTTAGACGGCAAGCTCAAACGCACCGACAAGCCACAGAGCGACGACGCCGAAAGCGCCCCCTTCGAAGACGCCAACACGGCGCAAATCAAGATGTTCGACAACATCCGGCTGATTAGGTAAAGCGCGCCTCTTGGCAGGTAAACTTATCTTGCTAAAAGCGCTATATTTGCTACATATCCCTCTCTTCACCTCAGCATGCGGTCGTGGCGGAATTGGTAGACGCACCACCTTGAGGTGGTGGCGCCGCGAGGCGTGAGAGTTCGAGTCTCTCCGACCGCACCACCCTTCGCCCTTACGGGCTTCGGGTGGCTTAAGTCATCCCGAAACCGTTAGCCGAAGGAGTGTCCACCAAATCTTTAGCGAAGGCGGGTTGGTTCAAATGAAACCAATAATTATGGAATGGAAAACTTCACAAAAGCCCGTTGATTACGAAACCGCCGTGGGAACCATGGAGCGGCGCGTCGCCGACATTCTGGCCGGAAAAAAGCCGGAGCTGGTCTGGCTGGTGGAGCACCCGCCGCTCTATACCGCCGGCACCAGCGCCAAAGCCTCCGGGCTTCTCGATAAGAAGAAGTTTCCGGTGTACCAAACCGGCCGCGGTGGCGAATACACCTACCACGGCCCCGGCCAGCGCGTGGCATATGTGATGCTGGATTTAAAGAAGCGCGACCGCCAGGACATCAAATGCTTCGTGTGCAATCTTGAACAATGGATGATTGCCACGCTGGCGGAGTTCGGCGTCGAGGGATTTACGAGGAAAGGGAGAGTAGGAGTTTGGGTTTCTTGCTCCCCCCTTGGGGGGGAGCAGCTGAGAACAAGCGCGAAGCGCGCAGTTCGAAGCGTGGGGGGTAAAGTTACCCCTCACGGCTCAGACTTCGCTTGCAGCTCGTCTTCGCCCGCTCTCCCCCAAGGGGAGAGCAATAATGAAGCAAAAATCGGCGCCATCGGCATCCGCGTCAGGAAATGGGTGACGTTCCACGGCATCTCGCTCAACGTGAATCCCGACCTCTCGCACTATGGCGGCATCGTCCCCTGCGGCATCCAGGGCTACGGCGTGACGTCGCTTGAAGCGCTGGGCATCAAGGCGTCGATGAAGGACGTGGATGACATCCTAAAGACTCATTTTAAAACTCTTTTCTAATAGAAATTAATGATATCATAATATATTAGTAGAAATTAACTTATATTATGCTATAAGTGCATATTCTGTCCCTCTTACAAGGAGTTCCCCATGTCAGATAGCCTTCTTCACACGCCTTCCGCTCATGTAGTAAAACTCTCCCGCAAAAAGCTGGAAACGATGTATCCCGATTTTGTAAAAAGAGCAGAAGCATTGTGTCCTGGCGGCTCTAAGAATAATATTGCGGCTATTGTGCTCGAATCAAAGCCAACAGGCTTCGCCGCTGCGTTAGCGATAATGAATGGCAACAGCCGCTCATCCCAGGAAGAACAAGCTATCGATAAGCTAAAGGAAGGCCTACAGGGAGTTTTCGATATAGCGTCCGGCCTTGAGAGTAGAGAGACAGTAGCGTACCGCCGAAAATCTAAATTATGGGCCGCCAGTAGATTGGGGCTTGATGAGTTACAAAATCAATTAAGGCCTTTAATACAAGAAGACCGTTTGAATGATTTTCAAAGCATTATGACGCACGCCAGGCAAGGCGAGAGGACATGGCCGGAATTAGATCGCCAAAACGCTTTGAAGAAATATAAAACTTCTCTAAGAGAAGGGCTGGCATTCACCTATGGAGACAGAAAAGATGTTGATGTGACATCCTTGGTTGAACAGATCGTAACCCTGGCTGAAACCATGTGCGCCGAAGCCCGGCAGCAGAGGGCGAGATAGCCGGCTAAGCCGCAAACTCCATCAGCACCTGATCCATCGCCACGCTCTCTTTTTCGCCGACGTGGACTTTCTTGATCTTAGTGTCGTGGTCGGCGGTGATGACGTTTTCCATCTTCATCGCCTCGATGATCATCAGCTCTTGGCCCTGATGCACCGTCTCGCCTTCTTTAGCTTTGATCGAAACAACAAGGCCGGCGATCGGCGAAAGCAGTTTGTCTTTCTTGCCGTCATCCATGGGTTTGGGCATGAATTGCGCCAGATCAGCCGTACGTTGCGTGCGCACGCGCGCCGCCACCGACGCACCACCATAGGTCAGGCGGTAACCTTCTTCGAGCGGCCGGATCTGCACCGAGACCGGCTTGCTGTTGACGGTGCCCTGAAATAATTGCTTGCCCAATTGCCAGCCGGTGCGCACCGAAATCAACCGGCGGTTATGGGTGATGAAATAGCCTTTGTCTTTATCCTGCCGCACATAGACCGGATAATCGGTGCCGTCGATATTGACCACCCAGCGCGAACCGATCTCGCGCTCGCGCCCCGGCACCTGGCCGCTGACGCGCGCGGCGCGTTCGGCGTCACGCAGGAACAGCGTCGTCGCCGCGCCCAAAAATATCTTGGTCGCTTCCGACGTGAGTTCGGCGCCGATGAAACCTTCTTTATATTCTTGCTCGATGAAATTGGTGGAAATGTCTCCGGCGATAAAGCGCGGGTGCGAAAGTATCGCCTCCAAAAATCCGGTGTTGTGCGCAATGCCTTCGATGATGAACGCCGCCAGCGCGTCGCGCATACTCTCGATCGCCTGCTCGCGCGTTTCGCCGGTGGTGCAGACCTTGGCGATCATCGGATCATAGAACATGCTGATCTCGCTGCCCTCGTAGATGCCGGTGTCGATCAGCACGTTTTCGATATTCTCCGGTTCCAGATAGCGCGTGATGCGGCCTGTCGATGGCAGGAAGTTGCGCTTGGGATCCTCGGCGTAAAGCCTTGCTTCCAGCGCCCAGCCGTGGAACTGCACGTCCTTCTGGCTGAAGGACAGTTTCTCGCCGGCGGCGATCCTTATCATCTGCTCCACTAGATCGATGCCGGTAATGAGTTCGGTGACGCGGTGCTCGACCTGGAGCCGCGTGTTCATCTCCAGAAAATAAAAATTCTTTTCCTGATCCATGATGAACTCGACCGTGCCCGCCGAGCAATAATCGACCTCTTTGGCCAACGCCACCGCCTGCTCACCCATGGCGCGGCGGGTCTTTTCGTCGAGGAACGGGCTCGGCGCTTCCTCGATCACCTTCTGGTGACGGCGCTGGATGGAACATTCGCGCTCGCCCAGCCACAGCACGGTGCCATGCTTGTCGGCCAGTATTTGGATTTCGATGTGGCGCGGGCTGTCGAAATAGCGCTCGATGAAGACGCGGCTGTCCTTGAACGAGGACGCGGCCTCACGCCCGGCATGTAAGATACCATCGGTCAATTCCTTGTCGTTGCGCGCGATTCGCATGCCTTTGCCACCGCCGCCCGCCGCCGCCTTGATGATGACGGGATAACCAATTTTCTTGACGATTTCTCGCGCCTGGTCTTCCGACGAAATGGCATCGAGCACGCCCGGCACGCTCGAAACGCCCGCCGCCAGCGCGATTTTTTTCGATTCGATCTTGTCACCCATCTTGCGCACGGCGTCATGGCCGGGTCCGATCCAGGTCGCCCCCGCTTCCTGCACGCGGCGCGAAAATTCAGAATTTTCCGAGAGAAATCCATATCCCGGGTGCACGCAGTCAGCACCGCTGGTTTCGATGGCCTGCATCAGGCTGTCGATATTGAGGTAGCTTTTGATCGACGGGCTTTCGCCGATAAAGATAGCCTCATCAGCCTCGCGCACATGCAGCGCGTTGGCATCGGCCTCGGAATAGACGGCAACGGTGCGGATGCCCATCTTCTTGGCCGTGCGCATGATGCGGACGGCGATTTCGCCGCGGTTGGCGATAAGGATTTTATTGAACATAAGAGCGCGATTGTAATGATTTAATGAGAGAAATCAAACGAATAGTTAAACCGCCACCCGCCTGAATTGTAACAAATTCTTCACATTTCTTAGAGGAGTTCTGAGGTATCATAAGAATAACCGTGAAGAGGTAACAGTATGGCTAAGTCGGATAATGTAAATGAAATAGATCAGGAAAAAGCCTCCGATACAATTATCGGGATTGCCGCTCCTTCCGATGAAACTTACAGCACCTATCCTGTCACCATCACAAAGAAGGATGGCACCACAGTAGAAGGATTTATCGATCCTAATACACACTTCACCGAAAATGGAGATTTTCCTGTTTATGACTCAGTCACTCACAATAGGCATGGAAACTTAGCTGGGCGAGTATCAAAAGAAGAATTAGAGAAGGCGAAAGAAAAACTCCCTCAAGAAAAAGCGGTTGCCCCCGAGGCTTCGACGACTCCCGCTACCGCCGAAACGTCTGCCAAGCCGGAACCTCTTACATCGGACGAATCAGCAAAACAGGCCGCACGCTTAGCAAAGGCCGCCGAAGAAAAAGCGGCGAAAGAGAAAAAAGAAAAAGAAGAAACACAGGAAAAATCCGGGGAAGGTCAGGAAGGTGGAATCCTTGGCTTTATAAAAATGATCGTTACGCTTATCGGTGGCTTGCTTACCGGTGGCATGCTCGGCAGGCACGAAAAAAAGAACGGCCCGGAAACCCCGGAGCAGAAAGAGCAGCAGCGTAACCAGAAAAGCGCCGACGAACTGATGGCCGTGGCAGGCAAAGATCACCGCATTTCCGCGCAGGAAATGCAGCGCGATGGGGAGTTAAGCACGCAACGTGCGGCACGCGTGCTTGGCTTCAATCCCGATGAAGATCATAACGGGAAAATCAGCGATAAGGAAATGGGGAAAGTAGACGCCAAGTTAGCGGCCATTGTCAAAACCGATCCGCGCGTCAAGCAAATCGCTCAGGACTTCCACAACGCCATGGACGAATTACGCCACAGCGGCAAGAGTCTGAAAGATACCGAAGCGCAGCTCACCACCGCCAAGGAATCCGCCGCCACTAAAGGCGGGCCGTCCGTTTCGTAAACAACTCCGCCGTATTACAGCGGCAGGTTATCGTGCTTTTTCCACGGATTCTGGACTTTTTTATTGCGCAGCACCGAGAGCGACCGGCAGATGCGCCAGCGCGTGTTGTGCGGGCGGATGATGTCGTCGAGGAATCCGCGCGAGGCGGCTACGAACGGCGAGGCAAATTTTTCCTTGTAATCGTCGATCAGCTTCTGTTGCTCGGCCTCATTGGCGTACTTGCCGCGGAAGATAATCTCAACCGCGCCTTTGGGTCCCATAACCGCGATCTCGGCCGACGGCCAGGCATAGTTGATGTCACCGCGCAGATGCTTTGAGCTCATGACGTCATAGGCGCCGCCGTAGGCCTTGCGCGTGATGACGGTGATCTTAGGCACGGTGGCCTCGGCATAGGCGAACAGCAATTTCGCGCCATGCTTGATGATGCCGTTATGCTCCTGGAACGTGCCCGGCATGAATCCCGGCACGTCGACGAATGTCACCAGCGGGATCGAGAACGCGTCGCAGAAGCGCACAAAGCGCGCCGCCTTGCGCGAGGCGTCGATATCAAGGCAACCGGCAAGCTGCGTCGGCTGGTTGGCGACGAAACCGACGGTATGGCCTTCCATGCGGCCGAAGCCGATTAAAATATTCTTGGCGTAATCAGGTTGCAGCTCGAAGAAATCACCTTCATCGACCACGCGCTCAATCAACTCACGCATGTTGTAAGGACGGTTAGGATTTTCCGGCACCAATGTATTCAGCGACATTTCAACGCGGTCGGCCGGGTCGGGCGTCGGACGCTGCGGCACGCCGTCCTTGTTGTTGAGCGGCAGGAAATTGAACAGGCGGCGCACCTGCTGCAGCGCCTCGATATCGTTGGCGTAGGCGAGATCGGCCACGCCGGTTTTCTTGGTGTGCGTCTCGGCGCCGCCCAATTCTTCCTGCGTCACTATTTCATGCGTCACGGTTTTCACCACGTCGGGGCCGGTGACGAACATATACGATGATCCGCGCACCATGACGATGAAATCAGTCAAAGCCGGCGAATAGACCGCACCGCCGGCACAGGGGCCTAAAATCACGGAAATCTGCGGCACAACGCCGGAGGCCAGCACGTTGCGCTGGAAAATCTCGGCGAATCCGCCAAGACTGTCTACGCCTTCCTGAATGCGCGCGCCGCCGGAATCAAGGAGCCCGATCACAGGCGCGCCGACTTTCATCGCCATTTCCATGATCTTGCAGATTTTCTGCGCATTGGTTTCCGAGAGCGATCCGCCATATACGGTAAAATCCTGACTGTAGACGAACAGCAGACGGCCGTTGATGGTGCCCTGACCGGTGACGCAGCCGTCGCCCGGTACTTTGTTATCCTGCATGTCGAAGTTGGTGCAGCGGTGCTCGACGAACATGTCGTATTCCTCGAACGAATCGGGATCGAGCAGCACTTCGATACGCTCGCGGGCGGTGAGCTTGCCTTTGGCGTGTTGGGTGTCGATGCGCTTTTGTCCACCGCCCTGACGGGCGCGTTCGCGTTTTTCTTCGAGTTCGGAAATGATGGTTTTACGGGGCATAGGTTTGGCTGTCGCCGGCTCCGGTTCAGGTTGCGCTGTACGTTTTGGTTTAACCAGTGTGGTCGTCATAAAGGGTACTCCAAGTTAACCAAGTTATGCCTGAGGAAGCAAGTCTAAAAAACGCCGCGCGGCCTTGATTTCCTCCAGGATGCGCCCGGCGCGCATAGCGGTGGCCTCGTCTTCGCCCCACTTCTCGCCCTGAAAAATTTCTTCGAGCCGCGACAGGTAAAATGCGTCTTCGGCAGAAAGCCGTTTTTCCATCACCGCCAGCGCCAGCACCAGCGACGAATAAAACGACGCCAACACGCCGCAGGCGGAAAGCCGCATGTCGTCGAGCCCCTCCAAATATTCCCGGAGCGCGCTGTGCAGCGCTGCGGGTTGTTCCAGCGGCATCACGCCGCTTGTCGTCTGCCACAACGCGCTGAATTTAGCGCCGGCCCAGGTCAGGATCGGATCCCATTCTTCCTTTTGCCGCTGCAGCAATTCCGGCGCGGCGCTGGCGCGGTAGCACAGTGTATCGGTATCGACGTAGGCCAGCAACACTTCGACGATATTGTCTTTTTGGTCAGCAATGCGGTCAATGGCGGTGTAGGCGAGCGCGGTGAGCGGCATCGTCGCCGCGTTGAACGATTTTTTCCCCTGCCATTCGGCGGCGATGGCATCTTTCAGCATCGGCGGCAAAGCGAATGGTTTTTTAGCCGGTGTCAGTTGGGGCATGGCGCTCATTTGGGGATATCCAGTCCTAATCCGTCAAAACTTTTTTTCATGTGCGGCGGCAGCGGTGCGGTGACGCTAACCGCCGGCGCGCCGAAAATCGACGGCAGGGTTATTTTGCGCGCATGCAGGTGTAATATATTCTCGACACCGATCGATTCCGCCGAATCCTGGCTGCCGCCGTATTTATGGTCGCCGACGATCGGACAGCCGATGGCCTGCATGTGCACGCGCAGCTGGTGCGTGCGGCCGGTGAGCGGTTTCAGTTCCACCAGCGCAAATTTGCGCGCCAGCATGTCGATGACATGGTATTCGGTGAGCGCCTTCTGCCCATCCTTATCGACGCACATGACTTCGTAGTCCCTGCCCTCCGGCCCGCCGGGCTTGCCACTTAAGCGCGGGTTTTCTTTTTTTAAGAGCGGCAGGTCGATTTTCCCATGCAGCGGATCGGGCAGGTTATTGACCAGCGCCAGATAAGTTTTCTCGACGCGGCGCGAGGCAAAAAGCGGCATCAGCGCCGTCGCGGCTTTCGTCGTGCGCGCCAGCACCAGGCAGCCGCTGGTATCGCGGTCGAGCCGATGCACGAGCTTGGGCCGCTCGCCGCCCTGCTCTTTCAACCCGTCGAGCATACCATCGAGGCTCTTGGCAATTTTATGACCGCCCTGCACCGCCAGGCCGAACGGCTTGTTGACGATGATGATATTGGCGTCTTTGTAGAGCACCCATTTTTTTATCTGCTCCATCTCCTGCGCCGAAGAACGGCTGGGCGCGGATGATTTGTCCTGAATCGTAAGTCCTGAATCCTTCATCTCGATGACCTGACCGGCCTGGACGCGGTCGGACGATTTGGCTTTCTTGCCATCGAGGCGTATCATTCCCTTGCGCAGTTGCTTTTCGAGGAGTGCGTGCGTCATGCCCGGCATGTGGCGCTTGAACCAGCGATCGAGCCGGATGGCATCGTCGGCGTCAGTGACGGTATGTTCTTTCAAAGCGTTCATCCCATTGTCAGCTTAATGATCCAGATACCACCCAGAAGCGCCAGCACGGAGAGCGTCACCGATCCGACGATATAAAGCGCCGCCTGCAGCAACAGGCCTCGCTCGACCAGAAGGAAAATATCCAGCGAGAAGGCGGAAAAGGTCGTGAACCCGCCCAGTACGCCGATGGCAAACAGCAGGTGCAAATCCCTGGCCTTGGCCGGCAGCAGCACGGTGATGGCGGCAATCCATAGCCCCATCAGAAACCCGCCGAGTATATTGACGGCAAAAGTGCCGACCGGAAAATCAGAGGCAAGGCCAATATAGCGCGTGCACAGAAACTGGACGACGTAGCGGCACATGGAGCCGAAGGCCCCGCCTACGGTCACATACATCAATGCCAGCGCGTTCATAGAATGCCGTGCTTAAATGCGCCTCAAGCGGCTTTGGCTTTTTTCTTGGCTGCCTTGGCCGGTTTTGCTTCCTGCGCTTCCGGCGCGGGAGCGGGTGTTTCCGGCTGCGGACCGGAATCCTGGCCTTTGGCGCTAACGTCACGGTCAACGAGCTCGATGATCGCCATCGGCGCCATATCGCCATAACGGAAACCAGCCTTAAGGACGCGGGCATAACCGCCCTTGCGTTCCTTATAGCGGGTGGCCAGCGACGAGAATAATTTGTTCACCAGATCGGTGTCTTTGAGCACCGAGAGAGCCTGACGGCGCGCGTGCAAGTTGCCGCGTTTGCCGAGCGTGATCAGCTTGTCGACCTGTGGTTTGAGGTCTTTGGCCTTGGGCAAGGTGGTCGATATCTGCTCGTGCTTGACCAGCGCCGCCGCCAAGTTGATAAACATCGACTTGCGATGCCCGCTCTTGCGGCCGAGTTTGCGGCCTTTCATTCCGTGTCTCATTTTTTTCTCCTAAGTGATTTGTGATTAGTGACCGGTGATTAGAAAATTATTCACTAATCACTATTCACCATTCACTCTTTAGTACGGATCCTCGTATTTACGAGCCAGCTCTTCGATATTCTCTGGCGGCCAACCCGGCACTTCCATGCCGAACTTGAGGCCGATCTTGGCCAACTTCTCTTTAATTTCGTTGAGCGACTTGCGGCCGAAGTTCGGAGTTTTCAGCATTTCGGCTTCGGTCTTCTGCACCAGGTCGCCGACATAAACGATGTTGTCGTTCTTCAAACAATTGGTAGCGCGCACCGAAAGTTCGTCAAGATCGTAGACTTTTTTCAGGAGGTGCGGGCTGAACGGCAGGTCGGGCTTGGCTTCTTCCTTGCGCTCAATCTTCGACTCTTCGAAATTGATGAAGAGCTGGAGCTGGTCTTGCAGGATGCGGGCGGCGAACGCCACGGCATCGTCGGCTTTTATCGAGCCGTCGGTTTCCAGCGTCATCGACAACTTATCATAGTCGGTGATCTGGCCGACGCGGGCGTTATCGACCTTGTAGGCGACTTTGATGACCGGCGAGAACAGCGCATCGACCGGGATGAGGCCGATGGGAGCGTCCGCCGCTTTGGTTCCGCGCACGTAGCCTTTGCCGACTTCTACCACCATTTCCATGACGAGCTTGGCGCCCTTATCGAGCGTGCAGATGACATGGTCTTTATTGATGATCTCGATATCGCCGGAGGTTTCGATCTGGCTGGCTTTGACTTCGCCCGGGCCTTTAGCGTTGAGAGACAGGCGTTTCTTTTCGGAAGAGCCGGTTTTAAAGCGCAGCTCTTTTAAGTTGAGCACGATGTCGGTGACGTCTTCGCGGACGCCGGGAACGGACGAGAACTCATGCAGCACACCTTCAATCTTGACTGACGTGATGGCGGCACCTTGCAAGCTCGACAACAACACGCGGCGCAGCGCCACGCCGAGCGTATGGCCGAATCCGCGCTCGAGCGGCTCGGCGATGATCGTCGCCTGATTGGGGTTGCTCTTGGATGCATTGACATCCAGCTTGGTCGGTTTAATCAGGTCTTGCCAGTTTTTTGCTAACACGGTGTCTCTCCCTTTGGTTTCTTCATCCTGCGACACAAAGCGAGTGCAGGTTTTCTTGTTTAGTGGTTATACTCTGCGGCGTTTCGGCGGGCGGCAGCCATTATGCGGCACCGGCGTTACGTCTTTGATCGAGGTGATGGTGAAGCCGACGATCTGCAGTGCGCGCAGCGCCGATTCGCGGCCGGCGCCGGGGCCTTTGATTTTTACTGCCAGCGTTTTCATGCCGTGCTCCTGCGCCTGACGTCCGGCGGCGTCCGCCGTGACCTGCGCCGCATACGGCGTCGATTTACGCGAGCCTTTGAAACCGTGTTTACCGGCCGACGACCAGGCAACGGTATTGCCCTGCGTGTCGGTGATGGTAATGATGGTGTTGTTGAACGAAGCATTGACGTGCGCGACGCCGGTGGTGATGTGCTTGCGCTCGCGGCGCTTCATTTTTGCGCCGGTATCTTTGGTGTCAGCAGTCTTGGCAGCGGTTTCTTGAGCCATGATTAAAATCCGTTTCTAACTATTTCGTTGCAATCTTTTTGCCGGCGATCGGTTTGGCGCGGCCTTTGCGCGTGCGGGCGTTGGTGTGCGTGCGCTGGCCGCGGACCGGCAGTTTCTTGCGGTGACGCAGGCCGCGATAGCAGCCGAGATCGACCAGACGCTTGATGTTCATCGCCACTTCGCGGCGCAGGTCGCCTTCAACCATGTAGTCGCGGTCGATGATTTCGCGGATTTTGATGACTTCGTTTTCCGACATCTTGTGCACGCGGGTTTCCGGCGCGATGCCTGATTTTTTGCAGATCTCAACCGCCTTGACGCGGCCGATGCCATGGATGTAGGTCAGCGCGATGTCCAAGCGCTTGGCCGAGGGGATGTTGACGCCAGCGATACGAGCCACAATAGTACCTTTTTACAGTTGGTTAGAGCGGAGGAAATTTCCTCCAACTAAAAAATTTAGAGCAGGAAGAATACGTAGAAATCCTAGGTTGTCAATCACTTTCTGTCTTAATCCAAACTGCGGCACGCGGGCTCACATATGCCCTTTTCCAGCCCATGCCGGGAAGGGTTTTTTCATCACCGGTACGAAGTCCACGGATGACATAAATCATATTAGGGTTAAACTCTTGAAATAACTGGGATATTTTGTCTTTTTCCTTAAGCAGCGGGGCAAATCCCGGGGTGATGACGCCTACATTGTCTTTTTGCGACCCCGCCAGCCCAACCTTGGCATCCATCAATCCCTTGGTATCGTAAAAACGGATGGGCGCGTCCGGGTATAATTTTTTAACGTAATACGGGAAAAATCCGGCCTGAAAAGAGGAGATGCGCAGCTCTTTCATGGTTTTCAGGTGCCGCGGCAATTCGTCGCGTATGAACGGGTAAACCGCCCTCATATCGCGCCTGTGGACGTAATGCATGTACAATATCCGCCAGTTGAGATCCGCCCAGGAATCGGCCTCCCGGATTTTGGCGAACGTCTCCCTGCCCGCCCGCAGCATGTCCTGCGATAACGGTATCGGCTCAATCAACGCGATGGGAATAACGAGCAGCGCAACGATAAGGCCGCCGATGGCAAGGCGCGCATGGCGGTCGGCGCGATTCAGCGCAATCAGCGCAACACAGCCGCACACGCACCATTTGATGAGCAGCGTCGGCGCCAGCAGGCGATAAAGGCCATAAGATCCACCCGCGAGAGCGAACAGCACGTCCTGCACCGTGGCGATCACGGTAAACACCAGCAGTGGCAGCGACGGACGCTGCCGGTTGAGATAGTGCATCACAATCCACACCCATGCCGACAACATACCGGCCATAAGTACCGCGTGCGCGATCCCGTCGTCGTAAAAATTTTCCAGCTCATCAAGTCCCGTTGCGCTTTGGCTCAAGCTGCCATCAAGCTTGGCGTAAAAAGGATTGGGGAACATAAACCCGGTGGCGGCGTATCGCGCACCGATGAGCGCCAGAAACATCAAAAGCGGCGCCAAATATACATACATCACCGGCCGCCGGAAAATATGCGGCCATGTATTCGCCGAATTCAAAAGCGCCAGGAACGTAACGCCGACAATCCACACACCCTCCACCCGCACCAGTATCAGCGCCGCCTGCAACAGAATAAGCGGCCAGCACGCGGCATTGGGGAAGCGCCGGATATAATCGATCAGCGCCAGCGCATACCATGTAATCAGAAACGCATGCAGCGGCGTCTCCAATCCGGAGATCGACCATCGTTGCAATACCGGCGAGGACGCAGCGGCTATCATGACCGCCAGCGCCAGCGGCCGCGCATAGGCATCCGGAAAGACCGCGTGGCGGTAAATCCAGACCAGAAGCAGCGCCGCCGGCGCAAAAACAAAAAGCAAGACTCTGTTCAGAAGATAAGTCGCATCCGGATTGATCCAGAACATGAGTTTGGCAAAAAGCGCCGCCAGAATGCTCGACGTCATTTCCGAGCGTTCGCCGTTGTAATTGATGAACCACCAGTCGCGGCCCAGCGTTTCGCCGCTCCACAACGTGATGAAATCGTCGTCCAGGCCGTCCTTGAAATGAAAATGGAGCGTGCACAGTACGAATCCGGCGAGCACGCCTGCAACCAGTGCCGGATAAACAATATCGGAAAAATTTCTGCGTTTTAGAAAATGTGGAAACACGCTAAGCCAGCAACGCCGCAATCTGGCGTTTTACTTCGCCGATATCCGCCATGCCGTCGACGCTTTTCAGGACGCTCTGGCGCTGGTAGTAGGGGAGCAGCGGCGCGGTCTGGCGATGATAGCTTTCCAGGCGCTTGGCCACGGTTTCGGCTTTGTCGTCTTCGCGGCGGGTGAACTCGGTGGCGCCGCATTGGTCGCAGATGCCCTTCGTTTTTGGCTGCTTGAAACTGTCGTGATAACCGGCGCCGCACTTGCTGCAGGAAAAACGCCCGGCGATGCGGTCGATCAATATTTTATCGTCCACCTTAAGCTCGATGACGCAATCAAGTTTCTTGCCTTCTTTTTGCAGCATGACGTCAAGCGCTTCCGCCTGCGCCACCGTGCGCGGGAAGCCGTCGAGGATAAAACCGTTCTTGCAATCGGGTTTCTGGATGCGCTCACGGATGAGATTGACGACGATCTCATCGGGCACCAGTTTTCCCGCCGCCATGATATCTTTGGCCTGTAATCCGATGGGTGATCCGGACGCCACCGCCGCACGCAGCATGTCGCCGGTCGAGAGCTTGGCCAACCCGTAGGCCTGATGCAGGTAATCCGCTTGTGTACCTTTTCCGGCGCCAGGAGGTCCAAGCAGAATCAGGTTCATTTCAATCTACCCTTGAGCTTCGCCTTTTTAATCAGGCCTTCGTACTGGTGCGCGAAAAGATGCGACTGCACCTGCGTCACGAAATCGATGACGACGTTGACGACGATGAGGAGCCCCGTGCCGCCGAGCTGGAACGGCACCGAATATTTGGCGACGAAGATTTCCGGCAGGACGCAGACCAACGAGAGATAGAGCGCGCCGACCATGGTAAGACGCGTCAGCACATAGTCGAAATATTGCGCCGTTTGTTCGCCCGGGCGGATGCCGGCGATGAAACCGCCGTTCTTCTTGAGATTGTCCGCCGTCTCGACCGGGTTGAACACGACCGACGTATAAAAGAAACTGAAGAAAATAATCAGGCCGACATAAAACGCTATATAGAGCGGTTGCCCGTGACCAAGGTAGGAGCTGATTAAGCGTAGCGTTTCCGAGCCGCCCGCCGACTGGAATCCGGCAATGGTGAGCGGAAATAACAGAATCGAGCTGGCGAAGATCGGCGGGATAACGCCTGAAGTATTGAGTTTGAGCGGCATGTGCGTCGCCTCGCCGCCGAACATTTTATTGCCCATCTGCCGCTTGGGATATTGCACGACGATGCGCCGTTGCGCGCGCTCCATGAAAACGATGAACGCAATGAGCGCCAGTACGATAACAATGATGAGCAAAATGAACGCCGTCGAGATAACGCCGGTGCGTCCCAGCTCGAACGTCTGGCCGATGGCCGCCGGCAAGCCGGCGACGATGCCGGTGAAGATGATGAGCGAGATGCCGTTACCGATGCCGCGCGCCGTGATCTGCTCGCCGAGCCACATCAGAAACATCGTGCCGCCGGTTAAGGTCACCGTCGTCGTGAAGCGGAAGAAAAATCCGGGATCCATCACCGCCGATCCACGCTCACCTACCATGCCTTCAAGACCGACAGCGATGCCGTAGCCTTGCAACGCTGCCAGAAAAACCGTGCCAAACCGCGTGTATTGGTTGATCTTGCGGCGTCCGGCCTCGCCTTCTTTTTTAAGCGCGGCGATTTGCGGCACGGCGACGGTGAGTACCTGAATGATAATCGATGACGAGATATACGGCATCACCGCCAGCGCGAAAATTGTCATGCGCGACAACGCACCGCCGGTGAACATGTTGAATACGCCGAGGACGCCGCCCTGATGCTTGGCATAAATCTCGGCCATGATGTGCGGGTCGATGCCCGGCACGGGGATATAGGTGCCGACGCGGTAAACAATAAGTGCCCAGAGCACAAACCACAAGCGCTGCTTGAGCTCGGTCGCGCGCGACAGCACTCCGAAATTGAGATTGGAAGCCAGTCTTTCAGCGGCAGAGGACATTTTTCTTTTTTCCTTGTCATTCCCGCGAACGCGGGAATCTTATCTCTTGTTGCTTAAGATCCCCGCTTGCGCGGGGATGACAAAACATTAGGCGATTGCCGCCGGAAGTTCAACCTTGCCGCCCACCTTTTCAACCATCGTCTTGGCCGACTCGGAAGCGAAGTTCACTTTTAGCGTCAGCTTGCTCTTGATCTCACCCTTGGCCAGCAGCTTCACTTCGCTGGCGTTGCCGCGCACGAGGCCGGCCGCTTGCAGCGCCGCAAGATCGATCGTCTTTTTGGCATCGAGCGAACCGGCGGCGATAGCTTTTTCGAGCGATCCGGTATTGATCACGGCATAGGTATGGCGCGTGTGGTTGGTGAATCCGCGTTTGGGCAGGCGGCGATGGATCGGTGTCTGGCCGCCCTCGAAGCCGTTGATGCGGACACCGGTGCGGGCCGTCTGGCCTTTGCCGCCGCGGCCGCAGGTTTTGCCTTTGGTGCAGCCGATGCCGCGCCCAACGCGCATGCGCTTCTTGTGCGATCCGGGATTGGATTTAAGTTGATTGAGTTGCATGGTTCTACCCTACGTTTTCTGCTTTTACTAAATGCCGCACTTTATAAATCATGCCGCGCACGCACGGCGTGTCTTCGAGCACGCGCGAGCGGTGGCGTTTATTTAAACCCAGGCCGATTAACGTCGCTTCCTGGTCCCATTTCCTCGCGATGCAGCCCACCATTTGCGTCACCTTCACTTTGCCGGTGGCGGTAGAGGGCTTCTTGGGCGCCGCTTCTTTTTTGGCCGGAGCGGCCGCTTTTTTGGCGGCTTTCGGCGCGGTGTCTTTTTTGACTGCTGTCGTCATAACTATTCCTTGCTATCTTCTTTCTTTTCTTCCGATTTGCCTTCGCGGCGTTCGACGATTTCGCCGACTTTCTTGCCGCGCTTGGCGGCGACGGCGCGCGGCGATTTCATGTCGTTCAGCGCGGCGAACGTCGCTTTCACCATGTTATAGGGATTCGAGCTGCCGACCGATTTGGCAACAACGTCCTGAACGCCAAGCGCTTCGAACACGGCACGCATCGGGCCACCGGCGATGATGCCGGTACCGGCCACCGCCGTGCGGATGATAACTTTTCCGGAGCCGAAGCGGCCGTAGCAATCATGGTGCAGCGTGCGACCTTCGCGCAGCGGGAAACGCTGCATGGACTTCTTGGCGTCGTCGGTAGCTTTGCGCATGGCGTCCGATACTTCTTTCGCCTTGCCCGAACCATAGCCGACTTTGCCTTTGCCATCGCCGATCACGACCAGCGCGGCAAAACCGAAGCGGCGCCCGCCCTTCACGACTTTGGCGACGCGGTTGATCGATACCAGTTTGTCGATCAGGTCGCTGCCTTCTTCTCTGCCTTTGCGTTCGTCATTGCGTTGTGGGCGTGCCATAATTTTCTATCCTTACATTAAAATGCGAGTCCGCCTTCGCGCGCGGCATCGGCCAGGGCTTTCACGCGGCCGTGGAACAAATACCCGCCGCGGTCGAAGACGACTTCTTTGACATTGGCTTTCTTGGCCCGTTCGGCGATGAGAACGCCAACGGTCTTGGCGGCTTCCAGAGTGGAAGTCGATTTGATCTTGCCCTTGACGTCCTTATCGAGCGACGAGGCGGAAGCGAGCGTCTGCCCCTTCTTGTCGTCGATCAGCTGGGCATAGATATGCTTGCCGGAGCGGAAAATGGACAGGCGCACGCGGCCTTTCGCCTTGCGGCGGATAGCGGTGCGGACGCGCTGGCTGCGGCGCGCGAACAATGTTTTTGCTTTAACCGATTGGCTCATATCATCATCCTCTATTTCTTTTTACCTTCTTTGTGACGGACATATTCGCCCTCATAGCGAACGCCCTTGCCTTTATACGGCTCCGGTTTCCTGAGTTCGCGAATTTCCGCCGCAACCTGACCAACCAGCGTCTTGTCGAAACCCGAGATGGCTATCGAAGTCGGCTTTTCGCATTTGACTTCGATGCCGGCGGGAATCGCGTATTTGATTTCGTGGCTGTAGCCGAGCGCCAGCGTCAGGTAATTTTTATCGGCGGCAGCGCGAAAACCGACGCCCAAGAGTTCCAGGCGCACGGTAAAGCCCTTGGAAAGGCCTTCGACCATGCTCTTTAACTGGCGTTGCGACGTGCCCCACATGGCGCGGCCGCGGCCGTCCTTGGAGAGCGGCAATATCGTTGCCTTGCCGTCTTTGACTTCGATCTTCACTTCCGGCGCGATCGCCATTTTGAGTTCGCCCTTGGCGCCTTTGACGGCGAGTTGCGAACCACTAACGGTGACCGTGACCCCTTGCGGGATCGTTACCGGTACTTTTCCTGCGCGTGACATAATTTCCCCATGACTCCTAGAATACGCTGCACAATACTTCGCCGCCGACATTCGCCTGGCGCGCGTCGAAATCCGACATCACGCCTTTCGAGGTCGAAAGGATGGCGATGCCGAGGCCGTTGTAATATTTCGGCAGTTTCGAGATTTCGCAATAGACGCGGCGGCCGGGCTTGGAGATGCAATTGATCTCCTTAATGACGCGGTCGCCCTCGTGGTACTTAAGTTCGATTTCGAAATCGAATTTACCTTCAGTTTCTACTTTCTTATAGCCGTTGACATAGCCTTCACGCACCAGCACTTCGAGCACATTGCCGAGTAGCTTGCTCGCCTGACATTTCACCAGCGCGAGCTTGGCCTGCTGACCGTTTCTGATCAGCGATAGCATGTCGGCGAGACGATAATTGGTTGACATAAATTCTCCTTTTTACCAGCTGGCCTTGGTGAGGCCCGGAATGCGGCCGAAAGAGCCGAGTTCGCGCAGCTTGATGCGTGACAGTTTGAATTTGCGATAGGTGCCGCGCGCGCGGCCCGTGAGCTCGCAGCGGTTGCGGTAGCGGTTAGCGGCGCCGTTCCTCGGCATCGCCGAAAGCTGGAACTGTGCCTGCATGCGGTCTTCCATGGACGTCGACTTGTTCATGATGATCGCCTTCAGCTTGGCGCGCTTGCCGGCATCGCGCTTAATCATGCGACCGCGGCGGTTGTTTTTCTCTATCGAACTCTTTTTTGCCACAATGATCTCCTTATTTAATGAATGGCATATTGAAGCCGGTGAGCAACGCCTTTGCTTCGGCGTCGGTCTTGGCGGTGGTGCAGATGATGATATCCATACCGCGCACCTGGTCGATTTTATCGTAGTTAATTTCCGGGAACACGATCTGCTCTTTGAGGCCGAGCGCGTAGTTGCCGCGGCCGTCGAAGCTGTTCTGCTTCACGCCGCGGAAGTCGCGGACGCGCGGCAGCGCCGTGTTGATCAGGCGATCCAGGAACTCATACATGCGCTGTTTCCTGAGCGTCACCTTGCAGCCGATGGCCAGGTTTTCGCGCAGCTTGAAACCGGCGATGGCTTTCTTCGACTTGGTCGTCACCGGCTTCTGGCCGGAGATGAGCGACATATCGGAAACCGCCGCCAGGATGGTTTTGCTGTCGTTGACGTTTTCACCGACGCCCATGTTGATGACGATCTTGTCGAGCTTGGGCACCTGCATGGCATTCTTGTAGTTGAACTGCTTCTGCATCGCCGGGCGCACTTCTTTCTCGTACACGGCGACAAGGCGCGGCGTATAGCCGCCTTCTTTTTTCACTGCGGTTGACTTAGCCATTGACGACCTCTCCCGATTTCCTGGCGACGCGCACTTTCTTGCCGTCGGTCAGCGTTTTATAGCCCACGCGCGTGCCTTTGCCGGTTTTCTTATCAACCAGCATGACGTTGGACACATGCAGCGATGCTTCCTTTTCGACAATGCCGCCGGCACCGGCCTGTGACGGCTTGGTGTGGCGCTTCACCTTGTTGACGCCGCCGACGATGACGCGCAACTTTTCTGGGATCACCCTGAGGATGCTTCCCTTTTTGCCCTTGTCGCGGCCGGCGATGACGATGACTTCGTCGCCTTTTTTAAGTTTCAGTTTGTTTTGCATAATTAGAGTACCTCCGGCGCCAGCGAGACGATTTTCATGAATTGCTTGCCGCGCAGTTCGCGGGTGACCGGCCCGAAAATACGGGTGCCGATCGGCTCGTTCTGCTTGGTGACGAGCACCGCCGCGTTCTTGTCGAAGCGGATGATGCTGCCATCGGCACGGCGGATGTCGTGACGCGTGCGCACGATGACGGCGCGGTGCACTTCGCCTTTCTTGACCTTGCCGCGCGGAATCGCGTCCTTGATCGAGACGACGATGACGTCGCCTACTGTCGCGGTTTTGCGCATCGAGCCGCCCAGCACCTTGATGCACATCACGCGGCGCGCACCCGAGTTATCGGCGACTTCTAAATTACTTTGTTGTTGAATCATAACTTAACCCCTATTCGTACACGACTTTCCAGCGTTTGGTTTTCGAGATGGGCGCCGACTCGATGATCGAGACTACGTCGCCGATTTTGAATTTCTTCTGCTCGTCGTGCGCCGCGTACTTCTTCGAGCGCGCGATGGTTTTCTTGTAAATCGGGTGCGCAATGCGGCGGTTGACCTGCACGACGACCGTCTTTTCCATTTTGTCGCTGACGACGACACCTTGTAATACGCGTTTCGGCATACTCTATTCCTTTTCCTTCTTGGCTTTCTTAGGTGCCGTTTTTTTGGCGGCAGCAGCCGGTTTAGCAGCTTTTTCCTTCACCGCCGTGCCAGGTTTTTCATTGATCAGCGTCATGGCGCGGGCGATGGTTTTGCGCACTTCGGTAAAGCGCTTGCGGTTCTCCAGCGCGCCGGTCGACGCCTGCATGCGCAGGTTGAACTGCTCCTTCTTGGAGTTGAGTACCAGCTCCTGCAGCTCTTCTTTGCTCTTCGCGCGTAATTCGGCGATCTTCATGCATGCCTCTCTTCCGCCAGACGGGCGACGAATTTTGTTTTGATCGGTAGCTTGGCCGAAGCACGTTCGAAGGCGTCGCGCGCGACCTGTTCGGGCACGCCGTCGATCTCGAACATGATGCGACCGGGTTCAACGCGGCAGATCCAGTATTCAACCGAACCTTTGCCCGAACCCATACGCACTTCCGCCGGTTTTTTGGTCACCGGCACGTCCGGGAACACGCGGATCCACAAGCGGCCGACGCGCTTTACGTGGTGCGAAATGGCGCGGCGCGCGGCTTCGATCTGGCGCGCGGTGACGCGTTCCGGCTGCAAAGCCTTCAGACCGTATTCGCCGAACGCGAGTGTATAGCCGCCCTTGGCGTTGCCGTGGATGCGGCCTTTATGCTGCTTGCGGTACTTCGTTTTTTTAGGGCTCATCATATGCGTTACTCGTTACTTGTCGTTTCCGTGGTTTCCGTTTCGGCGATAACCGGGGCTTCTTCCCGAATCACTTTCTTTTCCTTGCCGACGATCTCGCCTTTGAACACCCAGACTTTGACGCCAATGGTGCCGTAAGCGGTTTCGGCGCGGCAAACGCCGTAATCGACGTCGGCGCGCAGCGTATGCAAGGGCACGCGGCCTTCGCGGTACCATTCCATGCGGGCGATTTCAGCGCCGCCCAGGCGACCGCTGACGTTGATGCGGATGCCTAAGGCGCCCAAGCGCAGGCACGATTGCACGGCACGTTTCATGGCGCGGCGGAAAGCGACGCGCTTTTCCAGCTGCTGTGCCACCGATTCTGCGATCAGCGTCGCATCGAGTTCGGGCTTCGGCACCGGCACGATATTGACCTGCACTTCGTCCTTGGTGAACTTGCCGATGTCCTTCTTGATCTTGTCGATGTCGGCGCCTTTTTTGCCGATGACGACGCCCGGACGCGCGGTATGGATCGTGATGTGCGCCTTCTTGGAGGGGCGCTCGATCGTAATCTTGCTAATGCCGGCCGAGTCTAAGGTCTTCTTGATGTACTTCTGAATCTTGAAGTCCTCGTGCAACTTGTCGGCGTAGTCTTTGTCACCGGCGTACCAGCGCGAATCCCACGTCTTGTTGATGCCGACCCGCAGGCCGATGGCGTTTACTTTCTGACCCATTATTTGGACTCCTTCTTAGCCGGCTTTTTGGCCGCTTTCTTCTCAGTTTTCTTTTCGGTCTTGACCGGTGTTTGCGCTTCGCCTTTTTCACCGACGATTAGCGTCAGGTTGGCGAACGGCTTGAAGATGCGCGCCGATTTGCCGCGGCCGCGCGTATGCATGCGCTTCATCACGATGTTCTTGCCGACATAGGCTTCTTTCACATACAGCGAATCGACGTTCAAATTGTGGTTGTTCTCAGCGTTGGCGATGGCCGATTGCAATCCCCTTTTCACATCATTGGCGATGCGCTTGTGGCTGAAGGTGAGCTGCGTCAACGCGCTACCGACATCCATGCCGCGAATCAAGGCTGCCACCAGATTGAGTTTGCGCGACGAAACGCGCAGGCGATTGATGACCGCCTTGGCTTCGTTGCTCGCGAGTGACCGTTCTCTTGCCTGTTTACCCATAATCCTACCCTATTCTTTCTTCGCCGGAGCTGCTGCGGGCGCCGCTGCCGGAGCTGCCGCCGCTGCGGGTGCCGCTGCCGCCGGAGCGCCGGTGGCCGCTTTGTCTTCTTTACCTGCCACGCCGTGAGCGAGGAAGGTGCGCGTCGGCGCGAATTCGCCGAGCTTGTGGCCGATCATGTCTTCGTTGACGGAGACCGGGATAAATTTCTTGCCGTTATAGACGCCGAACACCAGCCCGATGAATTGCGGGACGATGGTCGAGCGGCGCGACCAGGTCTTGATGATCTGGTTTCTGCTTGCTGCTTTTGCCATTTCCGCCTTCTTCAGCAGATACCCGTCAACGAACGGGCCTTTCCAAACTGCACGTGCCATTACTTATCTCCCATGCCTATTCTTGATGATCAGCTTGTTCTTTTTCTTGCGCGAGCGCGTCTTGGTGCCCTTGGTGCCTTTGCCCCATGGCGTCACCGGATGGCGGCCGCCGGAGGTTTTGCCTTCGCCGCCGCCGTGCGGATGGTCGACCGGGTTCATGGCAACGCCGCGAACGGAGGGACGCAGTCCCAACCAGCGCGAGCGCCCGGCCTTGCCGATGACGCGGTTCTGGTGGTCGGGGTTGCTTACCGCGCCGATCGAAGCCAGGCACATATCCGGCACCAGGCGCAATTCGCCCGAACGTAATTTAAGTTGCGCGTAACCGGCGTCCTTGCCGACCAGCTGCACGAACGTACCGGCCGAGCGCGCCATCTGGCCGCCCTTGCCGAGTTTCATTTCGACGTTATGCACGAACGTGCCGGAGGGAATGTTCTTCAAAGGAAGTGCATTGCCCGGCTTGATGTCGGCATTCTCGCCGGAGATCACCGTGTCGCCGACATTCAGATGCTGCGGCGCCAGAATATAGGCCAGTTCGCCGTCTTTATATTTGATCAGCGCGATGAACGCCGAGCGGTTGGGATCGTATTCCAAACGCTCGACCGTCGCCGGCACGTCGAATTTGCGGCGCTTGAAATCGATGGTGCGGTAGCTGGACTTGTGGCCACCGCCGGTGCGGAATGCCGTCAGGCGCCCGGTATTGCTGCGGCCGCCGCTTTTGGGCTTGCCCTCGGTCAGCGATTTGACGGGCTTGCCTTTCCATAATGCGCTGCGGTCCACCTGAACCAGATGGCGCTGCGTCGGCGTTGTCGGCCTGAATGTTTTGAGTGCCATAAATTATTTTTTCACTCCCGTGCTGAAATCGATCGACTGGCCTTCAGCCAGCGTCACGATGGCTTTCTTGGTATCGGCACGGCGACCGGTGGTATTGCGGAACCGTTTGATTTTCCCCATGCGGTTATGGGTGTTGACCTTGGTTACCTTCACGCCGAAGATACCTTCCACCGCCGCTTTGACGTCCTGCTTGCTGGACTCAAGGCGGACGTTGAACAGAAACTTGCCCTGCTCGGAGGCTTGCGTCGATTTTTCGGTGATGACCGGCGAGACGATGACATCGTAATGCCACTCGCGCAATTGCCGTGCCGTCGCGTCTTTTTTCTTGCGTCCTAATTTCATTTGAGCCTCTCTTCCAGATGCTTCACCGCATCCTTGGTCAGCACCAGCTGCTTGTGGCGCAGGATGTCGTACACGTTGCAACCCTGCTGCGGCAGCACATCGACATGCATGACGTTGCGCGCTGCTTTGGCGAACACTTCGTTAAGCTCGGCGCCACCGATGATGAGCGGCTTGTCCCAGCCGTTCTTCTCGAAAGTCGTGGCGAGAGTTTTGCTTTTGGCGTTCTTGATTTCCAGATTTTCGATGACAAACAGCGCGCCTTCTTTCTGCTTGGCAGAGAGCGCGTGTTTCATGGCCAGCTTGCGGAACTTTTTATTTAAGCCTAGAGCGTGGCTGCGTACGACCGGCCCGAAAATCCTCGCGCCACCCTTAAACTGCGGCGAACGGAGCGAACCGGCGCGGGCATTGCCGGTGCCTTTTTGCTTCCACGGTTTTTTGGTCGTGCCCTGAATCTCGGAGATGCCTTTGGTTTTGTGCGTGCCGGCGCGTTTTTTGGCGCGCTGGTATTCGACCATGCGATGTATGATATCGTTGCGCACTTCAACGCCGAAGATGGCGTCGGAGAGCTCGATGGAGCCCGCTTCTTTATTTTCTAAGGTGACGACTTTGAGTTTCATAACGTGCTCTTTTACGCTTTGGGTTGTTCAGCGGCTTCGGGAGCGGCTGCTTGTTGTTCGGCAGGCACGGCTGCCTGCGGCGCTTGCTTGATACCGGCGGGATACGGCGCTTTGACATGCGTGCCTTTTTTGACCGAATCCTTGATCGTGACGTAACTGTCGTTGGCGCCCGGCACTGCCCCCTTAATCATCAAAAAGCCTTTGGCTTCGTCGACGGAAACGATTTCCAGATTCTGCTGCGTGCGGTTACGCGCGCCCATATGGCCGGCCATTTTCTTGCCTTTGAACACGCGGCCCGGATCCTGGCGCTGACCGGTGGAACCGTGCGAGCGGTGCGAAATCGAGACGCCGTGCGAGGCTTCAAGACCGGCGAAGTTCCAACGCTTCATAACGCCGGCAAAACCCTTACCGACGGTATTGCCGCTGATATCGACAAATTGTCCCGGAACGTAATGCGAAGCCAGAATTTCCGTACCAGGTTCCAGAACCGCATTTTCGGCAACGCGGAATTCGACGACCTTGCGCTTGGGTTCCACTTTCGCCTTGGCGAAATGGCCGCGCATGGACTTGCTTGTGTTCTTGGCCTTGGCCGCGCCGACACCGAGCTGAAGTGCGGTATAGCCGTTCTTCTCTTTGGTCTTGGTGGCAATGACTTGGCAGTTCTCGATCTGTAAAACGGTCACGGCAAGCTGCTCGCCCGCCTCCGAGTAGGTGGTCGTCATGCCAATCTTTTTTGCTATCAGTCCGGTTCTCATAAATGCTCCTAGGCGGCTTCCGCCTTGATTTTAATATCCACGCCGCTGGCCAGATCGAGCTTCATCAGCGCGTCCACGGTTTGCGGCGTCGGGTCTAAAATATCGATCAGGCGCTTGTGCGTCCTTATCTCGAACTGCTCGCGCGACTTCTTATCGACGTGCGGCGAACGGTTGACGGTGAAGCGCTGGATGCGGCGCGGCAGCGGGATCGGACCGTGCACTTGCGCACCGGTGCGTTTTGCCGTCGAAACGATTTCCGCCGTGCTCTGATCGAGGATGCGGTGATCGAACGCCTTAATCCAGATTCTGATCTTTTGGTTTTGCATTTTCCTACTCCACAATCTTGGCGACGACGCCGGCGCCGACGGTCTTGCCGCCCTC
>CAZNPA010000004.1:0-247423 GCA_964575095.1 uncultured Rickettsiales bacterium
CCCCCCCCCCCCCCCCCCCCCCCCCCCCCAAAATGTTTAGTTAATATTAAGCTACAATTTGTCTCAAATATTAACTATTTATAGTAGTTAATATATTGAATCATAATAATATAAATTTATTGACGTCTTTATAGGGATAAATAAATTTATCATTGCAAGAAATACAAGCACTGCCACGGGGCTTTGAAATAAAGACCCCGCCATATGGCGGGGTCTCTTTGCCGTAATAACGTTAAGTGAAGAGTTATGGCATGTATAAAAGAAAGGCACATAGATCGTAGCACGTGGCAAGACCAATTTCTTCAATCACCATTGAACCAATAATACATGTGCCGTACATATTGCCCGGAATGTAACCATAAGAGCAGTTCGGAGCGATTTCTACAGGATCGGGCTGATCTTCCGCTAAAGAGGGTGTGGAAGAAGCCAGCATAATTCCTGCCACGACGCAGGAGCATTTTAAGGTGTTCAGCAGATTGCTTTTCATATGTTTCTCTCCCTTTAGATAAAGTTATGCAAAACTATCAAGAATAGGGCAGTGCATTACTTATAATTTGGCAACAGAGGCGAAGCAACCATATTTATTTCACCCCTGCCGTAATCGGGCCGGTGGCGCGGCCGTGGACGAACTGGTCAACATATTCGTTGCCGCTATGGTCGATGGTTTTGATGTTGCCGTGCCAGATGATCTTGCCCTCGTAAATCATCGCCACGTTCTGGGCGATTTTACGCACGCTCGCCATATCGTGCGTGATCGAAAGCGTCGTTGCGCCGAGTTCCTTGGAGCAGCTGACGATGAGGTCGTTGATGACATCGGCCATGATCGGGTCGAGGCCGGTCGTCGGCTCGTCGAAGAAGATGATTTCCGGCTTGGCGGCGATGGCGCGCGCCAGCGCCACGCGCTTTTGCATGCCGCCCGACAGTTCGGAAGGTGAGAGTGCCGCGACGTCCGCTTTGAGCCCTACGGTTTTCAGCAGGTCCACCGCTAATTTTTTTGCCTCGTCTTTTACCACTTGTTTATTTTGCAGCAAGGCGAAGGTGATGTTTTCCCACACCGGCAGCGAATCGAACAGTGCGCCGCCCTGAAAAAGCATGCCGAATTTGCGCAAAATGGGCTGGCGATCCCTGAAGCTGAGATTCGTTACTTCCTGGCCGTCGATCTTGATTGAGCCGGCATCGGGCGTGACGATGCCGAGGATGGATTTGATCAGCACCGATTTTCCCGAGCCGCTGCCGCCGATCACCACCAGCGATTCGCCTTTTTCGATGGAAAGGTCAATGCCGTTCAGCACTTTCTTTTTGCCGAACGCCTTAGTGACGCCCTTGAGTTCAATTTTTGCGGTCATCTATTTCCCGAACAACAGTGCGGTGAGCAGGTAATTGGAAATCAGGATCAGTATCGACGCCGAGACAACGGCATGCGTGGTGGCGGCACCCACGCCCTGCGCCCCGCCCTTGGAATTAAATCCGTGGTAGCAGCCCATCAGCGTCACCAGAAATCCGAAGGCGGAGGCCTTGACCAGGCCGGATACGACGTCTTTGGTTTCGAGATATTGCATCGTGCTTTTGAGATACGGCCCGGGCGAGAAGCCCAGATCGTTGACGGAAACAAGATAGCCGCCGAAGACGCCCAATATATCACCGACCAAGACCAGAAGCGGCAACATGGCGAGCCCGGCGAGCAATCGCGGCAGCACCAGGTATTTATGCGGATCGGTGGAGAGCGTGACCAGGGCGTCGATCTGCTCGGTGACGCGCATGGTGCCGATCTCGGCGGCGTAGGCGGCGCCGATGCGGCCGGCGACCATGAGTCCGGCCATCACCGGCCCCAATTCGCGCGTGATGGCGAGCACGACGACGATGGCAATCGAGCTTTCGGCGTTGAAACGCGAGAAGCCGGAATAGGTCTGCAAAGCCAGTGCGGCGCCGGTGAAGAGCGCCGTCATGCCGACGACCGGCAGCGAATAGTAGCCGACCTCGAGGAATTGCTTGGCGACCATCTTGGTATAAAACGGCGGACGGAATATGTCGCTGAATGCCGACCATATAAACAGGATCACCCTTCCGGTGGCTGCCAGAAAAGTGAGAAATACGCGGCCGATGGGAGCGAGGAAGTTCATGGTTGGTGGTTGGCAGTTAATGGCTCAGACTCTTTTTAAACCACCAACCATCAACTATCAACCATCAACTATATACTCTCTTCACCCTTTTGCCCATCCGCGTAAACACCTCATAGCCAATGGTGCCGGCCAGCCCTGCCACGTCGCTTACGGTTTGTTTTGCGTTGATGAATTCGGCGCGCGAGTCTGGCGTGAGCTGATTTTCAGGCATAGAAGAAACGTCGAGGGCGATCATGTCCATCGACACCCGTCCGGCGATGGGGACTCTGGCATCATTCACATAGGCAAAGCCGGCATTGCTTAGCGCACGCAGCATGCCGTCGGCATAGCCCAGCTCGACGATGGCGATACGGCTGCCTTTTTTGGCTTTATAGCTGGCGCCGTAGCCCACCGTTTCGTCGCGGTCCAGCGTTCGTATCTGCAGGATCGGCGCCGAAAGCGTCGCCACGTGCCGCATCGGATTTTTGTCCTGCACCGGGTTGATGCCGTAGAGCGCGCAGCCGGGACGTCCCATATCGAAATGAAAATCGGACGATAAAAACAATCCCGAGGAATTGGCGAAGCTGGCCTTGGCACCGGGGAAATGCGCCATTGCCGTCTTGAAGCGCGAAAGTTGCTCGGCGTTTTTTGGATGTTCTGGCTCGTTGGCGCAGGCGAGATGGGACATCAGATGACGGATGGCGGATGGCGGATGGCGGAGCGCCTTAAGATCGGATTCATTTAATCCCAATCGCGTCATGCCGGTATCGACATGCAGGATAGCGGACGCCAGTGACGCCACCTTCTGCCAGCTCTCGACTTGTGCGGGCGTGTTTAAAACCGGCGTAAGGTGGTAGCGCTGGAATTCCTTTTCTTCGCCGGCATTCAAGCCGTGAAAAACGCCGATGGATGCCTGCGACAGGTGTTCGCGCAGCTCGATAGCCTCTTCCAGCGTGGCGACGAAAAAATCGCGGCAGCCTTCTTCCCATAAGGCTTGCGATACGGCGGCGACACCCAGACCGTAGGCGTTGGCCTTAACGACGGCGGCAATGGATTTTTTGGCGTGACGGTCTTTGAGCAGCCGCCAATTGGCGCAGATTGCCGTAAGGTCGATATGGAGTGTGGCGTTTACAGAAGGCATAAGAGGGACGGCGCCACTATGCCATCGGTTACGGCGTTATGCCAGCCGCTTTTTCCGGCGCGCGGGCTTCAAAATGGATTGTTTTGCTGGATTTTCTTATCTGCGCCGCGACATTTTTGGCGATGATGTCCACCAATTCCATATATTGCGCGCTGGCCTTAAAATTTTTTCCGTCGGCCTCGTAAATAGGCCGGCCGAGATCCAGCGACCACGCCGCCGCTTTGATCAACGCGCCGGCGACAGGTTTTGTCAGAGGCAGTGATGAATGCGCTGTAACCTGCGGTACGGAAAACGTACCGTTCTCGACAAAATCGATGGCGGCGGCAATGATGGGCGATATCTGCTGAGAGATGGCGCTAAAATTATACCGCTGTCCGGCTAAATCAAAATTTTCAGGTGCGTTGCTCATCCGGTCACGCATTTTCCGCCAGGTTGGAGAACTGGGTCAGGTTGCCTTCAAACCGCAGCTTGAAATTATCGATCGGGCCGTTCCTGTGCTTGGCGACGAAGACTTCGGCGATGTTCATGACGCGGTCCATGTCCGCCTGCCAGGTGGCGTGCTCGGTCGTACCTTCTTTGGGCTGTTCGCGCGATAAATAATATTCTTCGCGGAAAATGAACATGACGACGTCGGCGTCCTGTTCGATGCTTCCCGATTCGCGCAGATCGGCCAATTGCGGGATTTTGTCGCGCGCCTTCGTGCCGCGGTTTTCGACCTGGCGCGACAGCTGCGACAGCGCGATCACCGGTATTTCCAGCTCCTTGGCGATGGCTTTCAGTCCCTGCGTGATTTCCGACACTTCCTGCACGCGGTTGGTTTGCGAGGTGATGTTGGTGGCGCGCACCAGTTGCAGATAATCGACCACCAGCAATTTCAGATTATGCACGCGCTTTAAGCGCCGCGCCCGCGTGCGCAGTCCGGCAATCGATATCGCCGGCGTGTCATCGATAAAAAACGGCATGGAGCTGAGTCGGGTGCTGGCCTGCACCAGCCCGGTGAAATCCTCCGAGGAAATCTTGCCGTTGAAAATACGCGACGAGTTGAGCCCGCTGGCCGAGGCTAAGAGACGCGTTGCCAATTGCTCGGACGACATTTCGAGCGAGAAGAACCCGACGCAGCCGGCCTCTTTGGCGTCCAGGCCTTTTGCCTGCGCATCCGCTACCAGCGCCTGGCAGGCGTTATAGGCGATGTTGGTGGCCAGCGCCGTTTTACCCATCGACGGGCGTCCGGCTAAGATTAAAAGGTCGGAGCGGTGCAGCCCGCCCAGGATCTTATCCATTTCAATCAGGCCGGTGGAAAGCCCCACCACGCCGCTGTGCTTATAGGCGTGCTCGGCGTGCTTTATCGCATCCACCACCGAATGGCGTAGCGCGCGAAATCCCCCATCGCCGGCGCCTTCAGCCGATAGATGGAACAGTCTTTGTTCGGTATTTTCGATCTGTTGCAACGCCGGGGCGTCGATTTTGTGCTGGTAAGCGGTATTGACCATCTCGTCGCCGATGTTGATCAGCTGGCGCTTTAAGGCCAGGTCGTAAATCATGTCGCTATAATCGGCAACGTTGATGACGGTAACCGCTGCCGCTGCCAGTTTAGCGAGATATGCGCCGCCGCCGATATCGGCGAGCGAGGCGTCCTGATCGAAGAAATGTTTCAGCGTCACCGGATTGGCGACCAGGCCCTTATCGTGGAATTTCAGGATACAATCAAAAATGCGGCCGTGCAGCGGTTCATAGAAATGCTCGGCGTGCAGCCGGTCGCCTATGTGCTGCAGCGCGTCGTTATTGACCAGAAGCGCGCCCAGCATCGCCTGTTCAGCTTCGATATTGCACGGCGCCTCGCGGTAGGCTGCGACGGCTTCCTGCAATTTGTCCTTATCGACGCTTAAATGTAGTGCCATGGTATGCTGTTCCTAGGGGGGATAAAACCCTAACAGGGTTTAATGGAGGGGGCAAGTTCTAACCCCGCACTTGTTGCGGGGTCCGGTTATTTAATGATAATGTAAGACTATGACAAAAGAATCCATCCGCATTGTGGAAGTGGGCCCACGCGACGGGCTGCAGTTCGAGGACGTGTCGGTGTCGCTTGCCGATAAGCTCGAATTTATCCACAGGCTGGCAAAGTCGAGAAAAAGCAATGGCATCATCGAAGCCGCGAGCTTCGTCAGCCCCAAATACGTGCCGCAGATGGCCGACTCGGATCGGCTGACCGATATACTACGCGCCAAGGCTGCGGACGGGCAATTTCCCGGCATTCATTTTTCGTTCCTGACCATCAATAAGCAGGGTGCCGAGATCGCCATTGAATCCGGCGTCAGCAAAGAGTTCGGCGAATTTGCCGTGGTGGTCGGTGCGTCGGATAAATTCAATAAAGATAATCTCGGTATCGATAAAAAAGACGCCGATAGCGCCGGGTTATCCACCGCCGATTTCGCGATCCAGAAACTCGCCAAGCCGGTGATTGACCTGGGAAAATCGCAAAGCATCCGCACGCGCGGCTATGTGTCGACCATTTTTCAGGATCCCGATAAAAACCCCGTCGATCCCGAAAAAGTAGCGGGCATCGCCAAGAAATTGCTCGAGGCCGGTGTCTATGAAGTGTCGCTGGGCGATACCACGGGTGCCGGAACGCCGGAGGCTGTCGAGGCGCTGATGGCGGCACTTAAAAAACAGAATATCCCGCTCGATAAAGTCACCATGCATTTCCACGATACGCGCGGCAAGGCGGTCGAAAATGCGCGCAAGGCTTATGAGCTGGGTATCAGAAGTTTCGATAGCTCGGCGGGCGGGCTTGGCGGCTGCAAATATGCCGGCAGCAAAGTCGGGAATGTCGCCACCGAAGATTTAGTCGATCTGTTTGACAATCAGCTAAAGGAAAAAACCGGCATCGCCATGCCGGAGTTGCTCTCCGCGTCCGGCTTCATGTTGGGGAAAATCGGCAGGCAGAGCATGTCGGCTACCTACCGGCGGTTGGCCGATGGCGCGGCGCCAGAAAAAGCGGCAGCACTTTCCGACACCAAGCGCGAACCGTCAGCGCGCGTGATGAACGACGGCGCGTTTCATTTTAAAGATTTGAATATCCATGTCGACGGCCGCGGCGTCGCCACTGTCGCGCTTAACCGCCCGCAGAAACACAATGCTTTCGACGATAATCTGATCGAACAAATCACGCAGGCATTTACGGCGCTGGAAGAAGATGCCGCGGTTAAAGTCATCGTGCTTTCGGGCGAGGGGCCGTCGTTCTCGGCGGGCGCGGATCTGAACTGGATGAAACGCATGGCATCGTACAGCCGTGACGAAAACGTCGCCGATGCGATGAAGCTGGCCACCATGTACGAAACCATCCGTACCTGCCTGAAGCCGGTGATCGCCCGCGTACATGGTAATGTGATGGCGGGCGGAACGGGTTTGGCGGCGGCAAGCGATGTGGTGATCGCCGAAGCCGGCACCAAATTCCAGATCAGCGAAGTGAACTTAGGGCTGCGCCCGTCGACCATTTCGCGCTATTTGATTCCCAAAATCGGCGCGCACAACGCCCGCGTATTATTTACCGGCGGCGAGAAATTCTACGCCAACCGCGCCAAGGACTATGGGCTGGTGGATATCGTTAAACCGGCCGAGGAAATGGATAGGGTAGTGGAAGACGGCATTCAAATGGCGCTTCGCGGCGGCAAAACCGCGTTTCGCAATATCGCTGCCGCCAACATGCGCAGGGAGAGTCATAAACCGGAACCCAAGCGGTATGCGCTCGATTCCAAAGACGCCGAGTATGGCCGGAAACTGAACCATAATAAAATACTGGATTTGGTCGACGGCGTGGAAAAACATTTGGCGGCGCTGGACTCGGAAGGCCGCCAGCCGGTGATGGAATTCACCGCCGGCGACATCGCTGATGCGCGCACGTCGGATTACGCGCAGGCGCAAATGCAGCAATTCTTCGACGCGCAGGACAAAGCGCGTGCGGCTAAAATTAAAACCGGATGAGGTCCCCGCTTTCGTGGGGACGGCTGATTTGTTAAGCTCCCAAGCGGCTCGCCAACCAAATCATGCCGCTTCGTGATGTTCGCTGCGTTTGACGTTGAGGTTGATCGTGGCGACGACGTCGGCGTGCAGGTTCAGGCGCACCGGATAATCGCCGGTGGTCTTGATCGACTGCGTGAGGACGATCTGGCTCTTGGCGATGTCATGGCCTTGCTCTTTTAAGGCTTCCGCTACGTCGCGCACGGTGACCGATCCGTAGAGCTTGCCTTCCTGGCTCGCTTCGCGGGTTAAGGTCAGCGTCAGGGCGCTCACTTCTTTGAGGATGGCTTCGGCGGCGGCTTTGGATTTGGCGTTCTGCTCCTCGATGATGTGGCGGCGCTCTTCGAAGAATTTCTTGTTGTCGTCGCTGGCGCGCAGCGCTTTCTTCATCGGGATTAAAAAATTACGGGCGAATCCGTTTTTGACTTTGACGACATCGCCGACCGAACCGAGGCGCGCGATGCGTTCCAACAAAATGACTTCCATGGCATGCTCCTGCTATAGCTAAGAGATTAAAATGATTCAAAAAATAAAGGGGTCTCTACTTAGACGAAATCCCGGCGCCTGACAAGCATTTAATCTGGTGAAAGAACCCCATGCCGCACAGGATCAGCGCCGGCCAGAACTGGACGAATATCATCGCATAGACAAAAAATAAGAAAAATCTACGGCTTGGCCAGGTTTTCGTATGAAGGTGCATCAGAGCTGTCCCCAGCAGGAAATAGGGAAAAAGCAGCATTATCAGCCCCGATTTGCCCAAAAATGCCAGTGATTCGCTGCCAAATAACGAGGATAAAGCCGCAAATGCCAACAGCCACAGCATGGTCCCCGGCATCGGAAATACCTCGATGGCAAAATCGGGTCGGATATTACGGCCTGTGCGCGCAAGCAGATAATTGGCCAGCCAGCCATGGCCGTAGATCATCAGCGCCCACAGCCAGACGCCCAGCGAAAATACCAGGAACGACAGTTCGCCGGCCAGTATCGTCACCGCTTCCTTATATTCATTGCCGACTTCGCTGAGGGATTGCTGCATATGCTGCGCTAAAATAGCGGGCAGGCCACCCGGCTCGCCGGCGTAAAAAAGGCCGGTTACCGCCATCAGCGCCACGGCAAACCAGGTAAGGGTGGTGAAAATAAGCCCCAGCGGGAACCAGGTGCGGCCACCGGTATAATCACGGGAAAGCAGGCTTTTTTGAGTGATGTACCAGGCGGGCAGGCCGAGGAGGAACAGGAACATGACGCCTGCCGCCAGCTCAAGGGCGGCAATGAGCAGCGCCGCCACGATACCGCCATGGAGCGCCAGCTTCGGCGATGTGCTTAAACCCAGCCAAAACAGCGGTAACGTCGGCAAAAACAGGCAGAAAAACCCCAGCCCGCTTGCGGCCGCCAATAGAAACAGAAGGGCGGATAACACGCCGCCGGCCATTGCCTGAAACAACTCTTTTTTATGCATAAGCCACTGGAATCTGCCCGTATTGGTGAATTTTCGCAAGGACAGACTGCTGTTTTCCGCGCCGCTGTCATCAAACGGTCACATTACTTTGCTATAATTAACCAACATAAGAATAAAAAACATTAACAGATTAATTTTTAAAGGGAGAGATTTATGAGAAATATCCTTCGCTCAGTGTATAGGATGAGCTTTGTTATAGGCATCTTGATGATTGCCGCACCGCAGGCGGCACTTGCGCAGGCGGAAGCCATCAGTTTGGTGTGCACGCAGAATGGAGAGGAGCTTCAACTTCCTCCGGGCGCTTGCGTAGTGCGCGTATGCGAAAGATCCAGCCGTGCGGGCGATCCCCCGGGAGATTTGGATCCCGATCATCAAAGCTGCGAAGGATGCAGAGGCGACCCCTGCGTAATAAGGTATTATTGATCGGATATTTTATGAAATCCGCTTTTACCAACATCCTCAAAATCACCTGTCTTGCACTAGCGGCTTTTATTATTGCCATGCCGGAATCATCCGATGCCCGCACCCGATTCATCTATACCGCCGCCGGATACGCTCATTATCGGCAATGCATGCAGTTATCGAACAGCGGAAATCAGGCCGCCGCCGCGGCCTGTTTTGAAAACTGGAGAAGGCGGGCAGAAGGGTATGACCATTGCCAGTTTAATTTAGATTGCGAAGGAGTTTGATTATGAGAATGCCGGTCGCTTATAAAACGGCTCTCTTCATGGCAATCTTTTCAATCACCGCCCAGCCCGCGCCGTCGTTTGCGCAGTCCGGCGAGGTTCGGGCCTGCCTGTGCCAGATATGGGGCCCTGATGTGCCGTCGTCCCAGGAGTTGCCGGCGCAGATAACACTGGATGTCAACATGGATTGTGATGACCTAAACACTGAACTCATGAACCAGTCCGCTGACGGTGAATATTCTATGATTTGCCAGCCGGTCTTGCGGCTCGGTCGCCTTTAGCGGTAGTTGAAAACAAGAAGGAGAGCCCATTATGAAAATTTTTGAGCGAGCGCTGATAACCTCCCGCCTAATGGCGATGGTTTTAATTGCTGCCGCGCCGCAGATGGCGTTGGCGGAATATCTTTACGTGGACGTGTACGACGATTCCAGCTGTCACTATATGTCTGCGGGTGGGGCCAGTGTATGTGAATCAACCTATAATCAAGGATGGTTCCGTTATGAGGGGCTCACTTTACAAGAGTGCCTAAAACGCTGTGATATCGCCGAGCCGGCGATATTGTAATTTCACTCATGATAAAAAACCCCGCTTTAGGCGGGGTTTTTTATGAACCGGACCCCGCAATGCGCTTCGCTTATGCGGGGATTGGTTACTGCGTGACGAACGGCAGCAGCGCCAGGTTGCGGGCGCGTTTGATGGCGGCGGCGAGTTCGCGCTGTTTTTTATGGCAAACCGAGGTGATGCGCGAGGGCAAAATCTTTCCGCGCTCGGAGATGAAGCGCGACAGCAGCTTCACATCTTTATAGTCAATCTTGGGCGCGTGCGTGCCGGTCAACGGGCAGCTTTTCTTGCGGCGGAAAAACACCTTGCGGCCGGGGCCGGCGCCTTCGGCGGGTTTTTCGCTGGTTCTGCTGGTGGGACGTCTCATAGGGTACCTGAGGCTTCGGTGTTAACGGGCAGTTCTTCGGGAATTTCGATATCGGCAGGGCGTTCGTCGCCACGCGTCTGCTGCATCATCACCGATGGGCCGTTGCCCAGATCGTCGACGGCAATCGTCAGCACGCGGATGACATTTTCGTTGATGCGCAGCTGGCGCTCCATTTCTTTCACCGCCGGCGCCGGTGCGTCGATGGCGAGCATGGTGTAGTGGCCTTTGCGGTTCTTGTCGATTTTGTAGGACAGGCTCTTCAAGCCCCAATATTCGTTGCGGACAACCTTGCCGCCGCCCTGTTCGATGACCGCAGTCAGCGATTCGGCGATCTTGGCCACGTCCTGTTTCGACAGGTCCTGACGGGCGATAAAAGTGCTCTCGTAAAGAGGCATGAAAAACTCCAAAATTTCAAATAGGGATAGGCTTTATAGCCATTTTTTTAACGATTGCAAGGGGAAAAGTCGTATTATATGGTCATTCCCGCACTGGCGCACAGGAATCACGGAAAAACTATGAAAACAGCATTACTATTCCCCGGTCAGGGGTCGCAAACGGTGGGTATGGGCAAGGAGCTGGCCGAGCGTTTCGCCGCTGCCCGCGAGGTATTCGAGGAAGTGGACTCGGCCCTTGGTCAAAAATTATCGGAACTTATGTTTAACGGTCCGCAGGAAACCTTGACCCTGACCGAAAACGCCCAGCCGGCGATTATGGCGGCATCGATCGCGGCGCTTCGCGTCTTGCAAAAGGAAACCGGATTCGAGGTGGCGAAGGAAGCCGCGTTTGTCGCCGGGCATTCGCTGGGCGAATATTCGGCATTGTGCGCGGCGGGAAGTATTTCCCTAAGCGATACGGCGAAATTGTTGCGCTTGCGCGGCCGTGCCATGCAAGCGGCGGTGCCGCCGGGACAAGGCGCGATGGCGGTGCTTTTGGGCGCCGATATCACGCAGGCGGCCGATATTGCCAAGGAAGCGGCGGGAAGCGATGTCTGTTCGGTCGCCAACGACAACGCGCCGGGGCAGGTGGTGATCAGCGGTTCCAAAGCGGCAATCGACCGCGCCATCGACATCGCCAAGGCCAAAGGCATCAAACGCGCCATGCTCTTGGACGTCAGCGCGCCGTTTCATTGTTCGTTGATGAAACCGGCGGCTGCTGCCATGAAAGAAGCGCTGGCCCTGGCGAAGATACTTGCGCCATGCGTGCCGGTGGTCGCCAACGTCACCGCCAAAAAACAGTCCGATCCCGAAACCATTCGCCGTCTGCTGGTCGAGCAGGTGACCGGCGTCGTGCGCTGGCGCGAGTCGATGCATTATCTCAAAGCGCAGGGCGTGGCGCGCGTCATCGAAATCGGATCGGGCAAAGTGCTCTCGGGCCTCATCAAGCGCATTGAGGCGGACGTAGCGGCGGTCAATATCGGCACGCCGGCGGATTTAGATATTTTTGCCAAGGCGGCATGAGAAGAGGAATTTTATGAGATACGGAGAAAATCCCGATAACGATCTCTACAAGCCGATAAAACAGGCGGCCTATAAAGAGACCATACTTACGTTATGGGCGGATAAGGACGCAGACCTGTTTCGCGTTACCGCACAACTGGCGGATCACAATCAGCCAAAAGATGAAGCGGCGCAAGGTGAGGCGCGTGATGTATTGTTCAAATGTAAGCATAGGCTGCAATTGCCTAAATATCTATCAATGGAGGATGAACAGCCGTCTTTTGATCCGCAGGCAGGATATTGGCACTATGATATTCAAGCGAAAGCAAGAAGCAACGACCCGCAAGACGTCGCTCAACGCATTCGGGATATGACAATTCTGTTTAACACCATCTGCACCGATATGAATAATAGCGCTTCACACGGTTGGGCGTCTCCCGATAAATCTCCGGCTCCTACAAGAACTATTAAAGGTAGATAGCAATGTTCTCTCTCTCAGGTAAAAAAGCATTGGTAACGGGGGCAACCGGCGGTATCGGCGCCGGCAAAGTTTTAAGCGGGCTTATGAAACGCATCGAGCCGGAGGTGGCGGCCATGAATGTTGGCGTACCAGCCGATCTCGAAATTTTTGCCAAGGCGGCGTAGGGAAAAACTTATGCGAGATATTTACAAGCCGTCACAGCCGTTGGCCTCTCTGCAAAAAGAGTACAACCACCTGAAGATCACTTTTGAGCCGACGGCTAAAACTGCCGAGCATTTTAAAATCACCGTCGATGCCAAAGGCTTGGTTCAATTTCTGGTGCAGCAAAGCGTCAAAAATCCGGAAAAAGAAGCGCAGCGCCAGGCCATAGACTACATGCGGGCATTGCGTGATGCACTACAGGGTAGCGCAAAGAAAAATAGCAAACACTTACTGCAGGATAGCAAAAATTTACTACCGGAAGGGTTTGAAATTGATGGTGCGGAATATATACCGGGGCTTCATGCGGGAGAATTAATGATATCAGCAGACGATGCGTTTTCCGAGGCTGTAGCGGCACAAACGGATAGCCAGCGCCTTGCAAAAGAAGTTCGCAATATTTTTGAACAGGCGCATGACATTGCCGTGGCGGCGCCGCCAAAGGCTTGGGCGAGCTCGCCGATTGACGAAACGAAACCTGTCCCCAGATCTCTTCACACGTTCGCCAAAAAACCCGGCAGGCCCATGGTAAATCCCCCCCCTATCAAGCCCGACGCTCCTGACATTACTATCGGTAATCACAAATTTATCAGCGGTCATACTTACCGCATCAATATAACAATGAAGCCGTCTATTGCGGTATCGCCGGCCGAATACGCCGACGCAATCCCCCGGTTTTTGCAGTTGCCGGAGCGCATGAAGTTTCATTCTGCTCAAATCAGTAAAGTTAGAGATGGCATTACCGTGGGGATTGATATATCCGTCACCAAGAACGATCATTCAGACATCCTCAATGCGAAGAAGCAATGGCAGGAGCAGATCACCGAGGCATGCAGAAACGCGCATTATGAGGCGATACCATATCTTAAGAGAGATAAGCAAACACCGCATCCTCCTGCCGGAGATTCGGGCCATCATAGAAGGTAGCTGTTTTTATGTTCTCCCTCTCAGGTAAAAAAGCATTGGTCACCGGCGCCACCGGCGGTATCGGTGGCGCGATTGCATCTGCGCTGCATCAAGCCGGCGCCACGGCTGCCATCTCCGGCAGCAAGCAGGAAAAACTCGATGCGCTGGCTTCGCAACTCTCCGGCGCGATCCCGATCGTGTGCGATTTATCAAAACTGGATACGGTCGAGAATTTAATTAAAGAGGCCGAAGAAAAATTGGGTGGGATCGATATCCTTATCTGCAACGCCGGCGTCACGCGCGACAATATTTCCTTGCGCATGAAAGACGAAGAATGGCAGCAGGTGATTGATGTTAATTTAACGGCAAGTTTCCGGCTCACGCGCGCTGCGATGAAGGGAATGCTGAAGCGTCGCGCCGGGCGCATCATTTACATCACCTCCGTCGTCGGCTGGACGGGAAACCCGGGCCAGGCCAATTACTGCGCCAGCAAAGCGGGCTTAACCGGCATGGCCAAATCGTTTGCGCAGGAAGTGGCGACGCGCAACATCACGGTGAATTGCATCGCGCCGGGATTTATCGCGACTAACATGACCGAAGCATTGACGGAAGATCAGAAAGCCAAGATCAACCAAAATATTCCGCTGGGGCGGATGGGATCGGCTGCCGAGATCGCCGCCGGTGCATTATTCTTGGCCAGCGATGAAGCGAGTTACATCACCGGCCAGACGCTGCATGTGAATGGCGGAATGTTTATGAGTTAGTGGCGAGAATTATTCGGCTATTCTTGTTTATTACTCGCCACTCGCCACTCGCCACTCACCACTATTTTCCCTAGCAAAACCAAACCACTTATGCTAAAAAACATCGAATCGCTTGACCTTTCTCGCCGGATGGCTAAAGTCTGCCGCTCGATTATTCGTTAACAGTTAAAGGATGGACGACATGAGTGACATTGCTGAACGCGTAAAGAAAATCGTGGTAGAGCACCTGGGCGTCGATGCTGCCAAGGCCGTACCCGAAGCCAGCTTCATTGACGATCTGGGCGCCGACAGCCTGGATACCGTGGAACTGGTTATGGCGTTCGAAGAGGAATTCAACATCGAAATCCCCGATGACGCCGCCGAAAAAATCCTGACGCTTCAGGATGCCATTAACTACATCCAACAAAATGCGAAAGCCGCATAAGCGCAATCTAGCAGTGAATTGCGTCGTTGCTCGTTTTATTAAAAATCCTCACGTACTATAATGTACGCTCCGGTTTTTAAAAAACTCGTGCCTAGCACTTCACTTGCCATATTGCGTTTCTGTTTTTTAAAGATTAAAAAATCTCTATGCGTCGTGTAGTCGTAACCGGACTGGGATTAGTGACGCCGCTGGGTTGCGGCGTTTCTGAGACTTGGGATAAATTGATCGCATCCAAATCCGGTCTGGGCCCGATCACCGGTTTCGACGTTTCCGACTTGCCGGCCAGAATCGGCGGTATCGTGCCGCGCGGCGAAGCGCCCGGACAATTCAATTCCAACGACTGGATCGAACCCAAAGAGCAAAAGAAAATGGATGATTTTATCCATTTCGCCATGGGTGCCGCCACGCAAGCGGTGTGGGATTCCGGCTGGAAACCTGAAGATGAAGCATCCAAGCAGCGCACCGGCGTATTAATCGGCTCCGGCATCGGTGGCCTCCATGTCATCGAGGAAACGGTGCTGCAGCTTAAAGAGCGTGGACCCAAGCGCATCAGTCCGTTCTTCATCCCGGCCTGCCTTATCAATCTTGCTTCGGGGCAGGTCTCGATCAAATTCGGATTCAAAGGCCCCAACCATTCCGTCGTCACCGCTTGCTCGACCGGCGCCCACGCCATCGGCGATGCGGCGCGGCTGATCATGCTGAATGACGCCGATGTCATGGTGGCCGGCGGCGCCGAGGCCGCCATCTGCCGTGTCGGCATCGCCGGATTCGCGGCGGCGCGCGCGCTATCGACTTCTTATAACGATACGCCGACGAAAGCATCACGCCCGTGGGATAAAGGACGCGATGGCTTTGTGATGGGTGAAGGCGCCGGCGTCGTCGTGCTCGAAGAATTGGAGCATGCCAAGCGCCGCGGCGCAAAAATTTATGCCGAAGTCGTCGGTTACGGCTTATCGGGCGATGCCTATCATATCACGGCACCCGCTCCCGAAGGCGACGGTGGATACCGTGCCATGCAGGCGGCCTTAAAGCGTGCGGAAATGAATCCGGAAGACGTCGATTACGTCAATGCCCACGGCACCTCGACGCCGCTCGGCGATGAAATCGAGCTGGGTGCGGTAAAACGCCTCTTCGGCGCCCATGCCCATAAGCTTTCCATGTCCTCAACCAAATCGGCGATCGGGCATTTACTGGGCGCCGCTGGTGCCGTCGAAGCTATTTTCTCGGTGCTCGCCATTCATCATAACATCGCGCCGCCGACCTTGAACCTTGACGACCCATCCGACGGCTGTGACGTCGACCTCGTGCCGCACAAAGCCAAATCACGCGCGATTAACACGGCGCTTTCCAATTCATTCGGTTTCGGCGGCACCAACGCGTCGCTGGTTTTTAGACGCCTTTAGTCATGGAATTTCTCCGGACGCTACTCATCACGGCGATAGCGGTGTTGCTGCTGGCGCTCGTTCTCGCTGGCTGGGGCTATTATTATTTCGAAGCGCCGGAAGAATTTACCGAGCCCAGAACCGTTATCATCGAGCGCGGCGCAGGGTTCCGCGGCGCTATCCGCGCGCTTTCCGACCATAATGTTATCCGGCATCCGTGGGCATTCGGCGCCATTATCATCGCCAGCGATAAGGTGCGTACGCTGAAAGCCGGCGAATATCTTTTCCCTGCCGGGTCGTCGCCACGCCAGATCCTCGATATGCTGGTGGCCGGTCGCGTCGTGGCGCACAACATCACGATTCCCGAGGGGCTGACTGTGATGCAGGTAAATCTTCTTCTCGAGAGAGAATCGATATTGTCCGGCGTAGCGGATATGGCTATCCCTGAAGGCAGCTTGCTGCCGGAGACCTACCAATTTTTGTATGGCGACAAGCGGCAGGACGTCATGCGACACATGCAGTTTGCGCAAAAGGTGGTGCTGACGGAATCGTGGAACAAACGTCAGGCCGGTCTGCCGTTCGCATCGCCGGAGCAGGCGGTAATACTGGCCTCAATTGTCGAAAAGGAAACGGCGGTGCCGGAAGAACGCGGCAAGATCGCCGCTGTGTTCATCAATCGCTTAAAGCGCGGTATGCCGCTGCAATCCGATCCGACGGTGATTTATGCGCTGGAAAAAGACAAAGGTCCGCTTGGGCGCGCGCTCCTGACGGCCGATCTTGCCGTCGAGTCGCCCTATAACACCTATCGCGTCGTTGGCTTGCCGCCGACCGCTATCTGCAATCCCGGCCGGGCGTCGATCGAGGCGGTGCTGAATCCACCGACGACTGGCGATTATTATTTTGTCGCCGACGGCAAAGGCGGGCATCATTTCTCCAGCTCGCTGGAACAGCATAATGGGTATGTTCGGGAATATCGCAGGCTACAGCGGCAGCAAAAACAGTCTAACCCGTAGCGGCCTTCAAAGTATTCTCCAGTAAGCAGGCAATCGTCATGGGACCTACGCCGCCGGGGACGGGCGTGATGGCGCTCGCTACTCCCTGACACGATTCAAAATCGACATCGCCGACTAATTTTCCCGCGACGCGGTTGATGCCGACATCGATGACAATAGCGCCTTTCTTGAGCCACTCGCCTTTCACCATGCGCGGCTTGCCCACCGCTGCCACCACGATATCGGCGGTTTTCAAAAGTCCGGGCAGGTCCTGCGTTTTGGAATGCGCGACGGTGACGGTGCAATGTTCCTTAAGTAATAACTGCGCCATGGGCTTGCCGACGATGTTGGAGCGGCCGATGACGATGGCGTGTTTTCCGGCCGGGTTGCCGCCAGCTTCGTTGATGAGCCGCAGGCAGCCCAGCGGCGTGCAGGGCACGAAACCGTCCTGGCCAATTGAGAGGTTTCCGACATTGATGGGATGAAACCCATCGACGTCTTTTTTGGAATCGACGGCGTTAATCACCGCGTCCTCGTCGATATGGCTGGGCAGTGGCAATTGCACTAAAATGCCATGCACGTGCGTGTCTTGGTTGAGCGCTTCGATTTTAAATAAAAGTTCTGCTTGCGTGATGGTGACAGGAAGTTTGTGCTCGTAAGAATTCATACCGGCTTCACGCGCCGCCTTGCCTTTATTTCTGACATAGACCTCGCTGGCCGGGTCATTGCCCACCAGCACCACCGCCAGCCCGGGCGTTATGCCGCGCGTGCGTTTGAGCTCCGTGACATGCTTGGCGGTTTCCGCGCGGACGATAAACGCCGCCGCCTTGCCGTCGATGATTTTGGTTATCATAATTATTTACAATCGTTAATTAATATGATAAGTTCCGGTTCTCTTTATTTAAACAAAAATGGGGGAAATACAATGAAGATAAACGTGAAAGAGATACGGGATGAAGTCATAGCCCTTTTGGGAACCCGCGGCGGCGCTTATCATACCGCTTGTTTGCGCATGGCCGATGCGGCCGACCGGGAACCAAATGCCGGCCGCGATTATAATTACGAATTATTGCATAACTATATCACTTGGAAAATTGTGGAAAGCCTGAATCCTGTGCAAGTGGATGTAAAGGGCCTGGTGGCGGACAGCGAGCGAAAATTGGGCCACCGAATAAATCCAACCCCATCCATCTCACCGGATTTCGAGAAACCGGTGCTGGGAGATCTGGATAGAGATATAATAGCGACGCTTAAAGAGGTGCGCGGCAGGGGCAGGAATTGATTTAAGCGATTTTCGGCACGCCTTGCGTCGTCGAATATTCAAAATGCAGCACTTCATTGGGATGCACCAGTTTATAGGCGGCGTGCATGGCCAGCGCGCTTTCGGCGAAGCCGCTTAAAATCAATTTCAGTTTTCCTTCGTAATGCGCGATGTCGCCGATGGCGAAAATTCCGGGTGTCGAGGTTTGGCATGTCGCCGGGTGGACGGCGATATGATTTTTATCGAGGTTCAACCCCCATTCGACGATTGGGCCCAGCTCCATCGCCAATCCAAAAAATGGTAACAGCACATCGGCTTCTAGCTTTTTCTTTTGGCCTTCGAGTGTGGCGACTTCAACGGCAGAAAGCTTTCCACTAGCGCCGATTAAGCCTGATAATTGATACGGCACCACCATTTCGATTTTGCCGGCATCGGCCAGCGCTTTGAGTTTGGCGGCGCTTTCGGGCGCGCAGCGGAATTTATCGCGGCGGTGCACGACATAGAGTTTTTCCGTCAATTCCGAAAGCGAGATCGCCCAGTCGACCGCCGAGTCGCCACCGCCGGCGATGACCACTTTCTTGCCGCGGAAATCCTCGCGCTTGCTCACCAAATAAAAAACGCTTTTGCCTTCGTAGGCTTCCAGCCCCTCGATTGGCGGGCGGTTGGGGCCGAACGCGCCGCAGCCGGCGGCGATGACGATGGCTTTGCAGGCGATGGTATTATTTTTGGAGGTGGTGACGGTAAATCCGCTGGCGGTCTTTTGTACTTTCTCAACGCGTTGTCCCAGATGATATGTTGGTGCAAACGGGTTGGCTTGCTCGGCGAGTTTATCCACCAGCTCGGCGGCAAGGATGGTGGGATAGCCGGGAATATCGTAAATCGGTTTTTCCGGGTACAGCGCGGCGCACTGGCCGCCGGTGACGTCGAGCGCATCGACAACGTGGCAGCGCATCTTGAGCATCCCCGCCTCGAAGACGGTAAAGAGGCCAACCGGACCGGCGCCTATGATAACAATATCGGTTTCGTGCTGCATAGGAACGGCAATCTAGCAAAAACTAACGAAAAAGTAAGGTTTTTTTGCCACACTGCTGGTTTCTCAGAAAGGGCCATTATTTATGTCTAAAGCCGTCATTTGCGCCTACGGGCGCTCGCCGTTCACGTTTGCCAATAAAGGCGAGCTGGCCAAAACCCGTCCCGACGACCTGTTGATGCAGGTGATTAAGGGCGTACTGGCTAAGACGCCTCTGAACACAAAGGACATTGAGGACGTCATTATCGGCTGCGCATTTCCGGAAGGCGAGCAGGGATTCAATATCGGCCGCATGGTGGCCTTGATGTGCGGGTTGCCGGTGACGGTGCCCGGCTGCACGGTCAATCGCTGGTGCGGATCGTCGATGGAGGCGATTCATATGGCGGCGGGAAGAATAGCCAACGGCTCGGGCGAATTATTTATCAGCGGCGGTGTCGAATCGATGACGCGCATCCCGATGGGAGGCTTTAATCCCAGCCCCAATCCAAAACTCTATGAGACGATGCCGAACGCCTATCTCTCGATGGGACTTACGGCGGAAAACGTCGCCAAGAAATTCAATATCTCGCGCAAAGAACAGGAAGAGTTTGCGCTGAAAAGCCACCAGAAGGCGTCGGCGGCGGATCTCTCGCAGCAGATCATTCCCATTACGATCAAAGGCGGCACGGTGACCAAAGACGGCTGCGTGCGCCCCGATACCAGCCTGGAAAAAATGGCAACGCTCGCTCCGGCATTTGATGCCGCAGGCACTGTGACTGCCGCCACTTCTTCGCCGGTCACCGACGGCGCGTCGGTCGTGATCGTCGCCAGCGAAGAATATGCCGATAAAAACAAACTACCCAAGCTGGCGCGCATCAAATCGATGGCCGTTACAGGTTTAGAACCTGAAATTATGGGATTAGGCCCGGTGGAAGCGTCGCGCAAAGCGCTGAAGCGCGCAGGCTTAGAACTTAAGGATATGGATTTTATTGAAGTCAACGAAGCCTTTGCGGCGCAATCGATCGGGGTTATAAAAGAATTAGGCATCGATGAATCAAAGCTCAATATCGAAGGCGGCGCGGTGGCGCTGGGGCATCCCTTGGGTGCGTCGGGCGCCCGCGTCTTCGGCACTTCGGCCTATCTCCTGCATAAACACCAAAAGAAATACGCGCTCTCGACGCTCTGCATCGGCGGCGGCATGGGCATGGCGACCATAGTGGAAAAGATTTAATTTATTTGCGGCGAGCGCCTAACGGAATCGTGGCCAGAGGACTTCCGAGCTGTAATGTAAGCTCTTTCCAAGATCTGCGGCGAGGTTATGATTGCTTGAAAATCAGCGCATAGATTAACAACGGCGTCATAGATTTGCTGCGAGAGTTCAGGAGAATATTGATAGTTTTTTCTTATTCTACGCGGAATATCAACCGACAGCGCCCCCGACACATACGTAATGGCGCTGCCGGGGAGTCTATTTTTAAGCTCTTTCTCAAGAACAACCCTAAGTTTTTCTAAGAATTCTTTTTGATCTGAAGGTATCTCCGTAGACGGAGTGTGATCAGGAAAGCTTAATTTGGTAGGGCCACATTGACCCAAGTATATCCTCGTTTGGATTTCTTTTCCGCCAATATTAAATGATTCTGACATATCCTTCCCATCTTAAAGATCCGTAAGGTTTAAATTATAAGGTAAAAGATTAATTATTCTCTTAATTCATGCAATTTGTTTCCCTTTATGGATAAAACTGATAGTATCCAACTAATTACATTAAAATCAAAAGGATAGCGCATGACTGAGATTAAGAAAGTGGCAGTACTCGGCTCCGGCGTCATGGGCAGCGGCATCGCGGCACAAGTCGCCAATGCCGGCGTGCCGGTGGTGCTCCTTGATATCGTTCCCAAGGAAGGCGGGCGTAATTCACTCACTGAGAAGGCGGTCGAGAAACAGATCTCCGGCAAGCCGCCGGGATTCGCGCACAAGAAATTCGCCAAGCTGGTGACCTGCGGCAATCTGGAAGACGATTTGAAGTTGTTGGCCGACTGCGACTGGATCGTCGAAGTGGTCTTGGAAAAACTCGAAGTAAAGCACGACGTTTATAAAAAAATCGAGCCGGTGCGCAAAAAAGGCTCGGTGGTTTCCTCCAATACCTCGACGCTTCCCTTGCATGAGCTGATAAAAGGCCTGCCGGATTCTTTCGTGCAGGATTTTATGATCACGCACTTCTTCAACCCGCCGCGCTTCATGCGCTTGCTGGAAGTAGTGTCGGGACCGAAAACGCGCAAAGACGCCGCCAAGATGGTCGAGCAATTCGCCGACGTCAAACTCGGCAAGGGCGTTGTGCATTGCAAGGATACGCCGGGGTTCCTGGCCAACCGCATCGGCGTTTACTGGCTGATGGTGGCATTGAACGAAGCGATCCGCATGGGTGTCACGCCCGAACAGGCCGACGCCGTGATGGGAAAACCGGCGGGCATTCCAAAAACGGGCGTGTTTGGTTTGTTTGATTTAATCGGTATTGATTTGATGCCGCTGATTGCCAAGTCGATGCTCTCGACGCTCCCCAAAGAAGATTCCTTCGTCAAAATTTACAAGGAGCCGGAGCTGGTCAAGAAAATGATCGCTGACGGCTACACGGGGCGCAAAGGCAAGGGCGGGTTCTATCGCCTCAAGAAAGACGGCGAGAAAAAAATCAAGGAAGTCATCGACCTGAAAACCGGCGAATACCACGCGCAGGGGAAAAAAGTGGATTTGGAGAGCATTGCCGCCGCCAAAGCGGGACTCCGCGCGCTGGTCGAGCATAAGGATATCGGCGGGCAGTATGCGTGGAAGGTGCTCTCCGAGACGCTTTACTACGCGTCGTCGCTGATTCCCGAAATTTCCGACAACGTTGCCGACGTCGACGCGGCGATGAAGACCGGCTTCAACTGGAAGTTTGGGCCGTTCGAGATGATCGACAAGCTGGGCGTCGATTGGTTTGCGGACAAAATCAAAACCGAAGGAAAATCGGTCCCCGCGATTTTGGAAAAAGCCAAAGGCAAGACGCTGTATAAAATCGAGAACGGCCAGCGGCAGGTGTTCTCCATCGGCGGCAAATACGACACCATCGTGCCACCGGCAGGCAGCCTCATGCTCTCCGACATCAAGCTCACCAAGAAACCGGTGCTGAGAAACGCCTCGGCCAGCATTTGGGATTTGGGCGACGGCATCGCCTGTTTGGAGCTGACCTCGAAAATGAATTCGGTCGATCCGGATATTTTATCGATGATCATGCAGTCGATTGACCTGGTGAGAAAAGATTTCAAGGGGCTGGTCATCGGCAACGACGGCGATAATTTTTCGGTCGGCGCCAACCTTGGCTTCATGCTGATGGCGGCCAACATTGCCGCGTGGAAAGAAATCAGCGGCGTCATCAAGGACGGCCAGAACGCGATGATGGCCTTGAAATACGCGCCGTTCCCGGTGGTATCGAGCTTGACCGGCATGGCGCTGGGCGGCGGTTGCGAGATTATTTTGCACTCCAACGCCGTGGCGGCCAACATCGAATCCTATCCGGGCCTGGTCGAAGTCGGCGTCGGGTTGATACCGGGCTGGGGCGGTTGCAAGGAAATGTTGCTCAGGCACCTCGGCGAAAAAGCCGGCAAGGAATCCAAAGGCATGATCGGGAATTTGATGGCGACCGGCGGCGCGATGCCGGCTATCGCCAAAGCGTTCGAGGCGATTGCCACGGCAAAAGTCGGCGGCAGTGCCGAAGAAGCGCGCGATTTAAAAATCCTGCGCGACGACGATCGCATCACCATGAACCGCGTGCGCGTGCTGGCCGACGCCAAATCGCGCTGCCTGGAAATGGCGAAAGATTATAAGGCGCCGGAACCGGCGGTGCTGCACCTGCCGGGCGCGACGGCCAAAGTGGCGCTGTCGATGGCGGTCGATGGATTTAAGGCCAGCGGCAAAGCCTCGCCGCACGACGTGGTTGTCTGCAAGGCGCTGGCGACCGTGCTCTCCGGCGGCGATACCGACATGTCGGAAGCGCTGACCGAACAGCAGGTCTTGGATCTCGAGCACGAAGTGTTCATGGAATTGGTGAAAACCAAACCGACGCTGGCGCGCATCGAGCATATGCTGGAGACCGGAAAACCGCTGAGGAACTAAATGATCGTTGCCCGCGAATATTATTTTTCCGCTGCCGCCACCGCCATCGGCTTTGCGCTGGCCTATGCCTGGGCGGGTTGGCAGGGACTGGCCATCTGTGCGTTGCTTTCGATCATGGAAATCACGCTGTCGTTCGACAACGCCGTCGTCAATGCGACGGTCTTGAAAGACATGGACGAAAAATGGCAGCAGCGATTCCTGACCTGGGGTATTTTGATCGCCGTCGTCGGCATGCGGCTTCTCTTTCCGTTGCTGGTGGTGGCGTTCGCCACCGGCCTGCATTTGTGGGATGTGGGCGCGCTTGCGCTCGAAAACCCTCAGGAATACAGTCGCCATGTGCTCGACGCGCACGTGCAGATCGGCGCTTTCGGCGGCATGTTCCTTTTGATGGTGTTCCTCAAATTCATCCTTGATGAGCATAAGGATTTGCATTGGCTGGGCGTGATGGAGGAAAAACTTTCGCGGTTGGGCAAATTGGAATCGGTCGAAGTCATCATGGCGCTTATTATATTGCTGTTCGCGCAAGGGTTGCTCGATGGCGAGGAAGCTTATCATGCACTGACGGCGGGCACGGTGGGCGTCGTGCTCTATGTCTCGGTAAGCTCCATCGCTGCGTTACTCAGCGGCGGCTCCGGCCATGCGGCAACAAAAACCGTCGCCTATTCCGGCCTGATGGGATTCATCTATCTGCAATTTCTCGACGCCTCGTTCTCGCTGGACGGCGTCATCGGCGCCTTCGCCATTAGCAAGGACGTAGTGATTATTATGTTGGGTCTTGGCATCGGTGCCGTCTTCGTGCGCTCGATGACCATACACCTCGTGCACAAGGGAACGCTGGCGCACTATGTCTACCTGGAGCACGGCGCGCATTACGGCATCGGCGCGCTGGCGCTTATCATGCTCATCTCCATGACTCACCATATTCCGGAAGTCGTCACCGGACTGGTGGGGTTGGGCTTTATCTTGATGGCGCTCTGGTCGTCGATTAAGTACAATCGAAAACGTTAGCCCGTTGCGGCTTTGGCGCTGATGGCTGTTTCCACCGCCTTCTTCAGCTTGAAAGTGAAAGCGTTGTCTTTCATTTCTCCTAGTTCGAGGCTGTTGCCGACCGAAGGTGTGCTTCTTATTTTTTCGTAAAGCGTTGGGGCGTCTTTTCCGGATACCGCATACATATTGCCTGCCCGTTCCGTAACCGTGATATCCAGCGCCGACGTGTCGATAGTTTCTGTCATGTAGTCGTCCCCCATCTCAAGTTAGCCCACGATTTTAGCCTGTATTGCGTTAATAAAGATTAAATATTTAATGGTGTTTTAATCGTCTTTAGCTCAAATGATTAACATCATCACCATGATAAATATGGTAAAAATACCATCGGCCTTAACTCTTCCTTAGCCTAAATCCATTATATTTATGCATAGCCGTTATTCAACCATTGGTGGTGCCTTTTTATGCCCGTCTATAAAGCTCCCGTCCGTGATTTCCAGTTCCTGCTCAACGAATATTTGAACCTCGGCCAATATAAAGACGTGCCCGGTTTTGCCGACGCCGGACCGGAATTGATGACGCCGGTTTTAGAAGCCGCCGCGCAATTTACCGAAGAAGTGTTGTTCCCTTTAAACCAGAAAGCCGACAAGCAGGGACTGAAATACGACAACGGCAACGTTACTATGCCGGACGGATTCAAGGCGGCCTACAAAACCTATGTCGATGGCGGCTGGCCCTCGTTCACCTGCGATACGGCGTATGGCGGGCAGGGGTTGCCGGAAGTCTTGAACATGCCGCTGATGGAAATGGTGTGCTCATCGAACCTCGCCTTCGGCCTGACGCCGGGGCTCTCGCACGGCGCTTATAACGCCATCGCGCTTTACGGCAGCGATGACTTAAAAAAGAAATATCTGCCCAAGATGGTAACCGGCCACTGGTCGGGCGTCATGTGCCTGACCGAGCCGCACGCCGGAACAGACTTAGGTTTGATTCGCGCCAAAGCCGAACCACAGCCGGACGGCAGTTACCATATCACCGGCGGCAAGATTTTTATTTCCTCCGGCGAGCACGACCTCACCGAGAACATCATTCATTTAATATTGGCGCGCCTGCCCGATGCGCCGGCCGGTATCAAAGGCATCAGCTTATTCCTGGCGCCGAAAATTATGGTGAAAGACGATGGCAGCTTAGGTGAGCGCAACAAATTGCGCTGCGACGGCATCGAGCACAAGATGGGCATCCACGCCTCCTCCACCTGCGTGATGAATTACGACGGCGCCAAGGCGTGGCTGGTCGGCGAAAAACACAAAGGCATGCGCGCCATGTTCGTCATGATGAATTCGGCGCGGCTTTATGTTGGCGTGCAGGGCCTGGGCATCGGCGAAGTCGCCTATCAGAACGCGCTGGCCTACGCCAAGGATCGCTTGCAGATGCGCAGCTTAAAAGGCGCCAAATTTCCCGATAAACCGGCCGATCCCATCATCGTCCATCCCGACGTGCGGCGCATGATTTTAACGCAGCGCGCCTTCGCCGAGGGCGGCCGTGCGTTGGCTTTGGAGACGGCATTAAAATTGGATCTTGCGCACCGGCATCCGGATGCGAATGTAAAAAAAGAGTGCGACGATTTCGTGCAGCTGATTACGCCGATCGTGAAATCCTATTTGACCGATGGCGGCTTCGAGATGGCGTCGCTGGCGATGCAGGTGCATGGCGGCAACGGCTACATCACCGAATACGGCGTCGAGCAATATGTGCGCGACGCACGCATCACCATGATTTACGAAGGCACCAACGGCATCCAGGCGCTCGACCTGGTGGGCAGGAAACTTCCGCAAGGGGCGGGGCGCTACTTGCGCCAGTTCTTCCACCCGGCCACCGAGTTTGTCGCCAAGCATAAAGAAAATCCGGCGATGGCCGAATTCACCAAGCCGCTGCACCAGCATATCGGTTATCTGCAGCAGGCGACCCTCTGGATCGCCAGCCGCGGCATAGGCAATCCCGACGACGCGGCGGGCGGCTCGGTCGAATACCAGCGCATGTTCTCGCAGGTGGTGCTCGCCTATATCTGGGCGCGGCAGGCGGAAATCGCACTTTCCAAACTCTCCGGCAGCGAAAAAGAATTCTATCAGGCCAAAATCGACACCGCGCGCTTCTACATGCAAAAAATTCTGCCGCAGAATTTGGGATTATTGGCGTCGATCACCAACGGCAGCAAGAGCATGATGGCGGCGAATTTTTAATAGTCTTAAGTTTACACGCTATAGAGTGAACGCTGTACCCCATCTGTCGGGTACAATGCTGTTATCGTATCAATCATATGGCAGGCCCTGCCTCTAGCGTTTGTTGTACTGATGGGGTAGGTATCCACATCTGAATGAATAATTGCTTCCTTTGCTCTTCCCAGCATAACGATTAGCGCATCCGCTTTTGCGAAGTCTGAACCGGTGGGCTCAAAAACTTCTTGCATCGCTGTACCGTATGCCGCCACCCGTAAGGCACCCATAAGATGACCATCAATATATTCCGCTATTTCGTGGTTTTTCTTATCCTGCCGGAGTAATGGAATAATATTGCCGTGTATCTCATTTATGATAGACACTGGCGGTTTATCTATTTTTGCATTTAAAAATGTACGCATTTTCTCACCAGCCGCGTTCATTTTATCGGTGACGGACATCGGTTTTTCTCTTGGGTGCGGCTTTTCGGATCTTAATGACTCATCGGCCATATCTATCTCCCATTTAAATCAAACAACTTGTCTGATTCTAACACTGGCTTAAGAGGTAAAGAAGGCGAGTTTTGTGAAGATTGTATGACATAGCAATCCAATTGAAATATCTATTGTTTTTCTGGATTGCTTCGCTACGCTCTGGGGATGGAACTCTTCTTCGTTCTCGTTATCGGCCTGGTGGTGGGTAGTTTTATTACCTGCGCGAGCTATAGATTACCGCGTGACGAAGATATTATCCGCAAGCCGTCTTACTGCCCGCATTGCAATGCCAAGCTTACGTTCAAGGATTTGTGGCCGGTGGCGTCGTGGGCGATGAGCAAAGGCAAATGCCGCCATTGCGCGGCAAAAATATCGGCGCGTTACCCATTAGTAGAATTGGCTACCGCCGCCGCGTTTCTTTTGATCTACGCCCGCTATGGAATGACGGCGCAAGGCACTACGCTGGCGCTGTTTGCCGTGGCGCTTTTGATTATGATCGTCGTCGATTTCGAGCATTATATCATTCCCGACCAGATCCACTTGGCGCTGCTGCCGCTCGGCATCGCGTACCATTATATTATCGGAACGCCGGTGCGGGACGTGGCTATCGCCATGGCCGTCGGTGCTGCGATCGGGCTTCTGCTGCATCACGGCTACCGTCTGCTGCGTAAAAAAGAAGGGCTGGGGTTCGGCGACGTCAAGTTCCTGGCCGTGGCCGGGCTGTGGCTGGGCAATGTTTTGCTCTTCCCGCCGTTCCTGTTTTTCTCCGGCCTGCTGGGCATCATGACCGGCCTCGCCTGGCGGCGCCTGGGGCTTGGCGAGCGTTTCCCGTTCGGCCCGGCGCTGGCGCTGGCGCTTTTTCTTTGCGTTGCATTTCCCGCCGTTCCTGCTTTATTCTGGCGTGCCCTGGGTGGCTAGCTCAGCTGGTTAGAGCGCTACGTTCACACCGTAGAGGTCGGAGGTTCGAGTCCTCTGCCACCCACCACGCTTCGCCCTGCGGGCTTCGCGTGGCGCAGCCACGCGGAACCGCATCTTGGGCGAAGCAGTGCCCGGCATAGCCCGAAGGGCGACGATGGGCTGGCGCAGCCTCTCCCTCCACCCCCTTTTCGTGATTGGCGCTTGCATTCGGGCTCTGCTAATAGTTGAGCCATGGATACATTCGGGTTCGGCATTGCGTTTGAGGAATTATATTCCCGCGACGGGCTTATCAGGCTCGACGCGCTGTTTATCGACGATCTTAAATCGGTGGAGGTTGCGCTCCATAACCGGCTGCTTGCCGCGCGGGCGCAGCCGTCGCTTTCGGATAAAGACCATTCGCAGCTGTTGCTCGATTTAGGCCCGCATGTCGATGATTTCATCGGCGCGTTATTCGGCGTCACAAAAGAACTCCACGCGCTGGCGGAGAAACATCACCAGCTGGCGCCGCTTTACGCCTGCAAGCGGCTGTTCGTGCAGCGGCGCGCCTCGAAGGCGTTGACACCCGAGGAAGCGGGCAGGGTGGACGGCAAAGCGCTGCTGGGGCTGCTTCCCATCGTTTCCGCCGACGACGAATATTTCGAGCTGGTGTTCGCCAAGGTAGTGATGGGCTGGCTGGCGGAGGAGGAGAAACACAAGTCGCTGCTCGAAGTTGCGGCGCGTTACGCCGCCTGGGCGCTCTATAGCGAGCAGGGAAAAAAACAGCACTCGCACGGCATTTTATTCAAGCAGCCGAAAAAATTGGATCTAGAGCACCTCATTCCGGTGGAAACCGAATTGAAAAACGGCGCGGCGGTGATGCGCCTTGCGCACACGCGCCACCGCGACGGTTTCGGCCTGACCGACGATACCGGGACATTGGCCGCCGCGCTCGACCACGCGCATTACTGCATTTTCTGCCACCATCAGGGCAAGGATTCCTGCGCCAAGGGACTTAAGGAAAAAAACGGTGAGTTCAAAAAAAACGCGCTTCGCACCGAGCTGCACGGCTGCCCGCTCGAAGAAAAAATCTCCGAGATGAACGAGCTCAAATCCAAAGGCGTCGCCGTCGGCGCGTTGGCGGTGGTGGCGATCGACAATCCCATGTGCGCCGGCACCGGGCACCGCATCTGCAACGATTGCATGAAGTCGTGCATCTACCAGAAGCAGGATCCCGTCAACGTGCCGCTGGTCGAGACGCATGTCTTAAAAGACGTACTCGACCTGCCGTATGGATTTGAAATCTATTCACTCTTCACGCGCTGGAACCCGCTCAATATCGAGCGTCCGCTGCCCAAGGAAGACAGCGGCAAGCGCGTGCTGGTGGCGGGCTTAGGCCCGGCGGGCTATACGCTGTCGCACCATTTATTGAACGACGGGCACACGGTGGTCGGCATCGACGGCCTTAAGATCGAGCCGCTGCCGCAGGACATTTCCGGCGTGACAGCGCTCGGCGCGCGCGCGGAATTCGCACCGATAAAAAACATTGCCTCGCTCTACGAGGATTTGGACAAGCGCGCCATGGCCGGGTTCGGCGGCGTCGCTGAATACGGCATCACCGTGCGCTGGAACAAGAATTATCTAAAGATCATTCGTTTATTATTAGAACGCCGCCGGCAATTCTCCATGATCGGCGGCGTGCGGTTTGGCTCGCAGCTGGGCTATGACAGTGCTTTTGCCATGGGCTTCGACCACATCGCGCTTGCCATGGGCGCCGGCGCGCCAACCTTGATCGACATGCCAAACGGTTTGAGCCGCGGCGTGCGCATGGCGTCGGATTTTTTGATGGGATTGCAGCTGACCGGCGCCGCCAAGAAAGATTCGATCGCCAATCTGCAGCTGCGATTACCCGCGGTCGTCATCGGCGGGGGCTTGACCGCCATCGACACCGCCACCGAGGCGCTGGCCTATTATCCGGTGCAGGTGGAGAAATTTTTAGGCAGGTACGAAGCGCTCACCGCCGAGCGCGGCGAAAAAAATGTGCGCGCCGGCTGGAGCGAAGAAGAATCCGCAATTGCCGAAGAATTCCTCGCGCACGGCCGCGCCATCACCAAAGAGCGTAAAAAAGCGGAGAAGGAAAACCGCGCGCCGGATTTACTGACGCTGCTCAAATCCTGGGGCGGCGTGAAAATCATCTACCGCAAGAAACTCCAGGACGCGCCCAGCTACCGCCTGAACCACGAGGAAGTGGAAAAAGCGCTCGAAGAAGGCATCGAGTTTTCCCCAGACCTGGAGCCGGTGGGTGTTGAGGTGGATAAATATGGGCACGCCTCAGCGTTGGCAGTAAAATCCGCAGATGGAAAAGCTACAAAGATTCCGGCAAAAACCATATTGATTGCCGCCGGCACCAAGCCCAACACGGTGCTCGCGCGCGAGGACGGGGCGCATTTCATGCTCGATGGGAAATATTTCCGCGCCGTGGACGAGGAAGGAAACCCCGTCTCGCCGCAGCGCACGCCCAAGCCGGGCGTGCCGCAGGTGCTGATGTCGTTCGACGGCGCAGGCCGCGCCGTCAGTTTCTTCGGCGATCTGCACCCGTCCTTCTCCGGCAGCGTCGTTAAAGCCATGGCTAGCGCCAAGCAGGGCTATCCGGTGGTGACGCGGGTGCTGCGGAAAAAGAGAGGCGAGTGGCGAGTGGCGAGTGGCGAGTTTATCAGAAAAATCAATGAACAATTGCGAGCGGTAGTACATGAAACAAAAAGGCTTACTCCCACTATTGTCGAAATTATTATTCATGCGCCTCTGGCAGCGCAAGAATTTCAGCCCGGGCAATTTTATCGTCTGCAAAACTTTGAAACGAATGCGGCTAACACTTCACTCACCACTCACCACTCGCCACTCGCCACTACCTTAGCCATGGAGGGCCTGGCGATGACCGGCGCCTGGGTGGATAAGGCGCGTGGGCTGGTATCGGTCATCATCCTCGAAATGGGCGGATCGTCGGATTTGTGCGCGCATCTTAAAGCCGGTGAGCCGGTGGTTTTGATGGGACCGACCGGCACGCCGACGGACATTCCTAAAAATGAAACGGTGTTGTTGGCTGGTGGGGGGCTCGGCAACGCCGTGCTGTTTTCCATCGGCAAGGCGATGCGGCAGAACGGTTGCAAAGTGCTTTATTTCGCCGGGTACCGTAAAGAACAGGACCGTTATAAAATGGAAGAAATCGAAGCGGCGGCGGACGTTGTCGTATGGTGCTGCGATGAGGCGCCGCTTTCCAAAAACCGCCCGCAGGATTTTTCGTTTCATGGGAATATGGTGGAGGCGATGCTGGCCTATGGCCAGCAGGGATTAGGGAAACAAGGAAAAAATAATTTTCCCCCAATCCCCCTCTCTTCCGTCGCTCGCCTCATGGTCATCGGCTCCGACCGGATGATGGCCGCCGTCGCGCACGCGCGGCACCATGTGCTTAAAGCCTACTTGAACCCGGCGCATACCGCCATCGGCAGCATCAATTCGCCGATGCAATGCATGATGAAAGAAATCTGCGCGCAATGCCTGCAGAAACATGTCGATCCTGCCACAGGAAAAGAATCTTACGTCTATTCCTGTTTCAACCAAGACCAGTTGCTTGACAAGGTATCGTTCCCGCATTTGAATGAGCGCCTGAAACAAAATGCCGTGCAGGAAAAACTGGGCACGCAGTGGATCGATACTTGCCTGAGGCAAGCAGAGTTACGCTAAGGGCGGCAGCGTTACAGCGCCGGGAACAGGCTGGTTGACAAGCCCCCAGGTGCGATTCGCCTGTTCGATGATAACACGTTCTTCGGTAGGAAATTTGTCACGCGTTTCATAAGCGATAAGGCAAAATTCCTTGGATTTTTTGGCCAGCGCCGTTAGACCCGAAAAAACTTTCTTTAGGTATCCCTGATAGTGAATGCTGTCGTCTTCCATTGATTCCAGCAGCTGTTTTAATTGTTCTGCATCCAGTTGCGGCGTATAGGCCGCACAAGCCTTGACAAAGGCGTCGGCCAGACGATCCCATTGTTGTTGCGTGGGTATAAATTTGAAAGGGCTGTCGGGCTCCTGATAGCAGGCAAATTCTTTGGACACATACATTAATCCGACCAGAAAAACGTTGCTGCCCGCATTATCGCGAGACGTGATATCGGCTATTTTATCGCGGTGTCCGACAGCGTAACGGTTCAGCAATTCAGTTACGGAAAGCATGGTATCGACATCGCATATCGTATTTGGTTCGATAAGGTAGCGAGGGTGCATAAATTCTAAACCGCAACTGGCGTATATTTCGTCATTCAAATAATATTTTTGTGTCAGCGTCGCTATGGCATCTAGAAGCCCCAGGCGAAAATTTTTTCTCGATGAAGAATCGTTCAATTGCAAGATGGGAAGAGGGGGTGACGAGTGAGGAAAGAAAAGATTTCCCATAGTGGCGAGCAATGGTTGTATATCGATGTCGTCGATTTGTGTGCTTTTTAAGTTTTCAGCAATGGTTTGCATGGCTTGCGCGCGCTTTGCATCCTGAGCGGTTGCATCGAAGAAGGCGGTGGTTATCAGTTGTTTCAAATCGGAAGATGCCATACTAAATTTTTAGACCCAAAGGTCATGCCATGCTATGAGTGGGTATTAGGATACACCCCGATGTTTAATGGCCGGTTAAGGAACCTTTCAATCTCAATACGTTAACCGAATCTCAATCTTTTATTAGTACTACTGATATTATGGGAACGTGTGTGCATATAACTCATTGGTTTTTCTAAATAAAATTCTATGAAAATCGGCAAGCCCAATCTGACCGAAAACGATGCCGGTAATGCCGCGCCCAAAGCGGAGGTAACTTCGACCCCAGCAACAGCGGTAGCGGGCACATCGCCATCGGCAGCAGAAGCGCCGGATGCCGGCGATCCACCGCCGGTAAAGAAACCGTTGCGGCTAGGCGAGAAACTGGTGCAGCTGGGATTGATTTCTCCTGACCAGCTCGACATCGTTCTTACCGAACAGAAAACCAGCAAGAAACTGTTTGGCGCTATTCTGGTCGAAATGGGGTTCGTCACCGAATCGGCGTTGGGCGAGGTTCTGGCCGAATCGTCCGGCACGCAGAAATTCGATCCCAAGGCGAGCATGCTCGATTCTACCGTCGTGCGCCGCATCCCCAAGGAAATCGCCGCGCGCCACAAGGTCATTCCGGTGGCGTACGAAAGCAACGCACTGCAACTGGCGATGGCCGACGTTTATAACGTGCTCGCCATCGATCAAGTGCGGCGCCATCTTCCGCGCAACACCAAGATTGTTCCCATCTATTGCACGGAATCGGAAATCCTGGAGCTGATCGACCAGTATTACGATTACGAAATTTCGGTCGACGGCATCTTGAAAGAAATCGAAACCGGCATCCGCGATAACACCAATAAGCTCGACGGACGGCAGGACGGTTATGTCAACCCGACGGTACGTCTGGTCAACGCGCTTCTGGTCGATGCCATTAAGCTCGGCGCGTCGGACATTCACTTCGAGCCGGAAGGATCATTCCTGCGTCTGCGTTACCGTATCGACGGCGAAATGGTGCAGGTTCGTTCCTTCCACCGCGATTATTGGTCGGCGATGGCGGTGCGCGTCAAAATCATGGCGGGCATGAACATCGCTGAAACGCGCAACCCGCAGGACGGCCGCATTTCCTACAACGTGCTCGGCCGTGAAGTCGACTTCCGCGTCGCCACCATGCCTACCGTGCATGGCGAGAATATCGTCATGCGTCTTCTGGATAAAACCAAATCGCTGGTACCGTTGGAGAATCTCGGTTTTACCGAGCATAACATCAATTTGCTAAAGCTGATGATCAAGCGGCCGGAAGGCATCATCATCGTCACCGGTCCCACCGGCTCCGGTAAGACGACGACGCTTTATTCCGTGCTTGCTTACATCAACACCATTGACACCAATATTATGACGCTGGAAGACCCGGTCGAATACCAGCTGCCGCTGATCCGTCAGAGCTCTGTCCGTGAAGGCACCGGCATGGATTTTTCGAGCGGCGTCAAATCGCTGATGCGTCAGGATCCGGACATCATCTTCGTCGGCGAAGTGCGCGACGAAGACACGGCGCTGATGGCCGTGCGCGCGGCGCTGACCGGCCACCAGGTCTATACGACGCTTCACACCAACGACGCGCTGGGCGCCATCCCGCGCCTAAACGACATCGGCGTGCCTTCGCACCTGCTATCGGGATCGCTGATTGGTTGTCTGGCGCAGCGCCTGGGTCGCAAGCTCTGCCAGCATTGTCGCAAACCGCGCACGGCGACGGAAAAAGAATGTAAAATTTTCGGCATCGATCCTTCCAAGCCGCCGACTATTTATGACCATGATGGCTGCGAAAGATGTGGTAACAAGGGCTACAAGGGTCGTACCGCCATCATCGAATTGCTGCGCATCGACAAAGGGATGGACGAACTCATCGCCACCAATGCTACCCGCCGGGTGATGATGGAACATGCGCATACGCAGGGATTCGTCACCATGCAGCAGGACGGGATCAATAAAGTGCTCAGAGGCGAGATGGATCTAGAAGAGCTGATCAATGTCATCGATTTGACGGACAGGCTGGCGTAACACATGCCCACATTTAATTATTCCGCGATTAACAACATGGGCCGCAAGATTCGTGGCGTCGTTGTCGCCGATAACGAGCTCGATCTCGAGGCGCGTCTGCAGCAATTGGGGCTGGACCTGATTTCGGCCAAAGAGCTGGCAGCCAAAAAAAGTTCTCGTTTCGGCCGCGTTCAAACCAAAGATTTGATCGTGCTTTGCATGCACCTGGAACAGCTGGACCGCGCCGGCGTGCCGCTGCACGATTCACTGGCTGACGTGCGCGATTCCTCCGAATCGTCGAAACTCCGCGATATCATGACCGGCGTCTATGAGTCGGTAAAAAACGGCACCATGCTGTCCAAATCAATGATGGCTTACCCGCGCGTGTTCAGCGACGTGTTCACCGGCCTTATTGCCGCCGGTGAGAAAACCGGTAAGCTCGCCGAATCTTTTGCCCATTTGGGCGAGCACCTGAAATGGCAGGCCGACATACGCCGCAAGATAAAAAAGGCCACGCGCTATCCGCTGGCGCTGATCGTGGTCATTAGCGTCGTCATTACCATTCTAATGGTGGCTGTCGTGCCAAAACTGATTGATTTCATCACCAGTCAGGGCTTCCATATCCCCATTCACACGCGGGCACTGATCGCTGTATCATATGCGTTCGAACATTACTGGTACCTGATCCTGGGCGTGCCGGTGGGGCTGGTAATGCTGATACTTACGCTCTACCGGTCATTTGAGGGATTTGCCTATAAGGTCGATGCTATTCTGCTTAAGACACCTATTCTGGGACCAATTATCCGCAAAATCGATATGGCGCGGTTCACGCACTTTTTCTCGGTGACGTTCAACAGCGGCATCGACGTGCTTGATTCGCTGGAAGCGGCCAAAGGTGTCGTTGGCAATCGCGTCATGAAAAATTCAGTCGAGATGGTCAAAACCAACGTCATGGAAGGCAGCTCACTGACGGCTTCCCTGCGCATGTCCAACCAGTTTCCGACGCTCGTCATTCGCATGTTCAAGGTTGGCGAGGAAAGCGGTAATATGGCGGCGGCGCTCGAGAACATCAATTTCTTCTACAACCGCGAAGTCAATGATTCCGTCGAGAATCTGGTCGGCATGATTCAGCCGACGCTGACGGTGGTCATGGGCATCATTATTTTCTGGGTCATTGCCGCCGTATTCGGGCCGCTCTATGAATCCTTCAGCAAGATGAAGTTTTAAGATGGAACTCAAGATACCAAAAAAACGCGCTGCGGCGCCGGCAGAAGAACAGAAACCGGTCAAAGCCAAAAAATTCAAGGCCAAGAGCGGCGCCAAATTCGTCCTCTTTCTGGGCGACGAAGGCGCAATCCTGATTTACCTGAAAGGAAACATCGTCCATAGCCGGCAATTCGTGCCCGACGCCAGTCAGGAAAATCTGCGCGAATTCCGTCAAACGCTGTCCAAGGATCCGCTGGCATCGCTGATATTGGTTGTTGACAACATGGACCAGTCCTACGTGCAGCAAACATTGCCGCCAGTCAGCTCTATCAGCGTTAACAAGCTGATAAAACGCAGGCTGGAGCGTGATTTTGGCGCTAACGACATCAAGGGAGCTATCCTGCTTGGCCGCGAAACAAGCGGCAGGAAAGACTGGAATTTCCTGATGGTAGCGCTGGAAAAGAGCCCGCAGCTATCGGTGTGGCTCGAATTTATTCAGGAACTTCCCAACCGCTTTCTCGGCATCTATCTGCTTTCGGTCGAAGCCGAAATGATTGTGAAGCGGCTGGAGCAGGCGCTCGGCGTGCCCAAGGAAGGCACTGGCGCTGAATGGAAGTTCTTTATCAGCCATAATAAAGTCGGAGGATTCCGGCAGGTTATCTTGCGTAACGGGCGCATCATGTTCACGCGTCTGGCGCAACCGGTGGGAGAATCAAACGCGGAAGTCATTGCGGGATCCATCGAGCAGGAAATGCTCTCCACCATCGAATACATGAAGCGCCTGTCGTATACGCCGCAGAGCAAGCTGGATATTTATATTATTACGTCGAGCGCCATCAAGGCCGCGCTTGATCCGACAAAATTCTCCGCCAGCACGTTCCACGTGTTTACACCCTATGAGGTTGGGCAATACCTGCATATAGAAGGTGCCGCGCAGCCTACCGACCAGTTTGGCGACGTCGTTCTGGCGGCGACCGTTGGTTCGAATCGGCGGCATGTATTGTCGTTATCGGCGCCGCAAACCAGGCGCGTTGACCAATATTACCAATATGTGATGTATCAGCGCGTAGCCGCTGCCATGGCGATTTGCGGCGTGCTGATTTATGCCGGGTATATTGGGCGCGATATTCTGGGGCTGATGTCGGATTCGGATCGATTGAAAGCGGAAATCGCTATTCAGGGGAAACAATTAGAAGCGCTCCGCCGCGAAATAAAAAATTCCAACATCGATGTCGAGAAAGCCAGCGACCTGATCGATATGTACCGGCAGTTGCAAGTGGAAAAATTTATGCCGCTGCTGTTGATTGAGAAACTGCAGCCGGCAACGAAATCACCGGTATGGATTCAATCGATAGACTGGGGCTTTGGCAGCGATATTCGCGTTAACAGGCGGGCACAGGCCGCCGCTGGCGCCGCGGAGGCAAAGCCTCAATCAACACAGATGACAGCCACGATCGGGCTTGAGTTCCCGCAGGAAGCCAGCGATCCGAAAATGTTCCGCGTGGTGTCGAAAAAAGTATTGGCGGATTTCAAACAATGGTTCCAAGGCTATAACGTCAAGTACAGCACCATGCCCGATCAGGTGACCGAAACCGATAAAATCGAAATAAAGTCTACAGCGACGCAAAAACCCGAGGATTTCCTGCCGAAATCCCTGAACGTGCAACTGATCATTCGCGGCGGCTTGTCTATGTTCTCGCCTAACGCCAAACCGACGGACGCGCCGCCGGAAGATGCACCCGATGGGGTGCCGCCAGAAACGGATGTCGAGCCATGAGATATCAGGAAGTAAAAAGAAAACTGATTGTGGAAACCAGCGCGGTGTTGGTGGTTCTGGCGGTGCTGACGGGGATCGTCTATCTCCTCAATATGCTGCTCGAAGACTACACGCGGCAGGCGGCGACGTTAAAAGATCAGCTGGCCTCGGTCACTAACGAAAAACAAACGTTGCAGGACAAGTATAAAAAAACGCAGGACAACCTGCAGCTTTATACGGAAATATCGGAAAAAAACGCGCATGACGGGCTCTCCGTCAGCCGGCAGTTATTGCGCAAGAAAGTCAATGAATTCAAGCCACGGTTCTTCCTGAACGATCTTTCAATTACCATGGCGCCGACGACGGCCTTAACCGGCAACAAATACCAGTACAAAACCGGCGGCATTGTTTCGAGCGAGCTTACCGTGTCGTTCGATGCTCTGACCGATGAAGATATTTACTCCTTAATGCAGGCTATGCGCGACGAATTGTCGGGCGTGCTCAAGGTCACTAAATTCAGCATTTCCCGCGAACGTAAGGCCAATGACGACAGCTTGCGTGAAATTGCCAGAAGTGGGCAATACACCATGGTCAAAGGCAGTATGCAGATCACGTGGTTTGGCATTCAGCCCGCGGATACGCCGCTTAACGCCAACGGGGAAAAGAAATAATGCGGCACGGCTTGTCATATGCGGCGGCGTGGCTAGGGTTGGCGATATTAGCGCTATCTGCCATTGCGCCGGCGCCCGCGCAGGAAACGGCAGGCATTAAAAACCCGGCTGACGACATGAAGATTTCGGATCCCCTGAAACCAAAAATCGGAGCAGACGAGGCCCTGCGCGCCGAACCTGAGATCAAACCTGCCGTCCCCGGAACTAACCCGGCCGCGCCTGTAGCGGCGGCCGGCACGCCGTCGGCTAAAAAAGAGGCGATGGCGGCAGCAGCAGCGGCGGCAGCAAACAAATCACTAAAGAAAATCCCCAGCCTGTTTTATACTCCGGAAGAGGTGACGGATATTCATCTTGCCATCAATACCTATATCAAGCGTCAGGCTAATCGTGACGACCTGACATTTGACGAAGAGGCGTTCCTGCGCCGGTTGAGCGGGGTAAAGAAAGCGTCGCACAGCAAGCTCTACACCTACACGCAGTTTTTTCTGGATTCGCTGGTTTATCACGGGCCGGAAAACTGGATCATGTGGATCAACGGCATAAAATTCACTCAGGATACGCCGGGCGGATTCAACAATCTGCAGATATTGCATATCGATTCCGACAAGGTAACGCTGGAATGGATGCCGCCGACCATGGAAAAAGTGCTTGAGATATGGAGCCAATACCCCAACGATGAGGTGATTGTTGATCAGCTGCGCGGCAAAGTGACCTTTACGCTGCATCCCAACCAGACGTTCTCTTCCTATGTGATGAAAGTGCTGGAAGGCAAGGTGAAACCGGTAACGGTGGATATCTCTCTGCCCAACGGGTTTACCAAAGCCTCCACCAGTGTTAAGGATAGCGCGGCCGTGCCGGATCCGGCCGAAAAACCGGCGGAGGGCGGCGCGGCTGATACCGGTCAGGAAGGGTTGCCCGGTTTAATCAATAGTTATGAGAAACTGGGAGGAGAAAAACCATGACAGCGGCACCGCTTACCGTGCGTGACATAGAAAAAACCTACACTGACCGCAAGGTGCTTGAGAATATCAGCCTGTCGCTAAAGCCGGGCGAGATTTTTGGGCTGATCGGCTTAAACGGTGCCGGGAAAACGACATTGATAAAAATCATTCTCGATCTGGTCAAAGCCGAGAAGGGGACCGCCGCCATTTTCGGCGATGCGGTGGCGCATGTCGGATCGCGGCGCCATATATCCTATCTTCCGGAGAAATTTCAGCCGTCGAGGTATTTGAAAGGCATGGAATATCTTAGCCTGGCGCTTTCCTATTATGGAAAGAAACTGGATAAGCGGGCGGCAAAAGAAAGTGCGTCGGGACTCGATCTTAATCCCGACGTGCTGGAATCGCGCGTCGGCTCCTACTCCAAGGGCATGGGGCAAAAATTAGGGTTGGTTGGCGCCTTCATGACTGACCGGCCGCTATTGATCTTGGATGAGCCGATGAGCGGCCTTGATCCCCGCGCGCGCATCATGCTGAAAGATATGCTGATGGCAGCGCGTAATCAGGGCAAGACCATTTTTTTCAGTTCGCATATTTTATCCGACATCGACGAAATTTGCGACCGTATCGGCGTTATTCATGATGGAAAACTTTTCTTCACCGGCACGCCGGCTGAGTTCAAGGCCAAATACGGGGATCCATCGCTGGAGAAGGCGTTCTTGCGCGCGATAGAGCCCGGCAGGGGCTAAAACGGCGCCTTGATCGTTATGGCGCAATTGCCCTCGGGACCGTCCTGATTGCCGGGGTACGATGCGTTGTACATAGCCGGAGACACCGTATCGTCGACGCAATATGGCGTGTGCTGCGATTTCAGATTATTGTCCATCGTATACATAAGCACCGCCGGACCACCGCCGCTTCCAGATACACTTCCTTTTCCCAGTACCCGCGTTGTGCCGGTAAATGGGTATCCGTCATCTATTTTCTGGTCTATCGACATCGTGTCTATCGGCGGGTATCCCAGCGGTTGACTGCTGGACCACCGCGTCGAATGCATTCCAATCAGAAACACATGCGGCGACAATCCGCCACCGCCGATGCTGGGGTCAAACGCCAAATCCGCCATGATTGTCCAGCCACTGCTTGTTGCAACGCCAAACACCATGGTAGAACTGACGGGCCTGATGATAACGGGCGGCGTGGCGACGCCGGGCACCCATTCATGGTAATTCGGCACGCCGGGCGTGTTGACGTAATCCGGTAAAGAATAGGGGATAAGGTTGGCGGCGGAGAGATGATACCAGAAGTTGGTATACTCCTGCAGTTCGGTATCACAGCTAGCCCCTGATATAAATTCATAAGTACATGTTCCGACACTGGAGGCGCCGATGATAGTATCGCCGTTGCCGTTGGAGCCGGGGTAAAATCCGAAACCCTCCGCATTCTGGCAATCGCCCGGCATACAGGTGTATTTGGTTTTGAAAGTGTTTACCGCCAGGCTGAACTGCTCATATTGCCCAATAGTTTTTCGTATCAGGGCGGCGTGAATTAAATCGCGACCGACGAGCGTGCCGCCTACCAGCAACCCGATAATCACGAGCACGATCGCCAACTCTATCAGCGTAAAGCCGATACGGTTATTTACGCAGCGATCCGGCATATGATTAGAATTGCTGCTTATTGATGATGCCAAGGCCGATAGGAAGATTGCGGAACGGGCCGCTGCGATGACTGATATCATGTTGCTTGATGGCAAGGCGCAGGTTGGCCGGGTTGTCGGATTCGGACAGCGCAATCTCCTCGGTGATGTGGCCGGCGACGTAGAGATCGATCAGCGCCTGATCGAAGCTCTGCATGCCTTCGTCGCGGGCTTTTTCCATGCACTCTTTGATTTCCTTGACGCGACCCTCGTGGATCAAGGCTTTGATCAGGCCGTGATTGAGCAGTATCTCAAGCGCAATGACGCGACTACCCTGTTGGCTCAGAACCAGCCGCTGCGACAGTATGGCTTTCAGGTTCAGCGACAGATTGAGCAGGATTTGCTTGTGGCGTTCTTCCGGGAAGAAATTGATGATGCGCTCGATGGCCTGGTTGGCGTTGTTGGCGTGCAGCGTGGCAAGGCACAGATGGCCGGTTTCAGCAAAAACGACAGCGTGTTCCATGGTTTCTTTGTCGCGGATTTCACCGATGACGATGACATCGGGCGTCTGGCGCAGGGCGTTTTTAAGCGCGATGCCGAACGAATAGGTATCAATGCCGATGTCGCGCTGGGTGATGATGCAGTTTTGTTGCTCGAGGATGAATTCAATCGGGTCTTCGATGGTAACGATATGCCCGCTGCCGTTGACGTTGCGGTGTTGCAGCATGGCGGCGAGCGACGTCGATTTACCGCTGCCGGTGGGGCCTACCACCAGAATCAGGCCGCGTTTTTCCATGATCAGGTTGCTGTAAATGGGCGGCAGGTTCAGCGATTCAAGGGTGGGGACATTGGTATAGATGCGCCGCATGACGATGCCGGTATGCTGGCGTTGGCGGAATATATTGACGCGGAAACGGATGTTGTTTTTCCAGTTGATGGCGGTGTTGTATTCCAGCGTAGCTTCGAATTCGTCGATAATTTCCGGGCTGACGATGGCGCGCATCGCCTGCAGGATGTCGTCGTCCGTCATTTTATCGGCGTTATAGGGCTGGATGTGGGTTTCAAAACGTAGCGACGGCGGCGAATCAACCGTGAGATAAATGTCGGTGGCGCCGCGATCAACGCAGGCTTGCATCAACTCTTCCATGTTGATGGGCATGGTTAGAATCCTTCGTTGGACTGCTGCCTCAAGGGAGAAGAGCTGCGTTTATTGACAACGGTACTGGCGGTGGGTGTGGGCATTTCTTCGGAATCTTCGGTGGCGCTGGTAAGCAGATGCGCGCGGGCGGCGGATTCTGAGATGATGTCCTTTTCAAGCAGATTGTAAATGCTGTCGCGCATGGTGATCATGCCGAGCTTGCTGCCAATCTGGATCAACGAGCTAAGCTGCGGCACTTTGGCTTCGCGGATCAGGTTTCTGACGGCGGGTGTGCCGAGCATGATTTCGTGCGCAGCGACGCGACCGCCTTCCTTGCGTTTCAAGAGCGCCTGCGTGATGACCGCTTCAAGCGACACCGATAACATCGCGCGCACCATTTCCTTGTCGTTGGCTGGGAACATGTCGATGATACGGTCGATGGTTTTGGGCGCAGAGTTGGTGTGCATGGTCGCCATGACGAGGTGGCCGGTTTCGGCGGCCGTGAGAGCCAGACGCGTCGTTTCGATGTCGCGTAACTCGCCGACCAGGATTACGTCCGGATCTTCGCGCAGGGCGCTGCGTAACGCCTTGGCGAACGAGTGCGTGTTCTTGCCGACCTCGCGCTGGTTGATCAGGCATTTCTTGGAATGGTGCACAAACTCGATCGGGTCTTCGATGGTGATGATGTGCTTGCCGTCGTTAGTGTTGATGAAATCGACCATGGCCGCCAGCGTTGTCGATTTACCTGAACCGGTAGGCCCCGTGACCAGGATCAATCCCTTGGGCAGGGTGCAGAGTTTTTTCAGTACTTCCGGCGCGCCGACGTCTTCCAGTGTCAGCACGTTATTGGGAATGGTACGCATAACCGCCGCCGGGCCGAACAATGTGTTGAAGGCGTTGACGCGGAAACGCATGTCGTCGGAAAAGGAAATGGCGAAGTCGAGCTCAAGGTCACGCTCATAATCGGATCGCTGTTGTTCGGTCATGATCGAATAGATCATGCGCTTGACATCATCGGCGGCCAGCGGCGGCGCCTTGAACGACATCATCTCACCCTGCACGCGCAGGATCGGCGGATTGCCGGTTGAAATGTGCAAATCCGATGCCTTATTTTTCTGCGTAGCGACTAAAAGATCCGTAATTTCCATAAAAATCTGTGCTGATCGTAATTCCAGAGTGACCGCACCTTACGGTAAGGCGCGCCGTCTATCTATTAGAGCTAATAAAGGTTAATCTTTCCTGAATTTTCTGAGCATTACCAGGAATAACCTCGCCGCGCATATAGGCTTCGATAATCTGCTTATAGAGCTTGGCCGCCTCGTCGTATTTATGCTGTTTATCAAGCATGATAGCGAGGTTATAGCGATAAGACAGGTTTTCCGGCGCCAGGGCGATGGCTTTGAACATTTTTTCGCTGGCTTTATCGGTATTGCCCTGTTTCTGGTAAATTACGGCCATTTGCGCCGGAATCGGGCTGAAATCGGGATTACGCTCTTCCAGTGCCTCCATTTGCGCCAGTGCCTCTTGCGGCGCTTCATCGGCTAGGAGTACCAGAAAATTATTGAGCGCATCACGATTTTTTGGGTCGAGCGCGAGCAATTTTGCATAAAGCGGCCGCGCCATATCGAGCTGGCCGGCGCGGTGATAGGTCGTGGCCAATCCGAATAGCGCCAATTTGTTGTTGGTGTCATTGGTCAATACGTTTTTATAAATTTCTACAGCGTCTTCCGTGTGCCCGCTGATCAGTGCGTTGTAAGCCTTTTCCAGTTCGTAATTAAAGTTGACGGTGCCGCGCTTGACCGCCATTTTTATGCCCTTGGCTTCATGCGTGACGGTTTCTTCTTCCGCTGTCGCCGCATCCGCCGCCGCTTTGGATACATATTGCGTATCTTTGGCATGTTCGATGGTAAGGTTGCCAGACTCTTTCTTTTGCTTTTCCAGATTAGACGGAATCTTTTTAATCACGCCGAGGCTTTCGGCGGAGAGGCCGGGCGAAGGCTCGGTGGGCGCGGATTGCTCGGCCGGTTTCTTCTCAGCGACGGCAGTTTTTTCCGACCCCTTTTTCTTCGCTGACGACGACGCTATTTCCGGCGCCGTTATCATCGGCAACATGTCGGGACGTTCCGAAACGCGCAACGAAGTGTCGTTCATATTGTTTTTCAGGAGATCATCAAGCGCCGATGCGCTGTAATCACGCGTAGCTGCCGGCGCAGCGTTCTGGTCTGCCGCTATCGGCGGCGCCGGCGGGATTACTTCCGGCGTTTTCGGCGCCGGCGATACCGCTTGGTCTGGAATTGTCGGCGGCATTGGCGGTAATTCCTTGGGCTTATCCGCTGTCGGCGGTTCCGGAATCGGTATCAGCGGCACCATCGCATTCGGATCGGCTCCGGCAGCGGGCATCAGCTCCGCCAGCTGCATTGGTTTTGGCGCTTCGGCGACCTGCATGGATGGCGGCGGCGTCAGATGCACCACTTGTTTTCTGATGATCACGCCAGGCGATTTGTAGGACACCGCTGCCGGCGCTTCTTCCTTCGTTTTCGCTTTTTCCACCTCTTGGTTTTGCGCCAATGCTACCGGCGGTTCTGATGCCGGGTCAGGCGCAGCGGCTGGTGGGACCGCGTTGGCGATGCGCGCCAAATCGCTGAGCGGCGTCGGTAACGCCGCCAGCAAGTCGATTTTCGGGCGGATGGGGGTCAGGCGCGGCGGCATGGGCGTATAGGCGAGGCGGTCGAAATTGGCGGCGGCACGCGATGCGGCGGCGATGGAGGCAATTGTCGATACCTGATGCACGTTTTCAAGATTGGGAATCACCAGCTTGAGCGCCGCCGGTGGTGGCGATGGCGCCAGCAGTGCGCTGCGGCTGGGCAGTTCCGGCACGGCGGCTTGCGCCGATTGCGCTCGGAATGTTTTCCGCTGCTGCTCATGTGCCGCCTGTGTGGCAATATCGGCATTGACCGGCCGCCGGATCCACAATTTATTGGGCGGGGTTGCGTCGTTCATGACCGTTTCAGCGGCGGGAATCAGAGGGAACAATGCAGCGCACAGCCAACACAAGCAGGCTGTCCCGTACTTAAAGCGGGATCGCACCAATTTTCCCATCATCTCCAACTATCAACTACCTGTAGTATTTATATACTCTACGCCACTTGTATTTACACTACAAATAGCATTAAGAAAGCGTTAATGACAGCAAGAAATTTCTTGTAGTGCAATATAGTTGCCGTGCGTTGCATTCGCATCACTGCTCCGGCACAGAAATTGCTTTTCCATGATACAAAGTTTGAAATAAAACATAAAAAAGTCTCAACGCGACGAGGATTATTTTGTTCATGCGCACACGATTTGTTATCACAGCGGGTATTTTCTATGCGGCAAGCATTGCTGCTGCCGGTGCAGACGCGCAGTTTCCATGGCAGGCGGATGCCGCCTCACCGCAGGAAAATCCGGCGCCGCCGGCGGCAAAATTTTTTCCGATTAATCCTTCGGCCTATGTACGGCCGCTGACGCAAATCCCTTTCCGCATGAACCGCGCGCCGGACGCGTTAAAATTGCAGCCGATGGCGCCGCGTGCGGCCAAGCCGGAGTCCTCCATGCCGGACGAAGAGGCGCGGAAGCTGCTGTCTGTTTATCCTGTACATAACTAAATCCGGCGCTGTATAAACTACCGGCATGAACGGTTTTTCAATAGTGCGGCCGCTGGCGCATGCACTGCCGCCGGAAACGGCGCACATGCTTGCGCTTGCTGCATTGCGTCTGGGGTTGATCCCAAGCGCATCGCGCGTGGATCACCCGGCGATTTCTGTTCATGCTTTCGGTTTGGTGTTTAGAAACCCGGTTGGGCTTGCCGCCGGGTTTGATAAAAATGCCATGGCGACTGATGCCTTACTTAAGCAAGGGTTCGGTTTCGTCGAGGCCGGCACGGTCACGCCGTTGCCGCAGGCGGGAAACCCGCAGCCGCGACTGTTTCGTTTGATAGAGGATGACGCCGTCATCAACCGGCTCGGATTTAATAATGACGGATTGGATGGGTTTGTCGCGCAGTTGAAACGCCGGCGTCCTGAAGCGGGTATCGTCGGCGCCAATATTGGGAAAAACAAAGACAGCGCCGATGCCGCTATCGATTATGTGACCGGCTTGCATGCGGTTTATCCTTATGTTGATTACGTCACCATCAATATTTCCTCGCCCAATACGGAAGGACTGCGCGCGCTGCAAAAACGCGCAGCGCTTGATGAGCTGTTGTCGGTCTTGGCCAAGGCGCGCGAGGCCTGTGCTGTCGAACATAACCGGCAGGTGCCGCTGCTCTTAAAAGTTGCCCCTGATCTCGATCAGAAAGAAAAAGAAGACATTACCGACAAAGCTGCCGAATATGCAATCGACGGGCTAATCGTCAGCAACACCACCGTTTCGCGGCCGCCACTTAAAAGCAGGAGCGCCGCTGAAACCGGCGGTTTGAGCGGGAAGCCGCTCTTTGATTTATCGACGCAGGCGCTCAAGGAATTTTACCGGCTCTCCGGCGGGCGCATGACGCTCATCGGCACCGGCGGCATTTTTTCGGCCGAGGACGCCTATGCGAAAATCCGCGCCGGCGCGACGCTGGTGCAGCTTTATACGGCGCTGGTCTATAAGGGTTTTGGCATCGTCGGCGATATAGAAAAACAATTGCCGGCATTATTAGCGCGCGATGGTTTTGCGCACGTTTCGGACGCCGTCGGCGTTGACGCGCATATTTAGCGTTCTTTTACGGGCGGTTTTTCCGGCTTCGGAAATTGATGATGAAGGTCGGTGCTGGGCGGGGTGCCCTCGGATGCTTTTGCGCCTTGCTCATAGGCCGGGTGTAAAATTTCCGATGCGCGTTTGCCGCCGCCGATTGCCTGAGAAATGTGCGGCGTATGTTTCTCTGGCTCCGGTGTCGGCAGGAACCGGCCGCCTTTATTGGGTTCCGGCGGATGAATCTTATATTCCTGTTGCTGTTTCCAGCGCATAGCGGCTTTCGCCTGCTCCATGACTTCCGGCGGGATATGCTGGAACTCTTCGTTCTTTTGCGTTGCGGCCACTTCTTTTGTCGTACCGGGCGGATGTTTTTCCAGCGCCTCTTTCATTGCCTTTAAATCGTTGTCTATCGTCAGGCGGTGAAGCGGCTTGGTACTTTCGGCAGCGCTATTCAACGCCTTTTCCGCGGCCTTGTAGTGGTCTTGATCGGGGCTGCTCTGTAATGACAGCATCGCCTTCCAGGCGGCGTTTAAATCGTTGATCGCTTGTTTCGGGCGCATCGCGTGCAGGTAAGTGTCGTGCGAGAGGATGCCTTCCAGGCGCTCGGCGGCATCATGTGCGACTGTTTTTATTTCTTCGTTCATGCCTCCATTATATAAAATTTCCGGCGGCCGAAGTGTGAAGTTTCTGTGACAATACGAGAGATAAAACCGTTATTTATCAATATTCTTCTTTACATCGCAACTAAGGACGGTGATGTCGTAGACGGCGTGCTCAAGGCCCGACAAGCCGGGGCTTGACGAGAGCATCCAGCCGAGAAAAATCCGCTGTGGGGTTTCGCCAGGTTTCAATTCCGAGATTTCGATCAGCGCTGCGTTTTCCGGGCGGTCTTCCGGCTCCGATTTCCAGCAGCGGTGTGCCACGATTTCGAGCGTGCCGAAACGCATTGTCGCTCCGGCCATTCCTTCAAGTTTCGATGTGCGGCCGGTGACTTTATTCAATCCTTGCAATGTGACGGCGGTATATTCCGGCGTGTCGGTTTTTTCTTCGGCAGGCCTCTCTGCTGCCGTTGCCGGCAACGCAAAACACGAGCATAACAGCGCAATCAATAATCTGAAATAAAAAGGCATGGGCGTTTTTAATTATAGCACCAGGCCCCGCAACAAGTGCGGGGTGTTACGGAGTGGCTTTCTTATCGTCCTTATCAACGCCGCCGCCGGAGAACATGAATTTTCCGATCAGCTCTTCGAGATTGACCGACGATTGCGTAAATTCGATCTTGCCGCCGTCGGCCAACATTTTATCGTCGCCGCCGGGCGTGATCTGGACGTATTTTTCGCCGAGCAATCCGCTGGAGGTCACCGCCGCCGAAGAATCCTTGGGCAGCTTGGTGTCTTTATGAATCTGCATCGAAACGATGGCTTGATAGCTATTGGGATCAAGCATCAGGCTTGACACGACGCCGACCTTGATGCCGCCGACGCGCACGTCGCTGCCCAGTGCGATGCCGGAGGCATTGGCGAATTTGCCGCTGACCGTATACCCGCCTGCAACTTGCATCTCACTGCCCTTATAGGCGATAGCGAGAAATCCGGCGGCGACCAAAAGCACCACGGCGCCCATCAGCGTTTCTAAAACATTTTTATTCATGGCGAGGTTCCTTTTTCTTGCCTATGATGGCGAACCATAGCAAAAAAGAAGTGGTTTCACAGCAAAAAAACATGGCCATGACCACCCGCACGCTGCACACTATCTTTTGTGCCATTACTTTGGCGCTGTCGCTGTTTGCCCTGATGCATTTCCTGAATAGCTCTTGGCTGGGAGACCGGCGTGGTTCCTCGCATCATTTTGATGCTATTTATAACGGCACGGCGCCGACGCCGTTCTCTTATCGCGTGCTGGTGCCGATCCTGACTAAAACTGCGGTGGCCCTGACGCCGCAGGCATGGCAGGAAGAAATGGATGCCGACCTTAAATCCTGGGCGGCAAGCGCGGAAATAAAAAGAAGCCTGCCGTGGATGGTGAACGTATTTCCGCTGCAGAGCCCGGCCTATCCGCGGCTTATTGCCATCCTTCTCATCTACGGGGCTTTATTGGGTTACGCGGCGATATTGTATAAACTCTCAGTGAAAGTTTTTCCTGATGACGGCGCCATCCGTTATTTTGCTCCGCTGGTGGCGTTGATATCGATTTCCTCTTTCAGCTGGCCGCTGCAGCATATCTACGATATGCCGCTCTTGTTTTTATCTGCGGGGTGTTATTACTGCATTTTTATTCGCCAGTGGCGTTGGTACGCGGTATTTTTTATTCTTGCGTGCCTGAACCGGGAAACATCCATTTTCATCCTGATATTTTTTGCGTTCTGGTTTTATAAAAAACTGGATACGCAGACGTATGTCCGGCAATTGGCGTTACAAGGCCTGGCCTATGCAGCTATTGCTGTGACGTTGGGCGTTGTTTTTGCTGACAATCCGGATTGGTTCGCGCGCCGCCAGTATTTCTTTCCGGTGATGAACGATCTGTTAGGCCGCTCTTCTCCTGCGGGGTTTGTGGTCGTTGCCGCCTATTTCTGGTTGCTGACTTACCGCTGGCAACAAAAACCGGCTTTCCTTAAAACGTCACTGGCGCTGTTCCCATTGATGTATGCTGCGTATCTCGTCTATGGCTTTCCCAAAGAATACCGCGTGTTCTTCGACCTGATGCCGCTGTTGGCGTTGCTCGCCACGCACACGCTGGTGGAAGCCGCCGGATTTTCAAAGTTGCCGATTTTTATCGCGGCGGCGAAGGAGAAATCATGAGCCCCTGGATACGGCTGCTCAGGCCCAAACAATGGACGAAAAACGGATTTATTTTCGCGCCGCTGTTCTTCGCCGGAAGATTTTATGACTTGGCCTCCTGGCGGCTAACGCTGGAAGCCGCGCTGTGCTTTTTTTGCGCTGCATGCCTCGTTTACATCGTCAACGACGTGCGCGACGCGGCGGAAGATCGTACGCATCCCTTGAAGAAAAATCGCCCGATTGCCAGCGGCGAGATCACCCCGCTGCAGGCGGCGCTATTGGCTTCGGCGCTTGCCGCCGCCACGCTTTTTATCATGATCGTACTGCCCAGGGCCTGCGCGCTGATCATCCTCGCTTATGTTTCGCTCAACCTGCTTTATACGCTGGTGTTAAAGCATCTGGCGCTGCTCGATATTTTCTTCATCGCTTTCTGCTATGTGCTGCGCGTGCTGATGGGCTGTTATGCGCTTGCGGTCATGGTGAGCCCGTGGATTATCCTCACCACGTTTTTGCTGGCGCTGTTCCTTGGCTTCGGCAAGCGCTACCACGAATTGGGTTTTGAGGAATACGCCAAATCCAAAGCGAATTTACAGCATTACAGCCGCGATTTTCTGGATAAGCTCGTCGTCATCACCGGCGGTGCGGCCTTGATGGCCTACGCCATTTATGCCGCCGAAATCAGCCTCAGAACCGGTAAGACCGGCATGATTTATACGGTGGGTTTTGTCGCCTTCGGATTGTTCCGCTACCTGCAATCGATCTACGTCTACAAGCAGGGTGGGGAGCCGGAAACCATCATTCTGCGCGATACGTGGCAGCTGGCGAATTTGGCGCTGTGGCTACTGGCGACGATGGCAGTTTTATTTTAGGTTATGGGGTGATAAGGGGGGTAAGATTATAGGAGGGAAAGATAGGCTATTTTCCCGATAACCTTTACTTAAGGCTTCCACGCCTCGTAATCCGACGTCGTCGCGTCGCGCTCCCCGCCTTTTAAGAGATGCCCGGGCGGCACGTAAGCATTTTCAGTGCCGCTAAGATTGGGCAGATGCGGTTTTTCCCAGCCGTAATGGCGGATCAACCGTTCGCCCGGCGGCGCATCGAGCGTGTAATGCAGCCAGCCGTGCCATTCGGCGGGAACTTTGCTCGGCTCGGCCTTGCCCTTGTAAAGCACCCAGCGCTTCTGGCGGCCTTCCTTCGGCGCACGCCTTTCTGTGTAATAACGGTTGCCGAACTGGTCTTTCCCTACCAATTCGCCATGAAAGAACGTATGCAGCCGCGTGGTGATGGTCATGGAAATAATTTACACTAACTAGTGGAATTTTCTAGCGGTTTCTGCGGGAACAGCAATTGTAACACAATCTTAACACAAACCCGAAAATGATTATGCTACCGTGTGTTTGCTTTATTTAAACTAACCAAAGGAGTGATTATGAGTGGGATGAGTGATGAAGAAAAAAGACGCGCACAGCTTGAGGCGCAGCGTGATATAGCGGCCCGCGGCGGTCCGCGTACCAGCCATATCAATATCGAAGGTCATACGGTGCAAGCCGAAGGCATGCATGATAGTCATACCCATAAGGGCGATCAGGTCGCTCCCGCGGATACGTGGGTGAACGATCCTAATATTGCTAAAGATGATACCAAGGGACCGAGGCGCTAATCCTGATCGGATAATAAAAAAAACAGGCGCCTTAAGGCGCCTGTTTTCATTTAAGGCGATCTAGTAATCGAGAAAGCTTCTAAGCTTTCTCGATCGGCTGGGATGTTTGAGTTTGCGCAAGGCCTTCGCCTCGATCTGGCGGATGCGTTCGCGCGTCACCGAGAATTGCTGGCCGACTTCTTCCAAGGTGTGGTCGGTATTCATGCCGATGCCGAAGCGCATGCGCAGCACGCGCTCTTCGCGCGGCGTGAGGCTGGCTAAAATACGCGTCGTCGTTTCGCGCAGGTTCGACTGGATGGCGGCATCGAGCGGCAAAATCGCGTTCTTGTCCTCAATGAAATCGCCGAGATGCGAATCCTCCTCGTCGCCGATGGGCGTCTCCAGCGACACCGGCTCCTTGGCGATCTTCATGACTTTCCGCACTTTATCGAGCGGCATCACCAGGCGCTCGGCAAGCTCTTCCGGCGTTGGCTCGCGGCCGATCTCGTGCAGCATCTGGCGCGACGTGCGGACGATCTTGTTGATGGTCTCGATCATGTGCACCGGGATGCGGATGGTGCGCGCCTGGTCGGCGATCGAGCGCGTGATCGCCTGACGTATCCACCAGGTGGCATAAGTCGAGAACTTATAGCCGCGGCGATATTCGAACTTATCCACCGCCTTCATCAGGCCGATATTGCCTTCCTGAATCAAATCGAGGAATTGCAGGCCGCGGTTGGTGTATTTCTTGGCGATGGAAATAACGAGGCGCAGATTGGCTTCGATCATTTCCTTCTTGGCACGGTTGGTTTCGCGCTCGCCTTTCTGCACGGCTAAAATCATGCGCTTGAATTCGCCGATGTCGAGGCCGGCGGCTTCCGCCATCATGGCGATTTCGCCGCGGATTTCGTCGATCTCTTTCTGGTCTTTGCTGACGAATTCCTTCCAGCCCTTCTCGATTTTGACCGCGACTTTTTTTAGCCAGTGCTTGTCGAGCTCGCTGCCGATATAGGCTTCCACAAACGATTTGCGCGGAATTTTGCGTCCTTCGGCCAGACGCAGCAATTTACCTTCCAGCGCCATCAGTCGCTTGTTGATTTCGTAGAGTTTTAAAATCAGGCTTTCGACGCGATAAATGGTAAAGCGCATGCCGAGCATCAGCTCGACCAGTTGTTTGTGCAGTTTCTGGTAGGCTTTTTCGTCGTCTTTGCTGTACTTGCCGTGGCCGAACGATTTGGCCAGACGCTTTTCCTGCAATACGCGCATTTTTTTACTGATCTTGGCGAACTGGTCGAGTTTTTCCAGTATTTGCGGTTTTAGCGCGCTTTCCATGGCCAGAAGCGATACGGTGCCATCGTCTTCATCATCGGCGAAATCTTCTTCCGTGGCTTCTTCTCCTTCTTTCTTTTCTTTCTCTTCGCCGTCTTCGCTTTCTTCCTCCGCTTCCTCGAATTCCTCCTCTTCTTTGGCAGCGGGCGCAGCAACCGCAGGCGTGGCGCCGGCAATTATGGCCGCGCCCTGAAACATGTTGGCTTCGCCGGTACCGGCGCCGTAGGTGGCGTCGAGGTCGATCATGTCGCGCAACAGCAACGTGCCGGCATCGAGCTCGTCGCGCCAGTTCAGTATTTCCTTCATCACCAGCGGGCATTCGGTCAGCGCTGAGATTACCGTCTCGCGGCCCTGCTCGATGCGCTTGGCGATTTCGATTTCGCCTTCACGCGAGAGCAGCTCAACGTTGCCCATCTCGCGCAGATACATGCGTACCGGATCGTCGGATCGGCCGGCATTGTCAGCTTCTTCGGGGGCAAAACCCTGCGGTGCTTCCGCCGGGTCAAGCGGTGTTTCGCTTTCGACGACGTTGATGTCGGCGCCGGAAAGCGCACCGATGGCCGAATCGATCACTTCCGGCGAGAATTCATCGGCCGGCAGCACGGCATTGAGCTCATCGTAGGTAATAAAACCACGCGCCTTGCCCAGCGTGAGCAGTTTGCGTAGGATAGCCGGGTTGAGCTCGTCTTTAACAGCCTCTTTTTTGGCGGAGACAGCGGCCGCCGGCATTTTTTTTGTGTCCTTTTCCGTCTTGGCTTTGACGATCGTTTTTGCCGCCGGTTTCAATTTTTGTGGTTTGGCCACCGCCACCGCTTTCTTTTTTACGACGACTTTTTTTGCCGGAGTTTTTTTGGCAGGAGACGGTTTACGTTGTGCGGGACGTTTTTTGGCCATGGTTCCAATATCCTTTAAAGCAATTTCGGCAGAACAAGTGCCTGAAAAATTAGGTAATTTTGGCCGCACAGTGTGCACCGAACCGCCTGATAAAGCAATAAAAATCTATATAGGGCAATTCCCAGACTTTTCAATGGGTTTAAGGCTAGGCCACGTCCGATTCCGGGTGCGTCGCCGCCCGTCGCGCCTGCCGTTTCCTGATGTCGGCGAGGCGCGTGTGATCGGCCTCATTCCATTCCTTTTCGAGGAATTGCGCCAACCGCATCGCCTCGATTTCGTCTTCGTAGGCTGACACCGTATCAAGCCATAACGGCCACGCCGCTTCGGCATCGCGTGCGACCGACGGCAGGAATCGAGCCAGGGAAGATTCGGGCAAGGCGTTTTTTAGGTAGGTCATCAGCATGTCGTGGTTCTCGATGCTGATATCAGAAAGAGAAGAAAGCAGGGCATCGCGCACAGCAGCCAGCTTTGTATCGCGGATATCGATTTGCGACAGCGTTTCCTCGACCGCGCTTTTGTGCAGCAGTAGCGGGAAATGAATCAGGAGTTGCAGCATGCGCGTCACCAGCGTGGATGCGTTGGCGGTTTGGATGTCCTCGATGCTTGAAAGCTGCGCGATCTGGGGCGATCGCTTGGGCGCCTGCGCGCGCGGAACGTTGCGAAGATGCTGCCACAGCTGGTTCTTGAAATAGTCGGCGTAATGTTTTTTGACTGATGCATCTGTAATTTTATTGGCAACGGTGCTCAGCATCGCCTCAAATTCAGCGCGGCCTTCCGGCAGGGAAAGTTTGGGCTTATAGCGCCGCCATAGATCTTCCCACAGGCTTTGGTAAAGCGGTTCAGCAGTGCTCAGGATATTTTCAAAACTGGTCTTGCCATGCTTTTGTATATAGGAATCCGGGTCTTCGCCTTTGGGCAGGATGGCAAAACGCAGGCTATAGCCGGGTTTAAGGAGTGGCAGAGCTACTTCCGCCGCGCGGCTCATCGCGCGCTTGCCAGCCTCGTCGCCGTCGAGGCACAAGACCGGTTCCTGACAGAGTTTCCACAATAGCGAAAGGTGCGATGGCGTTACTGCCGTGCCGAGCGTTGCCACCGCATAATCGACGCCGGCCTGCGCCACCGACACCACGTCCATATAGCCTTCGAGCACGACGGCGCGCTCGCGCTCGCGCGCCGGGCGCTTGGCCAGATCAAGGTTGTAAAGCATCTCGCCTTTTTTGAAGAGCGACGTTTCCGGTGAGTTCAGATATTTGGGCAGGTTTTTGTTGGAGCTATCGATCAACCGGCCGCCGAACGCCATGACGTCGCCGCGCGGGCCGCGTATGGGGAATATGACGCGGCCGCGGAAGCGGTCGTAGACGCCGCCGTCTTCCGGCTGGATGATGAGGCCGGCTTCGGCTTGTAATGTGGTTGCGTATCCGGCTTTCGACAGAAATTGATGCAGACCGTCGCGCGTCTCCGGCGCGTAACCGATGCGGAAATTGCGGATGGTGTCCGCCATCAGCCCGCGCTTTTCAACGTAACTGCGCGCCGTATGGTTTTGCGTCAGCTGCTGCTCAAACCAGCGGCAGGCGGCCTCCAAGACCGTAAGCTGCGTTTTTTCCTTTTCGGCGCGGGCAACTTCCTCGCGCGTCATCTCCGGCATCGGGATGCCGGCATCGCGCGCCAGTTTTTCGACCGCCTCCGGGTAGGTCATGCGCTCATGCTTCATGACGAAGCCGATGGCGTCGCCATGCGCGCCGCAGCCGAAGCAGTGGAAGAATCCCTTGTCGTCGTTGATGGTGAAGGACGGCGACTTTTCGTTATGGAACGGGCACAGCGCCTGAAACTCACGGCCGTGCTTTTTAATCGCGATACGGCGGCCGATGACTTCGGACACGAGTAGCTGCGAACGCAGACGCTCTAGAAATGACGGCGGAAAGCGCATATATACTATAACCGATGAAAAAGGCCCTCCAGCATACAAAACATTTTTTCAATGTAAAAGGCGAATCCTTGCCGATTATCGTTAGGAAACGCCGAGGTGTGCGCAATATTGTGCTGCGCTACCAGCCCTCGCATCATGCCCTGTCCCTTACATTGCCGCGCACCGTCAGTATTGAACAAGGGGTTGGTTTTATAGAAAAAAAACGCGATTGGGTGTTGCAGCAAATGAGTAAGCGCGCCTGCGTTATCCCGTTTGAGGATGGACAAATTATCCCTATATTAAGTCGGAATTACCGGCTTACGCATGCCGGCGGGCGAGGGGTGATCCGGTTAGAAGACGGTAAAATTTTAGTGCCCGGCCAGCCCGAGTTCATGACACGACGTGTGCGCGAATGGCTCAAAAATCTGGCCAAAGAAGAAATTACCGAACGTGCCCACGCCAAGGCGGAAGAGATCGGTTATCCTATCGGAAAAATCACGCTGCGTGATACGCGGTCGCTGTGGGGAAGCTGTACCAACGCTGGAAATATTTCTTTTTCGTGGCGATTGGTTCTGGCCGAAGAAGAGATACTGGATTACGTGGTCAGCCACGAAATCGCGCATCTGGCCGAGCTCAACCATGGTCCGCGCTTTTGGAAAATAGTCGAAGAATTATGCCCGCACTGGAAAGCATCCCGGCGCTGGCTAAAAACGCATGGAGATGCGCTGTATAGGTATGGATGACGCTTCGGCGGCGCCCTGTCTTACAGATCCGGAGCTGGATTTTCTTCAATGGGTAATGGTGCCGGCACTACCTCATCGGTTTCTGCCGGCGGCGGTTCTTGCTGCCAGGGAAGGTGCGGCGCATCGCCCATCGGTTCCGGCGCGGTGTTGATTTCGCCGGACGGCGTTGGCGCCGGTTCGCGCGTCATCTCGCGCTGCCAGGGCATGCCGCCGGGGAGGCCGCTGGTGGGGATAGACGTTTCCGGCTCGCCTTCGAGCGCGGCTTGCATGAAATTGCGCCAGATCGAGGCCGGCAGCATGCCGCCGGTGACTTTTTTCATCGCCGTGTTGTCGTCATTTCCCACCCAGACACCGGTGACAAGCTGCGGTGTGTAGCCGATGAACCAGGCATCACGATAATCCGACGTCGTGCCGGTTTTGCCGGCGACAGGGCGGCCGATATTCGCGGCGCGGCCGGTGCCGTCTTCAACCACATCCATCAGGAGGGCATTCATTTTCTCGACGACATCCGGCTGTAGCACGATGTTGCTTAAGCTCGACCGGCGTGCGTAGACCACATCGCCGTTGCTGGTTTCGATGCTGACGATGCCGTAGGGATAAACGATGACGCCGTTGTTGGCGAGATGCGCATAGGCGCTGGTGAGTTCGAGCATGGTGACTTCGGTAGCGCCCAAGGCGATCGATGGCACGGCGAGGATGGGGGTGGTGATGCCCAGCCTGCGTGCGACATCGATGACGTGATCTAGCCCCACCTGCTGGCTTACTTGCACTGCCACGGTATTGACCGATTCCGCCACCGCCTGTGCCAGCGTGATCGTGCCTAGAAACTTATTGGTATAATTTTTAGGTTCCCAGATGCCGCCGACGATGGGGATCGTGATCGGCTGGTCTTCGACCAGCATGTCGCCGGTCATACCGGATTCAAGCGCGGCCAAATAGACGAATAATTTGAATGACGAGCCGGGCTGCCTTAGCGCCTGCGTCACACGATTATATTGGCTGGCGGCATAGCTGCGCCCGCCGATCATCGCACGTACGGCGCCGTCCGGCGTCATCGCCAGCAGCGCCGCCTGTTTCACTTTATGCGCTGCGGCCTGTTCGTCCATGACGCCTGCCATCGCTTTTTCGCCCAGCGCTTGCATCTCGGGGCGGAAGGTGGTGGTGACTACCAGATCTTCCTGGATGTTGCCGATATATTCCGGCAGTTGCTCCATAATCCAGTCGGCGAAATAGAAACTGCTTTGCGTATCACGTTTGCGTGTGCCCAGGGAATCATTGAGCGCCAGCAACGCTTTTTTGGTCTGGGCTTCGGTCAGGTATCCGGCGTCTTGCATGTTGCGCAGCACCTGGTCGGCGCGTTTTTTGGCCACGGCTGGATTGGTGTTAGGCGCAAAACGCGACGGGGCTTTCAGCATTCCGGCCAATACCGCCGACTCGGAGAGCGAAAGGCTTCGCGCTGATTTCCCGAAATAGCGCTTGGCGGCGGAATCGACGCCGTAATTGCCGGCGCCGAGATAGACGCGGTTTAAGTAGATACTCAAAATTTCTTCCTTGGAAAAGCGCCGCTCGATGGCGATGGCCAGAAATATTTCGCGTATCTTACGTGAAAAAGAGCGTTCGGGCGTCAGGAACACATTCTTGGCCACCTGCTGGGTGATGGTCGATCCGCCCTGCACGATGCGTCCGGCGCGAATATTGGCCAGTGTCGCCCGCAAGAGGCCGAAAATATCAATGCCAAAATGATGGTAGAAGCTGCGGTCTTCGGTGGCGATCACGGCATCGATCAGCGATTTCGGCAAATCTTCGAATGCGACGTAATCGCCGTAAATATTCCCGAAACTGCCAATGATCTGGCCGTCTTCGGCCTTGATGAGGACGCTCGGCGTGCGCGTGAATTTGTTCAGTTCTTCGATATCGGGAAGTGTGCCGACGATCCAGGAGAGGCTGAGCACAATAAACGCCGCGCCGCCCAAAATTACGCGCCGCAGCCAAATATTGGTGCGGTACGCCTGACGCAGCTCCTGCCAGAGAAGATCGATCACCGACGGGAGTTTCATTCGCTCTCCTGTTTTTTATCCAGCATGTAATGCAGTTTACGCACAGCGAGCTTAGCAGCTTCGCTTTTTACCATGCCGGGCGGGGCGATAATCGACGCTTCGGTCAGCGTGGAAGGATCAAGGGCGGTGACTTTCATCGCGTTTCCCAGCGTGATATATTCAATGATATAGGCGTCATCATCCGGCGGCATTTTTACTATCGAAATCTGGCAATTTTTCGACGCGCAGCCGATGGATGCGCTTGGCTGATTTTTCCATGACGGTGAAACGGAACCGACCGATGTCGCATTGTTCGCCCGGCGCCGGCAGTTTTTCGGCGGTGTGGATCAGCAGGCCGGCCATGGTCGAGGCGTCGCCTTCGGGCAGGTTCCAGTCGAGCTGGCGGTTAACGTCGCGTACGGAGGTGGTGCCGTTGAAGAGATAGCTGGTATCGGAGAGTTTTTGGATGCCGGTGGCGCTTTCATCGTGCTCGTCGTCGATGTCGCCGACGATTTCTTCGATGATATCCTCGAGCGTGATGATGCCCATCCAGGCGCCGTATTCGTCAACGACGAACGCCAGATGCTGTTGTTTGCGCCGAAACGCCAGCAGCTGGTCGCGCAAAGACGTGGTTTCGGGCACGAACCACGGCTTATGGCAAAGGGCGCGGATTTCTTCGCTCCTTAGCTTGCCGCCGGATTCGTTGATTGCTTTCACCAGGGTTTTAACGTGCAGCACGCCGATGATGTTATCGGGATTTCCTTCCCACAGCGGGATGCGGCTATGCAGCATGCTGACGGCATGCTGGATCACTGTCTCGGCCGGCTGGCCGGCGTCCAGCATCTCGACATGCGTGCGGTGCATCATGATTTCTTTCACCTCGATGTCGTTCAAGTCGAGGATGCTGCCCAGCATGTCGCGCTCCTGCTTGATCATTTTGCCTTCGCGGTGGTGCAGCTCGATGGTGCCGCGGATGACATCGGTGGCGGAAATCAGCGTGTTGGTCTTGGTGATGTCGATGCCCAGCAGCTTGAACAACACGCGGATCAATATCTGGATGCCGTGCGTGACGGGATAAAGCAGCGTCACCATCAGCTGTATCAACGGCGCCAGCGCCAGCGACACGCGTTCGGGGTTCTGGATGGCGTAGGTCTTGGGCAGCACTTCGGCGAAAATCACGACCAAGAGCGTCATGATGATGGTGACGATGAAGAGCGCTTCCTCGTTGTTGCCGAACATGGTGATGGCAAGCGAGGTGGCGATTGCCGATGCGGCGATATTAACGGCGTTATAGCCCAGAATCACGGTGCCGATCAGCGATTCCTTCTTGGTGCGCAGCTTGCTTGCGATGTCGGCGCGCTTGTTGCCGTCCATCACCAATTGAAAAATACGCGCGCGGGAAATGGCGGTCAGTGCCGTTTCTGCCGCCGAAAAGAATGCCGAGACCAACAGAAGAATGAAGATGATGAAGCCGTAAAATATGAGATCGTCATTGGAAATGGGCATATTACGCCTGCCACCGCATGACGAAATCTTTCATCACGAACCCACTGCCGATGTCCTTGTCGAGCACATGGTCGATGATAAAGCCGTGCTTGAAGTAAAAATTGATGGCCTTGACGTTTTTGCGGTTGACGGTCAACGTTATCTTCTTCGGACGTAACGTACGCAGGATATGCCGCACCAGATCGCTACCCGTGCCGCGCGGTGCCTGCTCCTGGTCGACATAGAGCTTGTGCATGTGCCAATGTGCCTGTCCTTGCGGCTCCACCGATACGAAACCTGCCAGCGCGTTTCCTTCATATGCCAGCCAGAAAATGTGTCCTTGCGCCATTTGCGATTTCAGGCTTTGCGGCGCATACATCAGATCGAGCATGTAATCGATTTGTTTTTCCGGGATCATTGCCGGATAATGCGTGCGCCAGACCCGGTGCGCCAGCTCGCGTACGGCGGAAATATCTTTAGGCAGCATCTCGCGGATGGCAAGCGCGGTGACAGTGTTGCGTTGGGGCTGGGACATACGGTGGGGCGTATATTACACGGCGGTGCAGGCTTCGACAAGTACCCGCTGAATGGCTGATTTCTCGACATTTTGTGCGATAAACGCCTTACCGATGCCGCGCGAAAGGATAAAAGTCAGGGTGCCGTCTTTGGCCTTTTTATCGCGTGAGAAATGCTGCATCAGGCGCGTAATATCCCATTGCGAATGTGCGGCGGAGAAAGAGGCATGCAGCCCAATTTTTTTGTAATGCGAGAGCACGCGGTCAAGGTCGGCTTTGGGGCAATATCCCATCGCCACCGACGCCTTGAACGCCAGTATCATGCCGATGGCCACCGCTTCGCCGTGCAGCAACTGGTCGCCGTAGCCGGTTTCGGCTTCCAGCGCGTGCGCGAACGTATGGCCGAAATTTAAGAGTGCGCGCGGGCCGGATTCGCGTTCGTCCTTGGCGACGATAGCGGCTTTGGCCTTGCAACTTTTTGTCACGGCGTCGGTAGCGATGCCGGGGTCACCTGCTATCATCGCCTCGCCGTTTTTTTCCAGCCAGGCGAAGAATTTCTTATCGTTGATCAGTCCGTATTTTAGAATCTCGGCATAACCGGCCTTGATTTCGCGCTGAGAGAGCGATGCCAGCACCGAAACGTCGCTCAACACCAGCCGGGGCTGATGAAAACTGCCGATCAGGTTTTTGCCGAAGCGTGAATTGATGCCGGTCTTGCCGCCGACGGAACTATCGACCTGCGCCAAGAGCGTCGTCGGTATCTGGATAAAATCGATGCCGCGAAGCAGAACGCTGGCGGCAAAGCCGGTCAAATCGCCAACGACGCCGCCGCCTAAGGCTATCAGCGTTGTTGTGCGGTCGGGCTTTTCTTCGACCAGCCGCTCGATTAAATCGCTGAAACTTTCCAGGCTTTTGCTGCTTTCGCCGGGCGCGACGATCACCGACTGGCAGCGTATGTCGTGCTCGGCCAGCGTATTGGTGAGGCGGTGCAGGTAGAGCCGCGCCACCTGCTCATCGCTGATGATGATGACACGCTTGCCATTTAGAATCGGTGCGATGTACGCGCCGGCCTCGGAGAGCAACCGATGGCCGACGACGATGTCATAGCTGCGTTTTCCGAGGTTGACGCGAAGCGTTTTAGGCATGTGTTTTTTTCTCCAGCGCTTTCAGTATGGCATCAACCACCGTTTCATGCATGCCGGCATTGCTGTCGATGGTGATATCGGCCTCGGCATAGACAGGGTAACGTTCCTCCATCAATCGCGAGAGTATCGCCTGCCGGTCGCCGGTTTTTAAGAGTGGTCGCGTATCGCGTCGTGCGACTCGCTCCAGAAGCACGTTAAGCTCGGCCTTAAGCCACACCGAAGTTGCCTTGTCGCGGATGACGCTGCGCACGGCCGGGTTCATGAACGCGCCGCCGCCGGTGGCGATGACGCATGGCTTGTCGCTGACCAGCCTAAGCAACACGCGCTGCTCGAGGTCGCGGAAAATGGCTTCGCCGTAGGTCTCGAAAATATCGGAAATACTGCAGCCGGCGGCTTCGACGATCTCCTGGTCGGCGTCGATGAACGGCACCGAGAGCGCCTGCGACAGTCGGCGGCCGATGGTGGTTTTACCGGCACCCATCAGGCCCACCAGCACCAAGGGCCGGTTCAAAATGACGTTTTTCATACGGACATTCACGCTTTCTTTGCCATTATCCTTTATAAGTAAAAAAATGGCAATGGCATCCGAAGGCGACCCCTTACTGCTTGAGCAGTTTCTGGAAATGATGGCGGCAGAGCGTGGCGCCGCGGCCAACACGCTGGCCGCTTACCGGCGCGACCTGACCGACTTTCTGGCATTTCTTGGCAAGAAAAACGCCGGGTTTGCGGCGGTGGACCGCAAAATATTGGAGCAATTTCTGGCGTCGCAGGCGCGAAGCGGCATGGCGGCGCGTACGGTGGCGCGCAAGCTCTCGGCGCTGAAGCAATGCTTTGAATTTTTTTATGCCGAAAAAATACGGAAAGATAATCCGGCGGCGACGCTCGACACGCCGAAACTCTTGCGCCAATTGCCCAAGACGCTGGTGGCCGGCCATATCGACGCTTTGATTGCCGCCGCCGCTGCCGACGATTCGCCGAAAGGCATCCGGTTACAGGCGATGCTGGAATTGATGTACGGCGCCGGGCTCCGCGTTTCCGAGCTGGTGGCGTTGAAACTCTCGTCACTGCAAATCAAAGATGGCGGCATGGCCGACTTTCTGCTCGTCACCGGCAAAGGAAAGAAGGAACGCTTGGTGCCGGTCAATGCCAGCGCCAAAGCGGCGCTTACACGTTATATGGATATACGGCAGGTATTTGGCAAAGATTCACCGTGGCTTTTCCCCAGCCGTGGCGATAAGCCCGTTTCGCGCGTGAGTTTTTTCCTGTGGCTGAAGGCGCTGGCGGCCAAGGCCGGTATCGATCCCGCCATGATTTCGCCGCATACGCTCCGGCACTCCTTCGCCTCGCATTTGCTCGAAGGCGGGGCCGATTTGCGTGTGATTCAGGAACTTTTGGGGCATTCCGATATTTCGACGACGCAGATTTATACGCACGTCGCCGGTGCTGAGCTTAGGAAATTAGTGCAGGAAAAACATCCGCTAGCGCGGAAAAAGTCGTAAAAACACCCGCATCATCGCCGGCAGCAGCGACCAGGCGATTTCGCTGACGGCGATAGCAAGAATCACCGGCGGCGGGAAATGCAGGAGCGCGAGGCTGACGCCGAGCGCCGCATTGTTAAAGCTGGAACAGGTGGCAAAGGTGATGCGTTCGGCTCTGGGCGCCCTGCGCAGGGAAAACCAGCCGAAAATAATATAGATGGCAAAGCAGCAGGTGGTGACAAGGAGCGGCGCGCCTATCGCCATCGGGTCGGCCAGTATCACGTCACGTTGCTTGGCGATGGCGAGTGCAATCACGAACGCCACCAGGAGCATCGAGAAAAATTTATTCTGGGCGTAGAAATACGCGGCGCTTTTTTTATGTCGGCGCAGGAGCGCGTAAGCCGCCATCGGCAGGAGGACGCATATCGCCAAGGTCGAGAATAAATGCGCCGGCGCGGGCGCGGCGGCGTTTTTTATCAGCGCGAAATGGAGCGGAATGATAAGCGGCGATAATATCTGGCTGATGATAACAATCGCAAACGCCGGCGGCACGGCACCGCCAAAAATATTAGTGAAGGCCGGGCTGGCTACGGCGGCCGGCAGCACCGAAAGCAGGAAAACAGCGGTGGCGTAGTCAGGAATGAATAGATTGGCCAGCCACCACAGGGCGATCGGCAGCAGCAGGAAACGTAGCGCATAAAACCTGCCGATATCGCGCCAGCGTATGGCGGCAAACCCGCCGTCTTTGAGCTTATAACAGGAAAAAAACGTCAACAGCGTCAGCGCGACGATGGCCGATTCGTTGGGGAGTTGCGGCATGCCGGGAAGGATCAATCCTGCGACGCAGGAAAGAATCATCACCAGGCTGACGCGGGTTTCGATGAATTTCTTTAACATCCTGAGCGAGCGTAGCGAGCCGAAGGAACTTTGCAAGTTGCAAAGCGAAAGATCCTTCGGCTACGGCCTTACGGAAACGGGGATGACCAATAAAAAAGGCGGGGAATTTCTCCCCGCCTTTATAGATTGTTTGGACTATCTGCTCGCTGCCAATACCTTATCACAAACACGTTTATTATGTTGGCCGAGCTCATTAATAAGGGCTCCACAAAAAAGCTCGTCTCTTTTTTCGGGAGACAAGTTGGAAACCTTCAGATCAGAGGCCGTTTCCGCTAGTCTTTCCAGAACGGCCTGAAAATTTTGACGGGGGAGATCGTCCGCAACAAAAGCTTCTCCGGTTGCTTTTAACATATTCCCAAAATCATTACCGTATACCCGATCGGCAAATTTCTTCCTTTTTTTATCCTCGTCTTTCTTTCTCATATTTCGCTCTCCTCATGTTAAAGGGAAGATTTTATTCTCGCCTCCTTCTTGCGAGCATGGCAGCAGCAAATAAAGTAGTTGGACTGACCTCATCATTAGAGCTGGAGCTTCTATCTGTGCTTATGCGGTCTAGCTCTTTCGTGAGTGTGGCTACTAGAGCTGTGGGAGTTTTCCCCTTTGCGTCAATGGATTCCATCATCGCCGCGCATAATCTTTTTAATTCTTCAGGCTTTATTTTTTTTTCTACATAGGCATCGCCAATTACTTTCAGCGCTGTTCCTAATTGTACACCAGGGCGTACTTGCTCTTGCCAGTGTTCCGGTGATTTTCCCATAATGATTCCCCCCATATTGTTATGGTCACAGCAATATATCAAATAATATTAACTATTGCAAGAGGGCGCCGGGCTGAGGCAAACCAACTATCACTCCAAACGAAGCCGAGGGATCTTAGATCCCTCGACTGCGTGCGTATGTGCTCTGCTCAGAACGGCGCGGTTACGAACAGCCGCTGGTGCTGCCGCAGGTGTTGCACTTCAGGCAGGTGCCATTTCTGACCAGCGTGAAATTGCCGCATTCGCCGCAGGAATCGCCTTCGTAGCCTTTGGCTTTGGCCTGGCGGATTTTTTCGCGCAGGGCGTCTTTGTCCGGCGCTGAAATGCCGACTTGCACGATCTGGCTGTCTTCCGGATCGGGCGTTGCCAGTGCCACCGCTTCCAGCCGCTTATCGGTATCAGCGGCCAGCGCCAGAGCGCCGTGCGCCGTCGGTGCGCTGCTTACCGCCGGTTTGGGATTCGAGACGACATAGAGCTTGCCGCGCACGAAGCCGTTGCTGGTGGCCTTGTTGAACATGGGAAGTTCCGGTTGGTTGGCATCATCGGTCGGGCGCGTTGAATCGCCTTCGCCGCGGCCGATGGAATCGGACCTGAGATCGCCGACTTCGACGTGCGCCAGATCATCGCGGCCGAGGTAGGAGATAGCGAGTTCGCGGAAGATGTAGTCCAGGATCGAGGTTGACATTTTGATTGCCTCGTTGCCTTCAACCATGCCCGAAGGTTCGAAGCGCGTAAAGGTGAAGGCGTCGACGAACTCTTCGAGCGGCACGCCGTATTGCAATCCGATCGAAACGGCGATGGCGAAGTTATTCATCAGCGAGCGGAAGGCGGCGCCTTCCTTGTGCATGTCGACGAAGATTTCGCCGAGCGCGCCGTCCTCGTATTCGCCGGTGCGCAGATACACCTTGTGTCCGGCGACGGCGGCTTTTTGCGTATAGCCCTTGCGGCGCTCGGGCAGACGGCGGCGCGAATTGTCGCGGATAACGCGCTCAATGACGCGCTCGGTCAGCCGTTCGGCGACGACCTGCGGCGAACGCAGGTTACGCATGGCGGCCTCGCGGTCGTCCTCTTCGAGGTCATCGGCGAGCTCGGCGGCGACGGCGGCATTCAAGGGTTGCGACAGCTTCGAGCCGTCGCGGTACAGCGCATTGGCCTTAAGGCACAGTTTCCATGACATCATGTAGGCATCGGCGCATTCCTCGACTGTCGCCGAATTGGGCATGTTAATCGTTTTGCTGATGGCGCCGGAAATGAACGGCTGCGCGGCGGCCATCATGTGGATATGGCTGGCGGCGGAAAGGAAACGCTTGCCTTTTCTGCCGCAGGGATTGGCGCAATCGAAGACGGGCAGGTGCTCGTCTTTCAACTGCGGTGCGCCCTCCAGCGTCATCGTGCCGCAGCAATATTCGTTGGCGGCTTCGATGTCGGACTTGGAGAAGCCGAGCGCTTGCAGCATGTCGAACGAGAAATCGTTGAGTTGCGCATCGGTCAGCTTCAGTTTTTCTTTGCAGAATTCTTCGCCGAGCGCCCATTTGTTGAAGGCAAATTTGATTTCGAAGGCGGAGGCCAGCGCTTTTTCGATTTTGGCCAGCGCGTCATCATCAAATCCTTTGGCTTTCAGGGCGGCGTGGTTGACGCCGGGCGCATCTTTTAAGCTGCCACGGCCGACGGCATAATTAGCGATGTCGTCGATCTCTTGTTGCGAATAGCCGAGAACCCGGAGCGCTTCCGGCACTTGCTGGTTGATGATTTTGAAATAGCCGCCGCCGGCGAGTTTCTTGAATTTCACCAGCGCGAAATCGGGCTCGATACCGGTGGTGTCGCAATCCATGACCAGGCCGATGGTGCCGGTCGGCGCGATGCAGGTCGCCTGCGCGTTGCGGTAGCCATATTTTTCGCCCAGCATCAGCGCGGTGTCCCACGCCTTCTTGGCGGCTTTGACCAGTGCCTTGTCGTGGCAATGCGCGGTGTCGAGTGGGACCGGCGGAATCGTGAGGCCTTCGTAGCCTTCGCTTTCGCCCAGCGCCGCCTGGCGGTGATTTTTCATCACGCGCAGCATGTCCTGCTTGTTGATGTCATAGCCATCGAACGGGCCCATCTCCTTGGCCATTTCAGCCGAGGTGGCATAGGAAACGCCGGTCATGATGGCGGTGATGGCGCCGGTGATGGCGCGGCCTTCCGGGCTGTCATAGGCGATGCCGGTGGCCATTAAGAGGCCGCCGATATTGGCATACCCTAACCCTAGCGTCCGGAAATCGTAGCTGAGGCGCGCGATTTCTTTCGACGGGAATTGTGCCATCGCCACCGAGATTTCGAGCACGATCGTCCACAGGCGCGTGGCGTATTCAAAGGAATCGATATTGAAGGAACCGTTCTCGCGTTTGAACTTCAGCAAGTTGATCGAAGCCAGATTGCAGGCGGTGTCATCGAGGAACATGTATTCCGAGCACGGGTTGCTGGCGCGGATACGGCCGGACTGCGGGCAGGTGTGCCACTCGTTGATGGTGGTGTCGTATTGCAGTCCCGGATCGGCGCATGCCCAGGCGGCGTAAGCGATCTGATCCCATAATTCTTTGGCCGGCAGCGATTTCGATACGCTGCCGTCTTTACGGCGGGTTAAATCCCACGATTTGCCGGAAAGCGCCGCTTCCAGAAATTCGTTGGTGACACGCACCGAGTTGTTTGAGTTCTGGCCGGAGACGGTGAGGTAGGCCTCCGAATCCCAGTCGGTGTCGTATTCGGGGAAGTTGAGCTCGGTGAATCCCTGCCTGGCGAACTGGATGATGCGCTGTATATAATTTTCCGGCACCAGCGATTTGCGCGCGGCGTGGATGGCGGATTTCAGCGCCGGGTTGTCGGACGGATTAAAGCGGCTTTCGGATTCGCCTTGCTGGCAGGCGGCCATGATCGTGGCCAGATGCTTGCGGCAGAGCTTGGAGCCGGTGACGAGCGCCGCCACTTTTTGTTCTTCGAGCACCTTCCAGTTGATGAAGGTTTCGATATCGGGATGGTCGACGTCGACCACCACCATTTTGGCGGCGCGCCGCGTCGTGCCGCCGGACTTGATGGCACCGGCCGCGCGATCGCCGATCTTGAGGAAACTCATTAGGCCGGAGGATTTTCCGCCGCCGGAGAGTTTTTCGCCGTTACCGCGCAAGGAAGAAAAATTCGATCCGGTACCGGAACCATATTTAAACAGGCGTGCCTCGCGCTCCCATAAATCCATGATGCCGCCGTCGTTGACGAGATCATCCGAGACGCTCTGGATGAAGCAGGCGTGCGGCTGCGGGCGCTCGTAGGCGCTCTTGCTTTTGGTGACTTTTTTCGTGTCGGGGTCGACATAAAAATGCCCCTGACTCGGGCCGTCGATGCCGTAGGCCCAATGCAGGCCGGTGTTGAACCATTGCGGCGAGTTGGGTGCGGCGAGTTGCATCGCCAGCATGTAACGCATCTCGTCGTAGAAAGTCTGCGCGTCTTTTTCGGTATCGAAATAGCCGCCTTTCCAACCCCAATAGGTCCACGCCCCCGCTAAGCGATCGAACACCTGCTTTGAGGAATTTTCGCCGACATAGCGTTCGTTCTCAGGAAGTTTGGAAAGGGCATCTTCATCGGGAACGCTCTTCCAGAGCCAGCTTGGGACGGCATTTTCTTCGAATTTTTTAAGACGCGCGGCGATGCCGGCTTTCCTGAAATATTTCTGCGCCAGCACGTCGCCGGCGACTTGCGACCATTGCTGCGGCACTTCGGTACCCAAGGCTTCGAATACAGCCGATCCATCCGGATTTTTCATCACGACATCGACTTTTTTGAATGCGATCGTGTCGTAAACGGGCGTGCCAGCCTTGGTGAAATGCCTGTCAATGCGCATAGTGTCTTCCCCCAGAAGAAAATATTATAATACGGTTTTTTCTCGCGTGCGGTAGTGAAATGACGGTTGGAAAGCAAAGAAAACCAGTGTTTTTTTGTCTCTTCCGTCACCTAAAGTTGGAATTAATTTGGAATCGGAGCGTAACGCCCAACCTAAACATTACAAAAATGTAATGCAACTATATATTGTGCTTGACACATATTTTTATACTACATCCTGTGGATATGTTGCAAAATGACACTATGTGAAAACTGGGGATAACCAGCGTTTTCTGCTGCCTCCGTACATATAGTATGGGAAGAATCTGTGGATAAGAGGGTGCACAACACTGATATTGAGTAAGGCGCATATTTATTATAGGCTGATTCTGCATTTTCCCTATTATAAGGTTCCGTTCATGCCCATCGAAATCAACCCCAACCGAATTAATTCCACCGGCAATGCCGCCGGCAGGCGCGACCGCCAGCCTGCCGCAGAGAACCAGACGCCGGCGGCGGCGCCCAAACGCGCGCATGTCAATTTCATTCCTTCGCCGGAATCGCTGGCGACGATGATTCGTGGCGCCGTTGCCGCACTGAAACGCGGCGCGCGCTGGGATCGCGGTGCGATAGTGAATCTTTTAGTTTAATCCTGAGCGAAGGCCTTCAGGCCTGAGTCGAAGGATCTTTTCATTCCCCGTTAATTGTTTTATAAGATCCTTCGACTACGTTCGCGTTACCGCTCACTTCGCTCAGGATGTTATAGCATGACCTTCAACTGGGAAGACCCGTTTCTCCTCAACGACCAACTGACCGATGAAGAGCGCATGGTACGCGACTCGACGCGCTCTTACGCCCGCGAGAAATTATTTCCGCGCATTCTCGAAGCCAACCGCCACGAAAAATTCGACGTGAAGATCATGCGTGAGATGGGCGAGCTGGGACTCTTCGGCGCCACGATCAAAGGTTATGGCTGCGCCGGCATCAGCCATGTTGCCTACGGCCTCATCTGCAAAGAAGTCGAATGGGTGGATTCCGGATATCGCTCGGCGCTCTCGGTGCAATCGGCGCTGGTGATGCACCCTATATATACGTGGGGATCGGAGGCGCAGAAGGAAAAATATTTGCCCAAGCTCGCCAAGGGTGAATGGATCGGCTGCTTCGGCCTTACCGAACCCGACCACGGTTCCGATCCCGGTAGCATGATTACGCGCGCCACCAAAACCAAAGGCGGCTATATTTTAAACGGCGCCAAAAACTGGATCACCAACTCACCGATCGCCGATGTATTTGTAGTCTGGGGAAAGCTCGACGACAAAATCCGCGGCTTCGTTTTAGAAAAGGGAATGAAGGGGCTCACCGCGCCCAAGATTGAAGGCAAGATGAGCCTGCGCGCGTCCACTACCGGCATGATCTCGATGCAGGATGTATTTGTGCCGGAAGAAAATATGTTTCCGGAAGTCAGTGGCCTCAAAGGTCCATTCTCGTGCTTGAACAAGGCGCGCTACGGCATCGGCTGGGGGGCGCTGGGTGCGGCGCAGTTCTGCTACGAAGCGGCGCGCACCTATACTATGGAGCGCAAGCAGTTTGGCCGGCCGCTTGCTGCCAATCAATTGATCCAGAAAAAACTGGCCGACATGATGGTCGATATCGCACTGGGATTGGAAGCATGTTTTCGCGTTGGTAGGCTGATCGACGAAAATAAATCCGACCCGGCCATGATCTCGATGATCAAGCGCAACTCGGCGGGCAAGGCGCTCGACATTGCGAGAACCGCGCGCGACATGCACGGCGGCAACGGTGTGGCCGACGAGTACCATGTCATCCGCCACGCGATGAATCTGGAAAGCGTCAACACCTACGAAGGCACGCACGACATCCATGCGCTCATATTAGGCAGGGCGATTACCGGCCTGCAGGCGTTTCAACCGGAATGAAACCATTTATCGTTATCCTGGTTTTCGTGCTCGGCGCCATGGCGGGCGGGCTGTATTATCAATTTTATTATCCGCCGTCGGCGATGGAGCGCGCCACGGAAAAAGCGCTGGAGCAATTTTCCGCGGCGGTGGAAACGCAGGACCGCGCCAAGGTCGGCGAGGCATTGCAGGCGTTGCTCACCGATGACGCCAAAATACATTTGGAAGTCAATTTTTTTTCGATCTCCGACCCCACCGGCGGCAGAGCGGTGATTCAGGATTTTGACAAACCGACATTCATTACCTTCATCGACAATATTCTTTTCACGTTGGCCGATTTTCATTACGCGCCGCGTCTGCGCGAATTTGCCGCCAGCGATGACCGTATGTCGGCCGCGACTGAATTTACGTCCTACGCGCGCGGCGACGGCCCGTCCTATTATGCCGGCATCGCCGTCACCATGCGTTTTTCGACCGACACCACCTGCACCGGCCGCGCCGATTTCAATGGTGGCGCGCCGCGCTTAGCCGAGGCCAATTGCAAAGTATTGCTGCGTACGGTGCCTATCGATCGCGACATGCACAAACTCAAAAATCCGGACGCGATACAGGAAATGTTGCGCGGGCCGAAGCCTTAGCGTTTCTCCAGCCAATCGGTGGCGGCCTGCACGCCGAGATCATGCAGATGCACCAGGAATTCCCAGTCGGCGTTGAGTTTGCTTGAACGGCCGAGGCCGACCAGCATTTCGTCGGCTTCGATGCGGTGCACGCGCATGGATTTTTTATAAAGATCGAGTGTTTTGAGTTCCTGCGCCAGCACGGCGTTGAAACTGATTTCGGTGACGCGGTCTAAAATATCGGTGGCCGTTGTCGGCACGTCCTCGACGCGTGCGGGATGCACCTGCACCAGCACGATATCCTGCGGATGGCCGGAGGCGGCGAGCGGTAACAGGGGAGGGGCGCCGGAAAGGCTGCCGTCCCAATAAGGTTCGCCGTCCACCGTCACCGTTTTGAAAATGAACGGCAGGCAAGCCGAAGCCATCACTGCATCAAGCGACACTTTCGTGTGGTCGAAGATTTTGCTTTCGCCGGTTTGGGCATGCGTGGTGTTGACATAGAGCTTGATCGGGCTTTTTTTGTTGATGGCGCGGAAATCCACCATCTCGTCGATGATGCCGCGCAACGGGTTGATGTCGAACAGGTTGAACTGATAGGGCGAGAAAATTTTGGTCAGGTAATCAAGCGCCATGGTCGAGGGAGACATGTCGATGCCGACATTGCTCAGGAATTTATCGACGATGCTGGTCTTAAGCGGCAGCATGCCGGCGGCGATACTGACTTTGTGCCAGAAGGATTTCAGCGCCTCGCGCGCGCCGAACTTGCCGTTTTCGAGCATGCCCTGCGCCATCACCACCGCCATCATCGCGCCGCCGGAGGAGGCGCTGACGGCTTCGATCTCTACGCGGTCGTCGAGCAGCAACTGGTCGATCACGCCCCAGCTGAAGGCGCCGTGGCTGCCGCCGCCTTGCAGGGCGAGGGAGATGGGGAAATGTGAAGTGGATTTGGGCATTTTCTTCTCAATTGCCGGTGAAGACGGGTGTGCGTTTTTCGTTGAAGGCGTTGATACCTTCATGGCGGTCGCGTGTTGAAAGCAGGGATTTATAGAGCGTAAGTTCGGTGCTGAGGCCGGCGGCAAGCGGCTGCGCGATACCGCGATCCACGGCTTTTTTAATAGCGCGGATGGATTTCGGCGCGCGCTCGGCGATGGCGGCTGCCAGCGCGTGCGCCTCCTGCATCAATGTTGCCTGCGGATAGAGATGGTTGACCATGCCTATGCGATATGCCTCCTCGGCGGAAAAGGGAGTTGCAGTGAATAACCGTTCCTTAGCATATCGCGTGCCAACCGCGCGCGGGAACGTCTGGGTGCCGCCGAGCCCCGGCATGATGCCGAGTCCCGATTCGGGAAAGGCGAATCGCGCTTGCGCAGCGGCGATGATAAAATCGCAGGCGAGCGCCAGCTCCAGCCCACCGCCCATGGCGGTGCCGTTCACGGCGGCGATCACCGGAATCGGGCAGTTTAAAATCGCTTTTAGCCCGCGCTCGAAGGCGGCGTGCTGCGCCCCCCAGGCCTTGCGGCCGATGTTTTGGCGTTCTTTAAGGTCGGCGCCGGCGCAAAAATGCCGGCCTTCGCCGGTTAAGATAATTACCCTTGCCGTTTTGCCGCGTGCAGTGAAAGCGGCGGCTAATTCCTTGCCCATCTGTTGGTTCAGGGCATTGGCAGCTTCGGGCCGGTTCAGCCGTATAACGGCGACCTTCGCCTCTTTGGAATCCACGATCAGCGTCGGGTAGGGCATAATGGCCGAAAATACTTGATTCTTGGCCAAAAACCACTAAATAAAGCGCTCCCAATTAAATGAGGTTTTTATGACGCTACCGCTCATGCCCAAAGCCACCGCCGTCTGGCTCGTGGAAAATACCGCGCTTTCGTTCGAGCAGATCGGCGAATTCTGCGGCATGCACGCCCTCGAAGTGCAGGGCATCGCCGACGGCGAAGTGGCGGCCGGCATCCGCGGCATGGATCCCACCGCCAGCGGCCAGCTTTCGCTTGAAGAAATCGCGCGCTGCGAAAAAGACAAGAACGCGAACCTTGCCATCATGAACACCGCCAAACAATACATCAAAACCAAAACCAAAGGCAGCCGCTACACGCCGGTGGCGCGCCGACAGGACAAGCCCGATGCCATCGCCTGGCTGATCAAGCAATACCCGACCATGCCCGATTCCAAAATCGCGAAACTGGTGGGCACGACCAAGAACACGATTGAGGCCGTGCGCGGAAAAACGCACTGGAACAGCAACAACATCAAGCCGCGCGACCCGGTGCTGCTCGGCCTGTGTACGCAGACGCACCTCGATGCGGCGGTGGCAGGAATCAAGCCGGCGGTAAGCAAGGAAGCGGTTTAAATTTGTCATCCCGGCGAAGGCCGGGATCCATGCCTGTCAAAATGGGTAATATGTATTTTGTATACATCATGACCAATATGGCGTTTGGAACGCTTTATATTGGCGTGACCAATGATTTGATTCGCCGCGTTTACGAGCATAAGAACGGCCTATGCAAGGGATTCACCAAAAAATATAAGCTCGATAAGTTGGTCTATTACGAAGTATTTGATGATGTCAGAGAAGCTATTCACCGTGAAAAATGTATGAAGGAATGGAACAGAAATTGGAAACTTCGGCAAATCATGGAGATGAACCCGGAGTGGAAAGATATCTACGCTGAACTTGCGGCCTGATCTGGATCCCGGCCTTCGCCGGGATGACATTACTCAACTTCGCTATCTTAACAACATAATCACTGCTTATTTAAAACGCCGCTTCGATAAGCAGTGAGGCATCGTTATCACAGGTGCGGCTAGTCTTTCATTCCACGATTTTAATTTCGTCTTGGTAACCATTTGGTAACCTTTGGCTGCTAGCGTCCCGTGATTGCTATGCATTTTGTTATTGCTTCGGCATGAGTAGCCACTTATGTTCGAAAGCAGGATAGTTAAACCGGTAAGTAAATTAATTTACTCTGACTAAACAACATTACTTATAACATTCATTAAGGAGACTTCCATGACATCGCCCACCCAAACAAACAAACAAGGCTTCACGCTCATCGAGTTGTCGATCGTGCTGGTCATCATCGGCCTCATCGTCGGCGGCGTGCTCGTCGGTCAGGACTTGATTAAAGCGGCGCAGATTCGCGCCACCATCGCCCAGATTGAGAAATTCGACGCGGCGGTTAACACCTTCCACGGCAAGTATAACGGCCTGCCGGGTGACGTCGCCAATTGCTCCACCTTCTTCGCTGCCGCCAGCTGCCCGGCTACGGGCGGTTCTCCGCCGGCGGCCATGGTGGCCGGCGACGGTGTGCTGACCGACTTTTCCGGTACGCGGGTTAAGTTAACAGGCGAAGTCGCGGCCTTTTTCAATCACCTTTATGTGGCCAACCTGATCGCCGAGCCGATGTCTAATACGACCGGTATCACCACCGCTGGGCAGCCCACCATTAACACGGCATTCCCTGCAGCTAAACTTGGCGCCGGCAACTTCATTGTTGCCTATACCGGCAGTGCCACGCTGGCATATCCGGGCATGGCCGGCAGCAGTGTCTATCGTTTGACCGGCATGACTGCGATTGATGCCGACGGTGACCCGACGTTAACCAGCGCCTTGACATCTCTGGAGGCATTTGCCATCGACGCCAAGAAGGACGATGGCACCGCTAACAGCGGTATCGTGCAGGGCACGGATAATACTGCCAACTTTAACAGTGCCGCTACGCCAAGCACGGATGCCGCCAGCACGAGCTATGCAGGCGCCAGTTCCTGCCTTGCTTCGGCAACGGCCTATAATACCGTCACGGCAGCTAACGTTCGCGTGTGCCAATTGCTCATGCGCACCAGCTTCTAAGACTTAAAGGCCGGCGGGGGCGCTTGAAAAGGCGGCTCCGCCGGACTTTCTGAGTCGATAGACGAGAGCACAAAAAACACATACGGCGACAATAAAACAGGAGATAATGACCATGCCATTTTCCGATAAGCCATCCAGCGCCAATAAGGGTTTTACTCTAATCGAACTTTCGATCGTGCTGGTTATCATCGGCCTTATCGTCGGCGGCGTGCTCGTCGGCCAGGATCTGATTAAAGCGGCGCAGGTGCGCGCCACCATCGGCCAGTTTGAGAAATTCGACGCCGCGGCCAACACCTTCCGTACCAAATATGATGGCCTTCCAGGAGACCTAAGGAACTGCGCCAATTTCTTCGTTGCCGCCAGCTGCCCGACCGGCGGCGCCGCAGCACTGGTCGCCGGCGACGGCGTGCTGACCGATTACGCCGGCACGCGCGTTCAGTTGACCGGTGAAGTTGCCGCATTCTTCAACCATTTGTACAAAGCCAATATGATCGCCGAGCCGATGTCGAATACAACCGGCATTGCTGCCACTACAGCGCCGGTCTTTGCATCGGCGTTCCCGTCGGCAAAAATCGGCGCCGGCAATTATATCATCGTTTATACCGGCGGTTCTGCCATCCTCTATCCGGGTATGGCCGGCAGCAGTCTTTTCCGTCTGACCGGTATCTCGGATATAGACGATAACGACTCGCCCGTGTTTGCCAATTCTTTGACGCCGTTGGAAGCCTTTGCCATCGACGCCAAAAAAGATGATGGCGTGCCCAACAGCGGTGTCGTGCAGGGTACGGACGATGATGACAAGACCCACTTTAACCTTGCAACCGATATTGCCGACACGGGTTACGGATCGGGAGCCTGCTTGAGTTCGGCAACAGCCTATAACACGGTCACGGCGCCCAACGTTCGCCAGTGCCAGCTGGTATTGCGCTCCAGCTTCTAGAGGATGTTGTTATTACGATACGAAAAAAGCCGCCTTTAAAAGGCGGCTTTTTTATTGCTCCGTCATTCGGCGGGGCTTCATTAATTCCCGAACGCGCGGCCCATGGGGATCGAGTAATTGATCAGCAGCGTTTCGGCGCCGGGGTTTTTGTCGCCGATGCCGGCGTTGGAGATGTGGTTGAAGGCGATGCCGACGCGGTGCGCGTTGGCGAACTGGTAATCCACCTCGATGCCGGAGCGGAATTCGATGGCGTGGCCCAGATCCTTGCCGCTGCCCTGCGAGAAGGCGCCGACCATGAAGTTAGGCACCAAATAAAGCTGGTTGGGGAGCAGGGACACGTCCCAGTTAAATCCGCCGTAGCCATACACGGCGCCGTCGCCGGTGAAGTTCATGCCCACGGTCGGGCGGATGCCGTATTGTACCGGGCTGAAGCGGTATTCGGCGCCGAACTGGGCGCTCTCGTTTTCCTGATCGATCATATCGAACCCGCCGGCATAACCGGTCAGGTAGTCGGCGGCATGGGTGGCGGTTGCCAGCGACGTTGCCACCAGCAGCGTTGCCATTCCGATGCGCAGTGATTTGGTATTCAACATAATCCCTCGTCTTTAATATGTGATGCTGCTCACTATAACCTAAGATGCGGCAGATATTAAGCGTAATTTTCAGCCGGCGGCAACGGGGGAATTGTATTTTTCCCACACTATGCCATTTTGGGCACAGCTGGAGCGGGTGAAGGGAATCGAACCCTCGTATGCAGCTTGGGAAGCTGCCGTTCTACCATTGAACTACACCCGCAGCTCGCCCTATCTAGCAGTGCCACGGATTTTTTCAATGGTTCTGAGACCGCCGAGGCCGAGCATGCCCATCAGCACCGTCGAGAGCTCCTGCATGTCGAAAGCGGGGAGCTTGGCCTCGCCGCCGGCGTTGGCGATTAAAAACGCCAACAGCGGCTGCAGGATGAAATGATAGGAAAACGCCACGCCGCAGACCCAGCCGATGAACGGCCGCCAGCCGGAAACGAAACGGTCGGAGCTGGCTGCTTCCTGCCGGTTGATGGTGGTCTGCGCGGCATCGGCGGATACCGCCAGCCGCAGCTCTTCCAGATCGGTTTCGCGTTCGGTTCTGAGCAGCTCGGCTTTGGCTTTTGCGCGCGCGTCCGGATCGGGGATGATCTTATCCAGCAGGCGCGAGAGCGGGTCGATCAGCAATGTCCAGGTCGTCATCCCATCAGGAAAACATGGAATATCATGGCCGGGAAGGGGGTATTTTAGCCCGGCGCCGGATGGGAATATCGACATAGCGTACCAGCAAAAACGCTACCAGCAATGTTATTGGCAAACCGGGGTAAACCACCATATTTTTGGGCATCAAGCCTAAGGCGTCGATAACGTTGAATACCAGCAGATGGAACAGGAAAAACGGATAGGCCATGTTGCCGATAAAGCGTTCCAGCGGATGACTTTTCAGCGCCAGCACCAGAAACGGAATACCAACTACGATCATGACGATAAAGCCCATATAGGCAACATCCACCCCCATATGCCGCGCCAGAAAACGGAAATTAATCTGCCACAGCGCCAGCATGACGATAAGGCCATAGGCCAGCGGCTCATAACGTTGCCAACCTGCTGCATGTGGGCGTAATTTTACATAAAACCGGTAGCTGGCGGCGCCCAGGACGAAATAACAGAACTCGGCGTAAAAATGCGGGCGAAAGACGTGGTGGGCGTAATAATAACCGGAAATCAGCAGCGTAAGCGCCAATAGCAGCGTAAACCTGAGCGCGCGGCTTTTGTAGAACGCGGCGACCCAGCCCGCGCGCCCGTAGAATTTTTCGGTGATAAGGAGGTGCATGAAAAAGCCGGACAGGATGAAAAAGAAATGCACCGCCGTTCCGCGCCCGCTGCCGATTGAGAGATAGGGCAGCAGCTCTTTCGGCGCGTAATGAAGAATATGGGCGTGGCCGATGGCAACACACAGCGCCATCAATAGACGCAGATAACCCATGGTGTTCTCTGTAAACTTATTTCTGCGGTCGATTGCGTCGTCACATCCGTCCTCGAATCCTCATGTATCTCTTTATACATTCCGGTTCTGCGGGCGGCTGTTCCTAGCACTCGCCTCGCATAAATAAGTTTCTAGAGAACACCAATATTATGCCGCCGCTTTCTCTTCCCAGCCGCCGCTATCGTTCTGGCGCAGGTAAGAGAGCGCGTCGCCGGCGTTCTGGTAATGCGCCCAGCGCGCGCGCGCGCGCGTCACCGCTTCGGCGTCGTTGCCGTCGAAGAGGTCGATCACGCGCGAGAAACTGCCGGTATCGGGAAGCAGCGTGCCGTCGGTCACCACCAGCACTTCGGCTTTGTTCCTATTGTCTATCGCCGGCGCCAGCAATATCGGCTGTTCTTCCGGCGAAGGATCGGTGACCGCGCCGTGCGCCAGGAACGTCAGCGTGCTGTACGTCCACAGCATCTGGTTGAAGACATCGAGCTTCTGCGGCTCGCTTTCCACCACCAGCACGCGATTTCCCGCCGCGACCGCTTTTTCCAGCAGCTTGGGCAGCGCACGCTCAACCGGCGTGGCGGTGAGATGGTAGAACTGGATTTGGGTCACCGTCGGCTACTCGTAATAATCTTCCACCAGCTGATTGAGTAATCTGACGCCAAAGGCGGTGGCGCCTTTCACGGCGAGGTCGCTGCCTTTTTTGCTCCAGGCGGTGCCGGCGATATCGAGATGCGCCCACGGTACGTCGCCCACGAAGCGCTGCAAGAACTGCGCGGCGGTGATGCTGCCAGCCTCACGCTCGCGGCCGATATTCTGCATGTCGGCGATGTCGGAGTTGATCTGCTTGTCGTAAACGTCGGCCAGCGGCAGGCGCCACACTTCCTCGCCGGTTTTCCTGCCGGTTTTAAACAGGCGCTCGGCGATCTGGTCGTTGTTGGAGAACAGCCCGGCGCGCGACGTGCCGAGCGCGACGATGATGGCGCCGGTCAGCGTGGCGAGGTCGATCATCAGTTTCGGCTTGAAATTTTTCTGCGTGTACCACAGCGCGTCGGCTAACACTAACCGGCCTTCGGCATCGGTATTCAACACTTCGATGGTTTGTCCCGACATCGAGGTCACGACGTCACCCGGGCGCTGCGCATTGCCGTCGGGCATGTTTTCCACCAAGCCCGCGACGCCGACGACGTTGACCTTGGCCTTGCGTCCGGCCAGCGCTTTCATCAGGCCGATGACGACGCCGGCCCCGCCCATGTCCCACTTCATTTCTTCCATGCCGCCGGCCGGCTTGATGCTGATGCCGCCGGTATCGAAGGTGACGCCCTTGCCGACGAAGGCCAGCGGCGATTTACCGTCTTTGCTCGCGCCGTTCCACACCATCACCGCCAGTTTCGATTCCTTAGCGGAGCCCTGGCCGACGCCTAAGAGCGCGCCCATGCCCAGCTTTTCCATTTCGGCCACGCCTAATATCTTTACCTGCACGCCGAGTGATTTTAATTCGGTGCATTTGGCGGCGAGCGTTTCCGGGTTGATGATGTTGGCCGGCTCGTTGACGAGGTCGCGCGTGAAAAATACGCCGTCGGCGATTTTTTCCAGCGATTTATATTCGCCAGCGGCGGCTTTAGCGCCTGCCGCAGCAACGGTGAAGGATTGCAGTTTCGGTTTGTCGTCTTCCGGCGTTTTGGTGTGGTATTTATCGAAGCGGTAATTGCGCAGATTGGCGCCGTGCGCGATGCGCGCCGCCGCTTGGGCCCCGCGCACTTTCGCGCCCTTGATGGATTCCAATACGAACGTCGCCGATTTCGTCCCGGCCGCGTGCAGGTAAGGAATAACGCTTCCGCCCAGCGCTTCCATGCCGAATTCATCCGGCGACTTGCCGGTGCCGACCAGCACGATGCGGTCGGCCTTGATACCTTTTGGCGGCGTGATGCTCAAATGCTGGCCGCGCTTGCCGGAGAATTTGGAGGTGGCCAGCGCTTTGCCGATGGCGCCCTCGGCCTGTTTATCCAGCATGGCTGCCAGCGGTGAGAGTTTTTTGTCTTCGCCGACCGGGAAAATAAGCACGTTGCTTTCCGGCACGGATTTGGCGGATAATTCACTAAAATTGATTTTCATGATGGCTTCCCCTACAAAGAACGACATGTACCGTTACAATAAATATATCACCCGGCACCTGATTCATTCAACGCTGCTGATCGCGTTTAGCCTTACCAGCATCGTCTGGCTGACGCAAGCGCTGCGCTTTATCGATTTTATCGTCAACCAGGGCGTGTCGATCACCATATTTTTGACGCTGACGACGCTCTTGATTCCCTCGCTGCTCCTGATGATATTGCCGCCGGCGTTTTTTTGCGCCGTGCTTTTCGTTTATAACCGGCTGATGCTCGACAGCGAGCTGGTGGTGATGCAGGCGGCAGGACTTTCGCGCTGGCGGCTGGCGCTGCCGGCGCTGCAGGTGGCGGCGCTGGTGGCGTTGGTGGGCTACGTTATCGCCTTTTACCTGCAGCCGGTCAGCTACGCCAAGTTCCGCGACATGCAGGTGTTCCTGCGCAACAATTACGTGTCCATTTTATTGCAGGAAGGTGTCTTCAGCAGCCCGGTCGACGGCCTGACCGTGTTTATCCGCGAACGTGACAAAAATAACATCCTGCACGGCATCCTTGTGCACGACAACCGCCAGACCGACCAGTCGGTGACGATGATGGCGGAAGAGGGCAGTCTGGTCGAAACGCCGCAAGGTCCGCGTTTCCTGCTCCATCGCGGCAACCGGCAGGAAATCAACCGCAGCAAATTATCGTTTCTGAACTTCGACAGCTATACGCTGGATATCAGCCTCTACGACCAGTCGATGAAATCACGCAATCCCGATCCGCAGGAATTATACATCACCCAGCTTTTCACCTATGACGAAGCGCTGTCGCCGGCGGATAATTTGAAGCGGCTGGCCGAAGGCCACCAGCGCCTGCTGTGGCCGGCCTATTCGATCAGCCTGGCGCTGGTGGCGCTGGCGGTGATGCTTTCCGGGCAGTTCAACCGCCGCGGTCAGTGGCAGCGCATCGGTGTTGCCGTGGTCTGCGGCTCGATATTATTATTTTCCGCCGTCGGGCTGCGCGGCATGATGTCCGCCAACCCCAACCTGATCGCAGCGGCGTACCTTACCTTGTTCCTGCCCATGATTTTTGCCGGCGGCGTGCTCGGCGACAGCAAATACATACCGGCAAGGATGCGCTCATGACCCTGCCGTGGACGCTTTCGCGCTACATCGCCCGCCATTTCTTCTTCAGCGTGCTGCTGGGGCTGGCCGGTCTTCTTCTGATTACCATGCTGGTCGACGTCGTCGAATTAATTCGACGCTCTTCGGGCAAGGAAGCGGCGACGTTTCCCGTCATTCTGCAGATGGTGCTGCTTAAAATCCCGAGCGTCGCCGAAAAAATGCTGCCGTACGCCGTGCTCATCGGCAGCATGATGGCGCTCAACAAGCTCACCCGTTCGCATGAGCTGGTGGTGGCGCGCGCCGCCGGCGTGTCGGCCTGGCAATTTCTGGCGCCGGCGTCGGCGGTGGTGATGGCGCTCGGCGTATGCGCCGTGACGGTTTTCAACCCGTTCGCCGCGGCGCTGCTCCTGCGCTACGAGCAGATGGACGGAAAATATTTCAGCGGCAAGCCCAGCCTGCTTGCCGTCTCCTCTTCCGGCCTCTGGCTCCGGCAGATCGAAGACGACGGCGAGCATATCATTTATGCCATGCGCATTTCGCAAAGCGACATGTCGTTTTCCAACCTGATCGTTTTCGCTTTCGACACCCGCAATAAATTCATCGAGCGCCTCGACGCCTCCAAGGCCGTGCTCGAGCCCGGCAATCTGCACCTCTACGACGTCATCCGCTCGGTGCCCGGCGACCCGCCGCAGAATATCGTCGATTATACGCTGCCGACGACGTTGACGCTGGAGCACATTCAGGACAGTTTCGCCTCGCCGGAAACGATGTCGTTCTGGTACCTGCCGTCCTTCATCAAGACGCTCGAAGAGGCCGGGTTCTCGGCGCTGAAGCACCGGCTCTACTGGCAGAGCCTGCTCGCCAGCCCGTTCCTGCTGGCGGGATCGGTGCTGGTGGCGGCGGTGTTTTCGCTGCGCCAGCCGCGGCGCGGCAAGGTCGGGCTCCTGATCGTCACCGGCGTCGTGGTCGGGTTTTTGCTGCATTTCTTCACCGACATCATTTTCGCGCTGGGTTCGGCCGGGACGCTGCCAATCTGGCTTGCCGCCTGGACGCCCGCTCTGGTGATGGCCATGATCGGCGCGGCGCTCCTCCTGCATTTAGAGGACGGTTAGCGCTTGTAAATGGCGGATTTTCTGGTATTTATGGCGGTCTATGCGCAAAGCTAAAATAGAACGCAAAACCAAGGAAACGCGGATCGTGGTCGAGGTCAATCTCGACGGCACGGGCAAATACGAGATCTCGACCGGCATCGGGTTTTTGGACCACATGCTGGAGCAGCTGTCGCGCCACAGCCTGATCGACCTCAAGGTCGCAGCCTCGGGCGATTTACACATCGACTGCCACCATACCACCGAGGACACCGGCATCGCCATCGGCGAGGCGATTTCCAAGGCGCTCGGCGAACGCAAAGGCATCACGCGCTACGCCCATGCGTATATTCCCATGGACGAGACGCTGACCCGCGTCGCCATCGACATTTCCGGCCGGCCGTATTTCATCTGGAAGGTCGAATTCACCAAGCCCAAGCTGGGTGAGATGGATACCGAGCTGTTCCGCGAGTGGTTTCAGGCCTTCGCCTTTGCCGCTGGCGCCACGCTGCACGTCGAGAATATTTACGGCGTCAACAACCACCACATCGTCGAGTCGTGCTATAAGGGGCTGGCGCGCAGCCTGCGCGTCGCGACCGCCATCGATCCCAGAAAAAGCAAGGACATCCCCTCGACCAAAGGCACGCTGGGAGGAAAAAAGAAATGAGCTTCTTTCCCGCCGGCATGAAAATTTATACCGTGCACGTCAAACCCGGCGTCGCCCATGCTCAGGACAAGCCGATATTCCTGCGCGAAGGGTTCAACTGGATGGCGTTTGTGTTCATCGGTTTCTGGGCGCTCTACCACCGCCTGTGGTGGCAGGCGCTGGCCATCGTTGCCTTCAATATCTTTATCATTTCGCTGGGCGAGCAACACGCGCTTTCGATCGAAAGCGTCAACGCCATACAGCTCGGGCTGCATGTGCTGGTGGGCTATCTCGCCAACGACTGGCTGAGGGCAAAGCTGCAACGGCGCGGCTACGCCATGTCCGACATCACCGCCGCCGATAGCCTGCTGCGCGCCGAACAACGCTATTTCGAGCGGTATCTCGCCGCGTCGCATTAATCATGATTGTCATCATCGACTACGGATCGGGAAATTTACGCTCGGTCGCTAAAGCCGTCGAACGTATCGCCGGCGAGCGCACGGTTGAGATTGTCCGCTCGCCGCAGGCGCTGGAAGGCGCCGGCCATATCATCCTGCCGGGCGTGGGTGCCTTTGCCGATTGCATGCGCGGCCTGCGCTCTCTGTCCGGCATGATTACCGCGCTGGAGCAGGAGGTATTACAGCGCAAGAAGCCGATGTTGGGTATTTGCGTCGGCATGCAGCTGCTGTTTGAGAAAGGCCACGAGCATGGCACGCATGACGGGCTGGGCTGGTTGAAGGGTGAGGTGGTGTCTTTAGTGACGAGTGAAAAAGAAGAAAATAACCCGCTGTTAACCACTAACCACTCGCCACTCAAAGTGCCCCACATGGGATGGAACGAACTTTCTATCAACCAAAAGCATCCGCTGATGAAAGATATCGAGAACGGCGCGCACGCCTATTTCGTGCATAGCTACCACGCCGAATGCAAAAGCCCGCAGGATGTCATCGCCACGACGCAATATGGACAAACGATCAATGCGGTGGTAGGGCAGGGGAACGTGATGGGCACGCAGTTCCACCCGGAGAAGAGTCAGGAGACGGGACTTCGTTTGCTTAAGAATTTTATCAGTATGTAATCATGACCATTCGCATCGAGCGCCTGACGGAATTTAAGCACGCCGACCTGACCGAACTGGTGCAGGCGACGGAAGACGCCGTGCGCGACGGCATCGGCTTCAACTGGCTGCTGCCACCGGGAAAAGACATTCTGGAAACCTACTGGCGCGGCGTGCTGGTGGTGCCGGAGCGCGTGTTGTTTACCGGCCGTCTGGACGGCACGCTGGCAGGCAGCGCGCAGCTGGTAAAGCCGGGGTTAAGCAAGGAAACCTCGTCGTTCTGCGCGTCGCTCGAAGCGCATTTTGTTGCGCCCTGGGCGCGCGGGCACGGGCTGGCGCGGTCGCTTCTGGAGGCGGTCGAGCGTGAAGCGCGCACGCAGGGATTTTCGGTGCTGCGCCTTTCCGTGCGCCAGACGCAGGAAGCCGCCATCCGCCTTTATGAAGAATGCGGCTATGTCTGCTGGGGCGTGCTGCCCTATTATGAATATGTCAACGCGCAGATGATCCCGGGTCGGTTCTATTACAAGAACCTTGAACCGATTTCGATGATTGCATGATCCTCTACCCTGCCATCGATTTGAAAGACGGCGATTGTGTGCGCCTTTATCAGGGCGACATGGAAAAAGCGACGGTGTTTTCACGCGCGCCGGATGAACAGGCAGCGGCATTCGAGCAGGCCGGGTTCCAGTGGCTGCATGTCGTCGATCTAAACGGCGCGTTTGAAGGAAAGCCGGTCAATGCAGCGGCGGTGAAATCCATTCTGGCGCGGGTCGATCTGTCGGTACAGTTGGGCGGCGGCATCCGCGATATGAAGACCATAAGCGCGTGGCTCGAGGCCGGTGTCACGCGCGTGATTTTAGGCACGGTGGCGCTGCGCGATCCGCGATTGGTGAAAGATGCCTGCCGCCAGTTCCCGGGGCAGATCGTCATCGGCATTGATGCCAAGGAGGGCAGGGTAGCGGTCGAGGGCTGGGCGGAAGTTTCCGACCAGCGCGCCACCGACGTCGCGCGTTGGTTCGAGGATGCGGGTGCCGCCGCTATCATCTATACCGACATCGCGCGCGACGGCACGCTGGAGGGTCCCAACGTTGAGGAGACGGTCGCGTTCGCCGAAGCAATCTCGACGCCGGTCATCGCTTCGGGCGGCATCGGTTCGGTGTTCGACATCAAGCGCTACAAAGACCGCGAGAAGGCGGGTATCGAAGGCGTGGTCATCGGCCGCGCGCTGTATGACGGTGCGATTAAGGCCAAAGAAGCGCTGGCGGCATGCTGAAAACCCGCATCATACCCTGCCTCGACGTTAAAGACGGCCGCGTCGTCAAGGGCATCAATTTTTTGGAATTGCGCGACGCCGGCGATCCAGTCGAGCAGGCGAAAGTCTATGACGCGCAGGGCGCGGACGAATTGTGTTTTCTTGATATCACCGCGTCGAGCGACAACCGCTCGATCTTATACGATGTCATCTCGCAAGTGGCCGAGCAATGCTTCATGCCGCTCACCGTCGGCGGCGGCGTGCGCACCTTGGACGACATACGCAATCTTTTATTGGCTGGCGCCGACAAAGTATCCATCAACACCGAGGCCGTGCGGCGGCCGGAGTTCGTGCGGGAGGCGGCGGAGAAATTCGGGAGCCAGTGTATTGTGGTTGCCATCGATGCCAAATTTGTTCCCGATGGAAGCCAGCAGGCCGACGAGCCTTCAGCCCACGAAGCGGCGTCCCATGCGAGCGCCAGTAGGCGCGCAGCGGGGACATTCAAGATTTTCACTCACGGCGGCAGAAACGCCACCGGCATCGATGCTGTGGAGTGGGCAAAGAAAATGGTGGCGCTCGGCGCCGGAGAAATTCTTCTTACCTCGATGGATCGCGATGGTACCAAACAGGGCACGAACATTGAGCTTACGCGCGCGGTGTCGGAAGCGGTGCCGGTGCCGGTCATCGCCTCCGGCGGCATCGGGACCCTGCAGCATGCGGTCGATGCGGTGACGCTGGGTAAGGCCGACGCGGTGCTGGCGGCCTCCATATTCCATTTCGGCACGTTTACCATCGCCGAGGTAAAAGGGGCTTTGAAAGAGGCCGGTATTCCGGTAAGGATGTAAGCATGGCAGCAAACCCCATGGACACTTTACAACGTCTCTATGATGTCGTGCTGGATCGGCGCAAGGCCGATCCCGAAGAATCCTACGTCGCCAAGCGCTTTAAGCAGGGCACGGCGAAGATCGCGCAGAAATTCGGTGAAGAATCGGTGGAAACCGTGATTGCTGCCATGCGTGAAGATAAGGAAGAGATCATCAGTGAAAGCGCCGACATGATTTTCCATTGGCTGCTGCTTCTGGCCGACGCCGGAGTTAAACCGGAAGAGGTGATGAAAGAGCTCGACCGCCGCACCGGCCTTTCCGGCCTTGATGAAAAAGCGCTGCGGCAAATGAAGGAAAAATCAAAATGACCGCTCTTGACGATAAGAGTCTCGACCTGTTGTTCCGGAATGCGCGTTCGCACAGCGTCTGGCAGGACAAGCCGGTAAGCGACGAGTTGCTGCAGCAGGTGTATGATCTTGCCAAATGGGGGCCGACGGCGGCCAATAGCTGCCCGATGCGCGTCGTGTTCGTAAAATCGCCGGCTGCCAAAGAAAAATTCAAACCCTGTCTCGATGCCGGTAACGTCAATAAAGTCATGACCGCGCCGGTGACTGCCATCCTGGGCATGGACATGGAATTTTACGAGCATATGGGGAAATTGTTCCCGCATAACCCCGGCGCGCGCGGCTGGTATGCCGGCAAGCCGGAAGCGATTCAGAACACCGCCTTCCGCAATTCCTCGCTGCAGGGTGCCTATTTTATGCTGGCGGCGCGGGCCCTGGGGCTGGATTGCGGGCCGATGTCGGGCTTCAACAACGCCAAGGTGGATGAGGCGTTTTTCGCCGGCACGGCGGTCAAATCCAATTTCATCTGCGCGCTGGGCTACGGCGAGGCGTCCAAACTGTTCCCGCGCGCTCCGCGGTTTGATTTCAGCGAAGTATGCAGGATTGATTAGTGGCCTACGATAAGAACAACATCTTCGCCAAAGTCCTGCGCGGCGAGATTCCGTGCAGAAAAATCTACGAGGATAGTTTCGCGCTGGCGTTCGAGGATATCGCGCCGGCAGCTCCTGTGCATGTACTGGTCGTTCCCAAGGGCGAATATATTTCATTCGATGATTTTTCCGTCAAGGCGCCCGCGGCGCAGGTGGCGGGGTTCTTCGCCACCGTGCGGAACGTGGCCGAGCAGCTGGGTTTGCACGAAAAAGGCTATCGCATCATCAGCAACCACGGCAAGGACGCCGGCCAGCTGGTGCCGCATTTCCATGTGCATATCCTTGGCGGAAAGCCGCTGGGGAAATTATTGGCCTAAGGCCGCACCTTTAGGGTTCAATTGCTTTTTGCGCGATACCCATTTCTCAAGATAGATATAAATCACCGGCGTGATGTAGAGCGTTAAGATCTGCGATGTCAGCAGCCCGCCAACCACGGCAATACCTAAGGGTTGGCGCAGCTCGGCGCCGGCGCCGAAGCCGACGGCGATCGGCAACGTACCGAAGATGGCGGCCATGGTCGTCATCATGATGGGCCGGAAACGCAAATGCGCCGCTTGGGTGATGGCTTCTTCCGGCGTTTTGCCTTCATGCCGGGCGGTGACGGCAAAATCGACCATCATGATCGCGTTCTTTTTCACGATGCCGATGAGGAGCACGATGCCGACGAAGGCGATGACGTTCAAATCCATGCCGAAAAGCACTAGGCACAGTACGGCGCCGATGCCCGCTGACGGCAGGCCGGAAAGGATCGTGACCGGATGAATGAAACTTTCATAGAGCATGCCCAGAATGATGTAGATGACGACAACGGAAAGCAGCAACAACAGGCCTTGCCCCTGTGACGCACTTTGAAATGCCTGTGCCGATCCCTGAAAATTACCGGTGATGCTCTCAGGGAATCCGATTTTTTTCTGGATGGTGTTGATATGATCGACGGCGGTGCTTAAGGCGACGCCCGGCGCCAGATTGAACGAAATCGTCACCGCCGGCAACTGTCCCTGGTGGTTGATCGAAAGCGGCGCCAGCGAGCGCGTGATGGTCGCCACCGATTGCAGCGGCACCAACGCCGAATTCGGCGCCGTACCGTTGTTATTTTCGCTCCTGATGTAGAGCTTGCCGATATCCTCCGGTGTCTGCTGCGCCGAGGCCGGGACTTCCATAATCACTTCATAGGCGTTGGAAGGCATATAAAGCGTCGCCACCTGCGCGTTGCCGAAAGCGCTGTAAAGCGCTTGTCTGATATCGTCATAGGTCAGGCCGAAGCTGGCGGCCTTGGCCTGGTCGACATTGACCTGCGCCTGCAGGCTTTTGAGCTGCAGGTCGGAGGTGACATCCTGAAAATCGGATTCGCCGACCAGCGACTGCAGCAGCTTGTCCGACCAGGTATAGAGTTCCTCCAGATTGTTGCCCTGCAACGTGTATTGGTACAGGCTTTTCGACAGTTTGCCGCCGATATTGATGTTCTGCACCGGCTGCATGTAAACGCCGATGCCTTCGACCTTAGCCACCGATGCGCGCAATCGCTGGATGACGGCAAAGACGGACGGGCGCTCGCCGCGCGGCTGTAAACTGAAGAACAAGCGGCCGGAATTAAGCGCGCCGCGGCCGCCGCCGATGGCGTAAAACACGTGCTTAACCGCGGGGTCGGCGCGGATGATATCAGCCACCTGTTTCTGCTTGGCGACCATCGCTTCGTATGAAATATCCTGTGCCGCTTCCGTCTGGGCGAAAACAAACCCGGTATCTTCGAGCGGGAAAAACCCTTTAGGCGCATAGGCAAATGCGACGACGCTTAAACCCAATGTCGCAATCGTGACCATCAGCATCATGAAGCGCCGCTTCAGGCACCAATGCAGGCTGCGGTCGTAAAAATCCAGCGCGCGCTGGAAAACGGCTTCCAGTTTTTTGCCCAACGCCGTTTCCTGCTCCTCGCCGTGCGCTTTTAAAATGCGGCTGCACAGCATCGGCGTCAGCGTCAGCGACACGAATCCCGAAACCAGAATGGCAATACTGATGGTGACGGCAAATTCGTGGAAAACGCGGCCGATGACGCCGCCCATGAAGAGCACCGGAATGAATACCGCCACCAGCGACAGCGTGATCGAGACAATGGTGAACCCGATTTCTCTGGCGCCTTTGATGGCGGCGTCGAACGGCTTCATGCCGCCTTCGATGTGGCGGACGATATTTTCCAGCATGACGATGGCATCGTCGACGACGAACCCGACGCAAAGCGTCAGCGCCATCAGCGAGATATTATTGATGGAAAAATCGAAGAGCGCCATGCCGCCGTAGGTAGCGACGATGGAAAGCGGAACCGCGGCTGCCGGAATCAATGTCGCGCGCACATGCCGCAGGAAAACGAAGATGACGGCAATGACCAGTGCGATGGTGAGGAACAGGGTGAATTGCACGTCATGCACCGAATTTTTAATCGAGACCGAGCGGTCGAACATCGGCGTTATGTCCACCGATGCCGGAAGCTGGCTGCGGAAGGCAGGAAGCAATTTGATGACGCCGTCGACGACGCTGATGGTGTTGGCGTCCGGCTGGCGCTGGATGGCGATGACGATGGTTTGTTTGCCGTCGATAAAGGCGGTGGAGCGGTTGTCCTCGACGTCGTCGCTGACGGTGCCCAGATCTTTAAGCCGGATCGGCGCGCCGTTTTTCCAAACGGCAACTAAATCGCGAAAGCCATCGGCATCGGTTGGTTGTCCGGCGACCATGATGTTAAAGAGCTGTTTTTTGCCACTGATGATGCCGACCGGCGCGCTCGAAGCCGCGCCGGCCACGGCGTCCCGGATATCGTTAAAGGAGAGGCCTTGCGCCGCCAGCTTATCGGGATCGACCTGCACGCGTACGGCGTATTTCTGCGCGCCGTAAATCAACACCTGCGCCACGCCGGGCAGCGTCGAGATGCGCTGCGACATCATGGTGTCGGCATATTCGTTGACCTGCGAGATAGGTAGCGTGTCGGAGGAGACGGCGATAAATAAAATCGGCTGGTCGGCAGGGTTGACCTTCTGGAACGAAGGCGGCGTCGTCATTTCCTTGGGCAATTTGCGCAGCGTTGCCGAGATAGCTGTCTGCACGTCGAGTGCCGCGCCGTCGATATCGCGGTCTAAATCAAACTGCAGCGTGATTTGCGTCGAACCCAGAAAACTGGTCGAAGTCATGGTCGAAATGCCGGCAATGGTCGAGAACTGGCGCTCGAGAGGTGTCGCCACCGCCGAGGCCATGGTTTCGGGGCTGGCGCCCGCTAAATTAGCGGTAACCTGAATGGTAGGGAAATCGACGCGGGGCAGGGCGGAAACCGCCAGCGTCTGGTAGCCGGCGATGCCGCCGACTAATATCGCCGCCATCAGCAAGGTGGTGAATACCGGACGTCTTATGCAGAATTCGGAAACGTTCATGGCGTATCCTATTTATCGCTGTCGGTCTGAAGGGTCACCGCGCTGCCGTCGGTCAGCGTCATCAATCCGTCGACGGCGACCTGCTGGCCGGCGGTAAGGCCGCTTTCGATCACGCCGAAACTATCCTGCAGCCGCGCCACTTTGACCGGTTTTTTTACCGCTTTATTCTCTTCGATAACGAAAACGAAATCACCGGTCTGGCTGTGCTGTATGGCAACTTCCGGCACCGCCAGCGCATTTTTTTCTTCGCCTAAGACCAGCGACAAATTGACGAACATGCCCGGCCACAGCGCCTCGTTATCGTTGGGGAACGACGCGCGTGCGGCAAACGTGCCGGTGGCGGCATCGACCGAGTTGTCAATATATTCAAGCGCGCCTTGCGAGGATTCGGCGCTGCCCTCATGCGTGGCGGTGACGCTTATCGTTCCGTTTGCCATCGCCTCGCGCACATTGTCAAGATAGCGCTGCGGCAGCGATACCTGCACCAGAATGGGCTTTATCTGGTTGATGACGACCAGCACTTCGTCGTTGGCTTTGACCGTATTGCCGACGGTAATATTAATGGTGCCGGTGCGGCCGGAAATCGGCGCCGCGATGCGTGTGTATTCCAGTTGCACGCGCAGGCTGTCGGTTGCGGCGCGCTGCGCCTCATAGGCGGCTTTGGCGGCGTCGAGATTGGCCTGGGTTTCGTATTCCTTGGCCGCCAGCTGCTTCATGCGTTCATATTGCTGGTGCAGGTTAGCCAGCTGCGCTTCCTCGCGCGCGAGGTCGGCTTTGAGCGTGCGGTCATCCAGCACGAACAGTAAATCGCCCTGATTGACGTAATCGCCGTCTTTAAATTTGACATCCATCACCTGCGAATCCAGCCGCGAGCGTATGGCAACGCTATCGTTAGTCACCACCGTGCCGACGTTTTTCAGCACGATCGGCATGCCTCGCTGTTCGACCATGGCCACGCGTACAATCACCGCCGGGCGTTTTGTTGCGCCACCGCTGCCGCTGCTATGCCACCACCACCAGCCGCCGCCCACCAGCGCCAGCAGCAGCCATAATTTCTTATTTTTAAACCATGAGCCCATACTCAGTCCTTAGTGCTTGTGACCGTATTCTTTTTGATGCGCTTTAAGTAAGAAAGCAATTGTGCATATTCCTTGGCTGAGAAATCGCGCATCCAGTCTCGACGCAGCGCTACCGCGATCGAAAGCATTTCTTTGGTGATGCCCGATACTTTTGCCGTCAGGAAAATACCGTTGGCGCGGCGATCCTGGGGGTCAGGGCGGCGTTCAACCCAACCGGATTTCTGCATGCGGTCAAGGAGGCGCACCAGCGTGATTGGCTCGACCTCGATCATCTCGGCAAGCCGGGTTTGCTTGATGCCGGGATAACGTCTGAGTACGCCCAGCACGCGCCACTGTGATCGCGTCAATCCCAGATGTTGTACGCGGCGGTCGAACGAGGTGCGCATCTGCCGCGCGATCTCGTGGATCAGCCAGGCCTCGTGCTCTTCGTCGTTCGGTTTAATCGTGACTGTCATAGACCCTATTTTATATACCTAGCTTATAATATACAATAGTTATATTTTTTATTGAAATACAAATGATAACAATTGGTTGTACGGGATGAACGAGGCGCGGGCGTAGTCCACGGCGTAGGCCGTCGGAAACGCCCGTAGTCTGCTGATTTTAATGGGTAATACTTCGTATGGACAAGTCAGCGCTCTTCTTTTATAAACCAAAGCTCTTTCGGTGGTCGCCGCTTAAGCCCGGATAGCTCAGTTGGTAGAGCAAGGGATTGAAAATCCCTGTGTCGCTGGTTCGATTCCGGCTCCGGGCACCAGCTTTATAATCATTGCATGAAAAAGATATCGGTGGTTGCGGGGGCCGGATTTGAACCGACGACCTTTAGGTTATGAGTTTAATTCGGGCATATTGCACTATTTTTCACCAATCTATATATATGTTTATATAACAGCGGTTTATTAGATATTTCAAGCATTTTCTGTTTCCCCTTTATGCACCAATTAGCTTGATTTTTCACCCATAAAGTTGAAAATAGGTTGAAAAATCGGAGGACACATGGCCAGCGAGAATATCCTGAATTTCACCAAGCCCAGCCTCAGGAATCTGCCCCCGGCACCGCCCGGCAAGGCCTTTATGCTCTATTACGATACCCAGGTCAAAGGGCTGACGCTGATGGTATCGCCGCTAGGCACCAAGACGTTTTATTTCTCCAAAAAGATTCGCGGCCGGTCGGAGAAGATCAAGATCGGGCGCTTTCCGGATTTGAGCGTCGAGCAGGCGCGCAACACCGCCCATGAACACAACACCGCCGTTGCTAAGGGTGAAAATCCGCAGGACAAACGCCGCGCCTTCAATCAGGAGGTCACGTTCGGCGAGTTGCATGAATGGTTCATCGAGAATTACGCCAGGCATCATAAGGCGGAATCCTCCGTGCTGCAGGACATCGGCCAGTTTAAGCGCCATTTGTCGGATTGGCGTAACCGCAAAATATCGAGCATCACGGAATATGACGTCGCCCAGCGGCACCAGTATATCGGCCAGAATAATGGGAAATATACCGCCAACCGCGCGCTGGAGCTGATCCGCGTCATGTTCAACAAGGCCATCGAGCTGCGCCGCTGGAACGGTAGCAATCCGACGCGCGGCATTAAGAAGTTTCAGGAAATCGCGCGCGACCGTTTCCTGCAGGCGGATGAGCTGAAGAAATTCATGGATTCGGTCAATGCCGACGAAAACGAAACGGCGCGCGATTATATTCTGCTTTCGCTGCTTACCGGCCAGCGCAAGACCAACATGCTGGAGATGCGCTGGAAGGAAGTCAATCTCGACCGCGCGGAATGGCGCATACCGAAGACGAAAAACGGCGAGCCGCTGACTGTGCATCTCGCGCCGCAGGCCATCACCATCCTCAAGCACCGCAGAAAAGAAATGACGAAGGAAGAGAAAATCTCCGAATGGGTATTCCCGGGCGAGGGCGAGCGCGGCCATTTCCATGACCCCAAGAAGGCCTGGGCACGCATACTTAAACGCGCCGGAATAGAAGACCTGCGTATCCATGACCTGCGCCGCACACTCGGCTCCTGGCAGACGGCGCTAGGTGCGTCCGGCTTCATCGTCGGCAAATCCCTGGGGCATAAGTCCATGCAGGCCACGGCGGTCTATGCCCGCCTTAACCTCGATCCCGTCCGCACTTCCGTAAACGCGGCCGCTACCGCCATGTTCAAGGCGGCGAAAAAGAAAAAATAAGCCTTTAATTACCCGCTTTCTAATTAAAGGATGATATGCTATCCTTTAATAGTGAAATTCGCTATTAAAGGATAATCCTGTGCCCAAAAAACGCATTATGTCCCAGCCGCGCATCGGCAAGTATGTCACCTGCAGCACCACCGGCGAGAAATATAAAGCCTATGTGCCCGCGCTGCTGCCGTTTACGCCGCCGCTGGAGCTGGGGGAGTTACAGCCGCTGATCGAGAAGGCCAACCAGGCGCTGGGACGGCTGGACGGGCTGCTGTCGCATATTCCCGACATATCGCTGCTGCTTTATTTCTTCGTGCGCAAGGAAGCGCTGCTTTCGTCGCAGATCGAAGGCACACAATCCTCTTTCGATGATCTGCTGCTCTACGAAAGCAAGCAGGTTCCCGGTGTGCCGGTGGACGACGTGGAAGAAGTATCGCATTACGTCGCCGCTTTGCAGCATGGCATGAAACGGCTAAAGAGCGGCTTTCCGCTATCGCAGCGGCTCATGACGGAAATACACGGTATTCTGCTGCGCGGCGGCAGGGGAAGCCGCAAGCAGCCCGGCGAGTTCCGACGTTCGCAGAACTGGATCGGCGGTACGCGGCCCGGCAATGCCGCCTTTGTGCCACCACCCGCCGACGCGCTGGCGGAGCTGCTCGGCAACCTGGAATTCTACCTGAATGATGAATATGGCAAAGTGCCGACGTTGGCAAAAGCCGCAATCTCGCATGTACAGTTTGAAACCATCCACCCGTTTCTCGACGGTAATGGCCGCATGGGGCGGTTATTGATTACGCTGCTGCTATGGCACGAGGGCATACTCTCGCAACCGGCTCTTTATTTAAGCCTCTATTTCAAGCGCAACCGCAAAACCTATTACGAGCTGCTTAACCGTGTGCGCATGGATGGCTCATATGAGGTTTGGTTTGAGTTTTTCCTGAAAGGCGTGCTGGAAATCGCGGGCGAAACCACCGCCAGCCTCAAAAAAATCGTGGCATTGTTCGCAAAGGATAAGAAGAAAATCGCTACGCTGGGGCGCGCGAAGCATACCGCGCTACGCGTTTATGAGCATTTCCAGCGTAAGGGGATGGCTACCATCCTGCAGCTTGCCGAAGAATTAGAAATCTCACAGCCTACAGCCACCGCCGCCGTGCAGCATCTCATCGACCTGCGCATCGTCTCCGAGGCCTCCGGCAAAAAACGCGACCGCATTTTCCACTACGACGCCTACCTCACCATCCTGCGCGCGGATACGGAGCCGCTGTAGTATTTATTTCATTTTGCCCCTTCCGGGACACGCATTTCCGAGTGATGATGATAGAATGGGCGGCCGTAGGCTGCCCAGTTTGTCTCAAATTAGGAAATGCCAATGGCTCAAACACTTGAATTATTTACAGACGACTCCGCTTTTCTACAGCGGACATTTTCGCGCACGCGTGATATTTATGGTCACATGTCGACCAAATCCAACATCGAATGGACGGAATTCACCTGGAACCCTGCAACGGGCTGCACGAAGATTTCGCCCGGCTGCAAGCATTGCTACGCGGAGGTGATGGCGGAGCGCCTCCAAGCAATGAGCGCGCCGGGATACGAGCACGGGTTTAAGCTCCGGCTACATCCTGACCGGCTTACCCAGCCGCTCAAGCGGAAGAAGCCCACCACCTATTTCGTCAATTCCATGAGTGACCTGTTCCACGAAGATATTCCCTTCGATTATCTGGATCAGGTCTTTGACGTTATCCGCCAGACGCCGCACCACACCTACCAGATTCTCACCAAGCGACCGGAGAAGGCGGAAGAATATTTTCAGACGCGGAAAGTGCCTGCTAACGCATGGCTGGGTGTATCGGTGGAAGATAAAAAATATGGTCTGCCACGCATCGATATACTGCGCCGGATCGATGCCACCACACGTTTCTTATCCATCGAACCATTGCTGGAAGACCTCGGCACATTCGACCTTACCGGCATTCATTGGGTAATCGTCGGCGGAGAATCCGGCCCGAAAGCGCGGCCTATGAAGCCGGAATGGGTAGAGAACATTGCCAATCAATGCATCGCCATAGGCACTGCATTTTTCTTTAAGCAGTGGGGCGCATGGGGTGCGGACGGCGTAAAGCGCTCAAAACACGCCAACGGCCGGGAATTCCAGGGCAAGACCTGGGATGGTGTTCCCACCGGCGCGCAGATGAATCTCGCCCTCAGCTCGTAATTTTTCCTCGAAGTCGTGCGTCGCGTGTTGGGCATTGTTCCGCCCGCATCGCTGCCCCTTCGATTCCCCAATAAATCAGGAGTAATATTTTGTCACACAAACCCTATAACTGGTCGAATTCCCGAAAACCGCCACTGTTGCAACCGCACAGCATCGCCAAGCATGAAGTCATCGAGGCTTACCTGGAGCGCTACATCGAAGTGCTGACCGCCGACCCGCGTCAGGATGGGCTGCGTCTCACCATCGTTGACGGCTTCTCCGGCGGCGGCATGTATCGCCATGCCGAGACCGGCGAACTATGTGCCGGTTCGCCCCTCATTTTTCTGGACACCATCCGCCGCATGGAAGCAGCCATCCAGTCCGAGCGTACCAAGGATTTCCATATCGACGCCAACTATTACTTCATCGACAGCGATGCCACCGCTTTGGCCTTTCTCAAGTCGCAGCTGCGCAAACAAGGCTACGGTAAGCTGATCGGCGAACGTATCTTTCTGCTGCACGGCACCTTTGCCCGTCTTTTCCCCGGATTGATGGAAGTGATTCTCGCCCGCCGCGGGCGCGTATTGTTCTTGCTGGATCAATATGGCTATAAGGACACGCCGCTGCCACTTATCCGGCAAATCTTCACTCGCTGTCCTACGGCGGAGGTGCTGCTCACATTCGCCGTCGATGCGCTGGTCAATTACATCGCCGACAGAAAACAATTTCGTGAATGTATCCGCAATCTCGACCCCACCGACCGGCTGCTTCCCGACAAAGACATACGTGACGTGAACCGATTGAAAAAGAAAGTCGCCCCTTCAGAAGGCGCGGCACAATGGCGGCTGATGATCGAGAGGAAGCTGTTGCACCGTATCGTGCGTATGTGCGGTGCGAAGCATTATACGCCGTACTTCATTGTCTCTCGCAAAAGCCATCGCGCCTATTGGTTCCTGCACTTGTCGACGCACATTAAGGCATGGGATGAAATGGTGAAACTTCACTGGCAACACCATAATTGCTTTGTGCATCACGGTACACCCGGCCTGAATATGTTTGGCTTCGATCCATACAACAGGGCATATGATTTTCGTTTTGATGGCGCGGCCGAAGAGCAAAGCAACACCGCTCTCTCAAAACAGTTGCCCCGCCTGATTTATGCGGAGGACGGCATATCTTTCCGTGACCTGCTGATAAGCCAGAGCAACCGCACTCCGGCCAGCAGCGACATTTTCAAAAATGTGCTTAATATGCTGCGCGCCGAAGGTGAAATCGATATCGTAGACCATCGCGACGGAAAAGAACGTCGGACGCTTGGCCATTGGGACAATCATATTTTGCCGAAGAAGAAAACGCGCAGTTCAAGCAAAACTGGCCGCAGTATGCAATCCATGTATAATCGACAACTGGATTCAAGACCGGTTCTTCAATAGGCAAACGATGCATAACATTATTGCGCAGGAAGATTTGTTCGGTGCCGCACGGGTGGCTCCGGCGCCATCCATCCCCGGCCTGGCCTACATGCCGGAATATATTAGCCCGCAGCAGGAAGACGAGCTGATCCGCATCATTGACGCCCAACCGTGGATCACAGAGCTAAAGCGCCGGGTACAGCATTACGGCTATCGCTACGATTACAAGGCCAAAAGCGTCACAGCGGAATCATGGTTGGGGCCGTTGCCGGAATGGCTAGCGCCATACTGCGACCGGCTGCACGCCGACGGCCTCTTTCCCCAGCAGCCCGATCAGATCATCGTCAACGAATACCAGCCCGGCCAGGGCATCGCGCCGCACATCGATTGCGTGCCATGCTTCACTGATACCATTGCCTCTCTTAGCCTCGGCTCGACCTGCGTCATGGAATTCACACATGTCGAAAGGCGAGAGAAAATCCCCGTCCTACTAGAGCCGCGCAGCTTGGTAGTGCTCTCTGGCGATGCCCGCTACCACTGGCAACACGCCATCCCCCACCGCAAAAACGACCATCATCATGGTGCCATTTTTCCTCGCAGCCGAAGATTATCGCTGACATTTAGGAAAGTGATAATCGCCTAACGCAGTAATTATCGGCTAACAGTAATCATCTATCGAATCGCCGCCAGTCCATTCAAGTCCTTGCGCAAGGCAGAATTGTTTTTCCGCCCCTTCCGGAGAGAAAAAAGTTCCAAGACTTGTATGCACATATAAGCCATTCTCATAGGTAATTTGCGCCAGTGCCCAAGGTTTAACAGCGCCTTCTTCACGGCTTTCAACCATTACCCATATTGATTGGCGATCATTAGCTATGGCAATTTCCAGAACCGCTGATTTTGTAAGATTATTGTGAGCGAATATAGCGCCTGCTTTGAGATTATCCGCGTAAGTTATTATTGGCTCCGCGCCAACCTCCTGCGGGCAACATGGGAACTCCGAAGGCACGCGCCACCTGCGTTGCGCAGCGCCCGGTGTCTTTGCCATAACCAAATCGGTGGCCTTTTCATAGAAGTTTGGTGTTGAATAGGTGAATGAGGATTCAGGCGGCCTATCCCATTTGCGCTGTTCGGCGGGTATTGGTTCTTTCCTTGCCGAAGCGAGAATTTTTGATGCTTCTTGCGTAAATTGCTCATGAGCGGTTAAAGGTTTAAATACCCACTCGCCCAACGAGCCGCCAGACGAAGGCTTATCACTCTTGGCCCAAAGATGCATGCGCTTAAAGGATGCTTGAGCTTCTTCTGGGGTGACGGCGCGCATCCACTGAAAGTTGGGATCAAGATCACTTTGATGCAGCTTTGAAGGATCGGCTAAGAAAGCCTCGATGCTGCCACAAATAAATTCTATACGCTTTACTGTTATAGGATTCTTGAGCGCATTTTCCAGCCGGGTCAACCATCGCAGATTTTCGGGGCGATTATTCCGGCGGTTTGTGTCGATATGGTCAATGACATGCTCTGGCGTCGGCGGATCACCGTGGAATGCGGTCGCCACTATCCTATGGACGCGAACCGATGCGATTTCCATGTATCCGTTTACATCGTTAGCTTTGCCGAATGTCCACTGAGCATCCAAAGAACGTTGGCGCTTGCCTGGGCGCAGATGCCGGAATACAGCGCCGTTATCGCGAACGGAGTATTTTTCTCCATCATAGGCGCAATCCATTTCTTTGCAGAAATCATGTAAATCGACAGATGTCATTGCATACATTCCATGTCACGCAGCGCCTAAACATTGCGCCCAATGCTGCTCGCCGATAATGCGGATGGGCAATGCCTTCTTTTTCATCTCCACGGCTTTTTCTATCTTGCGACCATAGGATGAATGCGCCCAGCTATCGGTTGCATAAACACCTATTACTAGATAATTGGTCTTTGCCGTTAAAGAGCCTGCGGCAGCGCCGCGCCCTGCCACGGCGTCCTCGCAATGTTTCCGCGTACCAAATGCAAATGTGCCGGTGAAACAAAAATTGGTTTTGTCGAAGGAAATCTCAGGCTGGGGCTGATCAAGGGGAAGTGTAGAGGATTTCAGCAATTCACCTATCTCGAAATCACCGCCGGAGAATTGCTGGAGCGTTTCGAATAATTCCTTTGCTTCATCTGCTTCCAGCACATTGTCCGCCAGCATATCGTTGATGCGCACGAGCAGGTTGGAAACCACGGGGTTATCCTTCACCGCCGTGTTCGCAACCAGCCATTTTTGCAGATATTGGACTTCCTCCAGACTAACCGCGCCGTCTGCGATTATGCCATGCGATAGGCCCAGCAATTCATTGACCTGCCGGTCGTCCAGGCGCGCACGGTTAAAAAGCTGGTGTAACTGTTGAGCCATAAAATCCTCCCAATAAACAACTGGTAAGCAATATATAACGGCATTATCGGATAACACTATCCTTTATATATGCTCAAAAATGGCATTTCTGACCCATGCAGTAGCAATATTTACCTATTGTTCTGGACGTTAACTCTGCATTGTCTATATTCATTCAAATGATTTTTGCCGATGCAATCAAAAAATACAACGCATGTGAGATGATAGAAACATGGCACTGGAACACGAACGGCTATCATCCCTGATACAATTTGCTCAGGCATCTGCTGCGTTGAAAGGTAGCCCGCCGTGTGACGTCGCCAGCCACCCCTTTTATGAATATGAGCATAGCCTTCAAGGATTGCCGGGGCTTCATTTTAATGCTGGTGGTGAAGAAGAGGAAATATGGCTGGTGGTGGAGCGCCTGCATGAATCTCCGGCGCCAGTGCCTAAACAGCCGCTATTAGCATTATGGCTGGATGTTTCCAATAATCCTGCAAAAGAACCTTCCCTCAAACCCGCGCTTGAATTCGCTAAATTACTGGACGGCGGATTTGCTGAATTGAAGGAAGGACACGATCCTGTTGATGTGAAGCGACTTGTATTGCTGCAGGATTTCAACCGAGCATCCGAGGTTGAGGCACAACTCAAAGCGTATATGGCAACACAATGGACGCCATGGGCGACTGAAGAAAAGAAACGGCGACGCACTATTCAGCTCTACGGGAGGCTCTTTACGCTGAAACAGCAGCTGGAGGGTTCCATTATCGACGCGCAGATAGAAATTGCCATGGGTGTTGGCATGGCCGTATGGATTATGGCAGGTGTCAGGGTGTGCTACCCGATTATAACGCGCCTGGCGGATATCCAGGTCAACGAAACTACGATGGCTATTGAAATCCGCCCGCGCGATATAGACGCACGCTTGGAGCTGGATATTTTTACTGCTGCCGATAATCCCGGCACGGCAGAATTGGAAAAGGCGTATAAAGATTTTGTAGCAAGGGCAACGCAGACCTTTTCACCGTTTGATAGTGGGACATTCGATGGGATATTGCGTTCCGCCGTTGCCGCGCTGGATTCAAAAGCTATTTACTGGCCAGCCCAGACCACGGCGGATGACCGCAAACTGCCTGCCGCATCGGAAGAACTCAAAATTACCAATACCTGGGTACTGTTAGCAAGGCCGCGCAGTAAGAGCTTATTTGTACAGGATTTGGAACGTTTCAAAAAAGCATTGGAAGAAGGAGCGTCTACCGTGCTGCCCAAAGCCATCAAGGCAGTGTTGACGGAGCCAGCAACCTCAAATGCGAATATTACGTTGCCGAGTTTCCGTGGCATTTCAATGGTACATGGCCATGAAGGATCAACAGGCACTTCCGGTAAAGACGTGGCCGATCTTTATTTTCCGATGCCATTTAATGACGAGCAGGTGCGTATCGTGCAAATGCTGGAGCGTTATGATGGGGTGGTGGTGCAAGGCCCGCCTGGTACGGGTAAAACCCATACTATCGCCAATATCATCTCACATTATTTTGCGCTCGGGAAACGTGTCCTCGTTACTTCCATGAAAGAACCGGCGCTAGCTGTATTGCGCGATAAGCTGCCGGAAGAGATTCGCCCCCTTGCCATCAGTTTGCTTTCCAATGAACAGGAGGGAATGAAACAATTTGAGCATGCAATCGGTAAAATTGCCGCTGAAATTCAGACAATCGACCGCATCGCCTATAAGAAAGATATCGCGCAACTGGAGCAAGGCATTGATGCATTGCATGCACAGCTTGCCGGGATAGACCGGAAGATCACCAGTTGGGCAAAGAAAAATCTCCAGCCTATTTTAATGGATGAAGAATCCGTTACGCCGGTCGATGCGGCCAAAGAGGTCGTGAAAGGCCAAGGCCAATATGAATGGCTGGAAGATAAATTAACCCCTGCCAACAAACTGTTATTCGGCAATGCGGACATCGCCCGCCTGCGGGAAGCCCGCCGTGCGACCGCTAGCGATATGGATTATCTAGGCATTGCATTACCAGAGATGGCATCGTTTCCTGATTCCCGCGACCTGGTGCGCATGCATCAGGATTTATCCCGCCATGCAGAATTGGAAGCCGCTGTAGATAAGGGCGACCTTCCTCCGCTTGCAGATTCCAAGGATGAAACCATCCAAGCCGCATGTGCTCTGGCGGAAAATATCAAAATTCTTTCTTCGCTGACGCAGCAGATGGAATCAGCCGATGTAGAGTGGACAAAAAATGCAAGAAGGTTATTCGCGCAACGATCAGCTTCTCTGGCGCCGGTTATAGAAATTCTTGATGCTCTGGGTAAAGAGCTGGCACAGGCAATAACGCAACGTAATGGCTTTGTGGCCAAGCCCGTTAGCGTTCCTGTAGGAGTGGAGCTTGATGAGGACGTAGTCCAGGCTATCCAGAATAAGGCGGATGGAAAATCAGCGTTCGGTCTGAGCGGGCTGATAGGAAAAGGCATTGCTAAAAAGAAGCTGGAGGAAATCCGCGTTCTTACCGATAGTCCCGATACGGAAGAAGATTGGCAGCACGTTTACGATTATGTCATGCTGCAGCGCCGCTTCCGAGAACTGGTCACACGCTGGAATGGCGTTGCCCCAGAATTGGCCATGGGCTGCTTTGATGTAGTAGAACCGATGCATGCGCTTAAGGCAGCGGATTATTTCGCGTTGCATGTGACCATACGCAAACACATTGATCTTGAGGCAAGGGTAATTACTGAGTCAAAGGCACTCCTGCCAACATGGAAACGGCATTCCGAAATCGCTGAAAATATAGAGCGTTTGCAAGAATTGCAGCAGTTCTTGGATAGTCACACACTGCGTCACAGGTTGGCCAGCGCCTGGGCTGGCAAGGAACAGCTCCAACGTATGCTATCGAACTATAAGGGTAGAATTATCGAGTCCTTCAAGGCATTCGCTGCAGAAAAATTGGGCAATCCTTCCGTGTCAGATGCGGATATGCAGGCGAAATGGTCGAGCCTGATGGATGAGTTGAAGCGTCTGCAGGGGTTGCGTAGCGCTTTTGCCGATATAAGCGATATTACGGGTAAAATAGAGCAATCCGGCGCTAAAAAATGGGCAGAAAATCTGCGGATCATTCCTGCGAATAGCACCGTGGATATACTTCTTCCCGATCATTGGCAGGCAGCCTGGAGATTGAGACGGCTTACCACATATCTCGAAACGGCGGATGCAAGGGAAGAACTCAAAAAACTGGCTCGCCAACGCACTGACGCAGAAATATTACTCGCAAAAACATATCGTAATATCGTTGCCAAGCGTACCTGGCTGAAACTGGCGGAAAACGCTACACCGGATATTCGCTCAGCCTTGGAAGCATTTCGCACGGCGATTGCAAAAATTGGTAAAGGCACTGGCAAACGAGCAGTTCGTTACCGGCAGGATGCGCGTAAGGCGGCGTCACGGGCAAACCGTGCCATTCCTTGCTGGATCATGCCACATTGGCGCATATCTGAATCACTTCCGCCTGATTTTGGTTGCTTTGACTTGGTTATTATCGATGAGGCGTCGCAATCTGATCTTTCCGCCTTACCGGCATTGTTGCGCGCGGAAAAAGTATTGATCGTCGGAGATGATAAACAGGTATCTCCCGATGGCGTCGGGCTGGAGGAAGAAAAAATACGCAATCTCATGGCTCGTTATCTGGCAAATCAGGTAGAGCATTTCCGTGCGCAGATGACGCCGGAGCGGTCGATTTACGATCTGTTTAAAGTGGTGTTTGCACAATCCTCCACCATGTTGAAAGAACATTTCCGTTGCGTCGGCCCGATCATCGAATATTCCAAACGAGAATTTTATAATCATGAATTGAAGCCGGTGCGCCTGCCGAAAGTATCCGAGCGCCTCGACCCGCCGCTGGTAGATGTGCTGGTGGAAGATGGCTACCGCAGCGATAAGGCCGATATCAATCTGCCGGAAGCGCGCTTTATCGTAGATGAAATCAAGAAAATATGTGCTGACCCGTCCATGCAACACCGCACCATAGGTGTCGTATCGCTACTGGCCGATAAGCAGGCATTGGAAGTTTGGAAAATGCTGGAAACCGAATTGGGGCCGGAAGAAATCGGTCGGCACCAAATCGCCTGCGGAGATGCGCGCACCTTCCAAGGCAAGGAGCGTGATATCATGTTTCTTTCGATGGTGGTTTCTCCTGGCGATGCACACGCACAGACAAGGGAATCCATCGCGCAACGTTTCAATGTAGCGGCTTCTCGTGCGCGTGACCGGATGTATTTGGTGCATAGCATTGAACTTGATCAGCTGAGCCCTAACGACAAACTCCGCAGAGACCTGATTTCCCATTTCGCCACCCCTTATATGCAGGATGAGCAGCGCGTAGAGGACTTACGCTTGCGCTGCGAATCGGATTTTGAACGGGAGATGTATGATCTCCTTACCGAAAGAGGCTATCGGGTTATCCCGCAGGTCAAGGTTGGTGAATATCGCATCGATATGGTGGTAGAAGGAAATAATGACACACGGCTTGCGGTCGAATGTGATGGCGACCAGTATCATGGCGCGGATCGCTGGGAAGATGATATGCACCGCCAGCGAATTTTGGAGCGTGTAGGCTGGCAATTCTGGCGCTGCTTCGCATCGACGTTTGTAAAGAACCGAAAAGATATTATTGATGACCTGATCGCCAATCTGACAGAACGCGGCATCGATGCTATCGGCTGTGATACAGCTCCTCGTAGCCTCCATACTGAACACCGGCGTGTGGTTGCATTCCCAGTCATTGAAGAAACTCCAGAGATGTCAAATGATCAGGAACCAAGAGAATCTGCTGCAGGTTAAGTTGACCACACTATTTAATTAGGAACGCCGATAATGCCCTTAAGTTGGAATGAGATTCGCGCTCGTGCTGCCCGCTTTGCCGAGGAGTGGAAGGATGCACATTATGAAAAAGGGCAGACGCAGACCTTTTATAATGAATTCTTCGAGGTGTTCGGCCGGAGGCGCCGTGATGTTGCCGTGTATGAGGAAAAGGTCAAAAAGCTGAACAATACTCAGGGCTTTATTGACCTGTTCTGGCCGGGGCAGTTGCTGATCGAGCAGAAATCCGCAGGCCGCAGCCTTGCCGATGCCCGCGTGCAGGCGACCGATTATTTTCTGAACATTAAAGAGCAGGAAAAACCGCGCTATATTCTGCTATCGGATTTTCAGACGTTCGAGATAATCGACCTGGAAACACGGGATGAACACCATTTCCGGCTATCCGAACTGCCGGAAAAAGCCCGGCTGTTCGATTTCGTCGCCGGGTATCACCAGCAGCAATATAAAGACCAAGACCCGGCCAACATCGAAGCCGCCAGCCTGATGAGCAACCTACATCTGCGGCTGGAGGAAAGTGGCTACACCGGCGCCGATCTGGAACGGCTGCTGGTGCGCGTGATGTTCTGCCTATTTGCCGATGACACGGGTATTTTCGAGCCGGACAGTTTCTTGCGCTATGTGGAAGATAAAACCAGCGAGGATGGCACCGATCTCGGTTCCCGCCTGATCCACCTGTTTCAAATCCTCGATACGCCAGTGGAGAAGCGCCAGAAAACACTGGACGAAGACCTTGCTCGCTTCCCCTACGTCAACGGCCAGCTATTCGCCGACCGCATCGACCTACCAAGTTTTGATGCGCCCATGCGCGTGGCACTGCTGCAATGCTGCTATTTCAACTGGAGCAAGGTATCGCCGGCACTGTTCGGATCACTGTTCCAGACGGTGATGCTGCCGGAAGAGCAACGTAAAGGCGGCGCTCACTATACCAGCGAGCGCAACATCCTCAAAACCATCCATCCATTATTCCTCGATGATCTGCGGGAAGAATTTGAGAAAATACGCGACAGCAAATCTACCCAACGGCGCGCGCAGCTGGAAAAGTTTCATACCAAGCTCGGTACACTGACATTCTTTGATCCGGCCTGCGGCTGCGGAAACTTCCTGATTCTGGCGTACCGCGAGCTGCGCTTGCTAGAAATTGAGGTGTTGGAGGCACTGCATCCTCGGCGGCAGCTGGAACTGGATGTAAAAACGCTCTCAAAAATAGACGTCGATCAATTCTACGGCATAGAGATCGAGGAATTCCCCGTACGCATCGCCGAGGCTGCCATGTGGCTGGTGGATCACCAGATGAACATGCGCCTGTCGGAAGCGTTCGGTCAGTCTTTTGTGCGTCTGCCGCTCAAAAAATCCGCGCATATCACGCACGGCAATGCCCTGACGTTAGACTGGAAGACCGTCATCGCCCCCGAAAAATTGAGCTATATGTTGGGGAATCCGCCGTTTATTGGGCATCAGTATCGCTCAGACGCACAGATGGAAGATATGCGGCGTGTTTGGGGTAATAAAGGTAAAGTAAATAGGCTGGATTATGTAACCGCATGGTATTGGAAAGCAGCGGAATATATCCAAAGCACACGCATCAAAGTGGCATTCGTTTCCACCAACTCCATCACGCAAGGCGAACAAATGGAGATTTTGTGGCAACCGATGCTCTCACATTTCGGCATACGCATCCATTTCGCTCACCGTACCTTCAAATGGACGATAGACGAGAAAAAAGCCAAAGGAATGAGGATAGCGGCTGTTCACGCAGTTATTGTTGGCTTTGCAGCGTATGATACCGACACCAAATATCTCTTTGACTATGAAACGCCCATCGCTGATCCGCACAGATTAGTTGCAAAAAACATCAATGGCTATTTGGCAGATGCACCCGACGTATTTCTACCATCTAGAACAAAATCACGACCAGAACTTCCTAAAATAACGAAAGGCAGTCAGGCCACAGATGGCGGACATCTATTATTATCAGACCAAGAGAAAAAAGAATTACTGAGCACTGAACCGGAGGCTTCAAAATGGATAAGAAGATTTATAGGAGCAGATGAATTAATTTATGATGTAAATCGTTGGTGCTTGTGGCTTAAAGAGATTCCACCGGAAGAATTGAGACGGTTGCCTCTCGTTTGTGATAGAGTCAAAAAGGTGCGCGAAGAAAGACTTAAAAGTCCTACTAAGAGCGTTAAAGATTATGCAAATTATCCATCGCTGTTTACGCAAGATAGACAGCCAAGCGTAGACTATTTAGCTATCCCAAGACATTCCTCTGAAAACAGAGTTTATGTCCCGATGCGCTTCTTTTCAAAAGATGTCATCGCTGGCGATGCCGCCCTAATTATACCAGGCGCTCAACTCCTTCATTTTGCAATACTGACCTCTGCCATGCACATGGTTTGGATGAAAGAAACGTGCGGAAGATTGGAAAGTAGGTATAGATATTCTTCAGCCGTGTACGATAACTTCCCCTGGCCACCAAATCCCACGCCCGCACAGGTGAAAGCCATTGAGGAAAAGGCGCAGGCCGTGCTTGACGCACGCGCGCAATTCCCCAGCAATACGCTGGCCGATCTCTACGATCCGCTCACCATGCCGCCCCCTTTGCTTAAAGCGCACCAGGCGCTCGATAAAGCCGTAGACGCCGCCTATCGCAAGCAACCCTTCGCCTCCGAGCGTGAACGCATCGAATATCTATTCGACCTCTACCAAAAACTCACTGCTCCACTGATCGCGGCGCCGGTTAAGAAACGCGCCAAGAAATCGTGATCACCATCAATTACTACAATGATGTACGACAGCAGGCAGTGGATTATTCCTTTGAGCATTTGACGCATTATACAAAAACATTGGATGGACTGATTTCCGTATTGAAAACCGGTTTGGCAAAAACAGTTTGCCCGCGTTCTGTTCTCACTGATTTGCAGTACCCGGATTTCTTCAATCGCCTGGGCTATACCTGCTTAACGGAATTGCCATTCAAATACACTCATTCCCATAGAGAGAAATACGGCCACTTTGGCGTTGTTTTAACGCGAAAGTGGGCGCTGGATCGTAACTTTCAGCCAGTTATTTACATACCGCGCACCGGCAGCATTTATCTGCACGCGAAGGACATGCTGCTGCGGTTCAGGAATAAGATAGAAAAGCGCTTCCTGCGCGAATGGTTGTCCAGCCGCGAGCAAACAGTTTTTCCCTTATCGGATGCCGATAAAATTCAATATTCGAATGACTATAAGGAGTACTTCTTTCGCGCATATAAAGGACTGCTTGCTTTTAACCCCATTAAAACTCTGCTTAATTATCTGGAATACGATGAACTGCGTTGCGAAATGGAGTGGCGCAGCATTGTAGAATTATTTCCCTATGACACGGAGGAAAAAGTAGAACAGCTGAACGTGGCCATTGAAGAGACATCGTTCGAAAAAGACGGCTGGCTACATGTAATAAAAACCTCTCCTCCACATGCGCAGGATGCTTACGGACTTATGCAGACAGGAAGAATTATGCAATTTGAACCACAAGACGTAGTGGAGATTATTTGTCCTAAATCTTCTGTTAGGGAACTACGAAAAAAAATGCCTGATGCGTTCAAGGAATGCAGAATCAGGCGGCATTATCCGAAGCTACGAAGCCACATCTCCAGCTTCCTGGTCGCCATCACGTCATCGAAATTATAAGTGAGGATATTGCGCTTCATGCGCTCGCGGTCGGCAGGCACCAACGTCAGCAGGAAATTTACATACTGCACCACTGACCATTGCGATCCGGAATCGTCATCGTCCCACTGGAAATTTACCAGTTTCGGGTGCTTGCAGATGTATTTCAGGCCGTAGCTCGCCACCGGCAGCACCAGGCAGTCCTTTATCACCTCCAGCAAGTCGAATAGCGGTGAGGCATCGCCCAGCAGCCAGGCGACGGTGGGATGCTCGCGCATCTCATAGCGGTCGGCATAGGCCTCGATCTTCTGGCGCTCGAAGCCGGAGAAATGCGCCAGCACCAAATCGGGATAGACGCGATGGTATTCCTCCATTTTGGCAAGGAATGCCTCCCAGCCTTGCCGATCATGGCTGTCGGCATCCGTCCACACATATTCGAAACAGCCGCCATCGTAGGGCGGCTTGAGGAAGCCCCACAGATAGACATGCTCCTGGCCGGATTCGGTCAACGGGTTGGTCTCGATGTCGAAATGCACCCAGCTGCCGCCCGGCAGCGTCACCGGCTTGAGCTGGTGGATGCTGTCATCGAAATAGGTCTTTGCCTGCAGCACGGCGCGCTGCTTCTTTTCCAAGCCTTTCAGGAAAGGCACGTCGGCAATAACGGCCGGATCAGCGTCGGCCAGCTTGCGGATGGTGTCGATGCCCTGCTGTTCCAAGCCGGGCGCCGAGCGGGAATCAATGCCGTAAATCAGCGTCAATTCCCCTTTGGCTTCGAATTCCGGCTTGCACACGCCGTTATAGCCGCATGCCTTGCATTTGCTTTCGCTGTAGCGCACCGGCGGCGGTGTGGGCTGCGCCAGCGCCGCGCGCATGCCGGTCAGGAATTTCTCGACTTCTTTATTGGCCTCGTCGCCGATCTCGGTCACTTCCCCGGTGCCGAGGAACACCAGTGCCGGGAGTGAACTGCCCAATAACTGGCGATAAATGCCGAGCTGAATCTGGATTTCTTTCTTTTCCTCGCTGCGCGCCAGCTTGGCGTCGGCGGGCTGATATTGGCCAGACTCATGCCGGATAAGAAAATCGGGAATGCCGACGATATCGTCCTTGCCCAGCTTACCCTGATAGATGATTTCTGCACCCGCCTGCATCAGCGCCTGCGTATGCTCCGGCGACACCGCCTCGACGACCTGATGCGCCTTTTCCAGCTGCCGTTTGACGTTCCATTCATGCCGGTTGCCCAGCGTGATCACCAGCTGGTCGAACTCGCCCGGCTCGATGGACTCATAGCCCTCCGGCGGGTGATTATCGAACCACGCGCGCCGTGGGCAATGTATCCATGATCTGGCATCGCTGGCGCGGATCATTTTTGTTCTGTCGATTGATTGCATATGTCATATTGTTACCCCACCATGCATCTCAATGCAGCGTTTTCTTATACTTAGAAATCATACTCCACCATTTCGCCGCCCATTTCGTTTTTCAAAAGTGTCTTTCCCCATGTTTTCCGCGCTTTACAGTGAAAAAAGCGAAACGAAATGCAATATAGGATTCTGGCGCTAGCGGGATTCCGGGCGTTGCCTCCCCGTATAGCATTCGCGCCGGAAGGACCCAAAAGCCTAAGCTGCTGATAGTACGGCATTTCAGCTTAAAGTCGTTTCGCCGCCGCTCCGCCCGCTGTGTGCATGTCGGCGGGATTTGTGCATCATTTCAGCATTTTTGTGCATGATTTTGCCTGCGCGGTGCAATGACGAGGATAATCTGTGCATGAGGCATGTACTGACAACACTGACACAATGGACATAGTGTCAGTATTGTCAGGGCGCTTCTGGCGGTGTGGTAATATGCGCGATGATGTGCGGATGATGATCATGTACCCATGCGTAAATCGCTTCGCGTAAGCCCCAGTGATTTGCCTCATCGAGTGACCACCCGCTATCGTGCTGCATGATGGCGGTGCGTTCGTGATACACCTCCTGATATTTCTCAAAATCATGGGGCGCAGGCACTGACACAGTTGACAGTATGGGTGCTGATTTATGAGAAACAGGCATGGCAGGCACTGACATTGTTGACATATTACGCATAGTGTCAGGACTGTCAGTGTTCGGGGAGGGGTTTTCTTTGAAGCGCCCAAGCCATTTACTCATGACCATTACCCCATAGTTTCGGGTTGACCAGATATTCGGTTTTACCGCGTTGCCCGAAGCTGGGTTCCGTTACCACCTCGCGCAGCCATCCGGCATCAACCAGCACTTCGCATGCCGCCTGCGCCGCGTCTTTGTCAGTAAGAAAGCTCCACTGATGGCGATACACATCGCGCACGGTGAATGTATCTCCCAGCGCTTTCTTCTTAATGCGGCTGGCGAGGATGGTGGCGGCTTTGATGGGCATAGATTCCACCAAGCCATAGACGCGCCGCGCATGGGATTCCAAATAGTCGCACCAGGCAGCGGCGCGTTCGGTTGCCTGCAGGCTGACCGCACCGCCCACATCGGCGCCGCTGGCCACGTCAATCAGGTGAAATATGAGCGACAGCGACGGCATGAGCTTTCGGTATTTGCCGAGATGCTCCGCCATCATCGGCTCCATCGCCGTGCCGCGCAGTTTTTCCACTTCCAGCTCGCGCAGCCAGTCGTAAAACAATTCCTGCGCATCCGGTGAATAGCGAAAAAACGGCGTGGAATCATTGTCCTTCGTTTCCGCGCCTGCCTTGATGAAATCCATTTCACTGAGCGCCTTATTAATCTCATAGGCACGGTTCTTGGCATCAGTGTCGGGATATTCATCCACCAGCGTCCAGTCCTTCGGCTCTTCGGGATAGACCAGCAGTTGAAAGCGCTGAAACATGCCGTCATTGGATTTGCGGCATTCGTTGAGGTAGGTTAGTAGTTTATCCGGCTGTATGCCGCCGAACACCGATACGCACATATTGGGCGTGAAGGTGGTGCCGCGTCCGATGCGGTCGCAGAAATAACTCTGCTTGCCGTTCCATGCCTCCAGGTAAAAACCGCGCTCCATCTCGCGGCCTTCTTTTTCCCAGCCGCTGATCAGCACCGTCAGCTCGTCACGATAGACCAGAATACCGCGCGGGTTTTCATTGAGCAGTTCGGTGAGCATTTCCGGCGTGGAATCATTGGTGCGGTAGCGGCGCAGGGTCGGTTCTTCCGGGTCTTTCATCTCGGCGAATTTATATTTGAGCGCTTCCTTCGCGTCGCTATCGAGGCTTTTCTTTTTCACCAGATGCGACATTTCCTTGCGGATGCCGTCGCGTTCCGCCTTGGACATTTCATTATCCGCCTCGAAATACGCATGTGCCTTTTCGTATTCCTCCAGCGCTCCGACCTCCAGCCGCATCATCGGCTTGAAGGCCTCCTGTATCGTGGGCGATTTGAGCAGGACGCTCGGCCTGGCGATGGCCGCGCCGAACAGGTTGGGGATCACTAGCCAGTCATCCTTGCGCTTGGGACGGATGCCGCAACCGGCGCCGATGATCGAGCCTGTCATGACCATAGCAGCACACGCCGCAATGTCGGGCGGGCATTGCAGCCGGTGGGCGAGATCGCCGATCCACGCCTGATATGCCTTGGGCAGAATGCCGATGGGCAACGGCTCCACCGGCAGCAGCTGGTGCTTGATGAGTTTAGGTTCCGGCCAACCGCCATTGCCTGACACACTCGACATATTTGCCATAGCGTCAATAGTGTCAGGGGATGGTGAGTAATGTTTTGATTCCGCAATCAGCTTTTCCACAGGAGTGCGATCCCAGCCTTCCGCCAGCGCATCGGCGGCATCCCATCCGGCGGGTTTGTCTGCTGGTGGTGTCATAATGCGCACTTGATTATGCTGCGACAAAATCCGCGCGACAGCGTTGGCATATTTCTGCCCAGGCTCATCGTTGTCAGGCCAGATAATGATTTTCTGGTCGCGGATATGCGACCAATCGGCTTTATGTGCGGCATTGCTTCCTCCTGGCGAGGTAATGCAGACATGATCCGGCATAAGTTCCTGTGCCGCATCCGTGGCCGGTTCGCCTTCGCACACGATCACTGGCCGTTTGGAATACGCCGCCAGCTTTTCCATCCTGTAAAGCGGGCGCGGTTCGGGGAAGCCCTTCCACCGCCAGCCAGTGCCTTGTGCTGTCTGCCAATAGGTAAGCGGCAATATCTGTTTGCCGTCCTCCGTTTCAAAACGGCATATGTACCCAAGCACCGCATCATTGCGATCACGATATACATATACCGCTGATGGTTTTCCCCATTTCGGATGGTGCATCGTATGCTCTGGCGCTTCATGCGGCGCTGGCATGATGCAGGTTTCGGCGGCGAGTGGTGCTGTCATGATGGCACTCTCCCGCTCAAGCGCAGCTTTTCTATGAGCAGAAGCGCCGCCTTGTGCTGCGACAAATTGTGCAGGTAGGCGCACAGGCTGATAATGTCCCCGCCCGCGTCGCCGGTGGCGAAATCGCACCAGCGGCCGGAGCGGATATTCACCTTGAAGCTCCCGGCGCGTATATCGCTGCGGCGCGGATTGCGGGCGACGTATTCGCTGCCCCATACTTTGCCGTCGGGCAGCCACTCACGCAGCAGCTCCCCGGCCAGCGGCATGATGTGGCTATTCAGCGCACGGTAGTTGAGGAAGAAGGGGCTAGGCATGTGAGCCTCCATCGACGCGGTTCCTGGCGATGAATGCTTCGAGGTCGGCGCGGCGGTATTTCACCAGCCTGCCGACTTTCACATACGGCAGGGCATAGCGCTTGTTGCATTTCCACACGGCAAGTGTGTGGTAGGTGATGCCGAGAAACCTGGCGGCCTCCTGGCCGCTCATTAATTGGTCTGATTCAATGGATGGTGATGACATAAGAATTCCTTTCGTCGATGTGAGTGAACACAGCGTTCACGAAAGGAATGGTAGTGATAGGAAATGCCATGTCTGCGCGGGCTGCCGGGCAGACGGCATACGTTTTGCGGAAGCCGTATTACGGCTGGCGGCAGGCGTTACATCCTGCGCACCCAGTCATAGATGGTGCGTTCGCGGTTCTCCTGCGACATCAGGCGAAACTCGACGCGGCTCTCCGCTTCTTTATGGATGGTCTTGGCAATCTGCATTTTGCTTAAGCGCGGCTTCCCGGAGTGAATTTCCGCATAGCGGCGCTTCGCGTATTCGTAGGCGGGGCCGTACAGCGACAGGAATTTCTGTTTGCCGCCTTTCTGCGCCATCTGCTTGGGCGAATTGAGCCTTTGCTGCAGCTGCATGATTTCGCTGAAATTGGCGCGCTCCAGGCAGACGCGCATGCTCAGGAAATAATGCATCTGATCGGCGGCGCTCATGCGCTCGATATTTTGAAGCGTTACGGCCAGCATCATCACCGCCATCATGTGATAAAGCAGAAAATCACCGGAGAATGGCGCGTTGTCATTCATCTCCGTGCAGACCGTTTCCACCAGCGCCGCGCCGAAAATGCGTTCATGCCCATAGGCGCTTTTTGTTTTCGATTCGCGCTTCGCACCTTCATCGAGCAGGCGCAGCATGGTAAGCACGGTGCGCTCCGGCAGGGGCTTTAATGCTCCATTATACGACCAGGCGGCAATATCAGCGATAACATGGGCGCTGGGGCTATAATCTTCTATGGCGTGTAAACGGGGCGTATCGGGGAAGTGCCTGGCCGGGTCGAAGCCCTCGGCAATAGCTGCCACCGGCGCAATATAGCGCTCATAGAGCGTCTGCTCGTCCTTCTGGCTGATGCGCGTGAGTGGCTTTGCTGGCATGAGGCCACCATAACAGAGGCTTCACGAATGTGCAGCAGTTTGCACCGTTATTCCCGCCGAAGGTTGAAAATAGGTTGAAAAATCGATTTCTGTGATTTTTGCCAATCCGCCGAAAGTGGCGGTAGCGGTGGTTGCGGGGGCCGGATTTGAACCGACGACCTTTAGGTTATGAGCCTAACGAGCTACCGGGCTGCTCCACCCCGCGTCACCAAGAAACAAGCTTTATGTTCGTTCACGCTTTACGAAGCGCGAGCACGCCTTATACATCAATTTCCGGCAAAGACAAACCATCGATTTAAAGGCGGTTTGCGGGGAGATTTTCAAGCGTTTTTAAATTACCCCTACTTATTTAGTTTTTGCGCCATAAAAAGCACATTATATGTATAATATTAATATAAAACATATTGTTAATAAATATTCTGACGGGAGTTTTTTACAGCCATTAACCGAAAATTGTTAATAATCACACCCTATATTAACCAGAATACGTAAGAATGAGAGGATTTTATTAAAGGGGCCGTTTGGCACTTTCGCAGGTATTTATGACCAAGACCATGCAACGCCGTCCGCAGTCGCCGCGCATCCGGCACCTGATTACGTTTTCGGTGCTGATCATGCTGCTGTTTTGCGTCATGGTGGCGTATCAGGGTTCGCACGCCTATCGGCAGGCAATCGGCGACGGCGAAGAACGTTCGATCCGTCTGGCGCGCATTCTTGCCGATCACGTCGAGCTGACGTTTCTCGGAGTGGACTTGTCGCTGCGCCGCGCTATCGAGCGGCAATATTTCAACGCGCTGTTCGGCAACAACCTGCCGGAATACACCGAGCAGAATTTCAAGATTTGGTTGAATGAGACGCCGCAGATCGTGGCGCTGGCAATGATCAACGAAAAAGGCGAAGTCGTGGTGGCGGCGCATAAAAAGGGATACGATTCCTGGCTCGATTACCACAAGACGATGATCGGGCACCAGCTTTTCGAGCGCATGCGCGACGCTGACGACATGGATGTATTCATCGGCAAGCACTACACCGAAGAGAACACGTCGTTGATCCTGATGAGCCGCCGCTACAACAAACTCAACGGCGAATTCGGCGGTGTCGTGCTGGCGGCGATCAATCCGCAATATTTCATCGATTTTTATAATTCAATCTCGATGGGCAGCGAGCGATTCATGTCGCTGATGCTGCTCGACGGTTCGATACTGGCCTCTGGCCCATTCGAGGACGATGAGAACGATCTGGCGTCGCAGCAATGGCTGGCGGCGCAGGTGGGCGCTGCGCCGGAGACGAAAAGCAAAATATTGCGCTCGACAGACGCGCTGAAAATCGTCGCCGTGCAGCAGCTCAAGAATATTCCGGTGGCGGTGTCGGTCGTGCTGGGCGAGGACGATTTCCTCGGCGCCTGGCGCCAGTCGCGCATGAAGGACGTCGGTTTTCTGGCGCTCTTTACCATCTTCGGGTCGATATTGTCGTTCTTCGCGGTTGCTATGGCGCGGCAGATCATCCGCGTCGAAGAATCGGAGAGCGCGGCGATTCTGGCCAGCCAGGCCAAGTCGGAATTTCTGGCCAACATGTCGCACGAATTGCGCACGCCCTTAAACGCCATCATCGGCTTTTCGGAGATGATCAACTCCGGCTATTTCGGTCCCTTGAACTCCAAGCAAAAAGAGCGCGTGCACGACATCAACCTTTGCGGCAGCCACTTGCTGCAGCTTATCACCGACATTCTCGAATTTTCGAAAGGCGAGGCGGGCAGGCTGGAGCTGGCCGAGGAAAAAGTCGATATGGCGGAATTGGTCAATGAATCCGTGCGCATGCTGAACGGCAAGATGAAAACCAAGGGCATTCATCTCGTGGTGGCGATTGAGCCGGAACTGGCCGCGCTCTGGGCTGACAAACGGAAGCTGCGCCAGGTGATGATCAACCTGCTGTCGAACTCGATCAAATTCACGCCGGAGAACGGCACCATCACCGTCTCGGCGCGACTCGACGCGCAGAACAACATGAACCTCACCGTCACCGACACCGGCATCGGCATTGCTGAAGAGGACATTCCGCGTGCACTTTCCGTGTTCGGTCAAGTCAATCGCAGCAAGAGCCACGAAGGCACCGGCCTTGGCCTCCCCTTATGCAAAATGTACGCCGAGCTTCACGACGGCAAATTAATATTGACCAGCAAGCTCGGCGAAGGCACCACTGTGCGCCTCGTCTTCCCGCATCAAAGGACGTTGGCGAATAAGAAGGAAGGCTAAAACCCCACCACGTCTTTCATCGAATAAAGCCCCGGCTTTTGTTTCCTCGCCCACAGCGCGGCATGCAGCGCCCCGGCGGCGAAGATGTCGCGCGAAAAACCCTGATGCGACAGCGTCACCGTTTCCCCCGGCCCGGCGAAGGTGACGTTGTGGAGGCCAACGACGTCGCCGCCGCGCGCGCTGGCGAAGCCGATGTCGCCTTTTTTGCGCACGCCGTTGCGGTCGGTCGCTCTTTTATCTTCGAGTTTTACTTTGCGGGCGCCTGCCGCGGCGCGGCCCAGCATCAGCGCCGTGCCGGAGGGCGCGTCTTTTTTGTGCTTGTGGTGCAGGTCGAAGATTTCGATGTCGTAGCTGTCGTCCAGAATTCTTGCCGCCTGCTCGACAAGTTGCTCCAGCACATTAACGCCCAGCGAAAAATTTCCCGACTGCACGATGCGCGATTTGACGGCGTAGCGCGCGAGTTCTTTTTGTTGTTCGTCCGTAAATCCGGTGGTGCCGACGATATGGATGCCGCCTTGCTCGGCCACCGCCCTTGCCATCGCGAGCGTTGCGGCGGGGGCGGTAAAATCGAGCACGGCGTCGGCGCGTTTCGCAAGCTCTTTGGGGTCGGAGGTGATGAAGAGATTGGCGGCGCCGTAGGCCGCCAGCGTCGTCTGCGCCTCGGTGATGTTGATGCCCTCCTGCTCGCTGCCTGCGGCCAGCGTAAAGCGCGAGTCGGCTGCTGCCGCCTGCACCAGCGTCAATCCCATACGGCCTAGGCATCCGGCGATGGCGAGTTTCATATTCTTATCCCCGCACTTGTTGCGGGGTCTGGTACAATGTAAGAAATAGCTTTCATGACAATCATGCCTTCATCTATTTAGTCAACCGGACCCCGCAATGCGCTGCGCTTATGCGGGGGTATCATTCCTTCAAATCCTCCCAGAAATCTTTGACTTTGGCAAAGAAGTTTTCCGATTGCGGGCTGGTATGGCTGCCGGATTTTTCAAATTCCTTTAAAAGGTCGCGCTGCTCTTTGCTGAGCTTGACCGGCGTTTCGACCTGGGTGTGGATATACATGTCGCCGCGCGCCGAGGAGCGCAGGATGCTCATGCCCTTGCCGCGCAGCCGCATCTGGTGGCCGGTCTGCGTGCCTTCGGGGACGGTGACCTTGACGCGGCCGCCGTCGATGGTCGGTACTTCGACGGTGCCGCCGAGGCTGGCGGTCGTCATCGGCACCGGCACCGTGCAGTGGATGTCGTGGCCGTCGCGCTTAAAGAGTTCGTGCGGGTGGACGCTTAAGAAAATATAGAGATCCCCCGCCGGGCCGCCACGCAGGCCGACTTCGCCTTCATTGGCCAAACGAATGCGCGAGCCTTCCTCGACGCCGGCGGGGATATTGACCGCCAGCGTTTTTTCCTTGCGCACGCGGCCGCTGCCGGCGCAGGGTTTGCAAGGGTCTTTGATGGTTTTACCCATGCCGGAGCAGGTGGCGCAGGTGCGTTCGATGGTAAAGAAGCCCTGTGAAGCTCGGATGCGGCCAGAGCCGTTACAGGTCGAACAGGTGATGGGCTTGCTGCCTTTCTCGCTGCCCGATCCGCTGCAGGAATGGCAGGAAACCGAGGTCGTGACCTTGATGGTTTCTTGCGTGCCTTTGAACGCCTCTTCGAGCGAGACTTCCAGATTGTAGCGCAGGTCGCTGCCGCGCGCCGGACCGGAGCTGCGCTGTTGTTGCCGTGCGCCGCCGGCGAAGCCGCCGAACAGATCTTCAAAGATGTCGGCGAATCCTGAACCGAAATCGAATCCTTCGGCGCCGCTAAAGCCCGCGCCCGCGCCGGGCCCGCCGCCCTGGAACGCTTGGTGCCCGAAGCGGTCGTACGCCGCTCGCTTCTGGCTGTCCTGCAGGATATCGTAGGCGTGGCTGATTTCCTTGAATTTTTCCTCAGCCTTTTTATCGCCCTTGTTGCGGTCAGGATGATGCTGCATCGCCAACTTGCGATAGGCTTTTTTGATATCCTCATCGCTGGCGGTTTTGGAAACGCCGAGGATTTCGTAGAGATCGCGGGTGCTGGCCATAATTAGAAGAGGATGTGGGGATGTGGGGATGTGGAGATGTGAGGATAAGAGGAAAAAGAAATGTGAGGAATCTGATTCCCCACATCTTCATATCCCCACATCCCCACATCCATTCTTTTAACCTTGTTTCTTCTTCTTGTCGTCCACTTCCTCGAACGTGGCGTCGACCACCCCACCTTCATTGGCCTCCGCGTCCGTAGCTTCGGATGTGGATTGGGTGGAGGCTTTCGCCTGTTGCTCCTTATAGAGCGTTTCGCCGATTTTCATCGACGATTGCGTCAGCGCCTGCGTTGCCTGTTCGATGCGGTCGGCATCGTCGGCGGCGATGGCGTCTTTTAAGGACTGCATGTCTTTTTCGATCGCTTCCTTATCCGCCGCCGGGATTTTGTCGCCGTGCTCTTTCAGCGTTTTTTCCGTGGCGTGCAGCAATCCCTCGGCGTGGTTTTTCACCTCGACGCCGTGGCGGCGCTTCTTGTCGGCTTCGGAATTGGCCTGCGCTTCTTTCACCATGCGGTCGATATCGGCTTCGGAAAGCCCGCCCGAAGCCTGAATGCGGATCTGCTGCTCCTTGCCCGTGGCCTTGTCTTTGGCGGAAACATTGACGATGCCGTTGGCGTCGATGTCGAACGTGACTTCGACCTGCGGCATGCCGCGTGGGGCAGGGGGAATGCCAACGAGGTCGAACTGCCCCAGCAGTTTATTATCCGCCGCCATTTCGCGCTCGCCCTGAAAGACGCGGATGGTGACCGCCGTCTGGTTATCGTCGGCGGTGGAGAAGGTCTGCGATTTCTTGGTCGGTATTGTCGTGTTGCGGTCGATCAGGCGCGTGAACACGCCGCCTAAGGTTTCGATACCAAGCGAGAGAGGTGTGACGTCGAGCAACAGTACGTCCTTGACGTCGCCTTTCAAGACGGCGCCCTGGATGCCGGCGCCCATGGCCACCACTTCATCCGGATTCACGCCTTTGTGCGGTTCCTTGCCGAAAAATTCTTTCACCACTTCGGTTACTTTGGGCATGCGCGTCATGCCGCCGACCATGATGACTTCGTCGATGTCCTTGGCGGTGAGGCCGGCATCTTTCAGTGCATTGCGGCAGGGGTCGATGGTTTTTGAAATCAGGTCGTCGACCAGCGATTCGAGTTTGGCGCGCGTCAATTTGATGTTGAGGTGCTTGGGTCCGTTCTGGTCGGCGGTGATGAACGGCAGGTTGACATCCGTCTGCAGCGAATTCGACAATTCAATTTTAGCTTTCTCCGCCGCTTCCTTGAGGCGTTGCAGCGCCAGCTTGTCGTTCCTTAAGTCGATGCCTTGCTCTTTCTTGAATTCGTCGGCCAGGAAATCGATGATGCGTTTGTCAAAATCTTCGCCGCCTAAGAAGGTATCGCCGTTGGTGGCTTTGACTTCGAACACGCCGTCGCTGATCTCGAGCACCGAGACGTCGAACGTGCCGCCGCCCAAGTCGTATACGGCGATGGTGCGGCTTTTTTTGCTTTCCTTATCGAGGCCATAAGCCAGCGCGGCGGCCGTGGGCTCGTTGATGATGCGAAGCACTTCAAGCCCGGCGATGCGGCCGGCGTCTTTCGTGGCCTGGCGCTGGGCGTCGTTGAAGTAGGCGGGAACGGTGATGACGGCCTGCGACACTTTTTCGCCGAGATAGGCTTCCGCCACCTCCTTCATCTTGGTCAGAATGAATGCTGAGATCTGGCTCGGGGAATATTTTTCGCCACGGACTTCGACCCAGGCGTCACCGTTGTCGGCTTTGACTATTTTGTAAGGAACGAGCCCCATGTCTTTCTTGACCATGGGGTCGTTGAAATTGCGGCCGATGAGGCGCTTGATGGCAAATAATGTATTTTCCGGGTTGGTGACGGCTTGACGTTTGGCGCCGTCACCGACCAGACGTTCGCCGCCGTCCGTGAATGCAACGACCGAGGGTACGACGTTGCGCCCTTCCTGACTGTGGATGACCTTGATCGCGCTGCCTTCCATGATGGCAACGCAGCTGTTGGTCGTACCTAAGTCGATACCGATAATTTTGCTCATGCGTCTTACTCCTTGTTCTATTTTTGCGCCCCTTCCGGGGCGGAGTGTTTTGGGTTAGCGTCTTTCAGGGTGATATATAGGGTCAAAATTTGTGGTTGCAACACCTCGAAGTACAATTTTTTACAAATAAAACCAGAGCTAATTATTAACCATTTTTCAGAATATTAACCATTATTAAATTGGTAAATACTTTATCGCCAAGAACAAAAATAATAAGGAAACGCAGTATTTTAACCAAATGTTAATTATTAATATATATTAATTAATACTCACTTTTTTGTTAACGGGGGGAAATAATGGAACAAAAAAATACCAAGATTGTCGATGCGGCGCGCGAGTTACTGAAAGCCTACGGGTATTTTGTCGATAATCTCTGGCACGTCGACGACGTGCATTTCATCTGCGAGCAGAATAATCTGGCGCAACTTACTAATCAGGAGGCGATGGAAGTATTTGAAATCGCCAAGGACCAGTTCGAAGGCGAAACGGGCTTATCCTGGCCTAAGCTCGAAAAAGCCCTGCATACTTACCTGCATCGTCAGTCGGTGCTCAGGATCGTCTGCCAGAAAGATGCGGCGGTCTGACTTCCCGGAATATAAAGCGAACAGGTAGTTCGCTTTTTTGTTATTCCGCTTTCTTTTCTTCTTGTTTTTCAGCCGGAGCAGCCGCCTTTTTCTCTTCTTTTTTCTTAGGCTGTGCGGCAGGAGCAGCGGCTTTGGCAGCGCTCTTCATCGACAGGTTGCCGAACTTGTTCTGGTATTTTTCCATCTGGCCGGTTTTACGCAGGTTGACGCCGCCGACCCACACCGGGTGCGTCTTGGGATCGACATCGAGCTGTAGCACGTCGCCTTCCTTGCCGTAGGTCGAGCGCGTCTCGTATTTCGTGCCGTCCGTCATCTGGACGGTGATTTTATGGTAGTCGGGGTGAATGCCTTGTTTCATACAAATCTCCAATAAGGGCGCACTTTCTAGTGCAAATGCGCCGGTAAAGCAATAAGAAACTTGTGTCGGCCATTGTCAGCTATTATAAGCAAAAACCTATGTAATTATTGAGAAAACTCGCTAGGCTTAGGCGAATGCGAAGATTTTTCGAGCCCTGCAGCGCAAGTGTAGCAGCGCTACATGCGCAGCGGAAGCGCAGAAAAATCAAGCAAGTCGCCAAGCCTAGTAGAGTTTTAGGTTCCGGGGGGTTAGCTCAGCGGTTAGAGCAGGGCGCTCATAACGCTTTGTTCGCCTCAGCGAAGGGAGTTGCTGGAAGTCCCTGCTGCCTCTGGTTTCGGAGAGATTCGGAGCCTCGGAACGCAGGATAGAAATTTGAATAATAAGGCTATAATAAGGTGTGTAGCCAAAAAGAGGTAGAAGTCGCTCGAAAAGATTTTTATCTTTCACACCTACGCGGGGGGATAGCTCAGCGGTTAGAGCAGGGCGCTCATAACGCCTTGGCCGGGGGTTCAAATCCCTCTCCCCCCACCATTTTCCTTGTCGGATGGCCAGCTCGCCATAAAATTACACCACTGATATAAGCATCTTAATGCTCAAAGCCAGACAGATAACGGCAAATATCTTTTTCAAGTAAGCATCGGGCAAGCTGTGGGCATAGCGAGCGCCATAAGGTGCGGTGAATGCGCTGGCAACCGATATTGTTAGAAATGCCGGTACATAAATAAATCCGAAGGTGTAGGCATCGTCTAGCGTTTTAGACCAACCGTTCAGCATGTAGCCAATCGTTCCGGCGATGGCTATGGGAAAGCCAATTGCTGCGGAAGTACCCACTGCCTGCTTCATGGTCAGATTCTTATAACTTAAATAGGTCACCGCCAGAAAACTGCCTCCTACCGCTGCCAGCGCGGATACGGAACCGATTCCCCCGCCTGTCAGAATTAACTGTCGAAACCTAAGCGGTGTTGTGCTGGCTTTAGGCTGCCAGTTGAAAAACATCTGCGTCGCAACGAGCGCCATAAAAAGAGCGAAGAAAATAGCGATGTAAAACGAGTTTACATCGGCAGCAAGATGCGTCGTTAGAAAAGCGCCAATCATAATTCCAGGAGCCATGCCCCAAAAGGCTTTCCACACCACCGTGCCTCGCATTGCATGAGCACGGATGCTCGCCGTTGAAGAAATAATCATGCAGGCGAGTGATGTTCCTAGCGCCAAATGAACGACGTTATCTACAGCAAAACCCTGATAGATAAAAATGGATGCCAGCAAGGGAACCAGTATTCCGCCGCCGCCCACTCCCAGTAGGCCAGCCATGAACCCAACAAAGGAACCCAGCAAAATATATAATCCTATCCATTCAATGCTCAACATACAGACCTAACCTTAATTCTTGTGATAACTCAGACTAAAAGATAGGATACCACCTCAAGTTAACTTGAGGTCAATCAATAAGTGCAAAGGGGAAATAATGGACATAACCGCCGTATCCAAGGCTTCGGGATTACCAGCCTCAACGCTGCGATTTTATGAGGAAAAGGGACTCATCCGCTCTCACGGCAGGAAGGGACTAAGGAGGCTGTTTGATGCCAACATCTTAGAAAGGCTGGCTCTGATTTCGCTGGGGCGCGGCGCTGGTTTCTCACTCGATGAGATGTGTGCCATGTTTACTTCTCAGGGGGCGAAGATAAACAGAGCGTTGCTGTCAGCCAAGGCAGATGAGTTGGACAAAAAAATAAAGGAACTCACCTCTATGCGCGACGGGCTACACCATGCAGTGAACTGCACCGCACCCAACCATTTGGAATGCCCAAAATTTTTGCGCCTGCTGCGTATCGCTGGCAAAAACCGCGTCAGGCAGCCCAATAAATTGAAAAAGAGTAAACCAAGCGTATGATCCATTTATTTAAGCGTAGTAGTCCATGCCCTACTGCCTTATGCTGTACAGGGAGAATGCCACCATGACAAAGAAGACAAAAATAGGGGCGGCCTTTGCAGTAATTATTGTGCTGGGCGCAGCCTTATGGGGACCAATCGTGAGCAATGTCGAACAGGCGAAATATAGCGTCATCGAAACCCACGGCATCATTGAAATACGCGACTACGCACCCATGATCGTTGCAGAAGCCGAGGTAACAGGCGAACGCAAGGAAGCGATTAATCAAGGCTTCCGTATCATCGCCGATTATATCTTCGGCAACAATGCACCTGCGCAAAAAGTAGCGATGACCGCGCCTGTTACACAAGCTGCAAGCGAAAAGATCGCTATGACTGCACCCGTAACCCAGCAGGGCGATGGAAGCACATGGAGCGTCCGTTTCGTCATGCCTGCCAGCTATACAATGGAATCCCTGCCGAAGCCCAATAATGATGCGGTGAAGTTAAAAGAAATCGAAGGCAAACGCTTTGCGGTGATTCGCTTCTCCGGTATCGCCGGACAGGAGAGTCTTAAAAAACATGAGGAAGAACTGAGCGCATTTATCCAGTCGAATAATCTTACTCCGCAGTCTACGCCCACCTATGCTTTTTTCAATCCACCGTGGACTCTGCCCTTCCTTCGCCGTAACGAAGTAATGGTCGAGATCGCAAAATAGTTGGCTATAGCTGCTAAGCCCGCTTCCCATCGTTTTCGGGCGGGTAAAGCTAAAACCTACCTCCGCAGTTAGTCCCACAGTGGTCTTACGCCTAGCCCAAGGGCGTTTATCCCAAATCTGTAAGAAGGCTATAATAAGGTTCGTGTGCAGAAAAAGCTCGAATTATGTCGTATCGGCTCGAAATCGGCCTTTACGAATCGGCTTAAAAAGATTATTGAATTCAGGGTTATACGAAGTGGCTAGAGGCAGTTAGAATATCCGACCAAAGCGCTCACAACGCCTTGGTCGGGGGTTCAAGTCCCTCACCCCCCACCACGCTTCGCCTTCGGCTACGCGTGGCGCAGCCATGCGTGGACGATCTTAGGCGAAGCAGTGTCCGGCGTAGATCGAAGAGCGAAGACGGACTGGCTGCATGACATTCTGCGCCGTTCAGGGGTTAATCTTGACTTTGAAAGGGCAGTCCTTTACCCCAGACTACCCGATGTGGAGGAGTGGCCGAGTGGTCAATGGCAGCAGACTGTAAATCTGCCCGCGCAAGCGTTCGCTGGTTCAAATCCAGCCTCCTCCACCAACTTATCTTTTGAGTTATGTAATGCGCTCATAACGCTGAATGGCAGCGACATTTGCGCGGTTCCATATCCATCCTCCGACAGATGTTCAAGGACGTTCACCTACGTATTCAGAAGTATAGTTCGGAAGGTAAGCGATAAGCGTCTTTTTCGAGCGATTGCCTCGTTGCCGAATTTATCGGTTTTACGGGCTGCAATACTGTGTTTCCATTTATAGCGTGCATCTTGTGCCAACAAGATTAGACTTCTTGATTCTAATAACTGAGCACAAGTATGTTCAGGTTTATTACGAATAAAATTCATAACACAGGAAGAACCCAAACTTAAACTGGCGATGGTATCTCCAAAGCAGGGAATACAATCAATATGCGGCGAAATACCCTGTCCTGGTTGGTATTCATTAATAATAACCTGATCGGGTAAGCGTTGAAATAAACCAGTACTTTGTAATTTTTCGCAATAAGACATTAGCCATGTTGGAATATCGCCAAGCCTTGAATCAGGTGTGACGTTTCTAGCCTTGTAATCATATTTGTACCCATAATGCTGCACACGCCGTTTGAGATCGGTAATCCACGGCTGCTGGTCGATGATACGGATAAGACTTTCTTCCGTTTGGGCGTCAATAAAATCGGGAATATAGGACAGTCCAGGAATGTCAAAGACATCCTCTAATGGTGGCGCTGTTATATTTTGAATACCCATGTGCTGAATGTATCGTGATTTTCCAAGGCACTGCCGCTTTGATGCGTCATGGTATGGTCATACTCTGGAAATTGCGAAGGATCAAATTTGTAAACCTCTGGCGACTGGAATCCAGCAGTTTCAGCGGCCTCTTCGAACTGGAATGCCCCACGATAGTGCGGAGTATTTGCTGCGGTAACCAAAACTTTTCCATTGCGGCGCAGTTGAGAAAAGGCGCTCACTAAGAAATCGCGCAGGAGAATAAAATTAGGATTGCGGCCTTCTTCCGATCCTCGATATCCAGCATGTGGAAATTGGAAAACGATATTATCGAATAGCCATGATCCGAATGTAGCGGAGAGATTAGATGCATCCACACCGTATAACACGGTGACACCCTTGGCTTTTAGAGTTTGTGCGTTGTCGATTGTTTCTGACGATAATTCATCCTTTGTTTCAAATGTCGTAGCAAATAACCGGGAAGGGTGGATTTGCGGTCGCTGCGTCAAACTTAGCGCAAAACTTAGATTTCCTTCGCCGACCAGCAGAGTTTTACCGTGCGCGACTTGCCCGACAAAATCGAAATTAGTTGCTTTGCGTAATAGTGATATTAGGGCTTGGTCTAGCCGCTGAAACTGCTTGGCCTCGTCGTAAAAACATAAATCCAAAGCGCGGCGCATCAGTATCTGATTTTTGATACCGAGATAGCGAATATCGCGTATTAAATTTTGATCATGTGGTAAGAGTGACATGCGTAAAATGTCACATGAGATTGTGTGTCCCGGAAGGGTAAAACTTCAAGATTCGATCTATTTATGTAACTTAGGATACTTTTAGGGGTACCGGTAGATTAAAAATTTGTCCCTATAGCGATATACTCTCAGATATCAAATGGACTCTATTTATCACCAGATCAGTATTGTGCACCGCAGCACAAACCCGCCAGAATTCCCTTTCAAATATCTCTGTTTCATGGTGTTTTGCACCAGCTGAATGCCTATATTATAAACAGGGATTATAACCGGGATTAAAATGGCGCAGGCCGCTTTGAAATTTAAAGACGTTTCGCTCGACGATAAGTTCACGCTCGAGTCGGGCCAGGCGTTTATGTCCGGCCTGCAGGCGCTGGCGCGCATCGCCATTGTGCAGCGGCATCGCGACCTGGCGGCGGGCCTTAACACCGGCGGGTTCATTTCGGGCTATCGCGGCTCGCCGCTCGGCGCGCTCGACCGCGAGCTTTGGCATGCCAACCGTTATTATAAAGAATTGGACGTCAAATTCCTGCCCGGCGTCAACGAAGATTTGGCCGCGACCGCCGTGTGGGGCACGCAGCAGGTAGGCTTGCTCCCCGGCGCGAAGAAGGACGGCGTGTTCGGCATCTGGTACGGCAAGGCGCCCGGCGTCGACCGCTCGATCGACGTGATGCGCCACGCCAACGCCAACGGCACAGCGCCGCAGGGCGGCGTGCTCGCCATCGTCGGTGACGACCATGGCTGCAAATCCTCGACGCTCGCCTGCCAGAGCGACCATGTGCTCTATGCGATGCAGATGCCCACACTTTACCCGGAGAGCCTGTCGGAGTTTGTGGAATACGGATTGCTGGGCATCGCCATGAGCCGTTATTCCGGCTGCTGGACGGCGCTCAAGGTTACCACCGCCACGGTGGAAACCTCCGGCACGGTGGACTTAACCGGCGAGAGCCGCGACATTCTTATGCCGGATGAGAGCGAATTCACCATGCCGCCCGGCGGCGTGAGCATCCGCTTGAACGATACGCCGCGCGACATCGACTGGCGCCTGCAGAATTACAAGCTGTTCGCCTGCCACGCCTTCGCGCGCAAAAATAAAATTGACCGCGTGGTGATGGATTCGCCCAAGCCGCGCATCGGCATCATCACCGCCGGAAAATCGTACGGCGACGTGCGCCAGGCGCTGACTGATTTGGGAATTACGGACGCGGTCGCGCGCGACATCGGCCTTCGCGTTTATAAGGTCGGCATGACGTGGCCGCTCGAGCCGCTTGGCATCAAGGCCGCCGTCGAGGGCCTCGAGGAAGTGCTGATCGTCGAGGAGAAGCGCGAGTTCATCGAATACCAGCTCAAGCAGCGCGTCTATAACTGGGAAGCGGGCAAGCGCCCGCAGGTCATCGTCGGCAAGTACGACGAAAAAGGCGAGAAGCTGCTGCCATTGGAAAACGATCATACGGTCGGCATGGTCACGCACGTCATCGCCAAGCGCCTCGGACGCTTCTATAGCAATGACAAGGTAGAAAAGGCGCTCAAATTCTACGACGATTTCACCGCGCGCGAGAAAGGCTACCTGCCGCCCAGCTTGCGTAAGCCTTACTACTGCGCCGGTTGTCCGCACAACACCTCGACCAAAGTGCCGGACGGCAGTTTCGCCATGGTCGGCATCGGTTGCCACTACATGGTGCAGTGGATGGACCGCAACTCGGCCTTATGCACCCACATGGGCGGCGAAGGCGTGCCGTGGGTGGGTGCGGCGCCCTTCAGCGACACCAAACATATTTTTGCCAACCTTGGCGACGGGACGTATTTCCATTCCGGCGTCATGGCCATCCGCCAGGCCATCGCGGCGAAGGTGAATATCACCTATAAGATTCTCTATAACGACGCCGTGGCGATGACGGGCGGGCAGGCGGTGGACGGCGAAATGCCGGTCTATCGCGTCGCGCAGCAATGTATCGCTGAGGGCGTTGCCAAATGCTGGATCGTCACCGAAAATCCCGAACTCTATGACGACCGCAAACATCTTCCCGATGAAGTACCCGTGCTGCACCGCAAATGGATGGACAATGTCCAGAAGGAAGCGCGCGAAACGCCCGGCACAACGATCATCATCTACGACCAGACGTGTGCTGCCGAAAAGCGCCGCCGCCGTAAGCGCGGAAAATATCCCGACCCGGCCAAGCGCGTGTTCATCAACAAAGCCGTCTGCGAAGGCTGCGGCGATTGCAGCGTACAGTCGAACTGCATGGCGGTGCAGCCGACAGAGACCGAATATGGCCGCAAGCGCGCCATCAACCAGTCGATGTGCAACAAGGATTTCAGCTGCCTCAAAGGCTTCTGCCCGTCCTTCGTCACCGTCCTGGGCGGCGAGCCGCGCAAAACTAAAGCCGGCGGGACGGAAGACATGTTCGCAGCGCTTCCGGAACCTAACGTGCCGGATATGGGTGGAGAGGCCTACAACATCATGGTCACCGGCATCGGCGGCACGGGCGTCTTGACCGTCGGCGGACTGCTGGGCATGGCGGCGCATCTGGAAGGCAAACATTGCCGCGTGCTGGATCAAACAGGTCTCGCGCAAAAAGGCGGCGAGGTGCTCTCGCACATTAGGCTCGCCAAAAATCTGAATGACATCAGCACCGGCCACATCACCACCGGCGGGTCGGATTTGCTGCTCGCCTGCGATATCGTAGCGGCGGCCGGCAAAACGGCGCATGAAACGTTGAACCCCGCGCGCACGAAAGCCGTCATCAACTCTGATAACACCCCCGTTGCCGAGTTCGTGACCAATAACAGCGTCGATTTCCATCAGGAGCAGGTAAGGGGCGAGATTCTTTCCGCAACGCTGAAAGGCGGCCAGCATTTCGTGCCTGCGTCCTCCTATGCGATGGTGCTGATGGGCGACGAGATCGCCACCAACGTTTTCATGCTCGGCTACGCGTGGCAGCTTGGGTTGGTGCCGCTCTCCCGTGCCAGCATCGAGCGCGCCATTGAGCTCAACGGCGTTGCGATCCCGGCCAACAAGAAGGCCTTCAACTTCGGCCGATTAGCGGCGCACAATCCGCAAGTCATCGAGAAGATGATGTCCGACGTGCGCGGCGACGCAGAGGAAGAACCGATTGCACAAACGCTGGAAGAAATCATCGCCAAGCGCACAGCATATCTCACCGGCTATCAGAACGCCGCGTATGCAGCGCGTTACACCACGGCGATCGCCGGAATCAAAGCCGCCGAGCAAACACTGCAAGGCACGGCAGTTACGGAAGCCGCGGCGCGCTATTACCACAAACTGCTCGCCTATAAAGATGAGTACGAAGTGGCGCGCCTCTTTACCGACGGTCATTTTATGAAAGAGCTCAAGGCCACGTTCCAGGGCGATTATAAAATCCGCTTCAACCTCGCCCCGCCCATCATGGAAGAAAACGATCCGGCCACTGGCCGCCCCAAGAAGCGTGAATTCGGCGCCTGGATGCTGCCGGCGTTCGGCGTGCTGGCGAAGTTCAAGTTCCTGCGCGGCACACCGTTCGATATTTTTGGCTATCACAAAGACCGCCGCGCCGAACGCCGGCTCATCGCCGATTACGAGGCGGACATGGCGCTGGTCAAAGCAACACTCCGCCGCGATAATCTCGACATCTGCACCGAACTACTTTCCATACCCGATGAGATCAAAGGCTACGGGCCGGTCAAGGAAGCGAACCTGGAAAAGGCGATGCACAAGCGCGCCGGGTTGCGCGCCATATTGGAAGGCGGCGTGAAACGCGAGCAGAAAAAAGTCGCTTAGTCGGTCGCATTGCCCTCTCGACATGTAAAAAGACCTCCAGTAGAGCCCGCGGTATATTTTTATCTGGCCGCGTTCAGGGTCATGAATTTACCATTTTCCCTAGATAAATTTGTATTGTTAAACTATTGGTTTCAATAAGAATCCTACCATGCCACGACCCGAGCCGGTCCGTAGCAATTCCATAAAATCGGCTTCTATCAAGGCTTAATGCCACTGCTGCGCAATAAGAAACTGGTTGCCGAATGGTAATATTTTATATACAATTAAATTAATATATTTACATATTAATAAGCATTTATTTATTAATACATTTAATTTGTGCCGGTAAGCAATCATGTGGATCCGAACAGAAGAAAATAACGGCCGGGGCGTTCTGCAATCAATGTAAAAGTTCTGGCAAAAGCGGGTAAGAAATATGCATACCAACCCAAAAATCACAGAAATCAATGCCTATGGTTTGATTTTTGCGGTCCTATTTTTTCAGATGTTTTTGGGAGTCCCTCATGCCTTCGCGGCCTGCACAAATAATTCCGATCCGCTAGGGCTCGCCAACGGTACCAGCGTTCTTTTTATTGATAAGAATAATTGCAACTGCCGCAATTCAGCGCCCGGCGAAAGCATTCGTTACGCCACGAATCCGGCGATTCCCATGTGCAGTTTCAAATCGCTGGACGAGGGCATGAACGGCGTCAAGAAACTTTTGCCGGGTGATACCGTTTATATCCGGGCCGGTGACTACGGAATGACAGCTGCTTCCTTGTACATGAATGCGTATGTGATGATTATCCGAAGCGCCGGCACCGCGACCGATGGCATTGCGATCAAGGCGTATCCCAACACGACCGGCGGAAGCGAGTTGGTGACCATTCGTGGCTCGTCCAATCTGCAGTCGACGACGTCTCAGCATCTCATTTATTTCGAACGCACGCACTATTTGACTCTGGATTCACTTCATTTTGTCGGATTTGAAAATACACCTGCGACGCCACATGGCAGAACGTATATCCCGTATCTCGCCTACCTCTACAATGCTAACCACATCCAAATCAAAAATTCGAGTTTTCATGATTATCAGGGTAACGATGATGATGGGTATGGGCAGCGCTTCGCAAGAAACGCCAATGGTAGCCTCAACGCGCTGGAGGGAGCAGGGACGGCGGTACATGCGCAAAACGTCGATGGCCTTACCGTCCAGAATTCTTCATTCCGCGGCATAGACGGCCCAAGCCGGATCGTCGGACGCATAGACATTTTTGGCGGCGACGGGCTCCTTTGCGACAATTGCAAAAATACCATCGTTCAGGACAGCACCTTTCTTGACAGTAGCCACGTCAGCCTGAATTTTCGGAATTCGGAAAATGTGATTGTGGAGCGAAACACGATTAACAACCGGCTTCATACGGGATTCAGCATCAACAACATCACCGGAAACCCCGGCTCCGCCACCAACGCCATCATAAGAAATAACGTATTTTTTGGCACGAACGAGTTTCCTTCCCAGGGCAATTTGCTCGCCAACCACATCCAGATCGGGCCTGGCAATATTCAGCGCAATTTCATTTACAACAACATCATTTACAATGGTTTTTATGAAACCACCGGCATTATTTTTGTTGAGGACGTCAATTTATATACGCTCACCGATCAGTATGTCTTCAACAATACCATTTATAATCCCGGTAATCGCGGCATCAGCATCGGAAATTTTAACTGGACGAATCCTCCGGGGCGCACCAATGCCATCTCGCGCATTCATGTTTGGAACAATATTCTTATCGGCGCTAATTCAAGTTACAGTGGCCCGAATAGTGGCCCCAGCCTGAGCGCTGATATTGTATTGAAGCATTATAAATTCGTGGAAAATAACGGCTACGGGGACGACTTTAAGAACAATTTGATTTATCCGGCTGCCCGCAACGGGATAGGCGTTAAATCTACGACCCTGCAGGACAACGGGCAATATGTTTTGAGCACGTTCACGCCGCAGTCTTTCAACACGTTGAGCCCGATCGTAAAGGATACTGTTAGCGGCGACCCTCTTTTTAGCGACGTAGCCGGCCATGATTTTCACATTCAGGCTGCAAGCCCTGCCGCAAGTTCCGGCTTGTGCCTCCATCTTGTCGAAAATGGATTTAATGTTTCCGTCACTCCGGGGAGCGCCGGTTGTCACATAGGCGCGTTTCCGCCAAATGCCAGCGAAGTTCCGCGTCCGGATGTGGCGCCGCCTGTTGTCAGCATCACATCGCCTGCGAACGGTTCCGTCGTATCAGGCGTGACGGTGGTCGGTAGTGGAGCCAGTGATGATGTAGCCGTTGACCGGGTTGAGTTCCGCGTCGATAACGGTTCCCCTGTAACGGTTACTGCAAGTCCCTACCAGTTTTCCTGGGATACCACCGTCCTGACCGATAGGAGCGCGCATACGATAGAGGCCAAAGCGTATGATAGGGCGGGGAACAGGTCCGCCGCGTTAATCAATGTCACGGTAAATAATGCGGCCAACATCGCCAGAGAAGCCGGCGCGATTCCGACCCAAAAAACAATCAGACCTTCCAAGCATAAGAACACCGGTATTCCCGGTCTAGGAGGTGTGGGTGGCATAGGCGGCGTCGGCAGTAGCGGTGCCGCGACCAATACTCTGCCGCCTGTCATTGCCGCTCCTCCTGCCAAAGAGGCCGAGGATGAAGCCAGCGATCCGGTGGCCGTCACAGGGAAAAAGGAGGCCATTGATACGCTTCCGCCTAAAGTCTCCATCATTTCGCCGGCTGACGGTACTGCTGCAAGCGGCGATGTTCCTGTTCAGGTCTCGGTTTCTGATGATGTCGGCGTAACGCGCGTCGAATTGTACGTCGACGGCATCATTCAGACTGCGTTGAATGCGGCGCCCTTCAATTTCACATGGGACATGGGCAAGGCGACCTCAGGGCCGCACACGCTGCAGTGCAAGACCTATGACGCGGCCGGCAATATAGGGGTCTCTTCCATAGTGACGGTGAAGAAGTAAGCAACCGCAGGGCGTACCGAATTCGTTTTAGGGCTGGCCGCCGTTATTCCATACGCTGGAGGTATTTTCATGGAAACGGGGAGCTGTTTCCCAGCCGCCGCCCAGCGCGCGGATCAATGAAATCGTAGTGATGAAACGCTGCCCGCGCGCCTGAACGGCCGCTCGCTCTACGGCAAGCGAATTGCGCTGTGAATCGACGACTTCGAAATAATTAACGTCGCCTTCGTCGTAACGCTTTTGCGTGAGCGCCGTCGTGCGTGTCGCCGCGACTGCCGACGCATCCAGTTTCTCCGACTGCCCGGCCAGCAGATGCTGGTCGGATAAATGATCCTCGACTTCGCGGAATGCCGCCAGCACTTGGCTTTTATAATTGGCGACTGCTTCGTTGTAGGCGGCGTCGGCGGCATCAATCCTAGCCAGATTGCGGCCGTTGTCGAACACCGTCATCGACAGCGCATTACCTGCCAGTTGTCCCAGCGCCCACGTACGCATCGGCCATGTAAAAAGATCACTGAGCGACGTCGATTCATAGCCGCCGGACGCAGTAAGGTTAAGGCTAGGGAACAGTGCCGTGCGCGCAACGCCAATGCGAGCATTGGCCGCCGCCATCGCCGCCTGCGCTTGAGCGATATCCGGACGGCGCTCAAGGAGCGACGACGGCAACCCGGCCGGTATTTCCGGCGGAAGACCTTGAAGCGGCGCTTCCGCGAACGAAAATTCCGACGGCATTTTCCCCAGCAATGTGGCGAGCGCATGTTCAAGCGCGGCACGCCGGCGGTCGAGTGCGATTAGTTCAGCCTCGGTGCCTGCCAGATCGCTTTGCGCACGCGTCAGATCCTGCTCGCCCGCCTCGCCCAAATCAAAACGCTTCTGCATGATGCGCATCGCTTCCCGGCGCATCACGACCGTCTCGCGCAGCAACGCACGCTCGGTATCCAGCGCTCGCAGGCTAAAGTAATGCTGCGCCACGTCCGCCTGCAATGCCAGCAATACACTGCGATACATCGCTTCCTGCGCATCGGCATTTTTCTCCAGCGCTTTTTCGTTATCGCGCACGCGGCCGAAGAGATCGACTTCGTAAGAAGCCGTGCCGCCCGCCGAATAAAGCGTGTAGGGCTTAAGCTGCGCGCTGGGGTTGCCGCCGAACGCCGCGACACCGGCGCTCGAAGGCTGGGCGCGCACGGCATTGCCGCCGATGTCGATCGTCGGGAAAATCGTCGAGGCATTAGCACGCACGGTAGCCCGCGCCTGATCAACACGCGCCGCTGTAGCCTGTAAGGACGGGTTGGCCGTCACCGCTTGCTGCTCAAGCGCATTCAGTACGTCGTCGGAAAATATTTTCCACCACTCGCCGCGGTCGGATGTTTCCGCCGGTTCGCCGGGTTTCCACTGCCCAGTTTTATTTTCGGCAGCAGATTGCTCCTTGAACGCCTCCGGGGTTTTTATTTGCGGCGGATCATAATCGGGGGCGAGGCTGCAGGCGGAAAGCGCGGCGGTAAAAAGAAGCGGCAATGATTTATTCATGTTTCTGCTCTCCTCCCCCGTTCGCATGCAACGCCGGCTCAACGCATGAGGTAAGGCGCGCGCCGACGAAGTTGCGCAAGAGCACATAAAATACCGGCGTCAGGAAGAGGCCGAAGAAGGTGACGCCGAGCATACCGGAGAATACGGCAACGCCCATGGCATGACGCATCTCGGCGCCAGCGCCGCTGGAAGTGACGAGCGGAACGACGCCCATGATGAAGGCAAACGACGTCATCAATATCGGGCGAAGCCTGAGCCGCGCCGATTTCACCGCCGCATCGACGGGATTCATGCCTTCGAGCTCCAGCTCGCGCGCGAATTCGACGATAAGGATGGCGTTCTTGCACGCCAGCCCCACCAGTACGATAAAGCCAATCTGGGTGAAGATATTATTGTCGCCGCCGGTGAACCAAACGCCGAAAATAGCGGAGAGCAGGCACATCGGCACAATGAGGATAACCGCCAGCGGCAAAGATAGGCTCTCGTACTGCGCCGCCAGCACCAGGAACACCAGCAGCACGCAGAGCGGAAATACGAACATCGCCGTATTGCCGGCCAGGATTTGCTGATAGGTCAGCTCCGTCCATTCGTAGGTCATGCCTTTGGGCAAAGATTCATCGAGAATTTTGGTGATCATCGCCTGCGCCTGGCCGGAGGAAACTCCCGGCGCCGGGCCGCCGTTTATGTCGGCAGTGCGGTAGTTATTGTAGCGCATGGCGCGTTCCGGCCCGTAACTCTGGCTGACTTTGAGCACGCTCCCCAGCGGCACCATCTCACCGTTCATGTTGCGCACTTTGAGTTTGACGATGTCCGTCGCATGGGTGCGGAACGACGCGTCGGCCTGCGCGATGACGCGGTAGGTGCGGCCGAATTTGTTGAAGTCGTTGATGTAGAGCGAGCCCAGGTAAATTTGCATCGTGTCGAAAATGGCCGTGATGGGAACGCCGAGCTGCTTGGCGCGCACGCGGTCGATATCGACCTGCAGCTGCGGCACGTTGATCTGGTAGCCGGAGAAGACGCCCGCCAGCCCCGGCGTCTGCCACGCCTTGCCCTGCACCGCCTGCACAATGCCAAATAATGCCTCCTCGCCCATGTCGGCGCGGTCTTCGATCTGCAGCTTAAAGCCGCCGGTCGAGCCCAGGCCGATAACGGGCGGCGGCGGCAGCATCATGACGAAAGCGTCCTTGATGGCGCCGAATTGCATGTTAAGCGATTGGGAAATACCCGCCGCCGAAAGGTTGCCCGTATTGCGTTCTGAAAAAGGTTTCAAGGTCACGAAGACAATGCCGGCGCTGGAGCTGTTGGTGAAGCCGTTGATGGAAAGCCCAGGAAATGCCACCGCGTGCTCGACGCCGGGCGTCTTGAGCGTAATGTCCGACATGCGGCGGATGATGTCTTCCGTGCGGTCGAGCGACGCACCGTCGGGGAGTTGCGCGAAGCCGATCAAGTATTGTTTGTCCTGCTGCGGTATGTATCCGGTCGGCACATGCCAGAACAATCCCGCTGTGCAGCCGATAAGGACAAGATAGAGGGCGACCGCCAGCGATTTACGGCAAAGCACTTTGCTCACGCGGCGCGAATAGCCTTCGGAACCGCTTTTGAACATACGGTTAAAGCCGTTAAAGAGCCAGCCGAACATGCGGTCCATGATGAGGGTGAGCCTGTCTTTCGGCTCGTCGCGGCCTTTGAGCAGAAGCGCCGCCATCGCCGGCGAGAGCGTTAGCGAGTTGAAGGCGGAGATTACCGTCGAGATGGCAATGGTGAGCGCAAACTGACGGTAGAATTGCCCGGTAAGACCCGAAATGAAAGCAATCGGCACAAAGACGGCGATCAGCGTCAGGCTGATGGCGATGATGGGACCGCTGACTTCGCGCATGGCCTGATAGGTGGCTTCTTTAGGCGATAATCCGTTTTCGATATTGCGCTCGACGTTCTCGACGACAACGATGGCGTCATCAACAACAATGCCGATGGCCAGTACTAACCCGAAGAGCGTCAGCGCATTGATGGAGAAACCAAACAACAGCATCAGCGCGAACGTGCCGACGATGGAAACCGGCACCGCCAGCAGCGGAATAATCGACGCGCGCCAGGTTTGCAGGAACAAAATCACCACCAACACGACGAGTGCGATAGCTTCCAAAAGCGTGTGCACCACGGCTTTGATCGAATCGCGGACAAAGGTGGTCGGGTCGTAGACGATGGTGTAATCGACGCCTTCCGGAAAATCTTTTTTGAGTTCGTCCATGACGGCGCGGACGCTGTCGGAAACGGCGATGGTGTTGCTGCCCGGCGCCTGGAAGATGCCGATCGCCACCGCCGGTTTGTTGTCGAGGAGCGAACGCAGCGCGTATTGCGACGCGCCGAGCTCGATGCGCGCCACGTCTTTCAATTTGGTGACAGCGCCGTCCGGTGATGTCTTGATGATGATGTCGTTGAATTCTTCTTCCGACTGCAGGCGCCCTTGCGCGCTGACGTTGAGCTGCAGCTCGGCTTTGGACGGCGAGGCGCCGATGACGCCGGCCGCCACCTGCACGTTCTGCTCGCGGATGGCGTTCACGACGTCGCTCGCCGACAGCCCGCGCGAGGCGATTTTGTCCGGGTCGAGCCAGAGGCGCATGGCGTAATCGCTGCCGCCCCACATCATCACCTGGCCGACACCGGGCAGGCGCGTGATCCTGTCCTTGATGTTGAGCGTGGCGTAATTGCCTAAATATAAATTGTCGTAGCGCTGGTCGGGCGAAAGAATGTGCACCACCATGGTGATGTCGGACGAACTCTTGATGGTGGTGACGCCGAACTGGCGGACGATATCTGGTAATCGCGGCAACGCCTGGTTGACGCGGTTCTGCACCAGCTGCTGCGCCTTGTCGGGGTCGGTGCCGATCTTGAAGGTGATCGTGAGCGTCATCATCCCGTCGGATGTCCCCTGCGAGAACATGTAGAGCATGTCCTCGACGCCGTTGATCTGCTCTTCGAGCGGAGCCGCCACCGTTTCGGCGATGACTTTCGGGTTGGCGCCGGGATATTGCGCCGTCACCACGATCGACGGCGGCACCACTTCCGGATATTCCGAAATCGGCAACTGCCACAGCGCAATGAAGCCGGCGATAAAAATCAGGAGCGACAGCACCGCCGCGAAAATCGGACGGTCGATAAAGAAACGCGAGATATTCATGGCGCGCCTTGCGGGGGTTCAGAGCCGGCGGCCGGCGCCGCTTCTTTCGCATCCATCGGCATCATTTCCGGCGTCACCGGCTGGCCGGGCATCATGATGCGCTGCATGCCGCTGACGACGATTTTTTCTCCCGGCTTTAATCCTTCCGTCACGATGCGCAGCCCGTCGGCCATGCCGCCTAATTTCACGGTACGATGCTCGGTCTTGTTGCCCTCGCCCACCACCAGCACGAATTTCTGGGTTTGGTCGGTGCCGACGGCACGGTCGGTGATCAAGATAGCTTTGACGGCCTCGGCGCTGCCAAGCCGGATGCGCGCGAAGAGGCCGGGGATAAGCGCGCTGTCTTCGTTATCGAATATGGCGCGGATGCGAATGGTGCCGGTATTGACATTGAGCTGGTTGTCGAACGACTGCACGCGGCCTTCGTGCAGCATGCCGTCTTCGCCGGAAAGTCCCAAATAAACAGGTATCGATTTTAATTTATCTTTATCGGTGCCGACGGCCTGCGAATATTGCAGGAACGTGTGCTCGTCGATGTCGAAATCGGCGTAAATCGGCTTGTCGGAAACCACTGTCGTCAGGACCGGCGCGCCACCACCAGCATTCACCAAGTTACCGACGGTAATCTCGGCACGGCTGACGCGGCCGTCCACCGGCGCTTTAATCAGGGTATAGTCGTAATCGAGTTTGGCGCGGGTGAGATCGGCTTTCGCCACCTCGGCAGCGTTCTTGCGCTGGTCATAATCGCGTTGCGGAATGGCCTTCTCGGCGATCAGGGTTTTGGCGCGCTCCAGCTCGGCGTTGGCCAGTGTTGCCCGCGCTTCGGCGGATTCGAGCGCCGCCTGGTACGGCCGCTGGTCGATGGTGAAGAGCAACTGGCCCTTTTTGACCTTCTCGCCTTCTTCAAAATGAATCTTTTCGATGAGGCCGGAGACTTGCGGGCGTATCTCGGCGCTATCGACCGCAGCCAGGCGGCCGGAAAATTCCTGCCACTGCTGCACCTCGCGCTCGATGACCTCGGCGACGCCAACCGGCGCCGCGCCGCCTTCCGGCATGCCGCCCGGCCCGCCGTGCGGCGCCATGAACCGGCTATAGCCGTAATAGGCACCGGCAGCCATCAAGCCTAATATAATGAGTTTCGACGCGCGTGACATAAAATCCTAATATTTGTTAAGGTGTGTATGTACTGTTGCCCCTATCAATAGTCAATAGGTGAAATGTGGCGTTTTTTCAGCGCATTGTATGGGTAAATGTTAAAGAAAGTGATAATGCGTATCCGATACCGTAAGGAAAAATAGCTATTCGTTCTCTAAAATCTACCGGGGGCGGGGAAGAAAAAGTGCCAGCTTTGCGGCACGTGAGCAAATAATTTGCGGCACGTGAGCAAAAAGGATAAACCACGAGATTGATATTCAATGCGATAGTAACGGACAGGTGGCCGAGTGGTTTAAGGCAGCAGTCTTGAAAACTGCCGTGCTCGCAAGGGCACCGTGAGTTCGAATCTCACCCTGTCCGCCACCTTTTATCCGACGGCGTTATCGAACGTAGCGTCGTTTTCGGCCAGCGTAATGATGCCGGGCGTGTCTGAAGCCGGCCGGTAACCGGACACCAGGCCTTTCAGCAAATGCCGGATGATTTCGGCGTTGTTATTATTCACCGCCAGCAGCAGCGGTTGCAGCTTTTTCTTGAGCGGCTCCCAGGCAATAAAATTTTCGTGCGCCTTCATGATGCGCGGATGCGCCGTTGGTTGTGAATTGTCGCCGATCAGTAATTCCTCATAAAGTTTTTCGCCCGGGCGCAATCCGGTGACGACGATGGCGATATCGCCATCGGGATTTTTTTCATCGCGGACCTGCAATCCGGAAAGTTCGACCATGCGGTAGGCGAGGTCGATGATTTTCACCGCTTCACCCATGTCGAGGATGAATACGTCGCCGCCTTCGGCCATCGCTCCGGCCTGGATCACCAGTTGCGATGCTTCCTGAATGGTCATGAAATAGCGCACAATGTTGGGGTCGGTGAGCGTAATCGGGCCGCCTTCCTTTATCTGCTGCGTGAACAGCGGTACGACCGAACCCGATGAGCCGAGCACGTTGCCGAAACGCACCATGGAAAACCGTGTTTTATTTTTTATCGGGCTGCCGGACGGCGGCTCGCCTTCGAAGGCAATCAGCGGCGTAGCGGCCATCGCCTGCAGGAGCATCTCCGCCAGACGCTTGCTGGCACCCATAATATTAGTCGGGCGCACGGCCTTGTCGGTGCTGATAAGCACGAAATCCGCCGTACCGTTTTCGACGGCGGTGCGGGCGACGGTCAGTGTGCCGAAGACATTGTTCCGGACGCCTTCCGCCGGGTTGAACTCGACCAGCGGCACGTGCTTGTAGGCTGCCGAATGGTAGACGGTGTCGGGCTGCCAGGCGCGGAAAATTTCCGACATGCGTCCGTAGTCGCAGACATTGCCTATCAGCGGCACGACTTCGACGGCGCGCAGTTCCTTGTTTCCCGACAGGTATTTGGTTATTTCGGCGTGGATGGCGTAGAGATTGTATTCGCCGTTATCGATCAGGAGCAGCTTTGACGGATGCGTCAGCAGAATCTGGCGGCAGAGCTCGGCGCCGATGCTGCCGCCGGCGCCGGTGACGGCGACAATTTTATCGGTGATATTGCGCGCGATCAACGCCGGATTGGGCATGACCGGTTCGCGTCCGAGCAGATCACTGATGCCCAGCTCGCGCAGCGACTGCACCATGTAGCGGCCGCTGGCGATTTCCGAGATCGCCGGCAGGATCCGCACCTCGACCGGGTATTTTTGCAGTTCGGTCATTACCTCTTTGCGTCGAGATGGCGACAAGGACGATTCGGTGACGATCAAGTCGCTGATGCCGAAATGTTCTATCAGCCATGACAGCTGATGCGGTGCATAGACGCGCAGGCCGTCGACATCCCGACTTTGCAAGCCGGAATCGCTGTCGATGAATCCAGCCGGAAACAGTTCGGTGCCTTGGCGTAGCGAGCTGGCCAACTGCCGTCCGGCGGTACCGGCACCATAAATCAACACCTGTCTGCCGGCGTAACGCTTGCGTACCGGGCGCCATAATACCCAGCGGGCAAAAAACCGGGCGCCGCCGACCAGAAAGACTGCCACCAACCAGGCGATTAAAGGCACGGAACGCGGAAAAGTCCCCGTTCCCCCGATGCCGGAAAAAAACGCCAGCCCGGTCCATAGCAGGATGGCCAGCGTCACGCCGCGCACTATCGCCCACATCGCGTGCTCCCCGACATAGCGGATGACGGAACGGTAAAGGCCGATGGTGACGAAGATCGGCAAGGCCAGAACCGGCACGGCCAGCATCAGAAGCCATTGCCGGCCGCTGGGGACGAACCAGTCGGCAAAGCGTAGGCTGTAGGCTGCCCACACCGAGAATACGAGCAGTACAATATCCGCCGCTGCCATCAGTAATTGCTTGTATAAGCGCGGCAGGCTGTGAACACGCGTATAAAGTGATTCCAGCTTCATATGGGTTACGTCGTTTACGGTATCGGCTATTTTTCTAAGCATTGCGTCCGTAGGTAAAAATTCAATCGTAAGCTCAAGTAACTAACGGTATTTTCTTATAAAATCAACGAAAACCTTTGATTTTTCCACCGCATTTTCCACCGGATTAACCATTGTTCAACTGCTTGTGTGTTACACTCAAATACCATGAGAAAATTATCGATAATTATTGCGGTATTACTACTGGCGGGCTGCCGGCCCATGTGGCTGCAGGTGGTCGATCCTGCCGGCCCGCCGGAATACAATCTCGGTTGGGAAGATGGTTGCGATACCGGCCTGTCTGCCGAAGGCGGGTATTATTACCGGTTGATCTATGGTTTTAAAAAACGTCCGGAACTGGCGGGTAATGATCAATACAAGCAGGGATGGAACGAAGGCTTCACCTATTGTCGTTTCGTGCTTGATACATCGCAGGACTCCGGTAATTGGGGCGACGTCGGTATGGGTGACGGGTTCTAAAAGTCTCCTATGCAAACCGCAATCAATCCCGCCACCGGCGACATCATAAAGCAATATCCGTTGCACACACCCGATCAGGTGCAGAAGGCGATCGAAAACGCGCAGACGTGTTATATGAAATGGCGCAGCGTGCCGGTGGAAAGGCGTGCGGCGCAGCTTACTAAAGTTTCCGACGTGCTGCTTAAGAACAAAGACAATTACGCGCGCCTCATCGCCACCGAGATGGGAAAGCCATTCAAAGAATCCATTTCCGAGGTGGAAAAATGTGCGCTGGCCGCGCGTTATTTTGCCGAGAACGCGCCGGCGTTTTTAGCCGATAAGCACGTCGCCACCGAATACAAGAAGAGCTACGTCGCTTTTCGTCCGATCGGCATCGTCCTTGGTGTCATGCCGTGGAATTTTCCGTTCTGGCAGGTGCTGCGTTATGCGTTCCCCACACTCGCTGCGGGCAATGTCGGTCTTTTGAAACACGCGTCGAACGTGCCGGGCTGCGCGCTGGCGATTGAATCTATTTTTAGGGAAGCAGGTTTCCCCGAGCATGCGTTCCAGTCGCTGCTCATTCCCGGCAGTCAGGTTGAATCGGTGATCGCCGATCCGCGCATCGCGGCGGTGACGTTGACCGGCTCGACACCGGCGGGCAAAGCCGTGGCGGCGGCGGCAGGAAAATATTTAAAGAAAACCGTACTCGAACTCGGCGGTAGCGATCCCTACCTCGTCCTTGCCGATTGCGACATCGAACACGCCATCAAAATTTGCGGCACCAGCCGTCTCAATAATTGCGGTCAGTCCTGCGTGTCGGCCAAGCGCCTCATTGTTGTCGGCGATAATAAGGCACGGTTCGAGCAGGGGCTTCTGGACATGTTCCAAAAACAGGTACTGGGCGACCCGCTCGATGCTAAAACCACCGTCGGGCCGATGTCACGCGCCGATCTGCGCGATGAATTGCACGATCAGGTCGAACGCTCGATCAAAGCCGGTGCAAAATGTCTTATCGGCGGTAAAAATCCTGGTGGCAAAAGCGCCTTTTATCCGCCGACCATTCTAACCGACGTCAAAAAAGGCATGGCAGCCTATGAGGAAGAATTCTTCGGTCCCGTTGCCATCGTCATTCCGGCAAAAGACGAAGAGGAGGCGCTTAAGATCGCCAACGACACGCCGTTCGGTTTGGGCGGCGCCGTGTTCAGCAAGGACTTAGTCCGCGCCGAGCAAATCGCGCGCGACCGCGTTGAATCGGGCCTGTGTTTCGTCAACATGATGGTGCGCAGCGATCCGCGGCTTCCCTTCGGCGGCGTCAAGGAGTCGGGCTATGGCCGCGAACTTTCCTCCTTCGGCTTGCACGAATTCGTCAATATCAAGACGGTGATCGTCGCTTAAATCTTTCCCGCCCGTAGGTTCGCCTTAAGCGACGGCAGGATCAGTCGAGGCGGCGAGAGGGTTTTATCGCGCTCGGTGCGCCTCCTGACATATTCTTCCTCCGACACGCCGCCACCCACCATTTTATTATTTTTCTTTTCCTCGCCGACAGTAGTTTCCCAGCGCGGTTTTTCACCTTGCGGTGGGTAGTCGTGGCAGACGAAAATGCGCGTGGCGTCGGGTAGCGCGAATATTTTTTGAATCGATCGATATAAAGTCGCCGCATCGCCGCCGGGGAAATCAGCGCGTGAGGTGCCGCCATACGGCATAAAGAGCGTGTCGCCGACAAACAACGCGTCGCCGATCAGGTAGCAGGCGCAGGCCGGCGTGTGGCCGGGCGTGAATATGATTTTCGCTGCAAGCGATCCGATGGAAAACGTTTCTCCGTCGGCAAAAAGTCTGTCGAACTGCGAGCCGTCGAGCGGCACGTTCTCGAGTTTTAATTCTGGCACCCAGTAGTCGAGCACTTTAGTGATGCTGCTGCCGATGGCGGTCTTGCCGCCCAGTATTTTTTTCAAGAACGCCGACGCCGTCAAATGATCGGCGTGAATGTGCGTTTCCAGAATCCATTCGGTAGTGAGTATACGCTGCCGGATGTAGGTTGCCACGCGCTCGGCGGAGGCGGTGGAGGTTTCGCCGGTTTTATCGTTGTAATCGAGCACGGAGTCGATGACGGCGCAGGCGCCGGTTTTCGGGTCGCTCACCACATACGTCATCGTTGCTGTGACGGGATCGTAAAAAGGCTCAATGTGCATGCGTCCAGATTTAACATAGACAAGCTATGCCGCCAAGTTATATCCCTTACACATGGACATGGTTACATTGCTGCTGGCCGTTCTTTCCGGCGCGCTGGTCGGCGGCTCGCTGGGCTTGATCGGCGGCGGCGGCTCGATTTTAGCGACGCCGCTTCTTTTATATGTCGTCGGTATCAAAGATCCTCATATGGCCATCGGCACCAGCGCGCTTGCCGTTTCCGCTAATGCGGCACTCAACATGATCGGCCATGCGCGCGGCGGGCATGTGCGCTGGAAACCGGCGCTGAACTTTGCCGCATTCGGAATAGTGGGTGCCGCCATCGGCTCCACCATCGGTAAACTATTTCCCGGCCGCGAGCTTTTATTTCTCTTTGCACTGCTCATGATCGTCATTGCGTTTCGCATGCTGTATACGGCCAAGCGCGCGCCACGACCGGAGCGTCCGGTGCGCTATCCGTTGGTGGCGATCACCGGATTTTTCGTCGGCGTTATCTCCGGGTTCTTTGGCATCGGTGGCGGATTTCTGATCGTGCCGGGATTGATATGGAGCGCTGGCATTCCGATGCTTTCCGCCGTCGGCTCGTCATTAGTCTCCGTCACTGCGTTTGGATTTACGACGGCGGCCAATTACGCGCTCTCAGGTCTCGTGGCTTGGGACGTGGCGGCGGCCTTTATCGCCGGTGGATTTTTGGGCGGTTGGTTCGGCAGAAGAGGGGCGCGCACGCTTTCACTGACACACGGGCGCTTAAACCGCGTCTTTGCTGGCATCGTTCTGCTGGTAGCCGTGTATATGCTTTCGGCGCTCTGATTACTTGCAGCTGTGGTTGGCCAGGTCGTTATCCGAGCAGGCGCCGAAATCCTGAGGTGGGGCCTGAGCGCCGGCGTTCGGCGCGGCAGATGGTTCCCCGATATTATATTTATTGTAATAGCGGTAATCGATGTGGTCCCATGTGGCGTCACAAGGTGCGCCGCCATACATGAATTTAAGTTGGGTGCCGCAGCCGGAAAGCACCAGTAATACCGCGGCCATGGCCAGCAATAGCAGCCAGACGGTGTATTTATGACTTAGTATTCGCGTCATGGCTTTTATGCCTTAATGGCCGATTGAAATCGCCTATCAAATACCGTACAACATGCAGTATACAAGGCTTACGCATTTTGTCCCCTGTTTATATGGGGGCAGATGTAAAACGCTATAAAGAGATATAACGATGCCGGGTGTAAGTGCAATAAGCCAAAATCCGCTTTCCGCAGTGCCGAGAGCACATGCCTATACGGGTATTCTGCCATGCCAGGCCATACATGACATGGTGGAAAACGGCGAGATTATGCCTGCGGAAATATTGACCGGTATTGAGGCCGATCAGATTCAGCCTGCGAGTATTGATCTTCGTTTAGGATATTACGCCTATCCGGTCGATACCAGTTTCCTGCCCGGCGCCGGCGTCAAGGTGCTCGACAAAATGCGGCAGATCGATGCCGATTTCGAGAAATTCAAGATCGATTTACGGCAAGGCGCCGTGCTGGAAAAAGGCAAGGTCTATGTCGTCCCGCTGCTCGAAGCCATCCGGCTTAAAAGCGAAGTGGCGGCATTCGCCAATCCCAAAAGCTCGACCGGCCGGCTCGATATATTAACGCGCCTCATCGCCGACGGCGCGACGATTTTCGACCAGCTAGAAAACGGCTACGAAGGCCAGCTTTATATCGAGGTCGCGCCCAAGAGTTTTAGTGTTGTCGTCAAAACCGGCGTGCGCCTGAACCAGCTGCGTTTCCGCCGCACGCGCGGCGAAGCGCCCAGGCCCATCACCGCTGCCGACTGGAAGCAATTGCTCGACGAAGGCCAGGTGGTCAATAGCGATATAAGCGACAAAACCGGCATATTGCCGTTTACTGTCGATTTAAAAGGCACCGGTAAAGACGGCGACATTATCGGCTACCGCGCTAAAAAACACACAACGCGTATTGATCTCGATCGCCGCGACTATGACCCGCTCGATTTCTGGGAGCCGCTGCGTTTCCACAAGAGCCCATCGCTGGTCTTGGACCCCGACGAGTTTTACATCTTGATGACCAAAGAAGCAGTCGCTGTGCCGCCGGACTATGCCGCCGAAATGGTGCCCTACGATACGCGCGCCGGCGAATTCCGCGTGCATTATGCCGGTTTCTTCGATCCCGGCTTCGGCTGGAGCAACGGCAAAGCCGGAAGCAGCCGTGGCGTGCTCGAGGTGCGCTCGCACGAAGTGCCGTTTTTGCTCGAGCACGGGCAAACCGTCGGCTGGCTCAAATACGAACGCATGGCGGCGCGGCCGGACATGCTCTACGGCCAGGATATTAAATCGAATTACCAGGGTCAGAGCTTGAAACTCGCCAAGCAATTTCGTCCGCTGGAGGAAAAATGAAACACGCTGCCGCACATTCACATAAAGAGGCACCCTCTATGAATTTCGAACTTCCCGAAACCCACGCCATGCTGCGCGATACCGTGCGTAAATTTGCCGAGAAGGAAATCCAGCCCGTCATCCGCGAGCTCGATAAAAAAGAAAAATTCTCGGAGGATCTGACGCGCAAAATGGGCCAGCTGGGGTTGTTCGGTATCGTCATCCCCTCCGAATACGGCGGCCACGGCATGGATTATCTTGCTTATGCAATTGCCTGCGAGGAAATCGCCCGCGTCGATGGCTCGCAGGCGGCCACCGTCACCGCGCATAATTCGCTGGGCATCGGCCCCTTATATTATTTCGGCAACGATGCGCAAAAGAAGAAATACATTCCGCAGCTTTGCACCGGCGATAAATTATGGGCATTCGGCCTCACCGAACCCGGCGCCGGTTCCGATTCGCGCGGCAGTAAAACCAACGCCAAAAAAGTCGATGGCGGCTGGAAAATCAACGGCGCCAAAATCTTCATCACCAACGCCAACCACATGAACGCGGGTGTAACGGTACAAGCCGTCACCGGCAGCAAAGGCGAGGGCAGGCCTGAGTTATCCTGCTTCATCGTCGAGGCGGGCACCAAGGGATTTACCGCCAAGTCTATGCACGGCAAGGTGATGTGGCGGTCGTCCGACACCTGCGAGTTATACTTCGAGGATGTCTTCGTGCCCGATAGCGCTATGCTGGGCAAGCAGGGCGACGGCAGCAAGCAGATGCTCTCGACATTAGATCGCGGTAAAATCGGCATCGCGGCGATGGGCATCGGCTGCGCTCAAGGAGCGTACGAAAAAGCGCTTTCCTACGCCAACGAACGCAAGCAATTCGGCAAGGCCATTTCCGGTTTCCAGTCGATCGCCTTCGCGCTGGCCGACATGCACATGAAAATCGAAATTGCGCGGAATTATTTATACAAAGTATGTTGGATGGCCGACAACGGCATGCCTTTCACCAAGGAAGGCGCGATGGCCAAGCTCTACGCCTCGGAAGTGGCGGGCGAAGTCACCGACATGGCGGTGCAGATCCACGGCGGCTACGGTCTGATGGAGGAATACGACGTCGAGCGCTTCTGGCGCGACCACCGGCTGCTCCGCATCGGCGAAGGCACGTCGGAAATCCAGAGATTGATTATCTCGCGGGCGATTGGGTGCGGGGATTCATAGAGCGCGTGGATATGACAACAGCTGGTGCGGAAACGGCTTCCAGCTCTGTGAGAAATTCCTGTTGCGCTAATATGCGTGCTTCTGGTTCAGGATTGAATAATCGGTCGATCTTCGTTAAGGCTTTTTCAGAGACAGCGAAGCATTTAAGCGTAGGTAGTCGGAAGCCTCCGATAGAAAAACGATCAATGTTCACGGCGTCAAGATTTTGCCATGCCCTTTCTGCTTGAGAGGGATTAATAATCATTCTTACGCGCGGGGCGTCTGGTGTAGATGGCGTAGACTCCATGTCAAATTCATGTGCCTTTATTCCCATTACGGCCGCCCATTTTTCTTTTAGATAGTTAAGATCGGATTCTGCGGGCGCTGTGTTATCTACGAACATGTTGATTCTGTCTATTGCTTCCTTGCGTAGGCGGAGTTTGGTTTTGCGGTTATGCGAGTTGATCTTTTGTATATGTTCAGCAAAGCGGTTCATGAAATAGTCTCCATCCCTGATTTCTCTTACGCTGCTTTCTACTATACCAAACCTGATGGTTAATAATGTGACAGTTTTGTTAAGAATAATCTGTAAGCAAACTATTGAAATATATAATTTTATTATTTCTGTTATCCCGACACAAGCCTTGATCCAAGCGCGCTGCGCGTGTCCTCCATGGCCCGAAGGGCGACGGCGGATCTGCGGCGCAAAGGGGAAAGGGCTGGATCCCGGCCTTCGCCGGAGAATTTTAATCCCCCTTCCGCAAGAGGAAGAGGGAAAATTGGGGCAATTGGCTGTGTGGATTGACCCGGCTAAAACACAAGAGTAACATCAAATTTCTTGGTATTTAGATAGAGGAATTTATGACCAAAGATAAAAGGACTAAGCTTGCACCCCGCGTTGGAACGGAAGAGGAAGTCGGGTATGCCAATATTGTTGCAGATGTAGCAAGCCACTTGTCGCCGGAGGCGTTTGCCAAGCGGTACGGTCACCATACAGGCAAAGACCGCAATAAAAATATCGTTGCGCAGATTCTTGATGAACATCGGGAGGCGCTGTGTCGGCTTCCTAAACCTTCTCGCCAACGATAGTCATAAATGACCTCGCCCGCCCAAAATATGGACTCTTCCGCCAAAGCCAACGATAAGCACCACCGCGCGCTTGCGGCGGAGCTGGAAGAGCGCCTCAATATCGTCAAGGAAGGCGGCGGCAAGAAGGCCGTCGAGCGGCATCATTCGCGCGGGAAATTGCTGCCGCGCGAGCGCATCAACCGCATCCTTGATCCCGGCTCGCCGTTTTTGGAATGCTCGGCGCTGGCCGCGTGGGAGCTCTATAAAGAAGAAGGCGGTGTGCCGTCGGCGGGCATCGTCACCGGCGTCGGCCGCGTGCACGGGCGCGAATGCATGTTCGTCGCCAACGATGCGACGGTCAAAGGCGGCACCTATTTTCCGATGACGGTCAAAAAACATTTGCGCGCGCAGGAAATCGCCTTCGAGAACCGCCTGCCGTGCATTTATTTAGTCGATTCCGGCGGCGCGTTCCTTCCCATGCAGGACGAAGTTTTCCCCGACCGCGACCATTTCGGCCGCATCTTCTATAACCAGGCGCGCATGTCGGCCGCCGGTATTCCGCAGATCGCCGCCGTCGTCGGCTCGTGCACCGCAGGCGGTGCCTATGTGCCCGCCATGTGCGACGAATCGATCATCGTCAAAGGCAACGGCACCATCTTTTTAGCCGGGCCGCCGCTCGTCAAAGCCGCCACCGGCGAGGACGTCACCGCCGAGGCGCTGGGCGGCGCCGATGTGCACACCGCGCAGTCGGGCGTCGCCGACCATTACGCCGAGAACGAAGAACAGGCGCTTGCCATGGTGCGCGACATTATCGAAAACCTGAACTGGCCGCATGTGCCCGCCAATACCCAGCCTTACGAAGAGCCGCTGCACGCGGCGGAGGAAATCTACGGGATACTTCCCAAAGAATCGACGCGCGTGCCGTTCGACATCCGCGAGATTATTTCCCGCATCGTCGATGGCTCGAAGTTCCACGAATTCAAGAAACGCTTCGGCAAGACGCTGGTCTGCGGCTTTGCATCGATTCATGGAAGCCGTGTCGGCATCATCGCCAATAACGGCATTTTGTTCTCCGAATCCGCCGTCAAGGGCGCGCATTTCATCGAGCTGTGCTGCCAGCGCAAGATTCCGCTGGTGTTTTTGCAGAACATCACCGGCTTCATGGTTGGCAAGAAATACGAAGCCGAGGGCATCGCCAAGCACGGCGCGAAACTCGTGATGGCGGTTTCCAACGCGCAGGTGCCGAAATTTACCGTCGTCATCGGCGGCTCGTTCGGCGCTGGGAATTACGGCATGTGCGGCCGCGCTTTCCAGCCGCGCTTCCTGTGGATGTGGCCCAACGCGCAGATTTCCGTCATGGGCGGTGAGCAGGCGGCGGATGTTCTCGCGCGCGTCAAAGCCGATGCGCTCGAAAAAGAAGGCAAGAAAATATCCGCCAAGGATATAGAAGCCTTCCGCAAACCGATTCTGGAAAAATACGCCCGCGAGGCCAGCGCCTACTACTCGACGGCACGGCTGTGGGACGACGGCATCATCGATCCGGCCACGACGCGCGATGTGTTGGGCCTGGCCATAGCGGCCAGCCTCAACGCCCCCATCCCTGATACTAAATTCGGCGTCTTCAGGATGTAATATGAAACGTCTCCTGATTGCCAACCGCGGTGAAATCGTTTGCCGTATTGTGGCGACTGCTCGGACGATGGGCATCGAGGCGGTCACTGTCTTTGCGAGCGACGACCGCGACCTGCCGCACGCCACCATCGGCGATATCGGCTGCGAGCTTAAGGGCGATACGCTCGCCGAGACCTATCTCAACATCGAGCAACTCATTGCCATCGCCAAAAAAACCAAAGCCGATGCCATTCATCCCGGTTATGGGTTTTTGTCGGAGAATGCAAAATTCGCCGAAGCCGTAGCTAAGGCCGGTTTGATTTTCGTCGGCCCGCCCGCCAAAGCGATTTCGGCCATGGGCGACAAGGCGGCGTCGCGCATCCTGTGCAAGAAAATCGGCGTGCCGGTGATTCCCGGATACGACGGCGCGGCGCAGGACGCCGCCACCTTCACCAAAGAAGCCAAAAAAATCGGCTATCCGGTTTTAGTGAAGGCCTCGGCGGGCGGCGGCGGCAAAGGCATGCGCATTGTCGAGCGCGAGTTGGATTTAAAAGCGGCGCTGGAATCGGCTGGGTCCGAGGCCAGGAGCGCTTTCGGCAACGGCCAGTTGTTGCTCGAAAAATACCTCACCGAGCCGCGCCACATCGAAGTGCAGGTGTTCTCCGACACGCACGGCAATCATTTGCATCTCTTCGAGCGCGAATGCTCGATCCAGCGGCGGCATCAGAAAATTGTGGAAGAAAGCCCGTCACCCAATCTTCCCGACGCGACGCGGAGCTCGATGTACGCGGCGGCGACCAAGCTCTCGGCGCATATCAAATATGAAGGCGCGGGCACTATCGAATTTATTTTGGATAAGTCAGGCGAGTTTTATTTCCTCGAGATGAACACGCGTCTGCAGGTCGAGCACCCGGTCACCGAGATGGTCACCGGCCTTGATTTAGTGCGGCTGCAGCTGGAAGTGGCGGCAGGAAAGCCAATCCCATTCTCACAAAAGGAAGTTATAAAGCGTGGCCACGCTATCGAAGTGCGGCTTTACGCCGAAGACTGCGCGCGCGATTTCCTGCCTTCGCCGGGCACGCTTTCGACCTTTGTGCTTCCGCATCTTCCCAACCTGCGCTGCGAGAACGGCTACCGCGCCGGTAACGCTATCTCGGCGCGCTATGATCCGATGATCGCCAAGATCGCGGCCTGGGGCGCCACGCGCGACGCTGCCATCGGCACGCTGCTCAATGGCCTCTTACAGACGCAGATCGCGGGGCTTACCACCAACCGCGCTTATCTCATGCGTATTCTTGACAGCAAACCGTTCCGCATTGGTGCAACCGCCACTGACTTTGTAAAGAAGCACCAGAAAATACTAGCATCGCCCGCATTGTCCGATGAAGAAACCGCGCAACTGGCAGCGGCTTATTTGTTATTTGGCGGTTCCGTTACACAGCCGCGCGCCGCAACTGGCGCCAATGTCGAGCATTCGGCGTGGACTAACTCAAAACTCGCAGGCTTCCGATGAAAACAATCCTGCACATCAACAACGAAGCCGTCACTCTTGAAACTGTCGAGCGCAAGGGCAAGGACGTGCGCTTCTCGCTCAATGGCAAAATCTATCATTTCTACGGCCGCCAGCTTCCCGGCGGGTTCGTGCTCGAAGAAGAAACGCCGGGCGGGTTTGCGTCCGTTTCCGGTGTCATCTCCAACGATGGCAAAGGCGCCAAGCGCGTGCAACTCGGCGCCATCGATGCCAAAATATCGGAAGCGCGCGCTGGTGTTTCTGCATCTGCCGCCGATGCGCTATCGCCGACCGCGCCGATGCCCGGCCTTATCCGGCAAGTGCTGGTCAAAAAAGGCGACGAGGTAAAAGAAGGGCAGGCGCTCGTCGTCATGGAAGCGATGAAATTGCAGACCACTTTATCGGCAGGCGGTAACGGCACCGTCGAAGCGGTGCTCATAAAGCCCGGCGACCTCGTCACCGAAGGCGCCGAGTTGGTGCGGCTTTCCGCAGCCAAATAATCGCTCTTGTCGCAGCTGGTCTGCTGGGCTAAATATTGTTATCTGAAAAGGAGAATATATGACCAAAGACCCCATCGTCATCGTTTCCGCCGCACGCACGCCTATGGGCGGGTTCCAGGGCGATTTTAAGGACATGACCGCGCCGCAATTAGGTTCGACCGCCATCAAAGCGGCATTGGAACGCGCCAAACTTTCCGGAAACGATATCGACGAAGCCTATATGGGCTGCGTCCTCTCGGCCGGAGTAGGGCAAGCGCCGGCACGGCAGGCGGCGCTCGGCGCCGGGCTCCCGCAATCGGTTCCGTGCACGACGGTCAGCAAAGTTTGCGGTTCAGGACTAAAATCGGTGATGTTGGCGCACGATGCGATTATGACCGGCTCTTCCAATATCGTGGTCGCGGGCGGCATGGAGAACATGACCAACGCGCCGTATCTGCTGCCCAAAGCGCGCGGCGGCTACCGCATGGGCCATGGCGAAATCAAGGACCATATGTTTTTGGATGGTCTCGAAGATGCTTATGAAAAAGGAAAATTGATGGGCGTATTCGCGGAAGCCTGCGCGCAGCAATACCAGTTCACGCGCGATGCGCAGGATAAATTCGCCATCACGTCGCTGGAGCGCGCCAAGAAAGCCATTGCCGACGGTAGTTTCAAAAATGAAATCGTGTCCGTCATCGTTAAGGGCAAAAAAGGCGACACGGAAATTAGCGCCGACGAGCAGCCCGGGAAGGCCGACCCGGCCAAGATTCCGACCTTGAAACCTGCCTTCGCCAAGGACGGCACCATCACCGCCGCCAACGCCAGTTCCATTTCGGATGGTGCGGCGGCGCTCGTCTTGATGCGCGAATCGGAAGCGATGAAGCGGGGCTTGAAGCCACTCGCGCGTATCGCCGGCCACAGCAGCTTTGCGCATGCACCGGAGTGGTTCACCACCGCTCCTGTCGGCGCCTTCAAGAAACTTTCGGAAAAAACCGGCTGGGCGTTTAAGGATGTCGATCTGTTCGAGGTCAACGAAGCCTTTGCCGTCGTCACCATGGCGGCGATGCACGATCTGGGATTGCCGCACGACAAGGTCAATGTCCACGGCGGCGCCTGCGCCATGGGGCATCCCATCGGCGCTTCCGGCGCGCGCATCCTCACCACATTGCTTTACGCGATGCAGCAGCGCGGCGCCAAGCGCGGCATGGCGGGCTTATGCATCGGCGGCGGCGAAGCGGTGGCGATGGCGGTTGAAAGAGCAGCATGAAATAATTCCCATCTCCCTAAAAGAGAGATGGGGAAAGAACACGCCAATATTAAGTTAGTTTGCTTTACAAATAAAAAGCCCCGCTATATGCGGGGCTTTTTATTTTTCATCTACGCTCGCAATGATGAATAAAAGCAAAATCCATGCCTACTCAAAACGATAGTAATGGCACTGTGACCCATCAGTCCTAGTTATACACATATGATAACCACAACCAAAATCCGTGATAGTATAGTGATACCCACTTTCAAAGCACCCACTTTCAATTACAGGTAAGATATTCGCTTTACTTTCTGTGGACAAACCAGCACTTAAAGCCATAGCCAATGCTACCACCACCGAAAGTTTAATCATCGATTTTTTCATAATTTTCTCCCTAAAATTCATTTCCTAGCTTAATTGCCGTGATACTTCCAGAATAGAGGGGGGGGGTAGTAAATATCAATTAACTATTTGTGAAATTTTTATGACAACTGCTTTGATTGTGCTATAAGCGCTTGAAGAGGGAATAGATTATGCTTCTAACCGAAACTCAAAGCCTGATCCGCGATACGGCGCGGGAATTCGCGCGCGACCGGCTGGCGCCGGGGGCGGCCAAACGCGATGCCGAGGCAAAATTTCCTGCCGAGCAAGTCAAAGAATTGGGTAAGCTTGGCCTGATGGGAATGCTGATTCCGGAAACGCTCGGCGGGTCGGGTGCGGATTACGTCTCGATGGCGCTGGCCATCGAAGAGATCGCGGCGGCGGATGGTGCCATGTCCACCATCGTCAGCGTGCAGAACTCGCTGGTGGGGGCGGGGCTCCTCAAATTCGGCGATGACTTCCAGAAGAAAACATTTTTGACGCCGCTCGCCAAAGGTGAATTGCTGGGCGCATTCGCGCTCTCCGAGCCGCAGGCCGGTTCCGATGCGGCGGCGCTTAGCTGCATGGCCAAGAAAGACGGCGATCATTATATCTTAAACGGCAGCAAACAGTTCATCACGTCGGGAAAACATGCCGACATCACGCTCGTTTTTGCCGTCACCGATAAAGCCGCAGGCAAAAAAGGCATCTCGGCCTTTATCGTTCCTACCAAAACCAAGGGCTACACCGTGCCCAAATTGGAAGACAAGATGGGGCAAACGTCATCCGACACGGCGCAGCTTTTGTTCGAGGATATGAAAATTCCGGCGACGCATCGCCTTGGTAAGGAAGGCGAGGGCTATAAGATCGCGCTTTCCAATCTGGAAGGCGGCAGGATCGGCATCGCAGCGCAGGCAATCGGCATGGCGCGCGCGGCGCTGGAGTGTGCGCTGCCTTATGCCAAGGAACGCGAAACATTTGGAAAACAAATCATCAAACATCAGGCGGTGGCGTTTCGCCTTGCCGATATGGCGACCGAACTCGAAGCGGCGCGGCAACTCTTGCATCACGCCTGCCAGTTGCGCGACGCCAACCAGCCGTGTTTGAAAGAAGCTTGTATGGCGAAACTCTTCGCCTCCGAAATGGCCGAGCGCGTCTGCTCCGCCGCCATGCAAACGCTGGGCGGCTATGGTTATTTGAAAGATTTCCCCATCGAGCGCATCTGCCGCGACGTGCGTGTGGCACAGATCTACGAAGGCACCAGCGATGTTCAAAGAATTATTATCAGCAGGGAATTAGATGCAGCTTAAAGACACAACGGCCATCATCACCGGCGGCGGCTCGGGTTTGGGCGCGGCAACAGCGAAGTTACTCGCCGAGAACGGCGCCAAAATTATTTTGTTCGATCGTAACCTTGCTGCGGCTCAAGTCGTTGCCAAAGAAACGAACGGCGTTGCCGTTGAATGTGATGTCACCAACGAAGCCAGCGTCAAGACGGCACTCGCTAAAGCCGGGCAGGCGCGGATCCTGGTTAATTGCGCCGGCATATTGGGCGCCGGAAGAATTTTAGGAAAAGAAGGGCCGATGGCGCTCGATTTTTTCGAGGCCACGATCAAAATCAATCTCATCGGCACCTTTAATTTAATGCGCCTGTTTGCGCAAAATGCCAGCGTGCTTTCGGAAACCGGAGAGGCCAAAGAGCGCGGCGTCATCGTCAACACCGCTTCGATTGCCGCTTACGAAGGACAGATCGGGCAGGCGGCGTATGCGGCGTCCAAGGGCGGCGTCGTGTCGCTGACACTTCCCGCTGCGCGCGAGTTCGCGCGTTTCGGCATCCGCGTCAACGCCGTAGCGCCCGGGCCGGTCGATACACCGATGGTGGCCGGTATGCCGGATGAAGTTCGCAAAAGTTTAGAGGCCAGCATCCCGTTCCCGTCGCGTTTGGTAAAGCCTTCGGAATATGCGGCGCTGGTGAAACACATTATCGAAAATGTTGCGCTGAACGGAGAAGTGATTAGATTGGACGGCGCACTTAGAATGGGGCCACGCTAAGTCCTGAGCGAAGTGAGTAGCGAAGCTGCGAACGAAGTCGAAGGATCTTTATCGTGGCAGTTTACAAAGATCCTTCGACTCGCTACGCTCGCTCAGGATGACAACGAATATATGACACAGACAATCAGAGAACCCGCCATCAAAGTCATCGCCATGCCGTGTGATTCCAACGCCGACGGCGACATGTTCGGCGGCTGGATCCTAAGCCAGATGGACTTGGCGGGCGCCGTGCTGGCGCGCAAACTCGCCAAAGGCCGCATCGTTACGGTGGCGGTCGACAACATCGTTTTCCACAAGCCGGTGTTCGTCGGCGACTGCCTGGAATGCTACGCCGAGGTCGAGAAAGTCGGCCGCACCAGCGTCACCATCAAGATCGAGGCGTTCGTCGAGCGCAAGGAGAGCATGGAGAAAGATAAAGTCACCGAAGGCCGGGTCGTCTACGTCGCCATCGGCAAGGATCGCCGCCCGGTGGCGCTTAATCTCGATAAGAAATAATTATTCCGCCGCTTTTTTAAGCGCGCGGCTCATTTTCTTGCGCTCGTTGGGATCGAGCTCGGTTTTGCGCAGGCGTAAGCTCTTGGGCGTCACTTCCACCAGCTCGTCCTCTTCGATATAGGACATCATCTGTTCCAGCGTCATGCGCAGCGGCGGTATCAGGCGGATGGCTTCGTCTGCCGCCTTGGTGCGGATGTTGGTGAGCTGCTTGTTCTTAAGCACGTTGATTTCGAGGTCGCCCTCGCGGCTGTTCTGGCCGACGATCATGCCATTATAGACGCGGTCGCCGGGGTTGATGAACATCATGCCGCGCTCCTGCAGATTCCAGATGGCATAGGCCACCGCTTCGCCTTGCTCCATCGAGATCAGCACGCCGTTGCGGCGGCCTTCGATGGTGCCTTTGAATGGTGCGTAGCTATGGAACAAGCGGTTTAAGACGCCGGTGCCGCGCGTGTCGGTCAGGAATTCGCCCTGGTAGCCGATCAGGCCGCGCGAGGGAATGTGAAATATGATGCGCGTCTTGCCGCCGCCGGACGGGCGCATGTCGGCCATGTCGCCTTTGCGCTGTGACAATTTATCGATCACGATGCCGGTGAATTCGTCGTCGACGTCGATCACCGCTTCTTCGATCGGCTCCAATTTCTGGCCGGACGCATCGGTTTTAAACAGCACGCGCGGGCGCGAAACGGATAATTCAAATCCCTCGCGGCGCATGGTTTCGATCAAGACGCCCAATTGCAATTCGCCACGGCCCGCCACTTCGAACGCGTCTTTCGAATCGGCTTCGGTGACGCGGATCGCCACGTTGCCTTCGCCTTCGCGCAAGAGCCGCTCGCGGATCATGCGGCTGGTTACTTTGCTGCCTTCGGTGCCGGCGATGGGTGAATCGTTGACGCCGATGGTGATCGCCATCGTCGGCGGGTCGATGGGCGAAGAAGGCACGGGCTTGGTGATTTCCAGGCTACCGATAGTATCTGCCACCGAGGTTTTTTCGAGTCCGGCGATAGCGACGATATCACCCGCTTGCGCGGTTTCGACCGGCACGCGCTTGATGCCGTCGAACGAAAGCAACTTTGTCAGGCGGCCTTGCTCCAGCGTGTCGCCATTCAAAGAGAGCGATTTTATCGGCATGCCGACGAACGCGGTGCCGCTATAGATGCGGCCGGTCAGGATGCGGCCGAGATAGGAATCGTATTCCAGAATGGACACCAGCATCGAGAAATCGGCATCGGGATCGACATCCGGCGCACCGACATGGCTGATGATGCCGTCGAACAGCGGATCCAAGGTTTCGCGCGGGCCGTCAAGTGTCGGCGAGGCCCAGCCGTCGCGCCCCGAGGCATAAAACACCGGGAAATCGAGTTGCTCTTCGCTGGCGTCGAGTGCTGCGAACAAATCGAACACTTCGTTGACCACCACTTCGGGCCTAGCATCGCCGCGGTCGACTTTGTTGATGATGACGATCGGTTTCAGTCCTAAGCGCAGTGCTTTTGATAATACGAATTTCGTTTGCGGCAGCGGGCCTTCGGCGGCGTCGACCAAGAGTAATACGCCGTCGACCATGCTGAGTACGCGTTCGACTTCGCCGCCGAAATCGGCGTGGCCGGGCGTATCGACGATGTTAAAGCGCGTTGTGCCGCGCGTCACCGACGTGCATTTGGCAAGAATCGTGATGCCGCGCTCGCGCTCCAAGTCGCCGGAATCCATGACGCACTCTTCCACCTGCTGGTTGGCGCGGAACGTGCCGCTCTGGCGGAGCATCTGGTCGATCAGTGTTGTTTTGCCATGGTCGACGTGGGCGATGATGGCGATGTTTCTAAGTTCGGTCATAATTCTTTCTTGATTTCTAGAGCCGCTTTAACTATATGAATTTCCCGCGGTTGGCTATGGAAATCTTGGAAATTCAGGGCGATAAGAACATTAGATACAATTTTACCTAAATTCTCTTTATTTTCTTGATGGTTATTTACTAAGCCTTAACGCCGAAATGATATAACAGAACGATGCATAAATTCGCCCGCATAACGATAGCCGCTGCGTTGCTCTTCTTCTCGTGCAGCGTTGCTTTCGCGCAAGTGCCGGATGCCGAGCGCCAGGCGCGCGAGGCGTTGGCGCACCGCATGGCCAACATGACGCTGGCTATCTTAAAAGACCAGAAAACGAGAGTATCCGACCGGCAGGATAATTTGCAGCGCAGCTTTGCCAGAGTCATGGACATCGACTGGATCGCCAAGTTCGTGTTGGGAAATAGCTGGCGTACGGCAAGCGACGAGCAGCGCGAGCGTTACACCGAGCTTTACCGTGAATACCTGACGCATGTCTATGTCTCCACCTACGCCGAAAGCTCCGAGCGCAAGATCACCGACATCAAAGTCATCGCCGTCAATGATTCCGACGCCGACGACAGCCATTTCACGGCGCGCACGGAAGTGGCGCTCTCCAACGCCGATAATCTCAAGGTCGATTATCTGGTGGCGGCGCGGGAAAACGGCAAATATAAGATCATCGACGTCGTCATCGAGGGCGTCAGCCTGCTTTCGACGCACCGCGCCGAGTTCGGCAAAATCGCGGCCAGGGGCGGCGTGGATAGCGTCATCGCCAAGCTCGAACAGAAACTCGGCGCCGAGAAGACGATTACATTGTCGATGAAATAGAGCGCTGGTATTTTTCCTCGCACGCTTCGATTTCGCGGCTGGGTACGAAATACATCGCCGCCGGCAGCGCCATCAGGAATAGCGCCAGCGGTATCGATATAAAAGCCATCAGCACCGAGCCGGCATACAATAGCTGGGCGATATGGACTTTACGGATCATGTGTTCGTTCAAATCATTGAATTCCGGGCTGACTTTGTGGGCGCGGGCGATGGCGAGGCGCAGGAAATAAAACGCCACCGAGCACGCAAACTGCACACCGCCATACATCGCCACCGCAAACGGCGTGCGCGTCTCTCCCATATAGGCGGTGACGAACGGAACGAGCGACAGCCAAAACAGCAGATGCATGTTGGTCCATAAGATGAAGCCATCCACCTTATGCACGAGATGGATGAGGTGGTGATGGTTGACCCAGTAAATGGCGACCAGCAAAAAACTCAGGACATAGCTGAAGAAGATCGGCCACAGCGTAAGCAAGGCTTCGAGCGTGGGCTCGTGCGGCACTTTGAGTTCCAGCACCATGATGGTGATGATGATGGCGATGACGCCGTCGCTGAAGGCTTCGAGCCGGGTGGATTTCATAGCTTGCTCCTCGGTGATATAGGTCTAAAATACCCCGATTCCACTACTTGGCAAACGCGAAAGAGAACCTATGTTCAATCGGCGTATTCTTTTATCGGCATTATTATTCATTTTCGGAGCGGGAGGCGTTATGGCGGAGACGGTAAAAACGGCGACCTTCGCCGGCGGATGTTTCTGGTGCATGCAGGGCGAATTCGCCGCCATTCCCGGCGTGTCCAAAGTCGTCTCGGGCTATACCGGCGGCACGGTCAAGAACCCGACCTACGAACAGGTCTCCGGTGGCGGCACCGGCCATGTCGAAGCCATCGAAATCACTTACGATCCGGCCACGGTTTCCTATCAGCAGCTTTTGGATATTTTCTGGAAGAACGTCGATCCGCTCGATGAATACGGCCAGTTCTGCGACAAAGGATCGCAGTATCGCGCCGGAATATTCACCCACGACGACGAGCAGAAAAAGCTGGCGGAAGCCTCGAAAGAAAAAGTAGCATCGATGTTTAAGCAGCCGGTGGCGACCGTCATCAAGCCGGCCTCGGCATTTTATCCGGCCGAAGATTACCATCAGGATTATTACATCAAGAACCGCACGCGTTATAAAATGTACCGCATGGGCTGCGGCCGCGACGCACGGCTGGAAGAACTATGGCAGACACGGTAGATAAAATCACCAAGCCCGACGGCGAGTGGAAAAAGGAACTGGCGCCCGAATCGTATGAGGTGCTGTGCCACGAAGGCACGGAAGCGCCGTTCACCAGCCCGCTTAATAACGAGAAGCGCGCCGGCACGTTCGTCTGCGCCGGCTGCGGGTTGCCGCTATTCCCGTCCAACTATAAATTCGACAGCGGCACCGGCTGGCCGAGTTTTTACGACGCCATCCCCGGCCACGTTGAAACCAAAACCGATTATAAAATCATCGCGCCGCGCACGGAATATCATTGCGCCCGCTGCGGCGGCCACCAGGGACATGTCTTTAACGACGGCCCCAACCCCACCGGACTCCGTTATTGCAATAACGGCGTCGCATTAAAATTTGTGCCGGAGAATAGCTGACGCCAAAATCGGCACTTCATTTTCGTATGAAAGATTAAAATCTTCTGACAGTACTAGAGGATGTATGATGTTTCGGAAGGGGTGGATGGGGAAGGGAACAAGAATCTCTATGCTATTAAAAGAAAAATCATGATTATTTCAAGAATCTCCAGGGCCGTCCGCTATGGGCTGGAAGCCTTTTTTGTGATAGTGGGATTGGCACTTTTTCGTGCGCTGCCGGTTGATCTTGCTTCTTTCATCCCGGGAAAATTAGTACGCGTGTTTGGTCCCCTGACATCCAGTTATAAAAGAACCGAAGCGCTACTGGCCCGCTTTTTACCGGATAGTACGGAAGCCGAAAGGCGGCACATTGCGCTGGCCAGGTTGGAAAATATAGGGCGCACCATGGGTGAACTCCCCCATATCCGGCGGATCATTAACGATCCCGCCCGTTTTCGCTTTGACGGGATCGAGGAAGCCGTTGCCGGTCTCGATTCCAATACCGGCGCCATCACCATCAGCGGTCATTTCGGCAATTGGGAATTATCGACGGCGCCGTCCTATGTACTCAAGCGCCGGCAAATCAGCATTTACAAAAGAATAAAAAATCCTTTGCTCGAGCGGTGGCTGAAAAAAAATCGGATGAAAGTCTGTACGGGAGAACTCGTACCCAAGGACGCAAACAGCCTGCGCCGGATGATGTCGGCGCTTAAAGACGGCCATTTCGTCGGCATGATGGTAGACCAGCGCGAGCCCAAAGGCATCGAGAGCCCGTTTCTGGGCGAGCCGGCGGAAACCAATCATGCGCCGGCGCTTTTGGCGTGCCGCTATAATGTTCCGCTGATCGCCGGTATCGTCATCCGGGAGAAGGGCGCGCGGTTTCGGATGTTATGCAAGCGCGTGCCTATAGAAATGACGGGAGACAACAAGATCGATATTCCCGCCATTACCCTCAAGGTGAACGAGCTGTTCGGTTCCTGGGTCAGGGACTATCCGGATCAGTGGCTGTGGTCGGACCGGCGCTGGCGAAGAGGTTAATGCTGCGCAAAGGATTTGCGTTGGACGATACCCGTTGCGGCCATGCATGTGATCAACCATCCCGCGGGATCGATCTCCCACCATTTCACGCCGAATCTCCACCGTTTCGGGTGAGCGTGGTGATTGTTATGCCAGCCTTCTCCCCAGGTCAAAGCGGCAATGAACGCATTGTTCGTGCTGAGATCACGAACCTCGGTATTTCGGTAGCCCCAGCCATGGCCGAGGATGGTCGAAAGATTGGTGACGGTGATCTGGATGCAAGCCGGGATTAAAAAACCAAACAGCAATGCGTTGGGGTGGATGAGAAAAAGCATAACGGCCCAGGACGGCACGAGAATGCCGTAATAGCGGTGCAGAAAGGCGTGAAAAGGATCCCGCAGAATATCGCGAACCCGGTTCCAGTCATAGCGTTGCTCATAGCCGGAAAAAATCAGCCGCCAGCCGAATCGGGCAGGGGCGTGCGGGTCGTGGTCGCTATCCGGATGCGCGTGGTGTTTCCGGTGAACGGCGATCCAGCCGATCGTGCTGCCCGTTCCTCCCATCGCGCCGAACCAGGAGAATACGTATTCCAGGATTTTTGGCAATGCGAACATCCGGTGCGCCAAGACCCGGTGGAACGTAATGGCCATGCCCAGGCAACTGGAACAAAAATAGGAAAACACCGCGAGCAGCCACCATTCAGCGCTTATTTTTGAAACCAGCGTGAAATAAAGAATGGCAAAAAAGCCGCCGAACTGAATCAGATGGAAATAAAAGAGCCGCGGGGTGAATAGATGGGTACCGGATGCGGGCTCAATAACCGGCGCGGTTTTCTTTTTCCGGTTACTCTCCGAATCCCTATCCATGCCTTGCATATTAATCTCTGATTTAGAAGCGGTTATGGCTGTGGAGGACCAGCCTTGATTGGTCTTGTCTCACCATGCGTAACCCGGTAACAGCAAGAAATACAGGGAATTTTGTAAGAAAATATCCAAACAGCGCATTATCAGGGAAATAGCAGGAATGGGTAACAACTCACTTAATTCAGTATGTTAATAGAAAGCGCGACTGCACCAAACCTTAACAACCCCAACTAACCCTATCTAAATCAATGTCTCTCTGATATACACTTAGATACGCATAAGCCTTGATGAGCAAGGCTTTCCGGTTTTTAAGCGTTTTGAGATTTCGTATGCATGAGAAGAAAAATACCATTCTGGTGGTCGACGATGAACCCCAGATACAAAAGATGCTCGGCATCCTTCTGGATGCCGAAAATTTCAAGATCGTCGAAAGCACGTCCGGCAAGCAGGCGATACGCATGTGCGCCTCCGTCAAGCCCGACCTGGTATTGCTCGATCTGGGCCTTCCGGACATGGACGGCAAGGATATAATCACCGCTATCCGCGAATGGTCGGAGGTGCCGATTATCGTTCTTTCGGTACGTTCATCCGATGAAGAAATCACCACGGCGCTGAATATGGGCGCCAACGATTACATCACCAAGCCGTTTAACGTCGATGTGTTGCTGGCGCGTATCAATGCCTCTTTACGCGCTTCCGCCGTGCGCGAGACGGGCGAGCCGGAGCTTTGCAACGGCACGCTGCGCATGGATCTGGTGCGGCATGAGGTATTTTTGAGAGATAAATTGCTGCCTTTCACGCCCAAGGAATACGATCTGTTGCGGCATTTCATGGTCAACCGCGGAAAAATGCTTACCCACAAAGAGATATTAAAGACAGTCTGGGGGGTAGCGCATAGCGACGACACCACCTATTTACGCGTCTTTGTCGGGCAGATCCGGGAAAAGATCGAAGAAAAAGCCACGGCGCCCGTCTTCATTACCACCGAGCCAGGCATCGGCTACCGGATGGAAATCATCCCGCCCGCCGCTTCTAAAGCGGCCTAAGGTCTCCAGCCTTACACCTCTCTTACGCCTAATCTCCTTTCCCCTGCGGTAACCTTGCAGGGACTCCTTTAGGTTATCCCTATAACCCTAATAAAGGAGAATCTTATGAAAAAGTTACAACATACAGCGGCGATCATCGCAACATTGACATTACTGGCCGCCTGTGGCGATCGTCCGGGCGAACGTGCGCTCTCTGGTGCAGGCATCGGTGCCGGTACCGGCGCTCTTGGTAGCGTCATTCTCGGTGCTGATCCGGTGACGGGCGCCATCGTAGGCGGTGCCGTCGGCGCAGCCGCCGGTGGCCTGACCGATAAAAAAGACATCAATCTCGGCAAGCCGGCTTGGAAATAAACGATAACCAAAAGGAGAACGTTATGCTCAACTATGTCATTACTTTTTTCATTCTGGCGGTATGTGCCGCCTTCTTGGGATTCGGCAGCTTAGCCACTGACTTTGCTAACATCGCCCAATTCCTGGCGCTTATCTTCGTCGTGCTGTTTGTCTTCAGCCTGATCGCACATCTAGGTTCGGGCCGCAATAGCAACTCTTTACTCTAGGCCATACGATTTTGAATCTCTCTATGCCGCCTCCAGACCGGGGGCGGCATTTCTTTAGTTCCTTACGAATAAAATACGCCCAATCGCCTTTGCCGCATCGTTTCATTACCGGGCGGCTTCTACGTTAATCGCAATACGAGTGACTGAAATCCTAATCAACCCATTTTAGAAAGAATTATTATGAATACGAAATCCATTTTATTGGCGTCCACGGCATTGTTCGCTTTGAGCGCTCCCGCTTTCGCCATCGACAAGGAAACCTATCAATCGAATACCTCGATCGAAAAAGATTCCGCCGGTAATTACGCCGAGAAAAACATGGTCACCAAGACCGATCTCGACGGTACCACCACCAGTTCCGAAAAGAACCTGCATGTGGCAGTGGATGCCAGCGGTAACGTCGAAAAGAGCAAGACCACCGAAAGAGTGAGTGATCCCCAGGGTCTTGGCAACAAGCATATCGTCACGACCAAGGACACGGAAAAGACTAAGAACGGCGAGGTTACCATTACCCATGAGAAAACGGTGAATGGCAAGAATGTGGAAGGCACGACCGATAGCTATAAAACTTCCAGTAAGGTCCATAAGGATTCCGCCGGTAATTATGCCGAAAAGGACATAACGACCAAGACGGATGCCGACGGCACTACCGTCAGCTTTGAAAAAGACGCCAAAGTTGCCGTCGATGCCCATGGCGATACCGCCAAAAGTACGACCACTAAAAAAGTGACGGATCCTAAAGGTCTGATGAATAAGAGCACGGTCAAGACCTCCAATACCGAAAAGACCCAAGACGGTCAGTTTAAAACCAGCCAGGAAGTAAAAGTGGATGGCAAAACCATATCAAGCGAAGCCACGTCGGCTCCCGCGCGCTAAAGAGGAAAAGGTAAACACGCCGGGCAAGCCGGCGTGTTTTTCTATATCCTAATCCTATGACCGCACCTTCCGAGAACGCTAAATTCCTTGAGAATCTTGCCTACCATTCGGCCCGCTGGGCCGGTAGCCCGTGGGCGTATCTGGTCGCCATCGGATTTACTTTGGTGTGGCTGGCATCCGGCCCATTCCTGAAATTTTCGGGCAACTGGGAATTAATAATGAGAGTGGCCGGCGGCACCGTGACCTTCATCATGGTGTTCCTGATCCAGCGTTCGCAGAATAAGAACTCCCTGGCGATGCAGCTCAAACTGAACGAGATCATCGCCGCCTTGAACGGCGCCAACAATCACATGATCAGCATCGAAAACCTAAGCGAAGGCAAAATAAATTCCTTACAGAAGGATTACCAGAGCCTGGCGACCCACATCAACAAAGACGCCGAAACCTCCACCCATGCCGTTTCCATGGAAGAGATCATCAGGCTGGAGGAAGAGGTGGTTAAGATGGAAGAAAAAATGTGTTCTGAGGCGAGCAATAACACGAAATCACCTCTATAACCTAAGGAGTTTCGTTATGACACCCATTACCAACCACGGCAGCAAGCATACGTGCGCAAGCTGCGCTACCCGCTTCTACGATCTTAAGAAGAGCCCGGCCATCTGCCCGAAATGCCATCACCGGGTAGTGTCGATAAAAGCACCCGTCCGTAAAAAACGCCGCTCTGCCGGCGACAGCACGCCTGAAGAAAGAAATGCGGCGCAACATGTGGTTATAGCCACGCCCAAACCGAAGCCGGTGAAATGGAATACGCGGCATTCAAAATAGGGATTTTAAGAAGAACGACTTAGAAAAGAGGGGAGCCTGATGGCTTCCCTTTTTTATGCCGCTTTTCCACTGGGATTTTTCTGAATATGCTTGGTCAATATCGCCTGCAACTGATGCGGGCTGAACGGCTTGGCGATGTAATCGCTCATTCCGGCATTGAGACATTTCTCACGATCGCCTTTCATAGCATGGGCGGTCATGGCGATGATCGCCACCGGTGAGGAACCTTTCGCTTTTTCAAACCCACGGATATGGCGCGTAGTCTCATAGCCGTCCATGACCGGCATCTGCACGTCCATCAGCACGATGGAATATTTGCCGGGAGCGAAGCGTTCGATTGCTTCCTGCCCGTTGCGCGCCACCTCGTAACGGTAACCGAAATTATTGAACATAATGGTGGCCACGAGCACGTTGGGCTCGTAATCCTCCACCAGCAGAATGGGCAATGCCTTGGCATTGGCCTGCATGTCGAGATAGATGATATTTTCCTGGTAATGCTTTTCGCTGTCGCTGTCGGTGGCTTCAACCGGTAGAGACAGGTGCAGGACGAAAGAAGAGCCCCGGCCGACGACGCTGGTGACTGTGATGGAGCCGTCCATGCGCTTGGCGAGTGCCTGCGAGATGGCAAGGCCAAGGCCGGTGCCGCCGTATTTGCGGGTGATGGAGGCATCGGCCTGGATGAATTTACCGAAGATCAGGCCGATCTTATCGTCCGGAATGCCGATTCCGGTATCGGTCACGGTGACGGTAATCTGTTTTTTGCCGTTACCTTTTCCGCCATTGGCGAATAAAACGGACACGCTGCCGCCGCGCTCGGTGAACTTGACGGCGTTGCCGACCAGGTTGAGCACGATCTGGCGAATGCGCCCGCTATCGCCGATATAGGTCTTATACAGCCCCGACTCATAATGGGCGATAAGGTTGACGCCTTTCTGCTTGGCCCTGACCGACATGACGCTGATAACCTGATCCAAAAGCGCGGTCATCGTGAAGGGGGCATCCTCAAGATCGATGTCATGCGATTCCATGCGGTCGATGTCGAGCAAATCGTTGATCAGCGTCATCAATGTTTCCGAGCTGGTCTGCAAAACATTGACGCACTGTTTCTGCTTTTCATCGAGCTTGGTCGTCAGCAAAATATGGGTAAGCCCGATCACCGCGTTCATCGGCGTTCTGATTTCATGGCTCATATTGGCGAGAAAATCGGATTTCGCCTTATTAGCTTTTTCGGAAGCAAGCGCTGCATCTTCGGCAGACGCCCGTCCTCTTTCGGCGAATTGTATGGCATCCTCGGCGGATTCGCGGCCTTTATCCGCCACGTTCTGCCTGGCGTCGGTTTTAACTTTTAATTTCTTGGCAATGTCGACATTGGACTGGGCCAAATCGTGCGCGACATGGGTCAGGTCAAGCGCATAGGCAGTGGCAGTCTTCTTTGCGTCCCGCTGTATGTAAATGACTGCCAGGATTAATCCGAGCACTCCGGCGGCAAGCAGCAATTCTTCATTCCGGTATTCACCGCCCAGACGGAAAGTGAGCAGGGCGCGCAAGACGCTGGCTGCAAGAATGATGTATAGGCCATAATCCAATAGGAATTTCTTGAATAAAGTCATGAGGCTTTTTTATCCTGATCTGCCATTAGGCCATCGGTGAAAGCGTCCAGCGTATCCATGGCGCCGGAAGTGAAGGGCGATCGTTTAAGTAGTGCTCTTGGCATCTGGCGAAGATGCTGCAGGCCTACCAGCGTCAGGATTGCCAGCATCCCAATGCTCAGCCCGGCCATAATGCCCGTGATGATCATCGCCGCTTGCGGTTCCGCGCCATAACCCGACAATAAAAAATACAGGGCATACAAGCCGCCGATCAGCATCGCGCTTACCATGATCGAAGTGACGATGGTAAGCCCCGCCACCACAATGATGCCAGACAGCAGTCGCCTGAATAACCACCGGCTATAGGCTTTTTGTCCAAGCGAGGCTATGGCAATCAATTTGTCCACGGTCGGTTTCTAGCGGCGGATCAGCGCACCAAGCAACACGCCTAGTCCCAGTGCAATCATACTGGAGCGCACGGGATTGGTACGGATCTCCGCCGATACTTTGTCGCCCGCCTGCGAAATTTCCTCGCTGGCGGAATTGTACAGACTGCGGATCTTGCGGCCGGCCTCATTAGCCACGACATGCAAATCCTTATTTAATTCATGTGCGGTACTCTGTGAGACGGTCTTCAGTTTAATGGCTTCATCTTTGGTTGCGGTCGAAAACATAAGCGTTACTCCTTTAAGGGTTAAAATAAATGAACGGCGAGTGAGTCGTTTTATTGGCGGCAGGTGACGTTCTTAAGCGGGATATGTTGTCCGCCTAAATAAGCGCCGCCAAGCGTGCCGGCGATGGTGGCTGCGGTATTGCCGCTGCCCTTGCCGACCTGATTGCCTAATATGCCGCCGGCGGCACCGCCGGCTACATAGCCAAGCACGTTGCCGTCGTCGCAACGCGGCTGCTCGGCGGCTGCAACCACCCGTGGATGACTCCCCGTTGCCGGCTGCGATGTTTTTGTAAAATAAGAAGAGGCTAAGGCCGTGCCTGCTATCAGAACAACCACTCCGATACCTGCTCCCAGTAGTTTTTTATTCATGCTTTTCATAACATCGCCTAAAAATACGCGGGTGGCTCTACTGAGGCGGCACTAAGCCACCTCAGTAGTATTAGCAGCTATTCTTGCTTTTCTTCGATCACCTGTTTGGATTCGCTGGTGGTGGTTTTATTGAGCAGACCTTTGGGGTCCTTGGTGGTTTTTGATTTAATCACCGCTTTCTTGTTACCGTACTGATCTTCACTCACCTGGGTAGAGTTTTTCCGATCGGTAGTCGTTCCGCTGGCATCGGTGGAGCTTGTCGTTTTCTCATAGGTGCCCGGGGCTTTGTTTAACGCGCTTTGCTGTTCGCATGCGCCGAGGCCTAAGACCAGAACGGATACGGTGACTAACGTTGATAATTTCTTTTTCATAAATTTTCCTTTGTTTGAAGAGTTTCGTACATTGTTAAATGCGGCCAGTGAGTAATAGAATGAGTAGGATGATGACAATCAGTCCCGTACCGCCGCTGGGATAATAGCCCCAGCTCTTGCTGTGCGGCCATGTGGGTAACGCTCCCACCAGGATGAGTATCAAAATTATGAGTAGCAATGTCGAAAGGGTCATAAAAATTCCTCGTTGCGCATTTCATTATTATCCGCCGTAAATGACATAGGCTCCGCTCGGCACGCGCGACCGGATATCATCGCATGATTCGATGCCTGGCTGATCGGAAAGCGCACGATCGGTAAACCACACGCGGCACATGCCGCGCGGCGGGAACATATCGGCAGGAACATTGAGGCCGCTGTCCTTGGCCATGTAGTAACCGTTGTAGTCGTAATAGCCGCGACGGTTGTAATGATTGTCATTGTAAGCCGCCGCGCGGTCAGCGCGGTAATCAGGATTTCCGCCCGGCATGGGGGCATGCGCACGTTTTGCGTTATAGGGCGTGTCGGTGGCGACATAGTTGCCATTGGCGTCATAATATCCGCCGTTGGGCGTATCGCACGCCGCCAGCAGTGATGCCATGGATACGCAGGCAAGCAATGCCAAACACCGTGTTCCTGAAAAATGAATGTGGGTCATAAAAAATCCTTCTATCTGTTGTTGGTGTGATGATTGTCGTTACGATCATTGTCCGCGCGTTTATTGGGATCCTTGGCGCGGTTTTTATTATGGAATTTTGGATGGTTTTTCCCGTGGCGTTTCCAACCTTCTTTGTGGTGCTTCGGATCTTTGCCGTAGGCATAATGATGGCCGTTATCGCGCGCTTCTTCTCTCGCCCGTTCTTGGTCCCGATCCATGCGGTCCTGCCAATATTGGTCATTATGATGGCTTCTGTCTCTATCGCCGCCCTGCGGGTATTGTCCCGCGCTGGCTGAGAAGCCGGCGAACAAACATAACGCCGCGCTTAATAGGATTATTTTCTTCATGTGAGCTCCGTTGATTGAGTTGCTATCGGCTTGTAACCAGCCTGTAAAATGACAGCATCTTCACAAGGATACGACAGGGGGTTGACTGCTACTCAGTAAGGAACCTGTAAAGATGTCCTACGCAGCAAATGCGAGCGTGAACTCCGCGCCTTTGCCGCCGGCGAGATTCTTTACCGCCACCGTGCCGTCCAAGAGACACATGATTTCGCGGCAGATGGGCAGGCCAAGCCCCGTTCCGGCATGTTTATGATCTTCGATGGCAAAACGCGCATACTTGGAGAATATCTCTTCCAGTTTGGATTCCGGGATTCCCGGCCCGTTATCCTCAATGCGAATGACCACCTGTTCTCCGATTTTTTTATATTCTACCTTGATAACCGGATGCACCGGGCCATATTTCGCGGCGTTATCGAGCACGATGCAGAGTGCGCGCATGAGCAGCAAAGGATCGGCGGTGACGGAGAAAGGAGCCGGAATCGCCTGGATGCTAACCTTGCATTCGCTCAAGCGGTGACCGAGAACTATCAGGCAATCCTCCAGCAGCAGATCCATCACGCACAATTCTTTTTTCGGTTTCACCGTGCCGCTTTCCAGCTTGGCCATATCGAGGATGTTGGTGATGAAACTGTCCAGTCGGTACGCTTCTTTAAGCGCCGTATCGATGAGGGTATTTTTTTTATCGAGCGAGAGCTTCTCTTTTGTACGCTCATATACCTCAAGCGAGCCGATGATGCAGGTCAGCGGGGTTTTGAGATCGTGGGAAACCGAGGTGAGCACGCTGCGATGCAACCGTTCGCGTTCTTGTTCAAACGCATCACTTTGCCGGCGATGCTTATTTTTTGGCAGCTTTGCTTTCATAATGCATTATGCCGTTTACTTATTGAAATAACCATAAGCAAATGCGCCACTTCCTTTTGGAAGGACGCACCGGCTTTCGTAGTGATGGATAGCGCCATCTATTGATGGTCTTGGTAGGTAATCTCGACCGTTACCCGGCGGTCTCTTTGCAGGCAACTGATCAGCGACATGCGATTCTGATCGTCGGCGCATTGCGTGATGGGCACCGATTCGCCCAGCCAGCGCGTCTTGGCGACCGTGGTATTGAGGTAGCCGCGCTTGCGCAGGTAGTCCTCCACCACTTGCGCGCGGCGTTGCGACAGGCGATCATTGTAGCTGACCGACCCGATACGGTCGGCATAACCGACGATGGTGACGCCGCTGATGTCACTCATGGATTTTAGCGTGCCGGAAAGACTGTCGAGCTTGCGTTGCTCGCTATCCATGAGGCTGGTTTTATTGAATTCAAAATAGACCGTGCGGTCTTCATCGGCGATTTGGCGATGGATGGGTTTAACCACCGCTTGCTTGCCGCTGCATTCGGTGCTTCCCGATACCCACTGTGTGCGTACGCAGTGGCCGAAGGTGTTTCTGACCACCTGGTTGTTCCTGTCATGAACGGCATCACGAGCGTCGGTTTCCGCGATGGCTGAGGAAGGAGTAAATCCAAGCGCAAGTCCTGCGCTTAGGATGGTGGTGAGAAGAAGGGTGCGGGTTTTCATGTTATTTGTCCTTGATGGCGTCACTGATGCGTTCACCGGGCGTGCGGTCTCCCAATTCATCGACGGCATCGCCGATTTTCTCTCCGGCGGTCCGGCGATCCGGCGCGTTGAGCACGCTGTAGCCGATGAATATGGCAATGGCGGCGATGCCAGCCATCAATAGAAGTTTGGTTTGGGGCGCTTGGGTCATAGAATGTTTCTTTCACGTAAAAGTTGGGACTTGGTAATGACTCTGATCGTTATGCCGTCACGTTTCGATGCGGATATAGGCGTTTTGCGTAAGGAATCGGTAAATTTCTACTGTTTGGCGTCTATTCTTCCACATCAAGCGCGTCATGGTAGAAGGTGGCCGTCTCCGCTTCACGCAGATTGGATTCCAGATCGTTATTCAATTCAAAGACATCGAACTCTCCGTCGATCATGGCAATGTGCGGGTGAGTGACAAGTTCGGTAATAATGAGGTGCGGGTACATGATAAATTCTCCTGATTTGTTTCAGCTACTTAATCACCGAGAGAATAAAAATGCTGCAGGCAAAAAAGCCGGCGATGTAAGAGGAGAGTAAAGACTTAAGCGCTGCACCTGGCTTTGGCCAGCACCGCCAGTTTCTGCGCCAGGATATCCGGATGGATGGGCTTGCTGATATAATCGTTCATGCCCGCTTCCAGGCAGCGCTCGCGATCTCCCACCAGCGCATGGGCGGTAACGGCAATGATGGTATTAGAATATTTTTTTTCCTGCTCCAGTTTGCGGATGGCTTTCGTTGCCTCGATGCCACCCATGTCGTGCATGTTTACGTCCATCAAAATCGCCATGAACGGCGTGGTTGCCGCGCGCACCTTCTCAATGGCTCCCCTGCCGCAGTCGGCGGTTTCCACAGCATAGCCCAGATGCTCGATCATCAGCGTGCTGACGAGCATGCCGGGAGGATAATCCTCGACCAGAAGAACCGTTAGCGGGGAAGAGGGGGATGTAATCATAGGCTTGTATAGCACATAAATATCTAAAACCGGCAGGAAAGCGTAAACGCCCCGAATACCGAGTCATGCTGCTGGGTGGCGTATTCCTTGGTCATAAAGACCTGCGTATAGGAGAGACGCGTGGCGCCGTAGGTCATCGCCGCTCCCACTTGCAGGCTGCCGATCAGGTTTTTCTTATCCACACTCGGACTGTCGGCAAATGTATTGCCGTCGAGAAAAATATTACGCCCGACCGCCTGCGCGCCGATGGTCGTAAACAAATAGCCGCCCAATTCCTGTGTTGGAATAAAAAAATCCGAGCCGGGTAAGCTCGGACGGATGCGCGGCGGGCCGTAATCGGCAGGCAGGTCGTACCCTAAGCGAAAGGTTGCGCCGACAGAGGCATCGGTATTGATATTGCCGAGGTTGATCCCGATATGCGGCGTCACATCGGCGCCGACACCAAAAGGTGAGGATTCATAGAGCCCCCGCCATTTGCGTTCGTAGGTCAGGATAATGCCGGGTTCGTTTTTAAGCTGATGGCTCCAGCCCTGCGGCTGCTGGCTGCTGACAACATGGTGGATAAATTTCTGCGTTGGTTCGGCAAAAGAAAGCGGGCCGACGACGCCCAGCGTCAGCATGACGTTATCCAAAGTCTTGCCCGTATCCGAAACCATGCCGACCGAACCGTACAGCCATCCGGCATACGGGCGATCGCCGGGAAGCGGATTGGTGAGGCTGATATTTTCCGGCGTAAATATGCTTTGTCCGGCGGCAATGCTGATGCGTTTATTGCCATCGCTGGCCAGCGGCAGCATATGGGCTGCCGAGCGTGCCCAGGCCGGCATATTCTCTTCGGCGGAGATCCAGGAGAAACGTATGCCGTTGGTGTAATCACGATCAGCCCCGGCAAAGCTATCATTTTCTATGACGACATTGAAAATGCCTTTATCGTCTTCATGCTTCCGCTCTTCCGCCGCTAAAGCCGGGGAAGCAACGGTTAGGAAACCGGCCGCACCTATGATAACACTACGCATACAAGCTGCTTTTATGATGATGTTATTGCTATTCTAAAGAAAAGCCGGGCGTTATGCCCGGCTTTTTTAAGTACGTAACGTAATGCTTAAGCAGCCTTAGTCGTGCTGCTGCAACCGCAAGCCTCTTCAAGGGCTTTGATTTTCTTTTCGGCGTCTTCTTTGACGATGCCCTGGAGCTCCACCACTTTGCCGATGAACTGATCGCGTTTGCCATCATAAAGCATGATGTCATTGTCGCTGAGCTTGCCCCAGGTCTCTTTAAATTTGCCTTTGAGCTGCTTTAATTTGCCTTCTGCTTGTTCGTTATTCATAAAACTCTCCTGTTTCTAGTTAACCCTGCCTAAATGACAGCGCATGCCATGAGTGACAGGCTAACGGTAAGGATACGATGCGAGTTATCTGTCCTTTGGTAAGGAAGTCGTATTGCAAACAGCGGCTTTTCTAAGATCCTGCGTCTCTAAGAAAAGCTAGTTGGCTGTGGATGACTGGTAGTGGTTGGTGTTGCCTCGCCATGCGTAATGCCATAACAGCGAAAAATACAGGGAAATTTGGTAGAAAACAGTGAAAGCAAATCCCTTGTTATCTGCTGCTTATCCCATTTAATGAGCCAATCCGCCAATTTAGCAAACTGGTTCGAATCTCGCTTTAGGATTCAAACAGGGAATTATCAGGGAATTGAGACCCAGGATCAGGGAGTTAAACAGCTATTATATGCCAGCCTGAAATTGCAGGGTATCACCGGCGTCGTTTATGTCGAACTTTCCGGCACGACCCCGGAGACATCCGATCTCGTCGCCGCTATCGGCAGTATGATCGGGAACTTGGAGAGAGCTCGAAGGCCCTTGCTCCTACCAAAGAGAAAGAAAACACCGCGCTGTGAGGTAAAAGCATAATGGCCACCCGAAGGCAGCCATTACACTCAATACGATAAACGATTAGAGGGCGGTGTTATTCAACTATCTGCCAGGTGCCGTTGGCTTCGCGGCAGGCGGTGCCGTGGCCCTTATGGCTTTTGCCTTCGACAATGATCGTCTGCGTATATTCGCGGCAATACTGGCCATCCGCATTCGTGTAGCGCTTATTCGGATAAATGGTGCCAGAATTTCCGTTATGGGTATTTTTCCACGAGTTGGTCTTCCCGGTTTCCATCGCGCGTTGCGACGCTTGGTTATAGGAAGCCAGGTCGGCATCATCCAGCGATTTGCCAACCATGTTGCCAAGCATGCCACCCAAGAGTGCACCGCCGGCGGTTGCCAGCACCGATCCTACGCCACCGCCGAACTGGTAACCGATGACGCCGCCGGCAAGTGCGCCGGCAGCGGTGCCGACATCCGATTTATTGAGATTGCCGTCGTTCATGACGCCCCTGCCTGGCGCGCCATTGGGTTCGGTGCAGGCGGTAAGCATGGTAGCGGTAAGCGCGCATGCTAAGAGTTTAGAATGTCTCATGGTGCTCTCCTTGTTGTTGATTGAACCGCCAGAACTATGGAAGAAGCGGAATAAGGAAACTAACGGCAAGAGCATATATTCTGTAAAATAGCCGTAAAGGGCAGCGCGCACAGCCAGAGACTTGTGCCAGCGGCACTTTTATAGAACCCTTATCAATCCATGCCTAAAGACGGTCGCATCTTTATGGCGATGGTACGAGTATGTGACTTACTAACAACCAACCATAGGAGTCGTTATGACCGCAGTTAAAAAAATTAAGGTGACGGAATTCAAAACGCAAAATCCGAATGATCCGAACGTTCGCGATCCGATGCATGCACACGAGCTGGGCGGTACGCTTGGCATGACCATCGGTGGAGTCACGGGCGGCATTGCCGCAGGCGTGGCCGCAGGTGCCGTGGTTGGCGGCGTCGCCGGTCCGATCGGTGCCGTTGTCGGTGCCACGATTGGGGGCGCCTTGGGTGGCTCAGCAGGTGAAAGCATCGCCCGCGAAGTGAACCCGACGCTCGAGGAAACCTATTGGGAACAGAACTATCGTACCCGCCCCTATGTAGTGGCGGAGTATGATTTTGAAACCTATCGCCCGGCCTATCGTTCCGGTATCGATAGTTTCCGCAGTAGCCCTGGGCAGAGCTTCGATAGCCTTGAACCTTCACTGCGCAACAACTGGACCATCGCACGCGGCAATTCTAAACTCGAATGGGAGCAAGCACGTCTCGCTGCGCGTGACGCGTTCAGCCGCCTATCAACATCCGATTCGCGTAAATAATCCGTCCTATACTACAAAAGACCCACGGCGTATTGTCCCTTAAGGCAGTGCGCCGTGTTTTTTGCTACTTACATTAGGTAAGAAAAAAAACGGCAAAAGGAAATCAAGATATGCCAGCCCTTCTTCTATAACTTCATATGCGTTCCTTATGTAAATCCAATGTAACCGCATAGAAAAAGGTTAGGGGTCCCCGTATTGATTAGGGACAAATTTCGGATTTAGCACTCCGAGAGTATAAGAACCCAAGGGATAGCCGAACATGCTTACTTTTATTTTTATTCTCAAGGCTGCATTGGCTTTCATTGTCCTCCTGATATGCATTTATACCATTCGCCATTATGTATTTACCTTAAACCGCCTCTTCGGAAGGCAGCGGCACCCTTACATTAATATCGATGCTGCAGCGTGGCCGAGCGTCACTGTTTTAGTCTGTGCCCATAATGAAGAAGCGGTGATCGCGCACTCGCTCCAGGCGCTTCTTGAAGTCCATTATCCGGCGGATAAGCTTCGGCTTCTTGTGGTCAATGACCGCTCCACCGATCGCACAAAGGAAATCGTCGATGATTTTTCCGCGCGCTTTCCCCATTTAATTACCGCTTTTCATCGACAGGGCGGCAAGCCGGGCAAAGGTCCGGCGCTGAGAGACGCCACCCCTCTTATTGAGAGCGATATTATTATCGTTTTCGATGCGGATTACATTCCCGGCCGCGGCCTGATTAAACAATTAACGGCGCCATTCTTCGATCCCGAAGTCGGGCTGGTCATGGGAAGGGTAGTTCCACTCAATACAGGTCGTAATTTGCTGACGCGCTTGTTAGATTTAGAGCGTGCCGGCGGTTATCAGGTGGACCAGCAGGCGCGCATGAACCTCGATCTGGTTCCCCAATACGGCGGCACCGTCGGCGGCGTAAGAAGGACGGCGCTCGAAAGCGTCGGCGGCTGGCTGGAGGATACGCTGGCGGAAGATACGGATTTAACCTACCGCGCCATCTTAAGGGGCTGGAAATCCGTCTACCAGAACCGCTCCGAATGTTACGAGGAAGTGCCGGAAACCTGGCCGGTGCGCATTCGCCAGATTACACGGTGGGCGAAAGGGCATAACCAAACCATGTGCCGTTATACGGGAAGCTGTTTTTCTAACCATCACATCAGCCTCCATGAAAAAATCGACGGCCTGCTCCTGCTCGGAGTGTATTTGATGTCGCCCATCATTTTAACCGGCTGGATACTGGCCATCGTTTTATTTTACCTGGGTGGCGATAATTTAGTGAGCGGGGCGTTGGCATTGATGGCGGTGGCCGCTTTTGGCGCCATCGGAAATTTTGCCGCCTTTTTTGAAATAGGCTCCGCCGTTTATCTCGACAGGGGAAAGAACCGGATTCGTCTTTTGCCCTTCAATCTTTTTAGTTTCCTCATTAGTACGTTTACCGTTTCGACCGCCACCGTTACCCAAATATTCAGCGGGAAAGAAAGCTGCAATATATGGGAAAAGACCCCACGCTTCCGCAAGAAGGACTTTGTTTTGGGAGCACCCGCATAATGTGGCCGTCCATCCTCTTCCTCTTTATCTTTTGCCTGTTTCTCCTGCCGCTTCTGCCCGGCATGCTTGAACTGAGACTGGCGAGCGATGCCAAGCCGCTTAAGGTCATTCAGGAATACGATACCGAGATTACTTATTTCGCCACCGGGTTTAAGCATTACCTGGAAAAGAATTTTCCCAATTTTTTCTCCGGCCGTAATAAATCCACGACGCCCTTTCAGCTGGGCACTTTGCCGGATCACACCGATTTCCAGATTATCCACAACGGAGAACAACCTGTGTTTGATAAGAAGGAAACAAGCCATTCCCATACTAACCGGCTCATTATTGCTGAACCGCCCTTAGCGCGGCCCGGAAAAATGCTCTTCGAGAAAGAGATCTACAGCGCGGGTGCCATCACTACCGATGAAAACAGTCAATTCCGGGCACTGCTCGCAGAAGGAAATATTACGCTTGGACAGGATTGCACCATCTTGCGATGGATACACAGCGGCGATTCGCTCGCCGTAGGCAAGGGGTGCTCTCTTTATGGGAGGGCGTCTGCAGAAAAAATAATTTCCTTAAGCGAGCCTTGCCAATTTGAAAGAATCCATGCTCCCAAGATTCTATTTGGCCATTCTGAGCGGAGCAATGGCGGCGCAAGGGAGACAAGCGATTTGAGCCCGCTGGAAAAGCTCGCCAACGTCGAAGACAAATATAGAGATCGCTGGCTGGTGGAAGGGGATATAAAAATTCCCGACGCGCATTCTTTTGAAGGCGATCTCATTGCCAGCAAAAATATCACCTTAGGTGCCGATGCTTATGTAAAAGGCAGCCTGAAAAGCAATAAGGATCTCATTCTGGGCAAAAATGCGCGGGTGGCAGGCGCCATGGTAAGTGCCGGCAACATCCACATTGCTGAGGGATGCCACATTGCCGGACCGGTCATTGCCGAAGGAGAAGTATTTATTGAATCCGGCAGCGTCCTCGGGCTGGAACATTCGCCGACTACGGTCAGTGCCCCCGTTATTACCATTATCAGCGGCGTCACCGTGTACGGTACCGTCTGGGCGGAAGATCGCGCGCAGATGCTGGCGGGAGGCAATGTAGTATGAGGGCCCGGAATAAAATTTTACTCTCGATGGGAACGCGCCCGGAAATCATCAAGATGGCGCCGGTGTATTTTGAACTCAAAAACCGGGGCATCAAACCGATATTGCTGCATACAGGCCAGCATACCGATATGGCAACCACCCTTTACGATCTTTTCGGCATGACGCCTGATTATTCCATCGACATTAAACGCGTTGCCGTTTCCGACAAGAATCCCGAACATCCGCCTTCATGCGAATTGTCCCAGCTCGGTGCGCTTCTGCTGCAACGTATCTCGACGGTCATGCTGACGATAAATCCTTCCATGGTATTGGTGCATGGAGATACCAGCAGCGCCCTTATGGCGGCCATGGCGGCATTTTACCAAAAGCGCCCCATCGCGCATATCGAGGCAGGGCTTCGCTCCCATAATGAATATAACCCTTTCCCGGAAGAAAAGAACCGCGTGCTCATCGGGCAGCTGGCGCAGTGGCATTTTTCGCCCACCGGCGGGGCAAAACAGAATCTTCTGGCAGAGGGCATTGATCCATCCCATATTTATATGGTGGGCAATACCATCGTCGAAAGCGCGCGTTTAGGGCTCAGCAAGCTCGCTGCTTATCAAAACGGAAATAGTTGCGATCTTATCGAGACATTAAAACCTCACCTCGCCGCGAAGAGAATGGTGATGGTGACGATGCACCGGCGCGAAAACCAGGAATCCAATATAACATTAGTCGCCCGGTCGGTGGTGGAAATGCTGAAGCGGCATACGGATATGTACGTGGTCTGGCCGGTGCATCCCAATCCAAAAGTGGAGAAAGCGGTCCATAGCGCGCTGGAAGGCGTTCCCGCGGCGATTACCGACCGGTTGCATATGACCAAGCCGCTCGATTATCCGGTATTGCTCTGGGTGCTTAAAAACTCTTGGGCAGTGATGACGGATTCCGGCGGTATCCAGGAAGAAGCGGCGGCCTTGAACGTTCCGGTATTGGTGCTGCGCGATACGACCGAACGCCCGGAAATCATAGAATCGGGCGCCGGGCTCATGGTCGGGACCCAACAGAAAAATATTTTGCTGCAGCTCGAAAAACTTACTAAAGACCCGCGCAAGCACGCGCGTATGTGCGAAGCTAAAAATCCTTTCGGCGACGGAACATCGGCCGCCGGTATATGCGACGTTCTGCTGGAACAGAAAGCCGAGGAGAGAAAATATGCGTAACTATTTTACATTTTTCTGCTTAGGCCTGGGCTTATGCGCTACAACTGCCACTGCCGCACCTGCGCCTCCCTTCACGCCAAGCGGCTTTGTCGAAGCCGGCGGTAATTATCATGACGTATCGGATAATTTTGGCAACTGGCTTGGGGAGTATCTGAAAGGAGAAGTGCAAACCGATCCTAACAACCGCTGGAACGCGGAACTGCTTAACCAGAGAGCCTTCAAATCCACCGGCCAATACGGCAATATCGGCAATACCCATACCTTTAACGAGGATTGGTTCAGCTCCATTAATGCCGGCGTGGGAGATGGCGGATTTTATCTGCCGCGCTACCGCATTGATGCCTTTATCAATAAAAAATGGCTGGCTGACCGCCAATTAGTTACCACTTTTGGTTTGGGAATGGTTAAAGCCATGGATGTCCATAAGGATAAAAGTTTATTCCTGGGCGCTACCTATTACTTTAAGACGCCGTGGATTATCCAGGGTGGTGTAAGATTTAATAAGAGCGACCCCGGCAATGTCTACTCCTCCTCACAGTTTGTTGCGGTCACGCAGGGCGAAGACAAGAAACATTTCGTCACCCTGCGCGTCGGATTCGGCAAGGAAGCCTATCAGGTCATCGGGCCGAGCCAGACCTTAAGCGATTTTTCCAGCCAGCAGGTTTCCCTGGAACTGAGGCAATGGGTCAGGCCGGATTGGGGATTCAATGTACGCGGCGAGCGGTACCATAACCCCAATTATGACCGCACCGGCATTAACTTCGGTGTCTTCAAAGAGTTTTAATATGACCGAGAAACAAACAACCGCATCAAGAACATTCTGGAATTATCGCCATACCGGCGCGCACGGGACCACTATCCGCATGCATCGCGCGCTTAGGAAGCTAAGGTTCAGCCCGTCCATGCTCATGGCGATGATTCTGCTTCCCCTGATTTTTGACATGACGTTATGGATGAATCTGGAAATAATAACAGGCGTCTGGGCGGATATATTCAATTTCTGCATTGCTAAACTTAACCTGGATGGCCACGTTTCTTACGAAAGTATCCGGTTGCTTCGTCATGAAGTGCTCATGCCTTACCCGGATTTGATGGCCTCCCCTCCCTTTTCGATAACGCTATGGGTAAATTTATTTATAACGGCATTGTTTCTCCTTCTTTCCGCGTTTGTGCCAAAGAACTGGCTGCCCTTCACTTATCTGGCGAGGGCAGGACTGCTTATCCAGATTTCCGCCTCTCTTTATTTCTTCTTCAATCCCGATCAGCCTCCCCATAATCTTGCTCCTTATATATTGGGGACGCTCACCTTCGGCATGTACTTACTTTTCTTCATCGCCCCGCTTCTGGCGCTCGTCTATTATATTTTTGATATTGCGCTCTGGCGTAAATGCATCGTCACCGCCCTGATCATCAGTTATTTCATCGTCGCCCTGCCTTTCCAGTATATGGCGCATGCCACTATCATCAGTTCCGGAAGCATGCTTTTCATGCCGGTGCTGTATCTGCTCTTCGGCGTGCTGCTGGATACGCTCATGTTTGTCGGCTGGTATTCATGGGCGATGAGCTGGAGCGGAAAAAAACGGGCTGGATATTCGCTGAACGCGGTTTGAGCCCTACGGGGACAGAAACCGCCGACTCCTGGAATCTCACGCCCGAAGACGCGGAGTTGTACTTTTGGTTTTGGCTGCCAACACAGGGATCGAATCTCAGAATGTCGAGAGATTCGCATTCGAACTGTAAATTGCGGCAGGGCAAGAAAAAACTCAAAAACGTCTCTCATTCTTCCAAATCCAACATGAGGGATTGCATTGGTTGTTGGCTTACTGCTCGATAGGTTGTATTTTCTCTGAAAATCACAATTTTTAAAGAGATATGCTCGAATCATTGTTTCTCTCTGGTGATCTGCCTGCCAACATCGAAAGGGGGACTTATCTTCCTCTTCTGGTACTGGCATCCTATATCATTGCCTCTTTTGGTTCCTATACCGGCCTAACGCTGGCCACCCGGATTTTCAATGCAACCACGCTCCGGCAAAAACATATTCTGCACTGGACGGGTGCGGCTGCATTAGGTAGCGGCATCTGGTCGATGCATTTCATCGGCATGCTGGCCTACAAGATGCGAATGGAAGTGCATTATGAGCCTTGGCTTACCGCGCTGTCTGGATTGATCGCCGTAGCGGTGGCCTATTTCGTATTGCAAATTATCCAGGCAACAAAACTTTCGGCAGGACGCCTGACCGTGAGCGCCGTGTTGCTTGGGTTTGGCATCTGCACCATGCATTATACCGGCATGGCTGCCATGCAAATGGATGCCGATGTGCGCTATATCCCCAGCATCTTTTTGCTTTCCGTGGCGATTGCCATCGCCGCCTCGGGTGCGGCGCTGTGGATCGTATTTACCCTGGGGCAACATAGCGGCCGGTGGCAAATTGCTTGGAAAGTAGTCGCAGCGCTGGTAATGGGTGCTGCCATTTGCGGTATGCACTATACGGGTATGCACGCGGCGGTCTTTATTCCTTATGCCGATTGCCGATTCGATGCCAACCAAACCCAGGCCTTACTTATCAATAGTGTTCTGGTCGCTTCCTTTGCCATTATTTTTTCCGCCTTGTTCATATCCATAAATTATTCAGGACGTACGAAGGGCAGCCCGCGGAAAGAAGCCTTGTTTCTGGCGTCCGTCATTTTCACCATCGTATTGATCTGCAACATTGTCGTCTCATTGATTGCCCGCCATGCAATTATAGAGGAAATCAATGAACACATGATCAGCATCGCCAATATAGCGGCGACGATGACCGACGGCGACCTGCACAAAACGCTCACAAGCCCCGAGCAGAAAAATTCTGTCGACTATTTAAAAGTACAGGCGCCCTACCGCCAGATATTGGCCGCCAATCCCGACCTGCGCTATATTTACACATGCATCATGCGAGACGGAAAAGTGTACTTCGTCATCGATACCCAACCGGACAGCACGGCTTCCGATCCCAATATTGAGCGCAAGACTACCGCCGGTGTTATGGAAGAATATCCCGATGCGTCGGATAATATGAAACAGGCATTGAAGGATCGTGTCACCATCGTGGAAGAGGCTCCCTATTCGGATGAATGGGGGACGTTTTTGAGCGCCTACGCACCATTTTATGACAGCAACAAGCAATTTGTCGGTATCGCCGGCGCGGATATCGATGCTGCCGATTATAATAAAAAAATAGGCAGTGTGTGGTTGGCGTTCTGTATAGGAAATTTTCTGGCGCTGGGCATATCCATCGCCGTTTATTTTCAGGTCATGGGAAGAAGAAAAGCTGAGATACAAGCAGAAAAGCAAGTGCAGGAATACACCGTTGAACTGGAGCAGGCGCGCATTACAGCGGAACAGGCTACCAGCCTAAAATCGGAGTTTCTCGCCAATATGTCCCATGAATTGCGCACACCGCTAAACAGCATCCTGGGTATGACGAGGCTCTTGCTGGAATCACCGGAATTGAAGGAAGAGCAGCACCAGCTGGCCGATACGGTGTTTCGCTCTTCGACCAATTTATTGGAAATCGTCAACGATATTCTCGATCTTTCCAAGATCGAGGCCGGCGAAATGGAGCTGGAAAATATTGGCATGGATCTGCATTACGTGTTCCATAGCGTCGTTCATGCGCTGGACCATACCGCCAGGGAAAAACGCATATCCATTATCAGGCATTACACGGAGGAGAAATTTCCTTATGTTATGGGCGATCCCACCCGTCTGGCGCGCGTACTCACCAACCTGATCGGCAACGCCATAAAATATACCGACAAGGGACATGTGGATGTCTATGCCACGTGCAAAAAACTAGACGACAAGCATGTCGAATTTCACTGCCGGATCGTCGATACCGGCATCGGGATCCCGAAAGAAAAGCATCAAGTAATTTTTGAGAAATTCAGCCAGGCCGACAGCTCCATTACCCGTAAATACGGCGGCACTGGCTTAGGCCTTACCATCACGCAGCAATTGGTGGAGTTGATGGGTGGTGCTATCGGTGTCGAAAGCGAGGTGGGCAAAGGGTCGACGTTCTGGTTTACGATACCGTTCGAGGTCACGGACAAGCTGAATGAAGACAAGCATATCCGCAAACAGAAGATGCTCTGCGGCGTCATACCGCCCGAAAAGGTGCGCGTACTGGTGGCGGAAGATCACCCGATGAACCAATTGCTGATTACTAAACTGATGAAGCGCTTTGGCATTGATAATTTTGAGATCGTGGGAAATGGGTTGGATGTTCTTAAGCGCTACAGCGAAGACCATTGGGACGTCATCCTGATGGATTGCCACATGCCCGAAAAAAACGGCTACGATACGACCTTAGATATTCGCGATCTGGAAAAGAAGACAGGGGCACATGTGCCCATTGTTGCGATGACAGCCAACGCCATGGTGGGCGATAAGGAAAAATGCCTGCGCTGCGGCATGGACGAATATGTCAGCAAGCCGATTTCCATTGATGAGTTAAAAGAAGTCATGGGACAGTGGATACGTTTTGAAGAATTCACCGCGGATGCTAAAAAGGAGTCGACTATGCCCGCCGATGATATGCCGGTTAATTTAGACCAACTGCGCACTTTCACCGAAGGCGACACCGGAACTGAGAAAGAATTGATTCACATGTTTGCCGAACAATCGGATAAAAACCTGGACATACTTTCCAAAAATTGCGTCGATGGAAAAAATAAGTCTTGGGTGGAAGCAGCGCATATGTTCAAGGGCGGCGCGGCGGGTATTGGTGCGGAAAAGCTGCGTCAGCTATGCAATGAGGCGCAGGGCCTGGAAAGCGGCACGGCGGAAGTGCGTGCGGCGCTCTTTGACAAAATCAGTAGCGAATACACGTTAGTGAAAGCTTACCTTAAAAAGATTGGCCTGCTTGCTTAAGAAAGCGTCGGGCACAGCTTCACATATTCCAGTAGTTTCTCCTTGGTGAAGGGCTTGGTCATGAAACCTTTTGCACCTTTCTTGGTGGTTTCTGCCACATTTTCCTGCGAGCTGTCGGCGCTGAGCATAATGACATACGCATCCGCATCTATGGCCAGAATGTCATGCAATACTTCCGTTCCGTCTCGTCCCGGCATATGAATATCCAAAAATAGAATATCGGGTGTATGCTTTTTATAAGCGGTTATTATTTCGTTGCCGTTCGCCACTTCCTGCACGGTAGCTATCGAGGCGGCGCCCTTTTTCACCAGCGTGCGCATATACATATCATCGTCGGCAACCAAGATGACATTCTCTCTGCGACTGGCACGCATATCGGCGAACGGAGAACTTTCTGAAGACTTCCGGTAGCTGATCAGCATTTCGAGTTTCTGGAGCCCTTCCGGTGTTGGCTCGTGCACGGATATTTTACAGCTACCTTTAGGCAAATGTTCTTCGATGGGCTTGGCTATCAGCAGCGGATCAATTCCTTCTCCCCAACGGATAAGCATGAATATCTCACGCTCATTGCACAGGTAGATTTTTCCTTCCTTATCCTTGAACGCCGTATGTACCAGCTCGGCAGCTTTGGCGGCGGTGAAATTCGTATCGGAGTTCTCGGTCAGTCGTATATCGACCAGCTGCCATTCCTTGAGTGAAGATTTGATGTTGGGCAGATAGTCCAGCAGTTGCTGATAATTTTTATGGGAGAGAATTTCCATAATCAATGCGAGGCGTTAAATATTGAAAGGTATCTCGTAAAATCCTCAGCCTTGAAAGGCTTGGCGATAAACCCTTTTGCGCCCAGCGACATTGCCTTTTCCACGGTGGCAGGGATCCGGTCGGCTGAAAACATGACAACAAAAGCGTTAGCATTGGCGCTAAGTATATTTTTCAAGACGTCAAAGCCATCCTGATCATCGTTATGATAATGAATATCCAGAAAAATAATGTCCGGATTACACACGCTATTATTTGCCATGGCTTCTCGCGCGTTGGCCGTAGTGATAACCGTGCCGAACTTTTGCAGATGGTGCGTTACCATCCGGCTCGTCATTGGTTCATCTTCGACAATTAGGATAGAAAGAGAGGGTTTCTTATTCATGCTAGTTCCTGAGAATACCTAGCGTTACGTATTAAAAATCAATGGTAGAATGCAGATAAAAGATATGCAACTAAAACCACTTATTCTCATTATCTTCAAAAAAGCGGGCTGCTCAAAATTGGCAAGTGAAGTACACGCTTTTAGGAACAAATCCGCTACCCGTCTCAAATGCCATTTTTTTGACCATTTTTGGGGCGGCAAGAAAATGCTTCATAACTAAGTCTCAGTGAGCATTTCAAGGGTGCCACCTCGAAAAATCGGCATCTGAGATACTTACCCGATTTTGGCCTAGAATGGATAGCTTTCATCTCCTGATATCAGCGAAAGATGTGTCACCTTGCGGCGGCAAGGGCGCGGAAAGCGCCGATTATTTGAGTCTCACGCTAAAGACGCAAAGTTGTACTTCAGGTATTGGCTGGGGCGCCAGGATTCGAACCTGGGAATGGCGGTACCAAAAACCGCTGCCTTACCACTTGGCGACGCCCCAATAGAGGTAATTGGTGATTGGAAATTTGGTAATTGGAAAAAACAAAAATCACAATCGTCTATTTCCAATTACCAATTACCAAAATTCCAATTACCCATTCCCCACTTCCTCCGCAACCCACTGTAAGAAAGGTGGGAATCCGTCGGAAATCGGGTAGGCGATAATGCATGGCACTTCATAGGAATGCAAGCGTTTTACTTCCCGGATGGCGGCGTCCAGCTTGGCGCGCGTCGTCTTGGCGACCAGCGCCGCTTCCGGCGCCTGCTGCACTTTGCCTTCCCAGCGGTAGACCGAGGTGATGTTGTCGTAGACGTTCGCGCAGGCGGCGAGGCGGTTTTCGACCAGCGCGGTTGCGGCCTTGAGCGCCTCGTCCTTGCTGGGGAAGGTGGCGTAGAGGATGAAAATATCGCTCATCGTTTTATCCTTTGCATCAGGTAGGTGCGCATGTGCAGCGAGTTGCAGAGGGCGGCGGCGGTGAGGTAAGCGGCGATGCCGGTGAGCGTGACGACGATGAGCGCCGAGAAGCGCATGAACTCGCCCTGATAGGCCCACGGCGCCAATGCTTGAGCGGCGGCAGCGGCGGTGACGGCCATAACGGCGGAGGTCAGTGCGATCTTGGCGATCTCGGAGACGAGCTTGGGATTAAAGACCAGCCACTCACGTTTCCTGAGGACATAGGCCATCAGCGCGACATTGACCCAGCCGGCAATAGTGGTCGCCATTGCCATGCCGACGTGGCGGAACGGGACCATCAGGAGCAGGTTCAGCGCCAGGTTGATGAAGATGCACAATGTCGCGATCTTGAACGGCGTTTTGGTGTCGTGGTGGGCGAAGAAATTGGGAGCGAGGATTTTTATCAGCACGAAGGCGGGAAGCCCGGCGGCGAATGCGACCAGCGCCTTATAGGTGGCGACGGTGTCGGCGGGCGAGAACGCGCCGCGCTGATACATGGCGGCGATGATCGGCTCGGCAAGGACGATAAGCGCGGCGGCGGCGGGCAGGGCGAGGAAGAGCGCGAGCTCAATGGCGCGGTTCTGGCTGGCCAGCGCGCCCAAGTGGTTGCCTTCGCGGATTTGCCTCGACATCATGGGGAGCAGCGCCGTGCCGACGGCGATGCCGATCACGGCCAGCGGCAGCTCGTTGATGCGGTCGGCGTAATAGAGGAACGAGATGCCGCTGTCGAACTGCGAGGCGATGATGAGGTCGATGAACAGATTGACCTGTGCCACGCCCGCTCCCAGCGCCGCCGGGGCGATGAGCACCAACAGCTTCTTGACCTGGGGCGTGAGCTGCGGCTTGACGAATTTCGGCAGCACGCCTTGCTTGCGGCAGAAATATACCAGCCACAGCCACTGCACGACGCCGGAGACGAATACGGCGACGGCAAGGCCATGCGCCATCGTCGGCGTCCAGGTCTCGACGAGCGACGGTACGATGATGAGACATAAATTCATCATGATCGGTGTCGCCGCCACCGCCGCGAATTTGCCGAAGCTGTTGAGTATCCCGCCCAAGAGCGACACCAGCGAGATGAAAATAATGTAGGGAAAAGTGATGCGCGTCAGCAGCACGGCGAGGTCGAATTTGGCCGGGTCGTCGACGAACCCCGGCGCCAGAACGTGCATGATGAGCGGCATGAAGAGGATGAAAATGCCGCTGGTGATGAAAAGCAGGAGCAGCAGGAACGACATCGCCTCGCTGGCGAATTGCCGGGCCTTGTCCTGCCCCTCGGTCGCCAGCTGTCCGGCGAACAGCGGCACGAACGCCGAGTTGAACGCGCCCTCGGCGAAGAGCCTTCTTAAAAAATTCGGTAACTTAAACGCGACGAAGAACGCATCCGAAAGCATCCCCGCGCCCAGCCCCGACGCGATGGTGACGTCGCGCAAAAACCCCAGCACGCGCGAAACCAGCGTATAAAAGCCGATGGTGGCGGTGGATTTAACGAGGGACATGGAAGCAGTCGTTAGTGGTTAGTCGATAGGTATGTTTTATACTATCGACTTACAACTGTCGACTGACGACTAACTCGCCATCTCTTCCAGAGGTTTTTCGAGGGCGGGGGATTCGATCACGGTTTTGATCGGCTCGACTCTGGCGGCTTCCGGTGCTTCGACGCCGGTGGTAGAACTGAAGAGCGGCAGGTTGGACTGCGCCGGCTCTTCTTTTTTCTCTTCTTCCTTGTCTTCCGCATCGCCGCTATCGGCCAGCGCCTTGTTCAGGCGTTCGTCGATCAGGGCGATTTTCAGCGTCTTCAACAAATCGCGCACTTCCTGGCGGGCGGCGATGTGCGACATCGAAAGCCCGGCTTTGCTGCTTTCTAGAATGTCGAGCACGGTCAGGCCTTGCAGGAACATCTCGCGGAAGATCACGCGCTCGGAAAATCCGGGTGCAACGCGGAAACCGATGCGGCGCGACAGGTCGCCGGTCACCTGCGTCATGAAGCGTTTGTTCTTGGCGTCGATGTTGGAGAGGCGATTCCGCATCACGATCCATTCGATTGAGCCGCCGTCGCGCTTGGCGCGGTGCAGTTTCTGTTCCCACATCATCTCGGAGTAGATGCTGGGCTTGACGATTTTCATCGTCTGCCCGTCGACGTTGGCCAGCACGTCGAGGTCGACGAACGAATCGTTGATCGGTGTGATGACGGTATCGGCGAAGGCGTGGGCGAGGCGCGCCATGTAGGTGTCACTGCCGGGGCTGTCGATGATGACGAAATCGTTATTCTCCGAAACGCGGGCGAGCGCCTGTAAAAAGCGCTCGCGGTCGTCGTCTTCGGCTTCTTTGACGATGTTGAACGGGCTTTTCTGCACGACGACATGCTGCGGTTGCGGCAGATTGACGCCTTCTTTGAGCATAGTCTGGCGCCGGTTTTCGAGGTAGCGCGAGAGCGAGCGCTGGCGCGAGTCGATGTCCATGGAGCCGACGGAAAAACCAAGACGCAACAGCGCTACGATCAGATGCATGCCGGTGGTGGTTTTACCCGAGCCGCCTTTTTCGTTGCCGAGCACGATGACGTGCGCCTTTTTGGCGGTCACGGCCGCAGGCGTTGCTTCAGCGGTAGAAAATACAGGCTCGTTCATACGCACCTCATTCATACAATTTTAACCATTATACTCAAGCTTTGCCGCGACTCAATCCCTAATTTCATTTTTATTGAAGGAAAAAATAACCCGTCATGACGGCGCCGACGATGGTCACCAGCCGCCGCACATGGCGTGGATTGGTTTTTAGCGCCAGACGCGTGCCGAGCATGCCGCCGGTGACGCCGCCTAGAATCATGATCACGGCGATCGGCCAGACGACTTTTCCCGCCAGAACGAATATCAACACAGCGACGGCGTTGATGGCGCTACCGAGGATGACTTTCAGCGCGTTCATTCGGTGGATATTGGAAAATCCCAAGAGTTGCAACATGGCCAGCATCAGTATGCCGATGCCGGCGCCGAAATACCCGCCGTAAATGGCGATGGCGAATTGGAGCGGCATAGCCGCTCCAGATGTTAGATGTCGGATGTCGGATGCCGGAGCTTTCTTTGGCAACTGGTTTCCGGCATCTGGCATCGGCTGCGCAGCAGATCCCCCGAACATAAAAATCAGTGTCGCAAATAACAGCAGCCACGGCACCGTATGTGCGAACATGATTTCCGGCAGCAGTAAGAGCAGCGCCGTGCCGATGCTGCTGCCGATGACACTGACCGTAATGAATTCTTTCAATTGCTTGCGCCCGACGTTTAACTCTTTGCGGTAGGCATATGCGCTGGCGACGCTTCCCGGCCACAGCGCCACCGTGCTCATGACGTTGGCCGAAAGCGGTGACAGCCCATTCAATATAAGAATGGGAAAGGTCAGGAACGTGCCGCCGCCGGCCACCGAATTGATGGCGCCGCCTATGGCCGCGACCGCGAAATAAACAATTATATCAAACAAATCCATTAGGTTAGCAAATTTCTCCCCAAGTTCGTTGTGTTTTAGCCTGCAACATGGCAGAAAAGCAGGCCTATATATGGTGTTTGGGCGTATATATAGTATAGGTTTAGAACGGTAGCCAGCGCGTATTGTTATGAACGAAACGATAGCCATTGCCAGCGACCATGCCGGCTTCGAATTAAAGGAAGCGCTTAAAACGGAAATCACGCGGCTCGGATTCGAGGTCAGTGATATGGGTGCCGGCGGTAGCGTGCAGTCGGTGGATTACCCCGATTTTGCGCATGCGCTTGCGGTGTGGGTAGAGAAAAACAAAGGCCGCGGGATTTTAATTTGCGGCTCCGGCGTCGGCATGAGTATCGCCGCCAACCGGCATAAGGGCATCCGTGCGGCGTTGTGCCATGAGGCCAAGGGCGCCGAGCTGGCGCGGCAGCATAACGATGCCAACGTGCTGTGTCTGGGCGCGCGCGTTGTCAGTGCCGATGTCGCTAAAGAATGCTTGCAGAAATTTCTGCAGACGGGATTCGACGGCGGACGGCATCAGGTGCGAGTGAATAAATTAGGATAACGGGAAACATATGCAGACGGCAAAAAAGGAAAAAGAGATGAAGAGCACATTTTTTGGCAGCACTTTGGCTGAGCGCGACCCTGACATTTTCGCCGCCGTGGAAAAAGAACTGGCGCGGCAACAGAACCAGATCGAGCTGATCGCCAGCGAGAACATCGTAAGCAAAGCCGTGCTCGAAGCGCAAGGCACGGTGCTTACCAACAAATACGCCGAAGGCTATCCGCATAAGCGCTATTATGGCGGCTGCGAGTTTGTCGATATCGCCGAAGATTTAGCCATCGAGCGCGCCAAGAAACTGTTTGGTTGCCAATTCGCTAACGTGCAGCCGCATTCGGGTTCGCAGGCCAACCAGACCGTATTCCTGGCGCTCGCCAAACCCGGCGATACGTTTATGGGCATGTCGCTTGCGGCGGGTGGGCATTTGACCCATGGTGCGGCGCCCAACCTTTCCGGCAAATGGTTCAACGCCGTGCAATATGGCGTCAAGCAAGAAGACGCGCAGATCGATTTCGATGAAGTGGAGAAACTGGCCAAGGCGCATAATCCCAAAATCATCATCGCCGGCGGTTCGGCCTATCCGCGCGTCATCGATTTCGCCCGCTTCCGCAAGATTGCCGATTCGGTCGGTGCGCTGTTCATGGTCGATATGGCGCATATCGCCGGGCTGGTGGCAGCGGGTATCCATCCCAGTCCGTTCCCGCACGCGCACGTCGTTACCACCACCACGCACAAAACGTTGCGCGGGCCGCGCGGCGGCATGGTCTTGACCAACGACGAAGAAATTTCCAAGAAAATCAATTCGGCATTGTTCCCCGGCCTGCAAGGCGGGCCGCTCATGCACGTCATCGCCGCCAAGGCGGTGGCATTCGGCGAGGCGCTGGAACCGTCGTTCAAACTATATGGCAAAGCCATTGTCGATAATGCGCGAGCCTTAGCGGCGACGCTGGTTTCGCGCGGGCTTGCCATTTCGACCGGCGGCACCGACACGCATCTGATGCTGGTCGACCTTCGCCCGAAAAAACTGACCGGCAAAGCAGCGGAAGCGAGCCTTGAGCGTGCGAGCCTCACCTGCAACAAGAACGCCATCCCGTTTGATCCGGAAAAACCGTTCGTGACGTCGGGCATCCGCTTAGGAACACCGGCCGGCACGACGCGTGGATTCGGCGTCGCGGAATTTAAACAAGTAGGCAACCTGATCGGCGACGTGCTCGACGGTCTCTCCCAGCATCCGGACGACAACAGTGCCGCCGAGCAGAAGGCGAAAACAGAAGTATTAAAATTATGCGGCCGTTTCCCGATTTATTCTTCACTTGCCACTAACCACTAGCCACGGGTCACTTACTTATGAAATGCCCCTTTTGCAGTCACGCCGATACGCAGGTTAAAGATTCGCGCCCGAGCGAGGATGCTGTCAGCATCCGCCGCCGCCGTTTTTGCCCGGAATGCAACTCGCGCTTCACGACGTTCGAACGCGTGCAGCTGCGCGAGCTCACCGTGCTCAAGAAAAACGGCGAGCGCCGCATCTTCGACCGCGACAAGCTGGCGCGCTCCATTCATATCGCGCTCAGGAAGCGGCCGGTGGAAGAGGATCAGGTCGAGCAACTGATTACGCGCATCACGCAGAAACTGGAAAGTTTGGGTGAGAGCGAAATCCCGACGACGCTGATCGGCAAGATCGTGATGGAAGAGCTGAAAAAAATCGATTCGGTGGCCTATATCCGTTTTGCGTCGGTCTACCGCGACTTCCGTGAAGCCAAGGATTTCGAGGAAATTGTTGAAGAATTAAGCGAATAACCAAACGAAAGGATAGATCTATGAAAAAAATGTTATTGATTCTGCCGCTGACATTGTGTGGCTGCGACACGATACATAGCTGGGCCGACAGCATGGACAGAACCGTGGGCAAATACATGCCGACCATTGATGTTGAGCCCGCAAGTGCGCCGCAAAAGCAGTCGCAGAATTCCGAGGGTTTGGTCAAGACCAACACCAACATGTATTCGGTGCCGCAGAAATAGTTTTTGACTTACCCGACATGAATGACGCCCACTTTATGCAGGCGGCGCTGTCTTTAGGCGCGCGCAATCTGGGCCAGACATGGCCTAATCCGGCGGTAGGCGCGATTTTAGTAAAAGATCACCGGATCATCGCCGAGGGCAGTACGGGTAGGGGTGGCAGGCCGCACGCTGAAACCGTCGCCATCGAAGCGGCAGGTGCCAGCGCCAAAGGCGCAACGCTCTATGTAACGCTCGAGCCCTGCGCCCATCACGGCAAAACGCCACCCTGCACCGACGCCATCATCAAAACCGGTATCGCAAAAGTGGTCGTCGCCTGCCGCGACCCGCATCCGCAGCATGGCGGCGGCATCCAAAAATTAAAAGCCTCCGGTATCGAAGTCATCGAAAATATCTGCGCGCGGGAGGCGCGCGAGCTCAACCGCGGATTTTTTTCCGTGGTCGAAAAAAAACGCCCGTATGTCGCGCTTAAAATCGCCACCTCGGCGGATAGCAAGATTGCCTGCCACGCCGCAGCGCGTCAGCGCGAAGGCGGGTGGATTACTTCCGAATCCGCCCGCAATCACGGCCATCTCCTCCGCAGCCAATACGATGCGATATTAACCGGCATCGGCACCGTGCTGGCCGATGACCCGCTCCTCACCTGCCGCCTCCCCGGCCTCGAAGACCGCTCGCCGGTCAGGGTGGTTCTGGATAGCAACCTGCGCCTGCCGCCCGATTCGCAACTCGCAAAAACGGCAAAGGACGTGCCGGTGTGGATTTTGTCATCCCGGCGCAGGCCGGGATCCACGCCAACCAATATGGAAGCATTGGGTGTAAAATTATTCTATCCTACGCCTGGAACAGACGTGGATCCCGGCCTACGCCGGGATGACAGCATTAATGTATCCGCCGCCCTTACCCACCTTACCGAGCAAGGCATCACGCGGCTCCTGGTCGAGGGCGGGCAGAAGATCACCACAGCGTTTCTGGACAGTGGGCTGGTGGACAGGGTCTATTGGTTCAAGGCGCCGACGGTAATAGGAAACGAAGGATTACCCGCCCTTTGCGGCGGAATTTCCTTGCCGCAAGCGCTGTCGCGGTTTACGCACGAGGAAACGAAAAATTTGGGACCGGATACGTTGGAGATATTATGTTCACCGGCATCGTAAGCCACACCGGAGAAATACTTTCCGCCACGCGGCAGGGCGACCTGCGGCTTGCGGTCGGCTGCCCGTGGAAGGATTTGAAAATCGGCGAGTCGGTGGCGGTGAACGGGGTGTGTCTGACGGTGGTGGATATTTCCTCTGGGAGTTTCACCGCTACTGTCTCCGCCGAAACGCTGGCACGCACGGCGGCGCATTGGGCGGTGGGAGAGGCGGTCAACCTGGAGCGCGCGCTTAAGGCCGGCGACGATGTCAGCGGCCATTTCGTCACCGGGCATGTCGATGGCGTGGCGACGGTGGCCGGCATCGAAAAAACCGGCGATTCGCACGGGATGTGCCTCAAAGCGCCTAAATCGCTGTCCAAGTTCATCGCGCCCAAGGGTTCAGTGACGCTGGACGGCGTGTCACTGACCGTAAATAAGGTTGAAGGCGCGCGGTTTTGGGTTAACATCATCCCCCACACGTGGAAAACCACGACGCTGGGAAGCCGCAAGGCGGGCGACGCGCTCAACCTCGAAATCGACGTCATCGCCCGCTATGTCGAGCGCATGTTGGAAAATAAAGAATGAAACCGCAACTCGTAGAATCAAAAGCATTATCGTCAATCGAGGACATCATCGCCGATGCCAGGAACGGCCGCATGTTCATTTTGGTCGATGACGAATCGCGCGAGAACGAGGGAGATCTCATCGTCCCGGCGCAGATGGCAACGCCTGAGGCCATCAACTTCATGGCCAAGCACGGGCGCGGCCTTATATGCTTGGCGCTGACCGCCGAGCGCGTTAAGCAGCTTGGCATTAATCTCATGTCGCGCGAGAACCAGTCGCGGCACCAGACGGCGTTCACGGTTTCCATCGAAGCGAAAGAGGGCGTTACCACCGGCATTTCCGCTGCTGACCGCGCGCACACGATCCAGGTCGCTATCGACCCGACCAAGACGGCTTCCGACATTGCCTCGCCGGGGCACGTCTTTCCGCTGGTGGCTAAGGACGGCGGCGTGCTGGTGCGCGCCGGCCATACCGAGGCGGCGGTCGATATCGCGGCGCTGGCGGGGCTCAATCCGGCGGGTGTCATCTGCGAGATCATGAACGACGACGGCACGATGGCGCGGCTTCCCGATCTGCTGGCGTTTGCCAAGCAACATACCATAAAAATTGCCACCATCGCCGATCTGATTTCCTACCGCCGTCGTTCGGAAAAGCTGGTAAAACGCGTCGTCGAAAGCGATTTTACCAGCAAGAACGGCGGCACGTTCCGTATGATCGTCTATACCTCGACGCTGGAATATTCCGAGCATATCGCATTGGTCAAGGGCGACATTGATCCCAAAAAACCGGCGCTGGTCAGGATGCATTCCTTGAACCTTCTGCAGGATATGCTGGGTGACACGCAGGCTCCCGGCGTTGGTGTATTGCAGGCGGCGATGCGTCAGATCGACCAGAACGGTAGCGGCGTCATCGTCTTGATCCGCGAGCCTATTCGTACCTCCGTATCCGACCGGCTGCGTGTGAAGCTCGGCAAAGAGCCGGTGTCGCCGATGGATCTGCGCGATTATGGCATCGGTGCGCAGATACTTCTGGATTTGGGCGTGCGCGAGATGGTATTGCTCTCCAATTCGCGCCGCGCCATCATCGGCCTTGAGGGTTACGGGCTTTCGATCACCGGCTATCAGCCCATCGGCACAGGAAAATAGATGACGCACATATTGATCGTAAACGCGAATTTTTACCCGGAGATATCGAAGGAGCTGTCCAAAGGCGCACATACAGCTCTGGTACACGCGCACGCCACATCCGAGGAAATTGCCGTGCCGGGCGCGTTCGAGGTTCCGGCCGCCATCCGCTTCACCATGGCCACGCGCCAGTATGACGGATTTATCGCGCTGGGCTGTGTTATTCGCGGTGAGACGACGCATTACGATTACGTTTGTAGCGAAAGTGCACGCGGGCTGATGGATTTAACCTTGCAGCACAAGCTGGCCATCGGTTACGGAATTTTGACCGTCGAAAATATGGAGCAGGCCAAGATCCGTGCCGGCGTAACCCAGGGCAACAAGGGCGGCGTTGCGGCGGAAGCGTGCCTGCGCATGATAGCGCTTAAGCATCAGTTTGGCGGATAATCATGGCCAATATTTCCTTGCAGAAAAAAAGTGCGGCGCGGATTGCGGCCGTGCAGTGCCTTTATTTGCAGGCAATGGTCGGCGAAGCGCAGTCGCCGCAGGAGCAGGTGGCGATGCTGAAAAAACAGCTCTCCGGCGACCGCGATGAGCAGAAGCTCCTGGTCGGCCAGCCGATCGAGCCGGATTACACGATGCTGGAGCGCCTGCTTTCGGGCGTTGCCCTGCACCGCGACGACATGGACGCGCAGATCGACGCCTCGCTCAGCAAAGGCTGGACGCGCGCGCGCATGAGCCCGCTGTTGCTCGGCATATTGCAATCGGCGATTTTCGAATTGATGTACGACAAGGGCTTGAAACCCGCCGTCGTCACCGACGAATACACGCGCCTGACGCGCAATTTCTTTGGCGAAGAGGAGGCGGGTTTTGTGCATGGGGTGCTTCGGAAATTTTCTCCTAATGGATGAATTCGGCCTCATAAAAAAATATTTCGTGCCGCTGGCGGCGGAGTATCCCGGCAGCCTTGCGCTTACCGATGACGCGGCGTTGATCGAGGCGCCGCCCGGCCAGGAACTGGTCATCACCAAGGACGCTATCTCCGAGGGCGTGCATTTTTTAGGCAGCGAAGACGCTTCGCTGATTGCCAAAAAACTGCTGCGCGTCAATCTCTCCGATCTCGCCGCCATGGGCGCCTCGCCGCTCTGCTATTTCCTGGCGGCGATGGTGCCCAAGGACATCGGCGAGGAATGGGTCAGGCATTTCGCGCTGGGGCTCAAGGAAGACCAGCTGCGTTACGCCATCTCGCTGGCGGGCGGCGATACGGTGGCGACACTCGGCACGCTCTCGCTCTCGCTGACGGCGGTCGGCACGGTTGAAAAAGGCAGGGCATTAAAACGCAGCGGCGCAAAAATCGGCGATGCGATTTATGTCTCCGGCACGCTCGGCAACAGCGCGCTAGGGCTAAAATTACTGCGCGGCGACATCGAAGCGACCGACGACATCCGCGCTTTCCTCGAACACCGTTATTTGCTGCCGGAGCCGCACATCGCATTGGGTCATAAATTGTTGGGCGTTGCGAATGCCTGCATGGATGTGTCGGACGGGTTGCTGCAGGATTTGGGCCATATCTGCGAGGCATCGAAAGTCGGCGCCACCGTGCACCGCCACCTGCTGCCGCGCTCGAAAGCGGCGCAGGCGCTGCTCGATATGGATGGCAGCCTGTGGGATGCCGTCACCGGCGGTGGCGACGATTACCAATTGCTGTTCACCGCCCCCGCCGAAAAAGAACCCGCGATCCACTCCATCGCGCACGAACTGCAACTGCCGCTGACAAAAATCGGCTCCGTCCAAAAAGGGCAGGGCGTGACGCTGCTCGACGAGTCGGGGAAAACACTCGAAGCCGCAACGGGCTTTAAGCATTTCTAAGCCGCTTCTAGATACCTTCCAAATTGCATCTGCCGGTAAGAAAGTGCCTCGGCGACGTGGTTGTGGCCGACGTTTTCTTCCCCCGCTAAATCAGCGATAGTACGCGCGACGCGCAAGACCCGCGTATAGCCGCGCATCGAGAGCTTGAGCGAGGCGGTCGCCTGCTCCAGCAGTTGTTTTCCCTTGGCGTCGGGCACGACCAGCGTATGCAGCGTTTCGCCGCTAAGTTCGGTGTTGGTGCGGCAGGGCAGCGCCAGTTGCTCGAAGCGCGATTTCTGTGCGTCCCTTGCTTTCGCCACGCGCCCGGCGACGGCTTCGCTCGCTTCGCCTTCCTTGGTCGCCAGCATGTCCATCGTCGGCACTTCGGGGACTTCGACCACCATGTCGAAGCGGTCGAACAGCGGCCCGGAAATGCGCGACTGGTAATCCATGGCGCATTTGGGCGCTTTGTTGCAGGCGCGCGAGGCGTCATCCAAATAGCCGCAGCGGCAGGGGTTCATGGCGGCGATCAGCTGGAACCGCGCCGGGTACGTCACATGCGCGCTGGCGCGGGCGACGGTGATTTTCCCCGATTCGAGCGGCTGGCGCAGCGACTCCAGCACGGCGCGCGGGAATTCCGGCAGCTCATCCAAAAATAACACGCCGTGATGGCTGAGCGAGATTTCTCCCGGCAGCGCGCGCTTGCCGCCGCCCGCCATCGCCGCCGGCGACGCCGTGTGGTGCGGCTCGCGGAACGGGCGCCGGCGCGACAGCTTCCCGCCTTCCAATTTTCCGGCGATGGAGGCGATCATGCTCGCTTCCAGCATTTCCTTGGCGTCGAGCGGCGGCAGGATTCCAGGTACGCAAGAGGCGAGCAAGGATTTTCCGGCCCCGGGCGGGCCGACCATCAATAGATTATGGCCACCGGCTGCCGCCACTTCCAGCGCGCGGCGCACCGTGTGTTGCCCGCGTACTTCGCGCATGTCGGTCGCGCGTTCCTTGGCGTCGCCGGTCATGCATTGCGGCTCGGTCAGCACTTGCGTGCCCTTGAAATGGTTGATGAGCGCAAGCAGCGACGATGGCGCAAGGATGGGAGAGACGCCCGCCCACGCCGCTTCCGGGCCGCTGGCTTCCGGGCAGATCAGGCCTTTCCCCAACTCGCTCGCATGCATGGCGGCGGGCAACACTCCGGCGACGGGCAGCAAACTTCCATCCAGCGACAGTTCGCCCAGCGCGACGTAATTATCCATTTCCTCCTGCGGCAGCACGCCCATCGCTATCAACATGCCGATGGCGATGGGAAGGTCGAAATGCGAGCCTTCCTTCTGCATGTCGGCGGGCGAGAGGTTGACGGTGATGCGCTTGGCGGGGATCGAAAGCCCCAGCGCGTAAATCGCCGAGCGCACGCGCTCCTTCGATTCGCCGACGGCCTTGTCGGGAAGCCCCACGATGTTGAACGCCGGCAGCCCGCCGGTCAGGTTGACCTGCGCGTCGATGGCGACGGCCTCGATGCCTTCAAAGGCGACGGTGCTGACATGCGCAACCATATTATTCCTTAAGCTTGATTCCTGCGGCAAGGAGCATAGTTGAAGTTTCCGCAAGCGGCAAGCCGACAACGTTGGAATAGGAGCCGTTTATCCAGGGAATAAAACCCTCGGCAAGTCCTTGAATTGCGTAGGCCCCGGCCTTTCCCTTCCATTCGCCGGAAGCGATATAGCGCGCGATATCCTTATCGGTTAGGCGCTTGAACTTGACGTGCGTCGTCACCAATCTGGCGGCGGTTTTGCCGTGGCTAAAGACGCACACCGCCGTGTGCACGCGGTGGCGTCGTCCCGACAGCAGCTTCAGATATTTCGCCGCCGTTTTTTCGTCATCGGTCTTATGGAGGATGCGCCGCCCGCAGGCGACCACTGTATCGGCCGCCAATACGACGTCGTTTTTATATTGCGCGATGGCGATTGCCGCTTTGGTTTCGGCGCAGCGCAGCGCGTATTTTACCGGGATTTCGTTTTTCTTCGGCGTCTCGTCGATGCCGGCGTCGATGATTGTATCCGGCGCGATGCCGATTTGCGCGAGCAGCTGCACCCGCCGGGGAGAGGCCGATGCCAGCACGAAGGCCATGGCTTATTTCTCGCGGAATTTAATCCGGCCTTTGGTCAGGTCGTAGGGTGTCATCTCGACGATGACTTTGTCGCCGGCTAAGACACGGATGCGGTTCTTCCGCATCTTGCCCGAGGTGTGGGCGATGACGAGGTGGCCGTTTTCCAGCTTGACGCGAAACGTCGCGTTCGGGAGCAGCTCCATCACGACGCCGGGAAACGACAATAATTCTTCTTTGGCCATAATTTAGTGGTGAGTGGCGAGTGGCTAGTGGAAAAGTGTCAGGGAATGTAGCATAAAAATCAGTTTCGCCAACCTTTTTTACTCGCCACTACTTGATGTGTAACACGCAAATAAGAGTAAAAAGACGGCGAGCCGTCGGGAAATCAACGGAAACCTTGTCCTTGAGCAGGGCTTGCAGCAGCTCGGCGCCTTCGTTGTGGATGCCGCGGCGGCCGCCGTCGATGGCCTCGATCTTGCCGCGCCCGGCGCTTTTTAGGGCCTCATAGTAGCTTTCGCAGATCAGGAAGTAATCGCGGACGATGCGCTTGAACGGCTGCACGGAAAGCACCACCTGCGCCGATTGCTTGGCACCCTTGATGTCGAACGCCAGCCGACCCTCCTTGACGGAAAGATGCAGGTCGTAGGGGCCTTTCCCCAGCCCGGCCGGAACGAAATGATTATCGTGCATGAGGTCGGTCAGCGCGATGGTGCGTTCGTGTTCGACTTCCGGCGAGCGGTGCCCGATGCTTTCCTCGTCGAGCGTGATCCTGGCGATGGAGGCGCTCATGGCTTCCTTATGGAAAGCGACAGCGCGTGCGCGGTGAGCCCCTCGGCCTTGGCCAGTGCCTCGGCGTCGGCGCTGATCTTTCTCAGCGATTCTTTGCTGCAGCCGATGACCGACGTGCGCTTCAGGAAATCGAGCACCGAAAGCCCCGACGAGAACCGCGCCGTGCGCGAGGTCGGCAGCACGTGCGAGGGGCCGGCGATGTAATCGCCCACGGCTTCCGGCGTGTAGCGCCCTAAGAATATCGCACCGGCATGGCGGATACTGCCCGCCAGCGTTTCCGGGCTATCCACTGCCAATTCCAGGTGCTCCGGCGCGATATCGTTGGCAAGGTCGCAGGCTTCCTGCCAATTTCTGACCAATATAATTGTGCCGTATTTTTCCCACGATTTCCCGGCGATGGCGCGACGCGGCAGCGTCGTCAGGATGCGCTTGATTTCCTTCTCGGCCATTGCCGCAAAAATGGGATCGTTGGTGATTAGAATGGATTGCGCGGTTTCGTCGTGTTCGGCCTGCGACAGCAAATCTGCCGCGATCCACGCCGGGTTATTCTTATTATCGGCGATGACGAGGATTTCCGAAGGTCCGGCGATCATGTCGATGCCAACGCGCCCGAACACCTGCCGCTTGGCCTCCGCCACATAGGCATTGCCGGGGCCGACGATCTTGTCGACGGCGGGAACGGTTTTGGTGCCGTAGGCCAGTGCCGCCACCGCCTGCGCGCCACCGATCTTATAAATCTCATCGACGCCGGCGATATCAGCGGCGGCGAGCACTGCCGCATTCAATTTCCCTTTGGGCGCGGGCACGCACATCGCGAGTTTTTTTACACCGGCGGTTTTGGCGACCACGGCGTTCATCAACACCGAGCTGGGGTAGGCGGCCAGCCCGCCGGGAACGTACAGTCCGGCGCTGTCGAGCGGCGTCCAGCGGCTGCCCAGCGTCACGCCCGCCTCGTCCACATACTCGAAATCCTCCGGCATCTGGTTCTCGCTGTAGACGCGGATGCGGGCGGCAGCGGCCGCCAGCGCCTTTATGACTTCGGGCGGGCAGTTCTTTTTCGCGGCAGCGATGTCTTTGGCGGTGACGCGGATGTTTTTTGCCGTGGCGGCGAAGTTGTCGAATTTCTTGGTATAGGCAAGCAGCGCCTTGTCGCCGTTCCTGGCGACGCCGGCGATGATTTTTCCCACCGCCTTGCTTACGCCTTTGGATTGTTGCTGGCGCGCGCCCAGAAATTTTTTGAACGCGGCGGGAAAATTTTTCTGCCGGGTGTCGAGTTTACCTGCCATTGGCGGCCTCGCGGAAACGTTCCAGCCACTGGCCGATCTGGGCGCTCTTCGTTTTGAACGCGGCGCGGCCCACGATCAGCCGCGACGATACCTGAGCAATCACCTCGATTTCGGCCAGGCCGTTGGCTCTCAAGGTGGCGCCGCTCGACACCAGATCGACGATGCGCGGCGCCAGCCCTAGTTTCGGCGCCAGCTCCATCGCGCCGCTCAAGCGAATACACTCGGCCTGGATGCCGCGTTCGGCGAAGAATCTCTGCGTCGTATTCGGGTATTTCGTCGCCACGCGGACGTGGCTCAGGCGCGCCAGGTCGTCCGTCGCATTTTCCGGTGCCGCCAGCGATAATCGACAATGGCCGATATTGAGATCGAGCGGCGCGTAGATGTCGGGATAGTCGAACTCCATCAGCACGTCGCTGCCGCAGATGCCCATCTCTGCCGCGCCGAAGGCGACGAACGTCGCCACGTCGAAGCTGCGCACGCGGATGAGGCTCACCCCCTTATGGTTGGTGGAAAACTGCAGGCCGCGGCTGGCTTCGTCGAAGAACGCTTTTTCGGCTTGGATGCCGGCGCGTGAAAGCAGCGGCTGCAATTCCGTAAGGATGCGCCCCTTGGGGACGGCGATGATGAGCGGCGTATCCATGGTTACGCCGCCTCGGCGTTGGGGAATGTCCGGCCGTCGTGCACGCGCTCGATTTTAGCACCGCAGGCCAGCAGTTTTTCTTCGAGGCGCTCGTAGCCGCGATCCAGATGATAAACGCGATGGATGAGGGTTTCGCCTTCGGCGGCGAGTGCGGCGATGACGAGCGACACCGAGGCGCGCAGATCCGTCGCCATCACCTCGGCGCCTTTCAATGATTTTACGCCGCGCACGGTTGCATGCGCGCCCTCGACGGCGATATCGGCGCCCATGCGGCACAGTTCCGGTGCGTGCATGAAACGGTTCTCGAAAATAGTTTCGGCGATGGCCGACGTGCCTTGGGCGAGCGTCAGCAGCGCCATAATCTGCGCCTGCATGTCGGTGGGGAATGACGGGTAGGGGGCGGTGGTGATGTCGGTGGCGCGCAAGTTCCCACGTTCGCACCGTACGCGCAGCCCATTTTTTGTTTCGCTGATTTCAACGCCGATTTTTTGCAGCGTGTCGATGACTGCCTGCATCAAATCGGCGCGTGCGCCTGTGAGTTCGACATCGCCGCCGGTGATGGCGGCAGCGGCCATGAAAGATCCGGTCTCGATGCGGTCGGCGATAACTTTGTGCTCGGCGCCGTGCAAATTTTCGACGCCTTCGATGGTAAGCTCCGGCGTGCCGATGCCTTCGATTTTCGCTCCCATTTTGACCAAACATTCGGCGAGGTCTCCTACTTCCGGCTCGGAGGCGGCGTTTTTGAGTATCGTCGTGCCCTGCGCCAGCGCCGCCGCCATCAGGATATTTTCCGTGGCGCCGACGGAGACTTTTTCGAATTCAATCGCGGCGCCCTTTAAGCGTCCTGAAACTTTGGCGTGAATATAGCCGTCGGTGAGTTCGATGGTAGCGCCCATCCGTTCCAGCGCTTTCAAATGTAAATCGATCGGCCGCGTGCCGATGGCGCAGCCGCCGGGGAGCGACACCTTGGCCTGGCCGAACCGTGCGAGCAATGGACCCAGCACCAAGACCGACGCGCGCATGGTGCGCACCAGATCGTAAGGCGCGGTGAAATTATCGACGCGCGCCGCCGACAGTGACAACATGCGGCCGGATTTCTTGCTTTCGGTATTCATGTGCAGGGCGACGCCGTGCTGAGCCAGGAGGCCCGCCATGGTGGTGATGTCGGCCAGGTACGGTACGTTGGAAAGCGCCAGCGTCCCCTCCGTCAGCAGCGACGCGCACATCAAGGGCAGCGCTGCGTTCTTGGCGCCGCTGATGGCAATGGTTCCCTTAAGCGGCACGCCCCCGATGATGCGAATCTTGTCCATTACCACTCTTTCAAAAACCAGCGGTTGCAGGCGAAGTGGCCGGTATTGCCCATGGGCTTGTCGATGGATTTAAATCCGGCGCGCGTATAAATCGTTCCGGCGGCGGCCATGTTATCCATGGTCTCGACGTAGCAGCGGGTGAAGCCGCGCGCCAAAGCAGATTGCAGGCAGAGCGTCACCAGTTGCCAGCCATAACCGTGGCCGCGATATTCCGGCAGCAAATAGAATTTCTGCAATTCGCAGGTGTTTTCGTCGCCGCCTTTTAAGGGCGCGACGCCGCCGCCGCCGACTACCTGACCATCGGCCTCAATGATAAAATAGGCGCTGCGCGGTTCCTGATAGGTTTCGAACATCCTGTCCACTTCCGGGTCGTGGATGGCAAAGCCTTCGCTGGTGCAGCCGAATTCGGTCAGCACGGCGCGCAGGACATCGGCCAGCGGTGCGTTGTCCTCTTTTCTGATTGGGCGGATGGATTCCGGCACCGGCTTGGCGGCGGTGTTAGCCATAGCGTTTTCCTTAAGATTGACGATGGTAGCTTTGTACTGGAAATGGCAAAAAAATCAATGTATTCCTGAGGATATTTGCCTTCTTCGACGTTGTGCGCTAGGGTCAAAAGCGGTATAATGGTGTGAGTAATAATATGAAACGATTTCAGCCTGTTAATTTACTGCTGCTCATGGTTTTGGCCGCCTGCGCGCCCAAAGTAGACAACCACGGCTACATGAAAGACGCCGAGTGGAAGGACAATATCGTCATCGGAAAAACAACAAAAGACGAGGTAACGGCTAAATTCGGTTCGCCGTCGGCGCAGAATACTTTCGGCGCCGAGACTTGGTATTATATCACCAGCCGTCAGGAAACCGTTGCTTTTTTGAAGCCGGAAGTAGTCGATCAGGAGACGATACGCGTTGAATTCGACCAGGCGGGCGTGGTCAGCAACGTCGTTGCCTACGACAAGAGCAGCGGCAAGCAGTTCGACATCGTCAAGCGCACGACGCCGACCGAAGGCCACTCCATGGGCGTTATTGAGCAGTTTTTAGGCAATATCGGCCGCTTTAACAGCCCCGGCGGCGGCAGCGGCAGCGTCGCCCCCGGCCGCCGTCCCGGCGGCGGCTATTAATTCCTGCCAGATTCCTGTTGACTAAACTCCCACCCATGCCGATAGTACGGCGCTCTTTAGAGACCCCTTCGTCTAGCGGTTAGGACACCACCCTTTCACGGTGGATGCACGGGTTCGATTCCCGTAGGGGTCACCACGCTTCGCCTTCGGCTACGCGCGGCGCGACCCTCCGGCGCAGCTCCGTAGGAGCGTAGACGGAAGCCACGTGAAGTCAATCCCGTAGGTAATGTCTATGGAAAACCCCAATACGATCCCGGAGATGTTTTCTGCTGCCTATTCCTTGCATCAGGCAGGGAACTTAAGCGATGCGGAATCGCTGTACCGGACTATTCTTGCTTCCGATCCATACCATGCCGATGCGCTGATGCTGCTGGTGATACTCTATCTTCAGCAGGGAAACGCGCTTCGGGAACTGAAGCGCTACGACGAAGCGCTGGTGAGTTACGACAAAGCCATCCTGCATAAGCCTGATTACGCGGATATTTATAACAATCGCGGCGTTGCGCTGGAGATGATGCATCGGTATGACGAAGCGCTGGCGAGCTATGATAAAGCCGTCCTGCTCAGGCCCGACTACGCTGATGCCTATAACAACATGGGCATTGCGCTGCAGAGCATGAAGCGGTACGAAGAGGCGCTTACGAGTTACGATCGGGTCATCGCGATCAAGCCCGGCTATGCCGATGCTTATTATAATCGGGGCCTTGCGTTGCAGAGTATGAAACGCTACGGCGAAGCGCTGGCGAGCTATGATCAGGCCATCGCGCTCGCCCCGACGCATGCAGTGGCCTATAACAATCGCGGCATCACACTGAGGGAGCTGAAGCAATACGACGCGGCGCTGGAAAGTTTCGATCAGGCGGTTAGGTTCAAGCCCGGCTATGCCGATGCTTACAATAATAAAGGCCTTGCGCTGCAAATCATGCATCGCTATCAGGATGCGCTGGCCTATTATGATCAAGCCATTGCCGCCAATCCCAATCTTGCCGAGGTTTATAACAACCGGGGTAATACGCTTCAGGACCTGCTTCAGTACGACGCAGCGCTGGAAAGTTTTAAAAAAGCCATCCTGCTCAATCCCGATTATGCCAATGCCTATTACAATCAGGGCAATGCGCTGCGGGACCTGAAGCGCTACGAGGAGGCGCGGGCCAGTTATGAGAAAGCTCTGGCGCTGGCGCCGGATACCCCGAATCTTCTGGGAGCGTTGCTGCACAGCAAAATGCAGCTTTGCGACTGGCATGGCATGGAGTCTGTCATTGCCAAACTGGCGGAAGCCATAGAGGAAAACAAACCGTCGGCTTCGCCCTTTGCCGTAACGGCCACGCCGCTTTCGTTGGCGCAGCAACGGAAATGCGCCGAGATTTATGTCGAGAGCAAATACCCGCCCGCTGCCACCCGGTTATGGAACGGCGAGAAATATACGCACGATAAAATTCGCGTCGGTTATTTTTCGGCTGACTTCCATAACCATGCCACCGCCTATCTCACGGCGGAGTTGTTCGAACGGCATGATCGTGCGAAATTCGAGATTACGGCATTTTCTTTCGGCGCGTCGGCAAAAGACGCTATGCGCGAGCGTCTTGAAAAAGGCTTCGACCGTTTCATCGATGTACGAGACCGATCGGATTTTGAGATCGCGGCGCTGGCAAGGAAGATCGAAATCGACATCGCCGTCGATTTGAAGGGATTCACGCAGGAGGCGAGGACCGGCATCTTCACGCTGCGTCCGGCGCCGGTGCAGGTTAGTTACCTTGGCTATCCCGGTACGATGGGTGCGGGTTACATCGATTACATCATCGCCGACGCCACCGTGATTCCGGAACATCACAAGCGCTATTATAGCGAAAAAATCGTCACGCTTCCCCATAGCTATCAGGTCAACGACTCCTCGCGCAAGATTTCCGACGGGCATTTCACGCGCGCCGAAATGGGATTGCCGGAACAAGGTTTCGTTTTTTGCTGTTTCAACAATAATTATAAAATCAACGCCGGTATATTCGACATCTGGATGCGGCTTCTAAAGACAGTGGAAGGCAGCGTGCTTTGGCTGTTCGTGGGCAATCCGGCCTCGGCGCAGAACCTGCGCAAGGAAGCCGAGTCGCGCGGCGTCAAAAGCGATCGGCTGGTGTTTGCCACCCAGATGCCGCTTCCTGACCATCTGGCGCGGCAGCGTTTGGCCGATCTTTTCCTCGACACATTCCCTTATAACGCCCACACCACGGCCAGCGACGCGCTGTGGGCGGGGCTTCCGGTGCTGACGTATCCGGGAGAAACCTTTGCATCGCGCGTGGCGGCGAGTTTATTGAACGCGGTGGAGTTGCCGGAACTGATTACACAATCTCCTAAAGCATATGAAGCGCTGGCGCTGGAGCTTGCCACCGACCCGAAGAAACTCTCCGCCCTGCGCCGGAAATTGGCAGAAAACCTGCCCTCGTGCCCGCTCTTTAACGCCACGCTTTTCGCCCGGCACATCGAGGACGCCTATGCCCAGATGCTCGCCAAATCCCATGCCGGGCTGCCACCGGGGGATATTCACGTTCTGGCTTGGCAAGGCGGTCGTGGTCTTGTATAGGTTTTCGCATGAAAGCGTTAGTCAAATCCAAGGCCGCTGAGGGTATCTGGCTCGAAGACGTGCCGGAGCCGGAATATGGCGCCGGCGACGTGCTGATCAAGGTCGAGAAGACCGGCATCTGCGGCACCGACGTCCATATCTATAACTGGGACGCCTGGGCGCAAAAAACCATCCGCGTACCCACTATTGCCGGGCATGAGTTCGTAGGCAAAATCGCTGCCGTTGGCTCCAACATCAGCGCGCATAAGGTCGGCGATGTCGTAAGTGCCGAAGGGCACATCGTCTGCGGCCGCTGCCGCAATTGCTTGGCCGGTCGCCGCCATCTCTGCGCCAAGACCATCGGTCTGGGTGTCAACCGTAACGGCGCGTTTGCCGAATATGTCGCCGTTCCCGCCGAAAACGTCTGGCCGTGCAGCCCGGATATTCCGATGGAATTATTTTCGATCTTCGATCCGCTGGGAAACGCCATGCACGTCGCCAACTCGTTTAGTTTGGTCGGCGAAGACGTGCTCATCACCGGGGCAGGGCCCATCGGCATCATGGCTGTACGCATGGCCAAACACATGGGCGCGCGTCACGTTGTGATTACCGATATCAATGACTATCGCTTAGGGCTGGCGCAAAAGATGGGTGCATCCGCTGCCGTCAACGTTACCAAGGAAAAAATCCCTGACGTCATGAAAACACTCAAGATGACCGAAGGCTTCGACGTCGGTTTTGAAATGTCCGGCAATGCGCAGGCATTTAACTCGATGATCGGCGCGATGGCGCACGGCGGCAAGATTGCGCTCTTGGGTATTCTGCCGCAGGGTACGGGTATCGACTGGGATGCGGTGGTGTTCAAGGGACTGAGTTTGAAAGGCATCTACGGCCGCGAAATGTTCGAAACGTGGTACAAGCTTACGGCGCTGATTCAAGCTGGCATGGATATGATGCCGGTCATCACGCACCGTTTTTCCTACACAGATTTCCAAAAAGGCTTCGACGTCATGCGCTCGGGGAAGTCCGGCAAAGTCGTGCTCGACTGGAGTGACGCGGCATGAGCTTCGAGAATTTTCTGCGCACCACGCTCGACGGCATGAAAAAAGCCGGGACGCTGAAAACCTTCCGTTATATCGAAACACCCATGCGCCCGGATGTCGAGATGGAAGAGCGCGGCCATGTGCTGGTGCTCTCTGCCAATAATTATCTCGGGCTTTCCGACCATCCGGAAGTCATTAAGGCCGGAAAAGATGCACTCGATACCTACGGCGCCGGAACGGCGTCGGTGCGGTTCATCTGCGGCACGTTTTCCATTCATAAAGAAATCGAAGCGGCGCTGGCCAAGCTCCACCGCACGGAAAGCGCACTCACCTATGTCTCCTGCTGGGCGGCCAATACCGGCCTGATGCCCGCCATCGCTGCCGCCGAAGACGCACTCATCAGCGATGAACTCAACCATGCCTCGTTGATCGACGGCTGCCGCATGTCGAAAGCCAAGCGCTTCGTCTACAAACATTCCGACATGGCCGACCTCGAAGCAAAACTCAAAGACGCCAAAGGTGCGCGGCATTTGTTCATCATCACCGACGGCGTGTTCAGCATGGAAGGCGACATCGCCAAGCTGCCGGAAATTATTTCCATTGCCAAAAAATACAACGCCACCGTCATCCTCGATGACTCGCACGGCGTCGGCGTCATGGGAAAACACGGCCGTGGAACAGCAGAACATTGCGGCGTCGAGGGCAAAGTCGATATCATCACAGGGACGCTGGGAAAAGCCTTAGGCGGCGCGGCAGGCGGCTATGTCGCGGGCTCACAGGCGCTGATCGAATATCTAAACCAAGTCTCACGGCCGCAGTTATTTTCCAATGCGCTGCCGGCGACGATTGCCGCCAGCGCCATGAAAGCCATCGAGATCATGGAGCGCGAGCCGCAGCGCGTTGAGAAACTACATACAATTACCAAGCAGATGCGCGAGGGATTAAAGAGCAGGGGCTTCAAGCCGCTCGAAGGTGAATCCGCCATCGTCCCCATCATCGTCGGCGACACAGCGTTTGCTATCCGCATGAGCCAGGAACTTTTAAAAGAAGGCGTCTTCGTCACCGGCTTCGGTTATCCGGTAGTGCCGGAAGGCACGGCACGGCTTCGCATCCAGATGTGCGCCAGCTTGACCGACGCGCAAATCAACAAAGCCCTCGACACCTTCGAGAAAGTCGGCAAGCGCCTCGGCGTTCTCAATATGCCCACAGCGGCGCATGGTTGATTGTAGCCGATAGGGGAAGGCCATGAAGCCAAGCCACGCCAAGAAAATTCGTCCTGCCGATGCCGCCAAAGCGTTCCTCAATCACAAGCTGAATCTGCTGACGGAGGATATCAGATTGGATGCGAATGCCGACCCGATAATCGGCAAGGAAAAGCAGGCATGTTATCATTTTAAGCCAACGTCCACCTACCGCGATCTGCGTGACTATTTTTTATGGAGTGAATTTTCTCACATTGCTGGTGAATTATGTGATCAGGCGAAACAAAGAAACGATACAGAAACCGCTGAAAAAATTGATTTACTGCGTGCTGTCCTGCATCCACCGGAATTGGGTGTAAGGCTTTTTACCAAAACTCCCGAGGAAGCCGCATCTCTATTGGCTGAATATCGCGCATTGGAAAAACAAGTCGATGCATTACGCGTTATGTCGAAATTCTTTGCAACGCTGGAAGAGACAGCTGCAGGCAGGCCATTGAGTTTCGATGGCAAGAACATTCTAATCCGGGGATATAAAATACTCGATATTACGTGTGGAACGCTAAAAATGTTGATCGGCCAGAGTGCGATTCCTGGGATGGAAGGACATCGTAACATGGCGCAGAAGGGAATGGATTTACACGCATTATTCGATGACGAACATATGATAGATTCCGGCAGCCGAGCTGTGCAGGAAAATTCTGAGCTTAAGGATAGATGGGTAGCGGAATTAAGCATCGCGTTTGAATCACTACAAGAATTTGCGCAGCAATTGGAGCAGGTGCAACAAGAGGCCAAGAAATTGCTTGGCGTTCTGACGCCCGGCATGGCGCGGTAATGGCGATCCTTAATGGATACAGTTCGAACCTTACCGGAGCAGCGGGCGGCTGTCATCGCCTTTCCTGAGCAGCGGCGAATCCATATCGACAGCTATTTCGATTATCCGAAATGGCAATCCGTTGCTAATCAAGTCTGAGAGCCATTTCTGTTAAGAAACGAAATGCATTTACCCCTGTATTTCGTTTTTTAATAGGCCAAGACCAAGGATTTCCAAGGGTTTGAACTAATAAAAACGAAACGAAATGCATTTTAGGACGCTGTCGCTAGCGAAATGCCGGGCCTTGCGTCCCCGCATAGCATTCGCGCCGGAAGGACCCAAAAAGGCCTGACGCAATGTAATCGGCTCTGGCGCTTGATCTCCTCGCATACATTTGTAAAGGCCATTTCGTTTCTGATGGTGCATGAGTGCTACTGCCATCCGTAAAAGTGCACGTTTTGTTCGGACTTGTGCAGGTTTTTGGCAGAATTGTGCACGATTTTGCAGCTTTGGTGCCGCCAGATAGCGATGCCGTCAAGGCTGTTGATCGCAATCAAACACCTCACTCCGTTCTGCCGCTAGGGTGCTTTTACACAAAAAAGGAGCACCACCATGACCATCAAATCCATCCTCTGCATTTTCGGCAGTTCTCAGGACGAGCTGAGCGCTTTGAATACGGCATTTATATTGGGGAAGACCTATGGCGCGCAGATCCGCGTACTGCACGTTTCATCCGACCCGAGCGCCTATGCCAGTGTTTATGGCGAAGGCATCATCGGCAGCGCTTCCATTATCGAAGCCATAGAGAAAGAAAATGCGCAGCGCTTGAATAAGGCAAAGCAATATGTGGTTTCCTTTGCCGCCAAGCATCATATTTCACTCGATGCACCGGAGTCTCCTGCGCACCATACATCGGCCCGGTTCGTGCACGGGGTGGGCATGATCGATTCCACCATTGCGCGCGAGGGGCGGCTCTGCGATGTAATCGTGGCCGGTAAATACGATGGAAAATCGCATGATGTCATTACACCCGCGCTGTTCGATACCGGCCGGCCGGTGCTGATCATGCCGCCTGCAAAAAATGGCATGGGCGAGTGGCAAGACAAGACCGTTGCACTGGCCTGGAACGGCAGCCTGCAGTCGGCCCGCGCACTATATAACGCAATCCCTTTGCTGGCGCGCACCGAAAAGCTCTACCTGCTAACGGTGGAAGGGCACGGCCATACACATGATCTGGCGGCGGAAGCGGCTTTAATGGAATATCTGCGCGCCCATGGCATCAATGCCCAGGCAATCCTGGTCGGTGGCGGCAATTACCGCACGGACGGCGAAGCGCTACTAATGCGCGCCAAGGACTTAAAAGCCGATCTGCTGGTGATGGGAGCCTATGGCCATAGCATGTTCCGCGAGATGGTGCTGGGCGGTGTTACCGAACATATGCTGCAGAAAGCGGATATACCGCTGCTGATGTCACATTAAAGGAGTAAAAATCATGACCCGCAGACAAGCCGTGCAAATCGTCAAGCCGCCTGTGACGTGGATTCTCGTCGCCGACAGCAGACAGGCGCAAGTTTATACGCGTCATAAAGTGGAAAAGCTCATGCCGCTGCTGGGCAATTCCAAGCGCAACCAGTTCTCGGAGATTATTGCCCATGAGCCTGTGCCCGTTCTCGGTATGAAGTGGGAAGCCGAGTCCGACGACCAATACGAAGTGGGGCGCAATGCCACCGGCATGGTATTCGAAAGTGCGAACAGCGCCCGCTCTATGAGCGAGCCACATATGAACGTCAGCGATGAAATCAGGATGCATTTCGCTAAAAAAATCGCAGACCAGTTAAACCGGGCGCGGGAGGAAAAGTTATTCGACCGGCTGGTGCTGGTGGCCGCGCCGAAAATGCTGGGCGAGATCAAGAAACATTTAAGCGGAAAAACGTTGAAATCCGTTGCGGCGGAGATGCCGAAGGATTTAACGCATTATGATGGCCAAACGCTGGCGGAACATTTGGAAAGTATCGCCTGAATTTATCCTGCTTATGGATTTTTTTGTTAATTGATCGCAATCAAACCATCATAGCGCGAGTTGGCATAGCGTAACCTCAGGCTCAACAAAGGAGACTTTTTATGCAAGCTGTCGCCATCGCTAATTCGCCCTACTGCGCGCCCGCACAGATGGAGAATTTCTATTTCGCCGATATGTGCCATGAGATCCGCACACCACTCACGGCTATTCTCGGAATCTCGCAGATTCTGCTTACCCCGATGTGTTCGCCGCAGAAGCAAGGCCAGTGCGTCCAGGCGCTGCGTGATAGCACCACGATGCTGAAGGAACTGATCGATGTCATGCTGGATAATTTGCGCCTTGAGTCGGGCAAGATGGAACTGGATCACGCGTCTTTCGATCTTGCTAAGACCGTGCAGGAAGCGGTGCATATCGTTATGCCGAAGGCGGAAGAAAAAGGCCTGAATTTATATGTCCATATCGGACGGATTCCCGTCTCGCTCATGGGTGATTCGCTGCGCATCCGCCAGATTGTAATTAATCTGCTTTCCAACGCCGTGAAATTCACCGACAGCGGCTATGTTCGCCTGGACGTGCAGGCGGTGCCGGATACCCACGGAGGTTACCGTGTGCGCATTGCCGTGACCGATAGCGGTATCGGCATAGCGCCACAGCAGCAGGCGCGGATTTTCGATAAATATACGCAGGCCGAGGCCTCGACCTACCGCAGATACGGCGGCACCGGGCTTGGGCTTACCATCTGCCGCGAACTGGCGCGGTTGATGCAGGGCGATATTATGGTAGAAAGCGCGCTCGGCAAGGGTTCCTGCTTTACCGCATTACTGCGCCTGGATGCGGCGGAGGCGATGGCAGCGGCTGCGTAATCAAAGAGATTTGCGCTTATGCTCAGCGTCGTGGCGCATCTTCTTTTCCATCGACTGGTGCGTAGCGCAATCCTCCGATACCGAGCACATACCGCAGACATATTGTTCGATGCGCTTAAGGTCGTAAATCATTACGCGCGTGCCTTCCACGGTGATGCCCTGCTCCTTGAGTTTGGCCAGTGTGCGCGAAAAAGTTTCCAGCTCCATGCCCAGCCGTGAAGCGATTAGGGTTTTGCTATAGGGCAAATCGAAGCTACTGGGATTGAAATCATAGAGCACACACAAACGTTGTAGAAAGCAAGCCACCAGCTGGGCGGCGGACATGGTTGCCTGGTGTTCGGCCTCCACTTCGGCCAGATGTGCTTGCTGCGAAATCAGCGAAAGCAGGTTTAGCGCAAACCCATTGTGTTTCTTAGCCGCTTCCTTAAGCCAGGCTACCGGAAATTCTAATACCACCGAATCCTCTACCGGCACGGCATTAACTCGGTGCGACCGGCAGGAATCAAGAATCTCGCTTTCGCACATGGTCTGGCCGGATTTTAACACCTCAACAGTTTTTTCATTTCCGTCGGGATTAGCTCGGAACAATTGGAATGTACCTTTGACGATGGCATAAAAATGGGTCACCGGCTCGCCATGCGCGAACAGCATCTGCCCTTTCGGACATGAGCGGATATGTCCGCCCTTCATCAGCGCTTCCTTGTCCTGCTCGGTCATGCCGGAAAACAGGGACAGGCTTTTTGCGCTTTCTGGTAAAATTGCAGGTAGCATAAAACTCTCGGCTTAAAGTTCCATCGCCTTCGAGCGGGAACTTAAGAGAATGCCCACACCCTTGCAATTTATTCTTATTCCCCTGAATAATCAATGAATTAATACGCCTGAGCGTTTTTCTCTCTTTTATTGATTGCAATCAAACCATTCCCCCCTGGACGGGGCTAGGGTCAATCGTCACTTATGCAAAGGAGATTTTATGCAAACCGCTAGAAACTATGTGAACGATGCCACTGGCCACATGCCTATCGTTGCGTCTGCAGCGGCAAAGCCGCTCCCTTCCAGCATGCAGGAAATTACCCGCTATGTGGAACAGCTGCTTACCCCCGAACAGGAAGCCGTCTGCGATATGGCAACGGATTAAGTCCTCATTTATTAACCATTGCACTCAAGGAGATTTTTATGAAAGAGATCACAGTAAAAGAAATCATGACTGCCCACCCGCACATGATCCAGCCGACGCAGACCGTTAAGGAAGCCGCGAGAATCATGAAAGAAGAGGACATCGGCGTATTGCCGGTCGGCACTCCAACCAAGGTGTTCGGCATATTAACCGACCGCGACATCACCGTTCGCGTCACCGCCGAAGGGGCAGATCCCGCCAAAGTATTGGTGCAGGAGGCGATGACGCACAAGTTCATTACCTGCAATGAGAATGATCCGATTGAGCGCGTGGCGGAGCTGATGCGCAAGCATGACGTGAGCCGCGTAATGGTATCTAATTTTGATACGGTAACGGGCATCGCCACTATCGCCGACCTGTTGCGCAACAAAGATAATCGTCAGGAAAGCGACAAGGTGCTGCACCACCTGCTGGGCCGCAAGAAGCCGGAGAAAAAGCCCAAAATGGGCACGGCGGGCGCTGGTTCCGAAAGCTGCGATACTTACGACGACGCTATTTAACCGTGAAGACCCAACCGATCATTCCCTGCCCCCCGGCCAAGGCTTCGGAGGACAGGTAAATGCGGGGGTTAAGCCGCCAATGATTCGTCCATGCACTCGGCGACGTCGCGCATGATCCGGGCATGCTCTTTCCAAGTGGTCACCGGCCAGACTTCCGTATGCGCGCCAGCGACCTGGCGGACGATAGCCGATACTTTCATCGCCGTTTCCATATCCGGCGCTTCAAAGATGTCGAGATAATCATACGGCCCCATGATGGCATAATCCGCTAGCCATTTCACTTTCGGGCAGGCCTTTTTGACTTTTTCGACTACCAGCTTTTCCTTTTTGCCAATGGTGAAGCTGGGTTTCACTTCCTCGCTGACGAGGCGCGTGAGCAATACAAATGTTGTCATGATCATTCTCCTAAAGGTTAGAGGCTTGATTAAAACAGGGATGCCAGGTGCAGGCGGCGGACTGCATGTATTGCCACCATTCGCACAGGACAAGCCCACCGATCACCATCGTCACGATTCCGGCGATGGGAAATAGAACGCGCTGGCGCGGCTCATACCAGGCCAGCATCATGAGCATGGCATTCGGGAAAAGCGTATAGACAAAGCCTTCCGCAATCGCCTTGACGCCGAGAAGCGTAAGCAGCAGCGGCATCCCTTCCCATTTCCAATGGAAACCGACGATAAATGTTCCCACCAGCAGATGCAGGTAACCTATCATCAGTGCGGCAGGCTGCCCTGCCTTATGAACGTGTTTGAGATATTCGGCCCAGCCTTTTCCGTGGATAAGGAAGGAAAACCCTATTACCAGGGCGCTGATACCGATCATGAATGCGACTGCGTGTTCCATTGTGTCTCCTTTCGATGAGATAAGGCATCCTATCGCGTTTAGTTTTGAAGGGTTTGATTGCGATCAAACCTTTTCTATCCGCCCATGTTACTTTCGCCTTACTAACCACAACCAAAGGAGATTTTTATGTTTTCTGCTACCAAAGACAAAAGCTGCTGCACCAAAGATGACGTTGCCGCTCTCGCCAATAAAGCGGGGCACAAGTTGCGCGAAGTCGTCGATTCAGCAACGGACGAAGCGCGCGATGCAAAAGCCACGATCATCAAGGAAGTGCGCCAGCACCCGGTGCAGGCAAGCGCAATCGCAGCTGGAATCGGCCTGGTGCTCGGATTTCTTCTGCGCCGCCGCTAGAGGACTTACGCCATGTCAAAGATAGACGGTCTTGTCGGTATAAGCATGATTGCCCGCCTGATCGCGGGTAACATGCTCTACCGGCGAGTCGTCACCAATGTAGCGGCGGTCGTGTTAATGACCGTTATTACCGGCATGCTGACGGGCGCGCTGCTGCTGGGCGGATGTTATGCCGCCTATCTCGCGCTTATCCGGCATGGGCTTGAAGCAGACGCGGCGGCGCTGATCATCGGCAGCTTCATGATATTGGCAACCGTAATCTGCGCCATCTTCACCATCCTCTTTGTCCGTAAACTGCGGGACGCGCTGCTGCCCGCACCGGCCATTCCGCAGATTAAACGCATCGCCTCCGCTTTTGTGGACGGGTTCAACGAATCCGGGCATAAAGAAGAGCGTTCCTGAAAATAATGAGGCGGTTATTTCGTACACTCCCGACCAATGGAAAGAAGGATATGGCGTTATCCGGCATCAGCCGGAAACGTTGCACCGCGTTCAGTCGCTGCTCGCATATCTAAAAGGCGACGCTATCCACGGCGATCACCGGACGCCGGAAACACTTTTAGCTGCTGCTGACCGGCTTGCCAGCGCGGCCATGTGGCTGGCGGTGCATCAGGCCTATTCTAAGAATATTTATCTCGACGGCAGGCATCTAAAAACAGAAGATTTCAAGCCCGATCCGCAGGGGCATCTCGGCGGATCGCTTAATATGATTCCCGCCTATGTCGGCTATCTGCTGGCCAATGCACTCACCGGCTTCACGCGCAGCTGGGTGATGGAACAAGGGCACGCAGTCGCAGCGATCGACAATACCAACCTGCTGGTCGGCAATATGACCAAGGCGCATGCCGAGCGTTACGATCTTTCCAATAAAGGCCTTACCCGCTTCGCCCGCGATTTTTATTCCTATGCACTGAATAAGGAAGGCAAGCCGGATTCTCCGCTGGGCAGCCATGTCAACGCGCATACGGCGGGCGGCATCATGGAAGGCGGCTATCTTGGTTTTGCCGGACTGGAATATGTCCACATGCCGCTGCCCGGCGAGCGGCTGGTCGCTTTCCTGAGCGATGGCGCATGGGAAGAACAAAGAGGCTCCGACTGGGCGCCGCGCTGGTGGCGGGCGCAAGACTGTGGCCTCGTGGTGCCTATCATGATCGCCAATGGCAGACGCATCGACCAGCGCACTACCATGGCGCAGGAAGGCGGTGCACAGTGGTTCGCTCATTATCTTAAAATGCAGGGTTTCGATCCCGTTATCATCGACGGGCGCGATCCGTTGGCCTTCGCTTGGGCAATCATCGAATGTGAGCAGAAGCTACGCGTGCAGGAAGAAACGGGTAACACGCATATCCGTCTTCCTTACGTCATCGCCGTTGCGCCCAAAGGCGCGGGATTTTACGGCGAAGGCACCAACGCCGCGCATAACCTGCCGCTGGGTGAGAATCCATCCAAAAGTAAAAAAGCCGCCGGACTGTTTAACAAGCATGCGCATAAGCTCTGGGTTCCCGAAAAGGAATTAAAAACCGCCGCAGCATTTTTTCAGAAACACAAGGCAACCAAGCGCGCGCGGGAGCGCGATAATCCCATCGCCAATCGCCATGTGAAGCTGGAAACCCTGCCCAAAATCCTCTTTGCCGATAAAGAAAAAAAGCGTAGCCCGATGGACGCCATCGATAATGTGTTCAAGGAGACGGCGCTGCTCAATCCGCAGCTACGCCCGCGCGTCGGCAATCCCGACGAAATGCTTTCCAACCGCATGGATGACACGTTGCGCTACGCCGATTTCCGCGTGGCTGATGTTGAAAAAGGCAGCGAAGAATCCATCACCGGTAATGTCATCACCGCGCTGAATGAGGAAGCCATCGCTGCCGCAGCATTCGGCAACAAAGGCGGCCTCAACCTGATCGTCACTTATGAAGCTTTCGGCGAGAAGATGCATGGCATCGCGCGACAGGAGGTGATTTTCTCTCGCCATCAACAAGAGGCAGGCAAACCGCCCGGCTGGCTCTCGGTGCCGCTGGTGCTGACCTCAAATACTTGGGAGAACGGCAAGAATGAATTGTCGCACCAGGATACGTCGATGGCCGAATGCATGCTGGGGGAAAGCTCAGATGTCAGCCGCGTATTTTTTCCCGCTGATTACAACACCGCCGCCTTTCTGATGGGTGAAGTTTACATAACCCACGGCCAGGTGTGGACGATGGTCATGGCCAAGCAGAAAGCGCCGGTTTGGTTCAGCTGGGAGGAATGCGGTCTGCTCTGGCGGCAGGGTGCGCTGCGGCTTTCATGGGCGGGATATAAGCCGGAAACGGCGAGTTTGACGCTGATCGCCATCGGCACCTATCAATTACTGGAAACGCTGAAAGCATCGAAAGAATTGGCGGCAAAAAAAGTTTCGCATGGCGTGGTCTATATTCAAGAACCGGGGAAATTGCGCGAGCCGCGCAACGACGGCGAACGCAGGCATGGCGCATCCGATAAAATCATCGGCAAGCTTATTCCGCCTAGCACAAAAGAACTTCTGCTCGTCACACACACCCGTCCGGAAGTGATGGTGGGAACATTGCAACGGCTGTGGCAAGGCCGGAAACTCAAGGCACTCGGATTTATCAACGAAGGCGGCACGCTCGACAGCGATGGCATGCTGTTCGTCAACCGCTGTTCTGCGTCACATATCGCGGAAGAAGCCCAGCGCCTATTGGGAGCGCGGAAATGAAACTCACCTTCCTCGGCGCAACGCGCACTGTCACCGGCTCAAAATATCTTATCGAAGCGGAAGGCAAGAAAATCCTCATCGATTGCGGATTATTCCAAGGCTATAAGGAACTGCGCCTGCGCAACTGGTCGGCGTTTCCCATACCGCCTGCTGAGATTGACGCCGTGGTGCTTACCCACGCGCATCTTGACCACTCCGGCTACCTGCCGCTGCTGGTAAAGCAGGGATTCAAAGGAAAGATTTACTGCACGCCGCCCACGTTCGATCTCTGCAAACTGCTGTTGCCTGACAGCGGCTATATTCAGGAAGAGGATGCAAAGCGCGCCAACAAATACCGCTACAGCAAGCATGACCCGGCGCTGCCGCTTTACACGCTGGCCGACGCGGAAGAATCGCTCGCGCATTTCCGTACCGTGCCATTTGGAAAAGATTTCAGTCTGGGCGAAGGTATTCGCTTCCGCTTCGAGCGCAACGGACATATTCTGGGCGCATCCTGGGTATTGTTGACAGCGGAAAAGCGCACGGTGCTTTTCTCCGGCGATATCGGCAGGCCGTATGATCCTGTCATGAAAGCGCCGGTGCTGCCGGTCGAGGCGGATTATGTGGTAGTAGAATCCACCTACGGCGATCGCCGCCACGAACCCACCGATCCACTCGACCAGCTGGAACCCGTCATCAAACGCACGGCGGCACGCGGCGGCACGGTGATCATTCCCGCCTTTGCGGTGGGCCGGGTGCAGAGCCTGATGTATTACCTGCACGCGCTTAAAAGCACCGACCGCATGCCGAATATTCCGGTGTACCTGGACAGCCCCATGGCAATCGGCGCAACGGATGTGCTCGAAAAATATTTGAATGAACACCGCCTAAGCCGTGATCTCTGCACGGCGGTGACCGACAGCGTGACGTATATACATTCCGTGGAGGAATCCAAGAAACTCGACAGCAACCATTTCCCCAAGATTATCATTGCTGCCAGCGGCATGGCCACCGGCGGGCGGGTGCTGCATCATATCAAGCATCTTGGCTCAGACCGCCAGAATACTATCCTTTTCACCGGCTTTCAGGCGGGCGGCACGCGCGGCGATCGCATGCTCAAAGGCGAGAAAGAAATAAAGATTCACGGTTTCATGATACCGATCAATGCCGAGATTGCCGAACTCGATAATATGTCCGCGCATGCCGACTATGAGGAAATTCTAAGCTGGCTTGGGCATATGCGCAAACCACCTATCAAGACCTTTATCACACACGGCGAGGAATCGGCGGCACTGGCCATGAAAGCCCATATCGAGGAACGCCTGGAATGGACATGCGAGATGCCGGATTACATGCAGACGGTTGAGCTATGAACGAAAAGCCCACCTTGAATCTCAAGCGCCTCGGCATCGACACGCAGAACGAAGCGGTGATCTACATTCGCCAGGATAGCCATATCTGCCTTTCCGAAGGCTTTGTATCCCAGGCGCGCATCCGGGTGCAAAAAGGCGAGCGTTATATCATCGCCACGCTCAATACCGTCACCACGCCACTACTGCATCACAACGAGGCCGGGCTTTCCGAACACGCCTGGCAGCTGCTTGATGCCAAGGAAGGTGAAGAAGTGACGCTGTCGCATCCAAAACCGCTGCATTCCTTGAGCTACATTCGCAGTAAGATTTATGGCAACGTGCTGAAAGAATCAGAGATCACGGCCATCATTGAAGACGCAGTGTCCGGGCACTTATCTGATATCCATACTTCCGCCTTTGTTGCTGCCTGCGCCGGTGGGCGACTCAATGAAGAGGAAATCCTGTATCTCACGCAGGCCATGGCCAAAACCGGCGAGCAGCTTTCATGGAATAAAGAACTGGTGGTCGATAAGCATTGTGTCGGCGGACTGCCCGGCAACCGCACCACGCCCATCGTTGTCGCTATCGTGGCTGCCTATGGCCTCACCATTCCCAAAACCTCATCGCGCTCCATTACTTCCCCAGCAGGCACGGCGGATACGATGGAGGTGCTTGCCCCGGTAGAACTCACGCTCGATCAGATCCGCAAGGTGGTGGAGAAAGAGAACGGCTGCGTGGTGTGGGGCGGCGGAGTTAGCTTAAGCCCCGCCGATGATGTACTGATCCGCGTTGAACGCACGCTCAATGTTGATAGCGAAGGCCAGCTCGTAGCCTCGGTTCTTTCAAAGAAAATCGCTGCCGGCTCGACGCATGTTGTGATCGACATTCCCATCGGCCCCACCGCCAAGGTGCGTGATTCCGCCATGGGCATACGTTTGCAGCATCTGCTGCGCCATGTCGGTAAAATGTGCGGGTTGACCATTAAAGTCGTGCTCACCGAAGGCTTTGAGCCGGTCGGGCGCGGCATCGGCCCGGCGCTCGAAGCGCGCGACGTGTTGCAGGTGTTGCAGAATCATAAGGACGCGCCGCAGGATTTGCGCGAGCATGCTCTGCTGCTTGCGGCAAACGTATTGGAATTTTCTCCGCAGGTCAAAAAAGACGAAGGTATCCGCATTGCCGAGGAAATTCTAACCAGCGGCAAGGCATGGAAAAAATTCCAGGCGATCTGCGAGGCGCAGGGCGGAATGCGCGAGATTCCGCAGTCCTGCTGCCGCCACGACCACCTCGCAACGAAAACCGGCAAGGTGACGCAGATCGACACCAAGCGCATTGCCTTACTCGCCAAACTCGCCGGTGCGCCGCAATTCAAGGCGGCGGGCATCGACCTGCATGTGAAATTACACAGCGTCGTAGAAAAAGGCCAGCCGCTCTTTACTGTGCATGCGCAGTCGCCTGGAGAATTGAATTATGCGCTTTCCTATCTGCACGAAAGCAATGAGTTCGTGCGCCTGGAGGAAATGGAATGAGCGTCTTTACATTTCCTGAACAGGAAACACTCGGCAAAGCCATGGGGCTTGAGCAAGGCATATGGGAATGGCGGTATTTTCCCGACGGCGAATCCTATGTCCGCGTAACTTCCGACGTGCGCGGCAAAGCGGCGGGAATACTGTGTAGTTTAAATCAGCCCGATGCCAAAACTTTGCCGCTCATTTTTCTGGCGCGCGTTTTAAAGGAAATGGGCGCTGCAAAGATTACGCTGATCGCACCGTATCTCGGCTATATGCGCCAGGACAAGCGTTTCAAGGAAGGAGAAGCGGTTACTTCCGATATCTTTGCCGGACTACTTTCACCTTATATTGATGCGTTGATTACTGTCGATCCGCATCTACACCGCCACCACCGGCTGCAGGAAATTTACAGATGCGAATGCAAAGTAGTCAGCGCCACACCATTGATGACAGAATGGATCAAAAAGAACATTGCAAAACCGCTTATCATCGGCCCCGATATGGAAAGCGAGCAATGGGTCAAAATCGTGGCTACCGATGCAAATGCGCCTTATGTGATCTTGCAGAAAACACGCCACGGCGACCGCGATGTGGAGATAATGTTGCCGGAGATTGGGCGCTACGGCAGCCACACGCCGGTGCTGGTCGATGATATTATCTCCACCGCCGCCACCATGATTAAAACCGTGGGTCTGCTTAAAGCGCAGGGTTTGGCGGATATTGCCTGTCTGGCCACGCATGGGTTGTTTGTGGGCAGCGCTTATACGGAATTGCGCAAAGCCGGTGCGACGCGCATCGTCACCGGCAATACCGTCCCGCATCCGTCTAATGTGCTGGAGATAGCGGCGGTTCTGACGGAACAGTTGTGATAGGCGATGGATTCAAACATTTCGGCCCCAGCGATACAGCCAACCCTTTCAGGAAAGCGCGACGCAGTTTCCCGGCCTGGTAAGCGCGTTCGACTTCCTTGGCGTGTTTCTCTGCGCCGGTAATTTTGCGTACCACGCCCCGGAACGGAATAATGCTCGTCTTGCCACTCACTATGCCCACCGCTTGATCTTTTGCTAGCCCAGCTCCCTTCTCGACATATTCGCCTTTGCGCGAAACGATCATGCCGGTAGGGTTCTGCGGCGTGCAGACATCGGGGCCGAGCAGCGTATCCAGCTCATCGATTTCCTTGCGGATGCCTTCGCAGAGCATTTGCGGCGGCAACGCATAGGGGTTGTCGGTGATCTGCTGCAATTTTTCAGGAATTTTCTGCCGCTTAATATTGAGGTCTTCAAACGGCGTCTGCACCGCCGCCCATGCGCCTTGCGCGGTGCCCACTACCGTATCGGAAACAATGCCGGCGACCGGGCGCGCAGGCACGAATCGTTCCCGCTGGCTGCCTTCGGGGGCGCTGCAGCCGGTAAGAGATAATAAAATAAGAGCCAGACATATAAATACCCGCATGATAAAAAGTTAAGATATGAAGCCTCTTAGAGGATTGATTGCAGTCAAACCGGCCAGATCTATTTGCATAGTATATAATGGGCATAACCTATTGCTGGAGGAACCATGATATCCTGGGAAGAATTGGCACTGCGTCTAGGCTGCGCATTGCTGCTGGGCGGCGCGATCGGTCTGGAGCGCCAATGGCGCAGCCGTTATGTGGGCTTAAGAACCAATACCCTCGTCACTATCGGCTCGGCGGCGATGATGGTATTTTCATTCATGCTGCCTATAAGCAATGATCCTTCGGTGGTTGTGCATACCGTAGCGGGCATTATCACGGGCGTGGGCTTCCTGGGCGCAGGCGTTATCGTGAAGGAAGGTACGACCGTGAAAGGCTTCAGCACCGCCGCCACGCTATGGTGCAGCGTGGCAGTAGGATTGTTCGCGGGCGCGGGATATTTCGCCCATGCTGCGGTACTCACCGGCTTTGTCGTGCTGGTGAACCTGTTTTTACGTCCTATCGTTTATGGGATGAATGCGAAGACCAAAAACGATAGCGACGGTTAATGGCAAAACCTGCAATCCAACATACTTCTTTGATTCTTGCGTCAATCATCGAGCAGATGGAAGAGAAAGAATCCATCAACCTTCAGGAATTGATGGGGACATTGGGCGAGCGCGTATTCGGCATGTCGATTCTGCTGTTTTCCATTCCCAATTGCCTGCCGATACCCAACGTCGCTGCATTATCGGCGCTTACCGGCATCCCGATTGGCATACTCGGATTGCAAATGATTGTTGGAAAAGCTCACCCCTGGCTTCCGGCGGCGCTCGGCAAAAAGCGATTCTCCGGCCAGCAGTTCGGGATGATTCTTGAACGCGCCATTCCTTCCATTCAAAAAATAGAGGTTCTGTTACATCCCCGTTTGCATATGATGAGCGGAGCATTCATGCAACGGCTGTTGGGCGTCGCATTTGTTGTGCTTGCCACCGTGATGTCGCTGCCCATTCCCTTTGGCAATATGCTGCCCGGATGGGCGATGGCGCTGATAGCCATAGGTCTTCTTGAACGCGATGGCTTCGTCATCGTGCTGGGATTGCTGGTGGGAGCGGCCACGGTAGCACTTATGTTTACCGCAGCGGATGCTATCCTGTCGGCGCTGCAATCTTTCCTATAAATCTCCGCTGCGCCCATAACCACACGAAAATAACGGCAGAGACGGTGATGATTTTAAGCCAGGCCGTTCCATCCAGCGGCGCGGTAGCGAATATTTTCTGCATCCACGGAATGTAGGTAAAACCCAGTTGGAAGAGCAGCACACCCACGGTGGCGAGAATAACCGGCATCAGGGCGGATAGCCTGTTTTGCAGCGGGAACATTCCCCACAGGTAATAGATCTGGAAAAACACCAGCACGTTCACGGCGGCGGTGCGCGCGGATGCCGTATCACCGGTATGCTGCATTTCATAGAGAAACAGACCAATCGTCCCTGCAGCGATAATAAGAATATGGGTGAACATTATGCTAACGGTGCGCTTTGAAAAAAGCGGCATTTCCGGTGGGATCGGCGCGCTTTGCATCACGGACGGATCGCGCGGCGCGAAGGCGAAGGCCAGCGAAAGCGTCACCGCCGTCACCATGTTCACCCATAGGATTTGCAGTGGCGTGATCGGTAGCGCGAATCCTGCCAGCATGGCGATCACCAAGGTTAATCCTTCCGTGCAATCGGTCACCAGCATGAACTGAATCGTGCGCCGGATGTTCCGATAAATATTCCGTCCTTCCTCTACCGCGTGAACAATGCTGGAAAAATTATCATCGGCCAGCACCAGGTCGGAGGCCTCCTTGGCGACTTCGGTTCCTTGCTTGCCCATCGCAATGCCGATATCGGCGCTTTTGAGCGCGGGCGCGTCGTTGACGCCGTCGCCGGTCATCGCCACCACCGCGCCTCGCGCCTGCAGCGCCTGCACCAGCTTGAGCTTATGCTCGGGATGCATGCGGGCGTAAATATTGATGCCTTCCACCGATTGCGCCAGCACCTCATCCGACAGCCGCTCGATATCAGCGCCGGTCATCACCTGCTGGCTGTTAGGTATGCCAAGCAATCCACCTATGGAAGAAGCGGTCAGCACATGGTCGCCGGTAATCATTTTAACGCCGATGCCGCCTTTGAGGCAGGCGGCAATGGCTTCGCGCGCTTCTTCGCGCGGCGTATCCATGATGCCGAAGAGCCCGAGCAGACTAAGGCCTTCCTGTATATCTTCATGCGAGAGCGCATCGTGCGTTCTGGCCGCATGCCGATGAGCAACAGCGAGTACACGTTTCCCTTGTTTGGCAAGTTCCGTCACCCGTGCCTGCCAGTAATCCATTTGCAGAGGTGCATCGCTGCCATCGCTTTGCTGCTGGCTGTCGCACATCGAAAGTATCTGCTCCGGCGCGCCTTTGACATAAATAAGGCCGCTGCCCTCCGCATTGTGATGCAGCGTCGCCATATAACGTGCTTCCGCAGAAAAAGGGATCACATCCATGCGCGGTAATTTTTCCTGCAAGGCTTCCACCTCATGTCCGGCCTTGCGTGCGAAGGCCATCAGCGCGCCTTCCGTAGGATCACCGTTGATTTCCCACACGCCTTTTTTGAACTTAAGAGTGGCGTCGTTATTGAGCATGGCGGCACAGCCCATGTCGCAGACCGTAGGATGTTCGGCCAGCGCGATTTCCTGATTATCGAACAGGATTTTGCCTTCCGGCGAATAGCCGATACCAGTGACGCAGAATGCTTTTTCGGCGGTGACGATATCGGTGACCGCCAGCTCATTGCGCGTGAGCGTGCCGGTCTTATCGGTACAGATGACGGTAACGCTGCCCAGCGCCTCGATCACCGGCAGATGACGCACAATGGCGCTGCGCCTTGCCATGGCGCGCACGCCAAGCGCCATTGTAATGCTGATGACGGCAGGCAGGCCTTCGGGAATGGAGGATACCGCGATGCCGATCATCACCATGAACATTTCTTCCATCGGCAGGTGGCGAACATAGACGCCGAAGAAAAATACGCCCAGCGACAGCAATACAATCATTGCCGCCAGCCAGCGGGAGAAGCGCGCGAGCTTGATAGTCAGCGTCGTCTGCGGAGATTCCGCCTGGCCGATCATGGCGCTGATGCGGCCAATCTCGGTCTTTGCGCCGGTTGCTACCACCAACCCTTTGCCCTGACCGGCGGTGACCAGCGTGCCGCTATAGGCCATGGAGCTGCGTGAACCCAGAGGTGTCTCCTGCGCTACCGGCTCGCCGGACTTTTCTACATCGAGCGATTCGCCGGTGAGAATAGCTTCCTGCGCGCGCAGGCTGTGCGCGTCCATGAGGCGCAGATCGGCGGGGACTTTATCGCCTGCCGTCAATATCACAATATCGCCCGGCACCAGCTGCGCCGCATCAATGATATGTGGTTCGCCGTCGCGCAAAACCGTAGCATGCGGCGAAAGCAGGTCGCGGATCGCCGCCAACGCTTTTTCCGCCTTTTGCTCCTGAATGAATCCGATAAGAGCGTTGATGATAATAACCGCCGCGATGACGCCGGTATCCGTCCAGTGCTGCATCAATGCCGTGATCAGCGCGGAAGCGAGCAGAATATAGATAAGGACATTGTTGAATTGCGCCATGAAGCGGCGTATGGAGGAATAGGATCGCCCTGCAGCGATGGTGTTTTTTCCGTATGTTTGTAATCGGCGCTGCGCTTCCGCCGCCGCTAATCCTTCAGGCGACGCACCAAGTAGTCCCAGCGCCTCATCAATGGAAAGAGTATGCCAGGCAGGTGCATTTTTTATGTGAGTTTGCGGCATGATTCAGCGATAACCAGTTCCTCGTCGGTAGGAATGACATATACCGGAAAATCGCCTATCCAGCGAAGTAAATCCACAATCCTTTCGCGCACCGGCGTGATGTTTTCGCCAATGCCGCCGGTGAAGACCAGCGCATCCAGCCCGCCAAGCGCCGGAAGCAACCCGCTGATCTGCTTTGCCGCCAGGTAGCAATAAAGATTGATCGCTTCGCGCGCCTCTTTTCTATCGCTGGCCATCAAAACGCGCATATCGGCGCTCAAGGCCGAAACGCCCTGCAGCCCTGATTCCAAATAAAGCAGCCGATCCACTTCCTCCAGTTTCATTTCCATCTGCTGAAGGAGATGAAGCACTACACCTGCATCAAGCGCGCCGGTGCGCGTACCCATCATCAGGCCGTCGAGCGTGGAAAATCCCATGGTGCTGGCCACGCTCTTCAAATCTTTCATCGCGCAGGCGCTCGATCCGCCACCCAGATGGGCGACGATCACGCGGCCTTTGGCTTTCGAGCCTGCGAATTCCGGTAGGACGGCAGCGATATGCTGGTAGGACAGCCCATGGAACCCGTAACGCTGAATGCCTTCCTTATGATACCAAACCGGCAGCGGCAACCGCCGCTCGATTTCCGGCATCGTATGATGGAAGGCGGTATCGAAGCAGGCGATCTGCGGCACATCAGGATATAATTTCTTTACTTCCTCGATTAATTTGAGAGCGGCGGGTTGATGCAGAGGAGCAAGCGATACATAACTTTTCAGCTTGGCCAGCACGTCATCGGTAATCTTTACCGGCTGGGTAAATTCCCGCCCGCCATGCACGACGCGATGGCCGACGGCTTTGATGCCAAGTTCGCCGATCGAACACAGCCATTCCAGCGTTTCCGCCGCATTGTGCGTAACGGCATGGCCTTTGCGCTCCAGCGTCTTGCTGTCGAACGCCGCCAGCTTGGTGTTAGACGATCCCGCGTTGCAGGTAAGAATGATACTCATGGCCGTTTCCTCCGGTAATAAAGTAATGCCAGTGCGCTTGAAGCAACGCGGTTTTCCACGTCGCCGGCGCGCGAGGTCAGGATGATGGGAACTTTTGCGCCAAGCACGATACCGGCTCCCTGCGCGCCGGAAAAATAACGCATCTCTTTGTAGAGCACATTGCCGGATTCGATATCGGGCGCGACCAATATGTCGGCATGCCCGGCCACCTCGGATTTGAGTCCCTTGATTGCCGCCGCCTCCGGCGAAATCGCGTTGTCGAATGCCAGCGGGCCGTCCAAGATGCCGCCGGTGATCTGTCCGCGCTCGGCCATTTTGCACAACGCCGTGGCATCGAGCGTCGAGGGGATATGCTCGTTGACCATCTCTACCGCCGAAAGAATTGCCACTTTCGGCGTGCCCAGATCGAGCGTGCGGAACAGATCAATGGCGTTTTGCACGATGTCGCGTTTTTCCATCAGCGTCGGGCGGATGTTGACGGCAGCATCGGTCAAAAATAAAGGTTTGGAATAGCGGGGCACGTTCATCACGAAAACATGGCTCATGCGCCGCCCGGTGCGGATGCCTTTTTCCTTATGTACGCATGCGCGCAGCAGCTCGTCAGTTTCAAGCTTGCCCTTCATCAGCGCTTCCACTTCGCCGGTGAGCGCCATGGCCACTGCCGCTTCCGCTGCCGCATGGCTGTGAGGCGTCGGATGTATTGCGTAGGAATCGAGATCGATATTATTGTCTTTGGCGACGGCGCGGATTTTATGCACCGGCCCTACAAAAATAGGATCAATCACCCCGGCCTTTGCCGCCTCTACTGCGCCTGCCAGCGAGAAGGCATCGGCAGGATGCACGACGGCGGTTTTCAGCGGTGCTAGCCCTTTGGCTTTGTCCAGCAACCATTTTTCAAAACGGCGGTTGGAGGCCTCTTCGCTTATCGTGCAGCTTTCGACATTCATTGTATGCGCTTCCTATTTATAAATTATAGTATTTTTGCTTAATGTTGACGTAGTCAACATTAAGCGTTTCGCTCACTACGCGGCGCAAAACCGCCTCTTTTCGGAGGCGGTTTTGATAACATGATGCATCTTACTTACGCGGCCTGTTTGATTTCAATCTTGCGTTCCTTCGACTGCGCCCCAGCCTTTTTGGGAATGGAGAGCGTGAGCAGGCCATTCTTAAAGCTGGCTTCGGCCTTGTCGAAGTTGGCATTATCCGGCAGCGCAACCACGCGCTGGAACGAGCCGTAAGAACGTTCCTGGCGGAAATAGCCCTCACGCTCTTCTTTTTTCTCCGATTTTTTCTCACCCTTGATGGTGAGATAGCCTTCGGAAGTAGTGATTTGCACGTCTTTGGCATCCATGCCGGGAAGCTCAGCGGTGACTTTGAACTCTTTATCGTTCTCGATCACATCCATCGCCGGGCTGACGGCAAACGTAGGTTCAGATCTACGGAACCAGTGCGGCAGCGACACGTCGCCGAAGAAATCGGAAAACAGCTTATTCATTTCGTCCTGCAAGCCAACGATGGGATTGGATCCACGGGTTACGGGAACGGACGTTCTGCCGAAGGACAGTAAATCACGAGCGGTCATAAAAATTCTCCTTGGTTGATGTTTTCAGTTCACATTTCCAGCGAACATCTCCCTTCATATTCCGTGTCCAGCGATACCGCTTTGATCGCGATCAAAGCGTAGCGAATAGCTGTGTGATGTAATGGAAATATAGTGATTTATTATGGAGAATCAGCATTATGGCCATTGTAATAGGTATTCCTCTTTTGGTGTTATTCATGGGTGTGGTAATGGGCGTACCCTTCGTCTATTACCTGAAACGCGACGGGAAATATGAGGCCACCAAAGGCCAGCCGGATAGCGTCAGGTTGCAGGCCTGGTATGGGGATTAAATAATTGCCTCTCTCCATTTACCAACCGCACCGCCTCATTTCAGGCATTTTTGCCTGGCTGCTTTTACTCAGCCAGCCGCTCTATGCTTCTGCCTATACGCCAGAAGGCGATATCATCGGCACGATCAGCCATTACACCGTCAAAAAAGAAGATAATCTCTACGAGATCGCGCGCCGGTTCGATATCGGCATTGTCGAACTGCGCGCCGCCAATCCGGGTATTGACCCGTGGACGCCAAAGCCTGGCACCGAGCTTACCATCACCACTATGCATATACTGCCCGCCACGCCGCATAATGGCATGGTTATAAACCTGTCGGAGCTGCGGCTTTTCTACTATGCCGACGATGGCCAGGTGATGAGCTTTCCGATAGGCATAGGGCGCGAAGGATGGCAGACGCCATTAGGCACGACAAAAGTCTTAAGGAAACGTACCCGCCCCATCTGGACGCCGCCGCCTTCCATCCGCGAGGAAGATCCCGATCTGCCGGAAGTATTTCTGCCGGGGCCGGATAATCCGCTGGGTGAATACGCCCTCGATCTGGGCTGGAAAGGTGTGCTGATTCACGGCACCAACCGGCCTTATGGCGTTGGCAAGCGCTCCAGCCACGGCTGCATCCGGCTGTATCCTGAGGACATCGAAAGATTGTTCGGCATGCTCACCGTCGGTGTGCCGGTTATGATAATCGATGCGCCATACAAACTTGGCTGGCGGGGAAATACACTGTTCCTGGAAGTGACTCCCACCCAGCAGCAGGCGGACGCCATTGCGGAATACCGCCAGCCAGCTCCGGTCAGCATTCCGGACATTTATGATGCGATCCGGCAGGTGGCCGGGCTAGATGCCGGAATTAACTGGTATGCCGTTGACGATGCGATCAGCAAACGAAGCGGCATACCAGTAGCTATCAGCAATGATGTTCCTTCCCTTGAGGAAAGAAAAAGATTTTAGCTATTTGTTCTGCCCCTGGCGGAATATCTTGTCCGCTTTCTCGCTGGCCGCTTTTGCTTCTGCAGCGGCTCGGTTGGCATCCGCGCGGGCGGCACGGGCTTCTTCCGTGGCCTCAATGGATTGCTGCTTTGCTTCCTGCGCCGCCTGGCTGGCGGAGCTGATCAGCGAGCGGTCTTCCGCACTCAGCTGTGTGCAGGCCGACAGCGCCATCATGGCGATGACAGATATCAGAAGGGATTTTTTCATATGGTCTCCGTTAGGGTTAAGGTTGCAGTGAAATCCCCCTATTTGAACCATATCCCTGCGCATCAATGTTTGATTGCGATCAACCATCTTCCTGCCCGGAAAAATCGAAACGAAGGCACTCCTAAATTAGGATAGATATTCATACCAGAAAATATGCATGGTAAGGTCGGCCATGTGAGCGGTTTTGGGGTAGCAGAGAGTTCTGCGGTGGAATCTGGCGAAGTAGTGACGGACCTGTGTATTGACGGATTCGACAGTGTAAGTGAGCGCCTTGGTTTGCACGAGTAGGTGCGGCGGAATGATTCTGCGGTAGACCCTCCATCCGTCGGTGGCAACGGCGAAGGGTTTGAGGTGAGCTATCCTTGCCCAGAGCCGCTTGAGCGCTTTTTTGCCACGAGAGCCCACTTCCAGGGCAAGGATGCGTCGCCGGGCGCAAGACACAGCAATCCATATCCAAAGCTTGCGCTGTTTTTTTGGGTGTAATACCACATCTCGTCGATCTCGATGATGTCCATGCCATCGATGTCAGCAGGCATTTGTGTCAGCAGCGTCTCCTTGATCTTCTCTCCCGCCGCTTTCACCCAGTTCATCACCGTTACGTCGCTGACACCCACAATGCGACCGACGCCGGAAAACCCAACCCCTTCCTTGTAGAGATGCAGCGCTGCCAAGCGCTTGTCCGGCGAATGTCCGCGTCCATGCGTATTCGTGAAATTATAACCGCAGTCCCGGCAGCGATAACGCGGCTTCCCCTTGGTTGTGCCATTCTTGCAATAGCTTCGGCTCTGACATTGTGCGCAGTGCATGACTCCTCCTATCAAAGGTTGAGCCAACACGCTACCAATCAATCCTTAAATCTATCCTAATTTAGGAACGCCAACCTTTCGATATGTTCCTTGGTGCCAAAACATTTCAAGAATGGCGAGCCTTAGTGGATACGCTTCGAACCTTACCGGAGCAGCGGGCGGCTGTCATGGCATTTCCTGAACTCAAGCGTATCCATATCGATAGCTACTTTTTGCACTATGCTTCGGCTTGATGCTTAGCGGAATCAGCAGGGTTTCAGAAGATAGCCCGTACTGCGGCCGCCGGCGGTATCTTTGGTTAAAACGCCCCGTTCCACTAAATCCATAATATCGCGCAGGGCCGTATCCTGAGAACACTTGCCGAGTTTCGCCCATTTCGAGGAAGTCAGCTTGCCTTCAAACCCGCCATCCAGCAGCCGGTTGAGGATGGTGCGCTGACGCTCATTAAAGGACTGGTCGATATGCGCTTCCCAGAAACGGGCCTTGGCGAGGACGGATTCCAGCGTACTGTCGGATGCTTGAATGGCGCGCTCAAGGCAGCCGAGGAACCACGCAATCCATGCCGTAATATCGAGCGTCGCTTTCTGGCTCTTTTCCAAGATGTCGTAATACGCTGTGCGCTCGCGCTGTATCTGCGACGACATGCTGTAAAAGCGCTGGCTGCTGCCCTCCGACCGCGCCAGCATCATGTCGGCCAGCGCGCGCGCGATACGGCCATTGCCATCATCGAATGGATGGATGGTGACGAACCAGAAGTGAGCGAGCGCGGCGCTGATGACCGGATCGGTCTCCGGTCTGGCGTTGAACCATTTAATGAAGGCCGCCATTTCCTTTTCCAGCCGGTCATAGGCGGGCGCTTCGTAATGCACCTTCTCGCGGCCAATCGGCCCGGAAACCACCTGCATGGGCCCGCTTTCCTTCGTCCGCCATTTGCCGACATGGATGCGCTGCATACCGCTGTGTCCGGTGGGAAACAGCGCCGCATGCCAGTCATACAGGCGGGTTTTGCTTAAGGGTTTGGCATAGTTGCGCGTGGCGTCGATCATGATTTCGACAATGCCTTCCACGTTGCGCGGCGCACGCACGGCCGCGCCGCCAATATCCAAGCCCAGCCGCCGGGCAAGCGACGAGCGCACCTGCTGTAGATCCAGCTTCTCGCCTTCGATTTCCGAGGTCTTGAGCACGTCCTGCGTCAATGTTTCCAGGGTTGCCTCTTCCCGTAGGGGAAAGCCCAGCGCCTCCATGCGTCCCAGCAGCCGCCCCTGCAGATGGCGTACCCTGGCCAGCGGCTCGGCAAGCGACGCCTGGTTCCAGGTGAATTCCGGCCAATCCTTGCGTTCGTGGATATACATACTAATCTCCGCATTTCATACGGAGATTGTACGCCATATTCTCCGCACAGGCAACCATTATTCTCCGCATAATATGCGGCTAATAACGCCCACAATCGCCGCATTCGCAAAACCGCATGAATACAAACGAAACGGCTTATTCATGAAAAACAAAGCGTTGCGCGTTCATTTCGCCGGGCATTTCGTTTTTCAAAACGCATGTATTGTTCTTTCTCAATTGGTTGCGGCGAAAAAAACGAAACGAAATCGGTTTTTGGATTCTGTCGCTAGCGAGATTCCGAGCCTTGCGTCCCCGCATACATCCGCCGCCGGAAGGACCCAAAAGCCTCCCTCTTGAAAGCGAGAGCAGCCGCGGGTTTCCGGCGCATGGCGCAAGTGGTGGAAGTTTTGCACGCGGTGCAAAGAAGCAGAGGCCTCAAAAAGTGCCACGATTTCACCGAAAAGTGCCATGTTTTTCGCAAAATGTGCACGGATTAGAAACATTCGTGCGGCTGAAGAACTTCTGACCTTAATCAAATGGCTCATATCATTTGCTGGTTAAACTGTTTCGATAAGTTGCCGGCAACGGAAGTTTACTTTTGCGTATTAGCCTTGATGGCGGCAACGTAGCGCTTCATTGTCAAGGTGCAATCGCCGGGAGGCAACGCCAGCTCTATCAGTTGGAACGCGCCGCGTTTTCGGAGGGCGTTATCCAGCGCTGCTGCAAAGTCGCCGCCCCTATGAACCGTAACCGCTTCACCCCCAAGCCCTTTGGCAAGCGACGCATAAGAAACGCCGGAGAGTCGCGTATAATCGGAATCGGGCTGGAACTGCCGCAGCATTTCCCAACTGCCGTTGTTAAAGACAATGACAACCGGATCCCATCCATACCGCGCGCAATTGATGAGTTCCCAGCCTGTCATCTGGAATGCCCCGTCGCCTACCAATATAATCGGTCGGTCGCTCGTTACCGCCTGCAGGCCAAGCGCCGCCGGAACGGAAAAGCCCATCGTGGCATAATAGGCGGATGCAAGCAGCGGGACGCCCGGAATGTCCATGGCGGAAAAAAGGCAGTCGCCGATATCGGCGACGACGGGCAATGGCTTGCTGTGCGCCAGCAGCGCTGCCTGCACTATCGGCGCGATATCGTCTACTTTCAATGCGCCGTCAGCCGGCGCCTCCCTTTTGGAGAAAGCGGAATTCTGAGGAACTTCTGCGCGATGACGGAAAACGATATTCCGAAGCGCCGGCGTCAGCGCCTTTAATGTCAGGCCCGGATAGCGCTTGCCGCCCACGATGACGCTGTCGGCTGTCGCCAGGATCATGCGTTTCTCGTCCACGCGCCTGCCGGAGATGCCCCAGTTGGTGTCGCATGGTATGACGCCGAGGATAAGGGCGAAATCCGAATCTTCCACGAGCTGCCGCTGGGTTTCATCTCCGGCAAGGCCAAGATAGCTGCCGGCGTACGGCCACGGCTTGCCGGCGAATAATCCCTTGCCCATGAAGCTGTTGAGCAAAGGCGCCGACCATGCCAGAGCCAGCGCGAACACTTCCTCTTCCAGGCCAAACCGCCGCACCTGCGCTCCGGCGAGAATCACCGGGCGGGATGATTTTTGAAGGCGCTGCGCGATGTCCTCGATGCATTCATCGAGTAACGATGCGGGAACGGGAGGTTGCCGGGAAAAATCATGTGAAATCGCTTCGCATCCCACGCTTACCATGTCGCGCGGGAACTCGATATAAACAGGCCGGGAATGTTTCAGGCAACTCTTAAGGACGCGTTCGATCTGGGCGGGAGTTTCCACGGGATTGTCGAGCCGCGCCTGGTCGCAGGTGAATTCCTTAAACACGTTCATCTGGGTTTCAAGCGTTCTGATCTGGTGGTGCAGCAGCAGGCCGCGATCCGTTTCGCGCGCGCCGGGCGCACCGGAAATGACGACCAGCGGCGAGTGCTCTGCCCAGGCGCAGGCGACGGGATTGACCATATTCATGGCGCCCGCGCCGTAGGTCACCGCCGCCACGCCGATGCCGCCACCGTAACGCGCCGCACCGTCCGCCGCGAAACCGATGCCGGGCTCGTGGCTTAACGTATAAAGTGGCAGGATTTTGCTTTGCTCCATGACTTGGAAAAACGGCAGCGCATAATCTCCCGGCAGGCCGAATACGGCTTTGGCGCCGGCCGCCTTCAGCATATGCAGTAATGCTTCAGCAATGATCATATCCTATTCCTGCCGGCGGGTTTGGCTGGGTAGCTCATGTCGAGCATGCGGCCCAAAGGAATTCTGGCTTTTCGCGCTATGTGATCAGGCAATGTTATTTCCGGTATCTTGTCTCGCATGCACAAGAACAGTTTCTCCATGGTATTGAGCTTCATATAGACGCAATGATTACAATGGACGCAGGCGCCTTCTTCCGTGCCGGCGACAGGGATGAATGTGCTACCGGGAGACTGTTTTTTCATTTGATGAATGATGCCGGGCTCGGTTAATATTAAAAAGGTTTCACCCGGCCGCTCCTGCGTATATTGCAGCAGTTTGGAAGTGGACCCGATATAGTTGGCATAGTTGAGCAAGGCTTCCGGGCATTCCGGATGAGCGATAACATGCGCATTAGGATACTGGACTTGTAACTGTACAAGCTGACGCTCGGAGAAGCGTTCATGCACAACGCATGTGCCGTTCCATAGCATCATTTTCCGCCCGGTTTTACGCTCGAGATAATTGCCAAGATGTTTATCGGGCGCAAATAGAATAGGCGTTTGCTCGGGAATTCGGCGTATTATTTCCTCCGCATTGCTGGAAGTGCAGATGATATCCGATTCAGCCTTTACCTGCGCCGAGCAGTTGATATAGCTGATAGCCACATGATCCGGATGGGACTGCCGGAACATGCGGAATGATTGCGGCGGGCAGGCTATCTCCAGCGAGCATCGGGCGTCCATATCCGGCAGCAGCACCATTTTCTCGGGGTTTAGAATTTTCGCCGTTTCCGCCATGAAGCGCACGCCGCAAAAAACAATGATTTCTGCGTCCGTCTCCGCCGCCCGGCGCGACAGATCCAGCGAATCGCCGACATAATCCGCAATATCCTGTATGTCATCTTCCTGATAGTAATGCGCCAGGATGACGGCTTTCATCTTTCGACGCAGCGCACGGATCGATTCCTCCATCTCTAGGAGTGTGGGCGTATTAAACATAGGCGTGCCTCTTGCGGGTTGATAAGCCGCCGGATTGTTCATATTCCCACCCAGACCAAATCAGCTTGCTGTGACAAGCCTCCAATACATCCGAGTTATGGCAATCCTCACGAAAATGACATCCTCGGCTTTCCCGGCGTTCCAACGCGGCAGTTGCGACCGCAAGCAGCGCCAGGCAGGAATTGGTAAAGCGCAGATCCGATCGGTGCGCTTCCATCAGCCGCCCGATAATTTTCTGCGCTTGCTTCAGGCCGGACTCGTTTCGCACGATACCGATATGCCGCGTGGCTGTTTTTCTTATCGTATTCCATGCTTCCGCTGTGGCAGAAGGCGCATACTGCGGCGGCATAGCCGTCTGTCGAACAGGTTGAGGGTCGATTTCTTTCACATGCCGAGCAACAGGATCCGCCATAACAAGCCCCTCCAACAGTGAATTGGAAGCCAGCCGATTCGCACCGTGCATACCGGTGCAGGCCACCTCGCCGGTAGCATACAGCCGGGAAAGAGACGTCTTGCCATGCGCATCCGTGGCAACCCCGCCGATATGGTAATGCGCGGCGGGTATTATGGGGATGAGGCCTTGCAAGGGATCAATCTTCGCTTTCATACAGGCGCCATATACCTGAGGAAAGTCTTCAGCAAAACGTTCGCCCGGATATTGGCGCGCATCCAGATATACTTTCTGACCGCAGCGGAGCTGATGATCAATGGCGCGGGCCACCACGTCTCTCGGTGCAAGCTCTTGTTCTTGATGCACCTTCTTAAGAAACCGCTCTCCGGATTGCGTTACCAGCAAAGCGCCTGCGCCCCTGAGCGCTTCGGTCACTAGAGGGATAGGATCATCTTCCGTTGCCAGAGCGGTCGGGTGGAACTGGACAAATTCGCAGTCCATCACTTCCGCTCCCGCTCTGGCGGCCATGCCGAGTCCCTGGCCGAGGATATAAGGCGGGTTGGTGGTAAGGCGGTAGAGTCCCGCAAGTCCGCCGGTAGCCAGGATAACGGCGCGCGCGGACTGATAATTAAGGGTATGATCCCCGTCCAGGAGCCATACGCCGTACACCGTATTGTTTTCTGCGGCTAATGAAACGGCGGAAAGCCCATCACGCACTGTGATATTGGACGCCGACATTACGGCTTGGCGTAAGCTGCACATCAGCTGCGCCCCGGAGCGATCTCCGTTCAGATGCAGCACGCGCGCCCGGCTATGGGCGGCTTCCTTCGCCAGAGAATAACGACCCGACGCATCCTTATCGAATGCGACGCCCAGCGCTTCAAGATCGCGAATACAACTCGGTGCGGCATAGATGATCTTAGAGGCTATGGATTCATCCACCAGCCCAGCGCCTGCATTTATAGTGTCCTGCAGATGCAGTTCGGGAGCATCATCGCCGCCCACGGCGGCGGCGATGCCGCCCTGCGCCAGATAGCTAGAGCCATTATCGCCGCTGAAGGAGGGGCTTATGACCATCACCGGAAGCGGATGGAGTTTAAGCGCAACATAGAGACCGGCGACGCCGGCGCCTAAAACAACTACGGGATTATCCATCGCGTCCGTCCACTCTCGGTTGCAGCAGGATCGGCGTATAGACTACGATGAAGATAACAAACGCCAGCAGCCAGAATCCAGCCGCTACCTGGAACCAATACCACATGAGGCCGGGAAACAGCCAGACGCCGAAAACGCGGGTGGCGGCAACAAGATTGATGCAGGCGAACGCCGCGATCATCGCTTTACCGACGGCAAGCGGCCGCCCGGTATGCCCGAGCGATACCCGCGCCATCATCCCCAGTGTCAACACGCCGATGCCGCCGGCGGTGAACGCATGCGTGCCGATGGAAGGCGAGGCAATAACGCCGAAATAATGGAAGGCGCGCGCGAGAAAGCCAATGACCAGCCAGGCATATCCCGCATGCAGCACCCACAGCAGCGGCACTTTCAGCGTTTTCAAGCTCTGCCATTGTGACAGGCGCCAGCCGTTGACGATGCCCGCCAGCAGGAATGCAATGCCAAGCAATGTTTCGCTCGCTCCCGCCACATCGAGCATGAGCGCGGCGATAGTGGAAACAAGAACCAGGCGCTCAATGTAGGAATTGCGAGAAATCGCGATACCTAAAGGACGCTCAGTGAAGAATGGAATGACGCGTCCGCCGATGATGATCATCATCATAATCACGATGTCGAGTCCCAGCCGGATGCCGATGTCCATCTCGTCCCAATGCGCCAGCCCGTTGGCGGCGGCCAGTAGCAGTAACAGCAAAAGGAAAAAATAATTGCGGCGGTTTTGCGATTTCACCAGCGCAGGGAAAATACCCGCCATGCAGGCGAGAAAGAATGAAATATCTACCACCGCCACCAGCGGCTCCGGAAACCAGGCGGAGAAAAATATCATGACGCGACCGGCCAGCCACAGCAGAAAAATCATCGCCAGCGCCACGCCCTTGGGCGTCGGGTGCCCGGTCCAGTTCGGCACGGCGGTAAGCAAAAACCCTCCGATAATGGCGGCGGCGTAGCCGAAGAGCATTTCGTGCTTGTGCCATACAAGCATATCCCACCGGCTCGGCAAAAACGCCGTCACGCCCGACATCAACAGGATAAAATGGACGAGCGCGAAGGCCGAGAATATGGCGCCGAACAGGAAGAACGGCCGAAAGCCCAAACGGAATAAGGCAAAACTGGAAGGGCTCTTGCCGGATGGTTCATCAATGCCGATCATAATTTCCTCGTTTCATTATCCATGCATACAGGCAAATACCCGGCAGACACTTGAGCCAGATCAAATCCCGAAGCATTGCCTTGGCGTAGAAGGCAAGTATCTTTTGATGAGGTTGCCATGAAAACCCCGGTCTTATCCCTGCTATGCGGCCTGCCTGCGCTGATTGGTGCCGTACCCGCCCAAGCCGAAACCATGGACGCATTCACCCAGGCGTTGACCGGCGGCAAGCCATGGATCAACGCCCGCTACCGCTACGAATTCGTCGATCAGGACGGGCTGGCGCATAACGCAAACGCCCATACGGTTCGCACAAGGATGGGCTATGAAACCGGAAAGTTTCATGATTTCAGTCTGCTGGTGGAAGGCGAGAACATTCTCGATATCGGCGCCGAGCATTACAACGATACCGTCAACGGCAAAACCGCCTATCCCATCGTCGCCGATCCGGAAGACACCAATCTCAACCGGCTACAACTGAATTATACCGGTATTCCGGACACGGCGCTGGCGCTTGGGCGGCAGGTCATCAACCTCGATAACCAGCGTTTCGTGGGCAGCGTCGGCTGGCGGCAGAACGACCAGACCTTCGATGCATTGAGCGTCAAAAACCAGTCCGTGAAAGATACGACGCTGTTCTACGCTTATGCCGACCAGGTGAACCGCATTTTCGGCACCGATTCGACGGCGGGCGCTTGGGATAACAGTCACATTCACCTCTTCAACGCCTCTTATACCGGGCTGCCTTATGGCAAAATCACCGGCTACGGCTACTTGCTCGACATCACCGATTCGCAAGCGATGTCGAGCGCCACCTTCGGCGCGCGTTTCGAAGGCAAGCATCCAATTCATGAAGGCTTGGCGGGGCTCCTAAACCTGGAATATGCACATCAAGCAGACTATGCCGGTAATCCCGCTAATTTTAGCTTCCATTACTATTCCATCGAGCCGGGCATTGCTTACGGTCAGTGGGTGCTGAAAGGGCAATACGAATCCATCGAAGGCAACGGCGCTACCTCCATGCAGTTTCCGCTGGCCACCCTCCATGCTTTCGACGGCTGGGCGGATAAATTCCTGACCACGCCCGCAGGCGGCCTCATCGATGCCAATATCGGCGTCACCTATGTGGCGAAGTCGGACAATTCCTACCTTAACGGCGTCAAGGCGATGCTGGTCTATCACGACTTCTCCGCCGAGCGCGGTAGCATGGATTACGGCACGGAATGGAATGCGCTGCTGGAGCAGACGTTTGAAAAACATTATACAGTCGGGCTGAAATTCGCCGCCTACAACGCAAACGGCCTTTTCACCGACACGCTGAAATTTATGCCTTATGCGCAAATAAAATTCTAGGCAAGCGGTTTCTCAGGGTATAGGCGTCCCTGTCTATCTTCCCATAAGCGACAGTGATAATGCTTCACGTTATGATCGTAATAAAAGTTTTCCAGGCGAAAATGGCGACAGGGACGAGAAATTATGATGCCTGTTTCATTCCGTTTTGCCTTCGATTCGTCGAATTCCCTGCAACCGGGGCAGATAGTCGCCGCTAGAGCGCCTGACAAAATATCCATTTTATCGGACATAATCTTACCTCTCTTTACGCATAATTTTCATACCATTACACACGCGGGCCATCCGCTACTTTTGCTTTGTCGGCCAATACCTGCCTACGTTACGCAGTATAGCGCAAAAACCACCTGATCGCATTGATCTGGGTCAATGCACAAAACATATTTGTGATACGCAAGGAGGCACCAATCCTATCACACGAAAGCAAGGTGTTCTTTATCTAATGCCATAAATTCGTTAAGTAATCTGTTTTTATGGCTAGCCACGCAGTGGTGGCGGCAGTGAAGCGAGGGATTGATGACGGACAATGCTGCCGCATTCTCATTGGAGAACCAAAAATCCCGAAAACGGCGTTCCTTGATCGATCCCAGCAGGCCGGAGGGCGTATAGGCCTTGTCCTGGCAGGTATAGACTTGGCAATCGGCGCCGATGATGGTGAGCAGATACGCCGTCGGGCATGTCTGCGAACAATCGCCGAAATGCTCCGACAAAGCATGGTAGTGATTCACCAACGCAAAATTTTCATCCTGCAATGAACTCGCCTGCGCGATCTGCTCTTCCACAGTCTTGTGAAAACCCTCGTGATAGCGGTTGTTTTCCTCGCCGCTGTCCTTGACAATACAAGGGGAAATCTTGGCATGCCTGACGCCGGCCTCTTTAAGCGTTTTGCACAGGCCGGCGATATGTGGTGCATTGGTGTGATCGACGATCAGCGAAGCACCAAGTATGCAATGCGACGCGCGCGCGGAAAAAGCTTCAAGATTACGGATGACTTTTCCGAATTCGTCCTCGCCGACACTGCGGTATTTCGCGTAGCTCGGCCCATCCCAACCATCGATCGAAACGCGCAGCCACGCGCCATTCTCCGCCATGGCGTCGGCCGGTTTTCCCAGCAGGCGAGAGCCGTTGCTTAACATGCCGATGGCGATGCCTGCTTTCGCCAGCCCGATAATCGTTTCGGCAATATACGGATAAATCAGCGGTTCTCCGCCGCCGGAAAACGTCACCGCCTTGACGCCCATCTCGATCACGTCCTCGACAATTTCCTGCATTTTCTCGCGCGGGATGCGGTCGCGCACCACCATATCGCTGCCCAGCGTCAGATTGTCGCTGCGATAGGCGCAGAAATAACAGGAATGGTTGCAGATATTGGTCGGCTTGATGCGTACATGCACCGGCGGCGGGACGATCCCATTCCTTATCTGCCCAAGGCGCTCTGAAAACGCGAAAGGCTTGAGGGATGAGTAGATTTGTCCCGATGTCATTGCACCAGCGGACTGTCCGCACCTTCCAGCTGAAGGCCGGCGATCTTGGCCTTGCCGACCAGTATCCTGACGTATTGCTGTACCGCAGTCTGCCACGAGGTGCCCTGCAGATATTCGGCGATGGCGGGGCGGACATCGTCATAGGCGGCAACGGCGCCCGACTTGGTAAATTTCGGCAGGTTATGGTCATAGAACCGGCGGCAAGATGCTTCATCGATCTCGGGAACCTTGATGACTTCCGCCAGCAGTTTTTCGATGCGCTCATCATCGGCGATAGGCTCTTCTTCTGGATTTCTTTCCGCCAGCCCCAGCGCCACCGCTTCCTGCAATAATAATTCACGGATGGCCAGCGCTTCCGCCGCCAGTTGCATCGCCACCGTCTGGTTCTTCGCTGGATGATATTGCATCTCGCGAAACACCTGATCATCGGTGATCTCCACATCATTGACGAAGACCGGCATAGCTACTTCCTGGCTTTGCGGCTGCGCACGACCTGGTAAGGCCGCCCGATATATTTGATGGGAATGCTTAGCATATGCACCAGGCGAGTGAACGGAAACAGCAGGAAAATCGTGAGGCCGAGAATCAGATGCACCTGGAACACCCAATCCACGCCGACGATGTAATTCGAGGCGCCGCTGCGGAAAGTCAGGATGTGCTGCGCCCATTCGGAGAGATTCAGCATAATCGTCGCGTCGTGATGCGCTAGCGAAAATGGGATGGTCAGCAGCCCCAGCGTGATCTGTACCCAGAAGATGACGATGACCAGAATATCACTGATCGAGCTGGTCATGCGGATGCGCGCCACGAACAGGCGGCGATAGACTAAGATGGTGAGGCCGATGAAGCCGACGACGCCGGCGACGCCGCCGACAATGATGGCCAGCATCTGCTTTTGCTCGGCGGTGATGAAATATTCATAGATGAAATGCGGCGTCAGCAGCCCGACCAGATGGCCGAAGAAGATAATGATGATGCCGATATGGAAGAGGATATTGCCGACGCGCAGACCTTTGTCCGCCAGCAGCTGGCTTGACGAGGCGCGCCAGCTATATTGCTCGCGCTCGTAACGGATCAGCGTGCCGATTGCGAGTACGGCGAGGCAGATGTAAGGATAGATGCCGAAGAAAAAGGAATAGTAATACTCGGTCATGGCCGTGCTCCTTCAGCTACCGGATCGATAAGAGGCTTGGCCTTGCCGCCGCCGCACCCACCATTGCCGCAACCGCCGCCACCGCAACCGCCACCGGCGTTTTTTCCTTCCGGTGATTCCGCGCCCATGAAATCGACGGGCCTGTCTTCCCATTCCTTGTCGAGCTGGACAAAATTCACCGGCGGCGGCGTAATTCTGCGCTCCACTTTTTCCGGCTGGCGTCCAGTCAGGCGCACCAGGCTATCGAAGATGACGTGATATGGGTTGCCGCGTTCGGCCAGTCGTTTGCCGATGGCCGCCAGCACATGCGCCGGGTCGCCGAGCATTTCCAGCGCCTCGTCGACGGAAAGGATGGAGAGATATTCGAGAAACACCGGCAGGTAATCCGGCAGTTCGCTCTTGGCAAGCGCGAAGCCCTGCTCCTGATACATACCGGCCAGATCGACCATCGCCTGCCCGCGGTCGCGCGATTCGCCGTGCACGTGCTCGAAGAGATGCAGGCTGAGCGAGCGCGTGCGGTCGAACGTATCGACGTACTCCTCCTGTATTTCGAACAGGTCGCGCGAGAGCAGGTAATCGGCAAAGGCGCGAATCGCTTTCGCATCGTGCGGGTTGAGCAGCCCTTCCTGCTCGATGAGGGCGCAGAGATCCTTCACGCCTTTCAGCCACTCCTCGCCCGGATACCACAGAAAAATGCCCAGGGCCTTGAAGGTTTTGTAATTACGAGGATGCATGGGCGCCTCCAAACAGGTTTTTGCGTTTCGGTTTGCCGAAGAGATTGGCGTCGGACGTGCCGCCGGAGCAGCCATTGCCGAAGGAGAAGCCGCAGGAGGAGCGCATGTCGAAGGCCTGTTCGGCGTATTCCTTATGCGAGGTCGGAATCACGAAGCGATCTTCGTAATTGGCGATCGCCATGTAGCGGTACATGTCCTCGACCATCGCTTCCGTGAGTCCCACCTGCTTGAGCAGGTCGGGATTGAGCACGCCGTCAACATGCTTGCCGCGCATATAGGCGCGCATGGCCAGCATGCGCTCGAGTGCAATCTTAACCGGCTGTTCCTCGCCGGCGGTGAGCAAATTGGCGAGATACTGAAGCGGGATGCGCAGGGAAGCCACATCGGGAATGATGCCGTTCATGCCCATGTCGCCGCTTTCTGCCGCATTCTGGATTGGCGAGAGCGGCGGCACGTACCAGACCATCGGCAGCGTGCGGTATTCCGGGTGCAGCGGGAAAGCGATTTTCCATTCCACCGCCATCTTATAGACCGGCGATTTCCTGGCCGCTTCCATCCAGCTGTCGGGGATGCCTTCGGCCTTCGCCGCCTTGATTACTTCCGGATCGTTGGGATCGAGGAAGATGTCGAGCTGCGCCTGGTAGAGGTTCTGCTCGTCCTCGACCGAAGCGGCTGCCTCGATGCGGTCGGCGTCGTAGAGCAGCACGCCCAGGTAGCGGATGCGGCCGACGCAGGTTTCCGAGCACACCGTCGGCTCGCCGGCTTCGATGCGCGGGTAGCAGAAGGTGCATTTCTCCGACTTGCCGGATTCCCAGTTGAAATAGATTTTTTTGTAGGGACAGGCCGATACGCACATGCGCCAGCCGCGGCACTTGTCCTGGTCGATGAGCACGATGCCGTCCTCCTCGCGCTTGTAAATCGCGCCCGATGGGCAGGCCGCAACGCAGGCCGGGTTGAGGCAATGCTCGCACAGGCGCGGCAGGTACATCATGAAAGTGTTCTCGAACTGGCCGTACATTTCTTTCTGGATATTCTCGAAATTATAATCCTTGCTGCGGTGCTCAAACTCGCCGCCGAGGATTTCCTCCCAGTTCGGGCCGCCGACGATCTTGTCCATTTTCTTGCCGGTGATGACCGACACCGGCTGCGCCGTCGGCATCGTCTTGGCTTCCGGCGATTTGTGCAGGTGCTCGTAATCGAAGGTGAACGGCTCGTAGTAATCGTCGATCGAGGGCATGTTGGGATTGGCGAAAAGATTGGCCAGCGTGCGCCACTTGCCGCCCTGCTTGGGCTGGATCTTGCCATTCTTCTTGCGCTCCCAGCCGCCTTTCCAGCGTTCCTGGTTTTCCCAGTCCTTGGGATAGCCGACGCCGGGCTTGGTCTCGACGTTATTGAACCAAGCATATTCCATGCCCCGGCGCGACGTCCAGACGTTCTTGCATGTTACCGAGCAGGTATGACAACCGATGCATTTATCGAGGTTTAGTACCTTGCCGATCTGCGCGCGAACCTTCATGCCCGTTCTCCTTGCGCTAATTTTTCGTAGGGAGGCGTCACGTAATTTTCCTCGTTCATCCAGTCCACTTTCTCCATCTTGCGCAGCACGATGAATTCGTCGCGGTTGCAGCCGACCGTGCCGTAATAGTTGAAGCCGTAGGCCAGCTGGGCGTAACCGCCGATCATGTGCGTCGGCTTCAGCACGGTGCGCGTCACCGAGTTGTGGATGCCGCCGCGCGCGCCGGTGATTTCGCTGCCCGGCACATTGACGATTTTTTCCTGCGCGTGGTACATCATGATCATCCCTTCCGGCACCCGTTGGCTGACGACGGCGCGGGCGCACAGCGCGCCGTTGACGTTGTAGGCCTCCACCCAGTCATTATCAATGACGCCGATTTTTTTGGCGTCGATCTCGCTGACCCAGACGATCGGCCCGCCGCGCGACAGCGTCAGCATCAGCAGATTGTCGGTGTAGGTGGAATGGATGCCCCATTTCTGGTGCGGCGTGATGAAGTTGAGCACCACCTGTTTCCGTCCCTTGCCGAATTTATCGATGACCGGCGCGATGGTTTTCAAATCCACCGGCGGCTTGTAAACGCACAGTCCCTCGCCGAAAGCGCGCATCCAGGAATGATCCTGGTAGAGTTGCTGACGGCCGGTGAGCGTCCGCCAGGGTATCAACTCATGCACGTTGGTATAGCCGGCGGTGTAGCTGACATGCTCGGACTCGATGCCGCTCCAGGTCGGCGAGGAGATGATTTTCCTCGGCTGCGCCTGAATGTCGCGATAACGTATTTTCTCGTCCTCGCGGGCTTTGGCCAGATGCGTGTGGTCGCGGCCGGTGAATTCGCCCAGTGCTTCCCACGCCTTGACCGCCACCTGACCGTTGGTTTCCGGCGCCAGCGTCATGATGACCTCCGCCGCGTCGATGGCGGATTCTATTTTCGGCAGGCCGTGGCTGATGCCATCCTCGGTGACGGTGTAGTTGAGCTCGCCCAGATGCTTGATTTCGTCCTGCGTGTTCCAGCCGATGCCCTTGCCGCCGTTGCCGAGCTTGGAAAGCAGCGGCCCCAGCGAGGTGAACTTTTTATAGATGTTGGGATAATCGCGCTCGACCAGCGTGATGCTCGGCATAGTCTTGCCCGGAACCGGCTCGCACTCGCCTTTTTTCCAGTCGCATACCTCGATACCCTGCGCCAACTCGTTCGCCATATCGTGCTGAATAGGATTCAGCACCACATCCTGCTCAACGCCCAGATGCCCGGCGCAGACCTCGGAGAATTTTTTGGCGATGCCTTTGTAGATTTCCCAGTCGCTGCGCGATTCCCACGCCGGATCGACCGCCGCCGACAGCGGGTGGATGAAGGGGTGCATGTCGGAGGTGTTGAGGTCGTTCTTCTCGTACCAGGTGGCGGTCGGCAGCACGATGTCGGAATACATGCAGGTGGTGGACATGCGGAAATCGAGCGTCACCAGCAGATCGAGCTTTCCCTTCGGCGCTTCTTCGTGCCAAACGACTTCCTTAGGCATCAGGCCGCCTTCTTCGCCCAGATCGACGCCTTGCACGCCGTGTTGCGTGCCGAGCAGGTGTTTCAGGAAATACTCATGCCCCTTGCCGCTCGATCCTAGAATATTCGAGCGCCAGACAAACATGTTGCGCGGCCAGTTGATGGGAGCATCCGGGTCTTCGCAGGAAAGCTTCAACTCGCCTGCTTTAAGGGACCCGGCGATATATCTTCCGGCTTCCCAGCCGTTTCTCTTAATATCACGCCCCACCTTGAGTGGATTCGTCTCGAGCTGCGGCGCGGAGGGTAGCCAGCCCATGCGCTCGGCGCGCACATTGCAGTCGATGAACGATAAATCTTTCCACTCGGGATTGTCCTCGAGAGGCGAGAGGATCTCGTCCATCGTCAGCTTCTCGTAGCGCCACTGGTCAGTATGCGCATAGAAAAACGAGGTCGAGTTCTGCTGGCGCGGCGGGCGGGACCAGTCGGTGGCGAAGGCCAGCGGCGCCCAGCCGGTCTGCGGGCGCAGCTTCTCCTGTCCGACATAATGGCTCCAGCCGCCGCCGGACTTGCCGACGCAGCCGCACATCACCAGCATGTTGATGATCGAGCGGTAGGTCATGTCCATGTGGTACCAGTGGTTCAGGCCCGCGCCCACGATGACCATTGAGCGGCCGTGCGTCTTATGCGAATTCTCGGCGAATTGCCGCGCCACGCTGATGGCGTGCTCGCGCTTGACGCCGGTGATGCGCTCCTGCCACGCGGGCGTATAAGGCACGTCGTCATCGAACGACTTGGCGACATTCGCGCCGCCCAAGCCCCGATCGACGCCGTAATTGGCGATGAAAAGGTCGTAAACGGTAGTGACGTAGCACTCGCCGTCTTTGAGCTTAAGCGGCATCACCGGCACGTTGCGCTCTAAAACGCTGGCGTGGTCGGTCGAGTTGAAATGCTCGTGCTCGATATTGCCGAAATAAGGGAACGCCACCGATTTCACTTCGCGCTTACCATGGCTGAGAAGCGAGAGCAGCGGCCACAATTCTTCGCCGGTAACTTCATCTTTAGATTCGAGGTTCCATTTGCCTTTCTGCCCCCAGCGCGAACCGATGGTGCCGTTGGGGATGCGGATTTTTTCCTCTTTGCCGCAGACGATAACCGGCTTCCATTCGGGATTGTTGTCGGCGCCCAGCGCACCTTCGAAATCGGAGGCGCGCACCATGCGCTCGGGCACCAGAGCATTGCCTTTCTTCTTAAGCCGCACCAGGAACGGCATGTCGGTGTACTGGCGGCAGTAATCGTCGAAATAATCGCTTTTGCCCGGCACATGCCATTCGGTGAGAATGACGTGCCCTATCGCCAGCGCCAGCGCCGAATCGGTGCCCTGCTTGGCGTGCAGCCACAGGTCGCATAGTTTCGCCACCTCACTGTAATCGGGCGTGACGGCGACGGTTTTCGTGCCCTTGTAGCGCACTTCGGTGAAAAAATGCGCGTCGGGTGTGCGTGTCTGCGGCACGTTCGAGCCCCAGGCGATAATGAAATTCGAATTGTACCAGTCGGCGCTTTCCGGCACGTCGGTCTGCTCGCCCCAGGTTTGCGGGCTGGCAGGCGGCAGGTCGCAATACCAGTCGTAGAAGCTCATGCACACGCCGCCGATGAGCGACAGATAGCGCGAGCCGGCAGCGTAGGACACCATCGACATCGCCGGGATCGGCGAGAAGCCGATGATGCGGTCGGGGCCGTATTGCTTAGCCGTGTAGACGTTGGCGGCTGCGATAATTTCATTCACCTCATCCCATTCAGCGCGGACGAATCCGCCCAGGCCGCGCACCTTCTGGTAACTGGCACGCGTCTCTGCATTGGTGACGACGGCTTCCCAGGCGTTGACCGGATCCTTGGCGATGACTTTCGCGGCGCGCCAGGCCTTGAGCAGGCGGCTTCTGACCAGCGGGTATTTGAGGCGGTTGGCGCTGTAGAGATACCAGCTATAGCTGGCGCCGCGCGAGCAGCCGCGCGGCTCGTGGTTGGGCATGTCGGGCCGCGTGCGCGGGTAATCGGTCTGCT
>CAZNPA010000005.1:0-112722 GCA_964575095.1 uncultured Rickettsiales bacterium
GATCGTCCCAATGTTGCAGTGCGGCTTGTTGCGTTCAAATTTTTCTTTGGTCATGTGCGTGCTCCTTTAAGCTACTTTCTTTTTGATTTCTTCCGCGACGTTTGCCGGGACTTGTTCGTAGTGATGGAATTCCATGCTGTACTGCGCGCGGCCTTGCGACATCGAGCGTAGCGTGTTCACGTAACCGAACATGTTGGCGAGCGGCACCATGGCATCGACGACGCGGGCATTGCCGCGTGAATCCATGCCGGTGACGTTGCCGCGGCGGCTCGATAAATCGCCGATGACGTCGCCCATAAATTCTTCCGGCGTGACGACCTCGACTTTCATGATCGGCTCCAAAAGCACTGGACCAGCCTTGGGCATACCTTCACGGAACGCCGCGCGGCTGGCGATTTCGAACGCCAGCGCCGACGAGTCAACATCGTGGTACGCACCGTCAACGAGCGTGGCTTTGAAGTCGATGGTCGGGTAACCGGCGACGACGCCGTTGGATATGATAGAGTCCAAACCTTTTTCGACGCCCGGGACGTATTCCTTGGGAACCGTACCGCCGACGACTTCGTTTTCGAACACGAAGCCGGAGCCTGCGGGCAGCGGCTCGAAATCGATGATGACGCGTGCGAACTGGCCGGAACCGCCGGTTTGTTTCTTGTGCGTGTAGTCGACCTGGTATTTACGGGTGATCGTTTCGCGGTAGGCCACCTGTGGCGCGCCGACATTGGCTTCGACTTTAAATTCGCGCTTCATGCGGTCGATGATGATTTCCAAATGCAACTCGCCCATACCCTTTAAAATAGTCTGGCCGGTTTCTTCGTTGGTGGAAAGACGCAAAGAAGGATCTTCCGAAGCCAGACGCGCCAGCGCCACGCCCATTTTCTCTTGATCGGCCTGAGTTTTCGGTTCCACGGCCACTTCGATAACCGGCTGCGGGAATTCCATGCGTTCCAGAATCACCTGGTGGTCGACATCGCACAGCGTGTCGCCGGTGGTGGTATTTTTGAGGCCTGCCAGCGCCACGATGTCGCCGGCATAGGCTTCCTTGACGTCTTCACGGTTATTGGCATGCATGAGCAACATGCGGCCGACGCGCTCGCGCTGGTCTTTAATCGTGTTCTGCACATAGGAACCGGATTCCAGTTTGCCGGAATAAATGCGAACGAATGTCAGCGATCCGACGAAAGGATCGCTCATGATTTTGAATCCGAGGCCGGAAAATTTCTCGGCATCGTCGGCTTTGCGGGTGGTGTCCGTATCGGTTTTGACATCGATGCAGGTAACCGGCGGAATATCGACCGGCGAGGGCAGGAAATCGACCACGGCGTCGAGCATCGGCTGCACGCCTTTATTCTTGAACGCCGCGCCATTGAGCACCGGCACGAATTTGAACGCAACCGTGCCTTTGCGGATGCAGGAACGGAGCTCGTCTTCATTAGGCTCAGTGCCACCCAGATATTTTTCCATCACCGCATCGTCCATTTCGACGGCGGTTTCCAGCATCTTGTGACGCGCGGCTTTTGCTTTGTCAGCGAACTCGGCGCGGATGGGGCGTTCTTCGAACTTGGCGCCCAGCTCTTCGCCGCTCCAGATGACTTCTTTCATCTTGATGAGGTCGATCAGGCCTTCGTATTTATCTTCCGAACCGATGGGGAGCTGAATTACCAGAGGTATCGTGCCCAAACGGTCGATCATCATTTGCACCGTGCGGTCGAAATTGGCGCCGATGCGGTCCATCTTGTTGACGAAGCAAATGCGCGGCACGTGGTATTTATCGGCCTGACGCCATACGGTTTCCGATTGCGGCTCAACGCCGGCAACCGAGTCAAATACGGTGACGGCGCCGTCCAGAACACGCATCGAGCGTTCGACTTCAATCGTAAAGTCTACGTGGCCGGGCGTATCGATGATGTTAATGCGGTGCGGCACGCCTTTGCGGTCGGTCCAGAAGCAAGTCGTGGCGGCGGAGGTGATGGTGATGCCGCGCTCCTGCTCCTGCTCCATCCAGTCCATGGTCGCAGCGCCCTCGTGCACTTCGCCGATCTTGTGCGATTTGCCGGTATAATAAAGGATGCGCTCGGTCGTCGTCGTCTTGCCCGCGTCAATGTGGGCGCAGATGCCGATGTTACGATAATGCTGTATGGGGTGCGAACGGGGCATCTGTATGTCCTATTACCAGCGGTAATGACTGAACGCTTTATTCGCGTCGGCCATCTTGTGGGTGTTTTCGCGCTTGGTGACGGCGCCGCCACGGCCGTTGGCCGCATCCATCAGCTCAGCGGCGATACGGTCGCGCATCGTCTTCTCCTTGCGGCTGCGGGCGGCTTCGATCAGCCAGCGTATGGCGAGCGCCTGCTGGCGCGACGTGCGTACTTCGGTCGGCACCTGATAGGTGGCGCCACCGACGCGGCGGGAGCGCACTTCCACCGACGGCTTGATATTATCGAGCGCGTCGCGGAAGAACTTCAGCGGCTCCTGACTGGTTTTTTTCTGGATGATGTCGAGCGCGCCGTAGGCGATCGCTTCGGCGGCGGATTTCTTGCCGTCATACATCATGGTGTTGATGAGCTTGGTCAGCACCATGTCGCCGTGCTTGGCGTCAGGGAGGACTTCTCTTTTAATGGCTGCTCTGCGACGTGACATAAATTACCTGCCTATTTCGGACGTTTAGCGCCGTAAGCCGAGCGCGATTGTTTGCGGTTCTTGACGCCTTGCGTGTCGAGCGTGCCGCGAATGATGTGGTAGCGCACGCCGGGTAAGTCTTTGACGCGGCCGCCGCGGATCAGCACGACGCTATGTTCCTGCAGATTGTGGCCTTCGCCGGGGATGTAGCCGAATACTTCGTAGCCGTTGGTAAGACGAACGCGCGCGACTTTACGAAGCGCCGAGTTCGGCTTCTTCGGCGTCACGGTCTTGACCTGCGTGCACACGCCGCGCTTCTGCGGGCATTGCTCCAAGTGCGCGGCTTTGCGGCGCTTAGGGAGGACGCGACGGCCTTTACGAACCAACTGATTGATGGTCGGCATCTGGTATTCCTTCTATATATTCTGTTTCAGGAGAGCTACCACCGGATATCGGGCAACAGCACGCCGCTGAACAAGCAATTAATTTAGTACCGAGGATGGGGGACTTGCCAAGATTAACTGATTTTTCAATCGGTTACATCGAAGTAGTATCTCCCTCCATTCAGCGGAGGCGCGTAATCTAATGTTGCAGACCCCTTGCGTCAAGCTAAAATTGGCGCGCCACAGCAAAAAAATACGCGGCACGGTTTTTTAGATTGGCAGACGTTAAGAAATCGCCTAACGCTACATGAATTATTGTCATCCCCGCTTTAAGCGGGGATCTTAGGCTGCGAAGCATAAGATTCCCGTCAGGAATTTAAATCGTGGCGGAAATGACAAGTGACGGAGTTATCGATAAATAATGCAAGTACCATTCCCATTCTACCCGCTTAAGATAAAATCGCGGTCGCTGCCGGTGGCGCGCACGAACAAGCTGCGCCTCTCGTGGTTTTTCCTTGGTTTGCTGGCGGGCGTCGGCCTGACGATTGGCTTTTCCTCCGGCATCCACCTGCCCTCGTTTCGTTTTCAGCAAGAGCAAGCCATCGGACCGCATCAGCCGACGCCGGAAGAGATCGCCCTGCTGGAACTTATCAATAAGGAAGGCACGCCTAACGTCATCGACGCCGACAGCGATTCGCTCTACCCGCTGACACTGATTCTAAAAATCGAAAACGGCGATACGCTGATTAATTTACTGACCGATGCCGGCGTATCCACCGAAGACGCGCATAACATGGTCAAAGCCATCGGCAAGGCGTTTAACGTCAAGCGCCTCGACATCGGCCAGAACGTGACGGTGGAAATAGACAAGAGCAACGTCGATGGCAGCAAGCCGGTAATCAGAAGCGTGCTGCTACCGACCTCGGCCACAGCGTCGCTCGAAATCACACGCAACGCCAAGAACGATTTCGATATCAAGAAACTGCAGGTGCCGGTCGAGCGCAAACTGCTGCGCGTCAGCGGCAAGATCGACAGCAGCCTCTATGAAACCGCGGTGGCGCAAGGCATGCCGCCGGCGCTTTTGGCCGACATGATCGGCGGCTTCAGTTACGACGTCGACTTCCAGCGCGACATCCAGCGCGGCGATAAGATCACCGCCCTTTATGAGCGTATGGAAACCAAGGACGGCATCGTCGCCGGCTACGGCAACGTCGTCTTCGCCGATCTCGATTTGGGCGAGCGCAAATTGAAAATCTACCGCTACGCCGACAAGTCCGGCAACGCCGATTATTATAATGCAAAAGGCGAGAGCGTAAGGAAAGCATTGCTCAGAACACCCATCAACGGCGCCAAGATTACTTCCGGCTTCGGCATGCGCAACCACCCGATTTTAGGTTACAGCAAAATGCACCGCGGCGTCGATTTCGGCGCGCCGACCGGCACGCCGATCTACGCCGCCGGCGACGGCAAGGTGGATTTCCTGGGACAAAAAGGTGGCTACGGCAAATACCTGCGCGTGCGCCACAGCAACGCCTACGCCACCGCCTACGCGCATATCAGCCGCTTCGCCAAGGGCGTTTCGGTGGGCAGCAAAGTGCGCCAGGGGCAGATCGTGGCCTATGTCGGCATGTCCGGCATGGCCACCGGCCCGCACCTGCATTACGAGGTGCTGGTGGGCAACGACCAGGTCAACCCGTCGAAGGTCAAATTCAAAACCGGAAACGTATTGGGCGGAAAAGAACTGGCGTCATTCCGCAAGAACGTCGAATTCATCGAATCGCAGCTGGCCGCGCCCCAAGCCCAAACCGCCGCTGACCTCGCGGCCATGGCGCAAGCCAGCCCGTCAGCCGGCCGATAATAGCTCGTCATACCGGCGCAGGCCGGTATCCAGCAGCGCCATGTCTATGGCGCGCGCAGAAGTCTGGATCCCGGCTTTCGCCGGGATGACGGTTTGGTATTATCCAACCGAAAGCCCGCCCTCCCAGGCGGTGACTTTGACTTTCGATCCGTCTTTGATGTCGCCTGCCAGTAATTTATTGGCGAGCCTATCCTGCACTTCTTTCTGGATCACGCGCTTCAAGGGCCGTGCCCCATAGGCCGGGTCGTAGCCTTCCTTGGCCAGCCAGTCGCGCGCTTTTTCATCGAGCTTCAAGGTAATATGACGGTCGGCCAGGCGTTTTACCAACTGTGCGATCTGTATATCGACGATGGCGTGCATGTGCTCCGCCTGCAAACGGTTGAAAAGCACAATCTCATCGAGCCGGTTTAAAAATTCCGGGCGGAACGTGCCGCGCACCACCTGCATCACCTGTTCGCGTACGCGCGCCGGAATGGTTTTTTCCTTCACCTCAGCCAAAAATTCCGAACCTAAGTTAGAGGTCATCACAATCAATGTATTTCTAAAATCCACCGTGCGCCCCTGCCCGTCGGTCAAGCGGCCGTCATCCAAGACCTGCAACAAAATATTGAACACGTCAGGATGCGCTTTCTCGATCTCGTCGAACAATATCACCTGATACGGTCTGCGGCGCACCGCCTCGGTGATTGAGCCGCCCTCTTCGTAGCCGACATAGCCGGGCGGCGCGCCGATCAACCGCGCCACCGAATGTTTTTCCATATATTCCGACATGTCCATACGCAGAAGCGCCGTGTCGTCGTCGAACAAAAATTCGGCAATGGCTTTGCACAGTTCAGTTTTGCCGACTCCCGTCGGGCCCAAAAATAAAAACGAACCCATCGGCCGCGCCGGATCGGAAAGCCCGGCGCGCGAGCGGCGCACGGCATCGGCGACGGCCTTTAAGCCCTCATCTTGTCCAACGACGCGCTGGCGCAAATTATCTTCCATCTTGAGCAGTTTTTCGCGCTCGCCTTCGAGCATTTTCTCAACCGGAATGCCCGTCCACCGCGCCACCACCGACGCGATGTCCTGATCGGTGACCGCTTCTTTCATCACAGCACCGGCGGTTGCTTTTTCGGCGGCTTTCAATTGCTCCTGCAATTTAGGCAAAATGCTGTACACGATTTCGCCGGCTCGGGTGAGGTCGCCCTCGCGCTGGGCGATGTCGCGCTCACGCTGCATTTCCTCAATTTTCTCTTTAAGTTTTTGCACCGACGTCAGCTGCGATTTTTCCGTCTGCCAGCGCGACGTAAGATCGGCGCTTTCTTTTTCGAGTTCGGAAAGTTCCTTCTCCAATTTTTTCAGGCGGTCTTTCGACGCGGCATCGGATTCTTTTTTCAGCGCCTCGCGCTCGATTTTAAGCTGGATGATTTTGCGGTCTAGCTCGTCGATCTCTTCCGGCTTGGAATCGACTTCCATCCTGAGCCGCGCCGCCGATTCATCAATGAGATCGATCGCCTTATCCGGCAGAAACCGGTCGGTGATGTAGCGGTGCGAGAGCGTGGCCGCCGCCACAATGGCGGCGTCGGTGATGCGTATTCCGTGGTGCAGTTCGTATTTTTCTTTAAGCCCACGCAAAATCGAAATCGTATCCTCGACCGTCGGCTCGGAGACGAATACCGACTGGAAACGCCGCGCCAGCGCCGCGTCTTTTTCAATATGTTTCCGATATTCGTCGAGTGTCGTAGCGCCGACGCAATGCAGCTCGCCGCGTGCCAGCGCCGGTTTCAGGAGATTAGAGGCATCCATCGAGCCTTCGGCCCTGCCCGCTCCCACCAGATTATGCAACTCATCGATAAATAAAATCACGTCGCCTTCGGAAGCGGAAAGCTCCGACAGCACCGACTTCAAACGCTCCTCGAATTCGCCGCGGAATTTCGCACCAGCCACCAGCGCGCCCAGATCCAGCGACAACAGCTTCTTGTTTTTAATTGCCTCCGGCACGTCGCCGGCGATGATGCGCTGCGCCAAGCCTTCGACAATCGCCGTTTTGCCGACGCCCGGCTCGCCGATTAAGACCGGATTATTTTTCGTGCGGCGCGACAGCACCTGCATCGTGCGGCGGATCTCTTCGTCGCGGCCGATGACCGGATCCAATTTTCCGGCCTTGGCCAATTCGGTAAAATCTTTGGTGTATTTCTTGAGCGCCTCGAACTGGTCTTCGGCGCTGGCCGACTGCGCCGTGCGGCCTTTGCGCACATCGTTGATGGCGGCGTTCAATTTCTGCGGCGTGACACCGGCTTCGACTAAAATATTTCCCGTTGTGCCACCCATCGCCAATGCCTGCAGCAGCCGCTCGACGGTGACATACTCGTCCTTGGCTTTGGTCGCCAACTGCTCGGCGCTGTCAAAAAACCGCGCTGTTTCCGGCGCAATGTAAAGTTGCGCGCCCGAGCCTTCGACCTTGGGCATGGCTTTTAAGGCCGCCTCGACGCGTTCCGCCACCTGATCCGGGTTGCCGCCGGCGGCACGGACCAGTTTTTCAGCCATGCGGTCGCGGTCGTCGAGCATCGCCGCCAGCACATGTTCCGGCGTAAACCGCTGGTGGTTGCTGCGCAAAGCCAATGCCTGCGACGCCTCCACGACTGCCTTCGATTTATCGGTGTATTTTTCAAAGTTCATGATTACTATATATGAGTATGAAACGTCTTTTTTTCAATACCCTCCTCTTAACCGCGCTGGCGGCTGCTCCTGCTCTGGCCGAGCAGCAGATCCCCATCGATTTCAAGGGCGTCTATGAATTCGGGCTGGGTGGCATCCCGCTGGGCAGGATGGGGCTGGAAGCCAACCAGAATGCCGGTCATTATTCCGGCACGTGCGACCTGATGTCGACCGGTCTGCTTAAATTATTCGTCGAGCACAAAAGCCACACCACCGTTTATGCCAGCGGCAAGGATTTTTCCTACTCCGATATCGAATACGAAACGCATTACAGCACGCGCAAGAAAGCCAAGTATGTCAAGCTGACCTATAAAAACGGCAAGCTGGCCGGCGAAGAACTGATTCCGCCGGAAAATTACGACAAACGCCCGCGCGTGCCCATGGAGCAGAAGGAGCATGCCAGCGATCCTTTAAGTTTCCTCGTCAATATGCGCATGGCATTAATCGCGGCACTCAAAGACAATCGCAGGGAATTCACTTTCACGGTATTCGACGGGCGGCGGCTGACCGAGGCCAATTTTGAGATTAAGGAAACGCCGCGCATGATCCGCCGCAATGACAAGAAAATCGCGGTGGTGTCGGTGTCGCTGACGCGTAAATTACTGGCCGGATACACCAAATCGGAACTGGCCAAGCAGGATCTTCATGAGCCGCCGCTATACATCTATTTCAGCAGGGACGAACGCCTGATTCCGCTGGCGATGGAAACCACCGCCTGGTTCGGCACGCTGACCGCGCATCTCGTCAAAGAATGCCGCACGGGCGAATCGTGCCTGCTGGGGATTAGGGAGTAATTCCCGAAGATTTTTGGTTAGAGTAAATATGAGCCATCACATTGGCTCCTATTTCTTTAGCTAAGGAAGGGAGATGCATTGCATTAGCCACATCTATGGCATGTCCACCGGCATTACTTTTAGCAAGCACGCCAAACCAATATTTGGCTTCATGAAATTTCTCTTCTAATGCTTCGCTATCTTTGAAGCCGTATTTTTCCGGCGACACAGCCATTTCGCCAAAACGTATCGTCGCGGTCAACGTAATAGTGGAACCGGCCTCCAATAATGGTTGGAGATTAAGCAACTTAGCAATATCCTGCTGACTGGCCTGCTGCGGCGCGGCGAGTATGCGATCCATCAGCACGACATGATCTTCAAAAGGCTTTACCTGTGTGGAAAATTCCGGGTAACCGAAAAGCTGAGGCGCTTCTTTCTTATAGTAATCGATGCGTTGACTGAGGTCGTTTCTCCATAGAGTGATTTCTTGGATGGCTTCATCACTCAGCTGATACATACTTTCAGCCCCGCTTTATCTCGCCGCCGGTCGCCTTCTGGCCCGGAACCGTGAGCGCCATATCGCCGGGGCGGTGGCCGCCGGTAAATTGCGCCAGCGCGTCGCGCATCGCATCAGGCAGGATTTCCTCCGCCTGCGTCAATAACTTCTCAGGCAAGGAATCGATCAGCTGCTTGGCCGAGATAAATCGCCCTTTGGAGTCGGTCAATGCGGCGCCTTGCTTGCAAGGAATAAACCCGTTTTTATTGTTATTGCATTTGAGGGTTTCCGTAAAATCCACCCGATAATTTCTTTTGATTTTATCATCGCCCATTACTTTTACGTGCTCTTCCTCGAATTTCTCCTCGCCGACGAAAATGCGCTTAAAGGCCTTTTTCTCATCGAGAAGCACGGCGATGCGAGTGTTGGCGCCAGCTTTCTCGAGCTTTGCATCGAGCGTGGCCTTAAGACCGGGAAGCGTTTTCTCGAGGGCAAGGTATTCCTTGCGCTTCTGAAACTGCTCTTTGGTCAACGGATCGGTGACGAACAGCTGCTTGTTATGGCTGGTGATCTGATGGGTCACCGGCTGATTGTTAAAATATTCATTGAGATTTTGAAACAGCGGCAGAGCATTGTTTGTCGTATTGGATTGAAGCAGCTTAGACGGAATGGAATATTCCTGGCCATTTTCATCCGTCCACGGCGCCGTGGCCTTAAGCACAGCGCTGACGGCGGGGTGCTGGTCGTTAGTATCGATTCCCTCTTCCGTGATGCGGCCGTAAATTTTCAGGCTGGGCGGCGATTGTGGAGCACCGATGACCACCTCGCCATAATATACTTGTTTATCTTTCTTGGACGCCACCAGCAGCCGCGCCCGCTTGCCGAATTTCTCCGTCATCATGTCCTTAACCTCCGGCGGCAGGGAAAGTGGGGCCGCCGCCCTCCCGTCATACGCCGCAATCGTCAACGGAGGACTCATGGATCCTAAAACAGTCATCCCGCTATTTGCGGAAACGGTATTTACAATGGGCAAGACGGTGTCACTCACCGAATGGATTTCATAGAGCGCGTCCTCCATCTGCTCTTTCGTCAGTTTCGGCTTTTTGGGTTTCGGCGGAAATAGCATGGCCTTGTCTCCTATGAAAAACACATGGGGACATTTTATCAGCGTTTTATTGCCGAAATATGAAGATTGGATGAAGTTTATTAACTAACTGGAACTAGCCGATTTTTATCTCGCCGGCCTTATCCTTTACCGTTAGCGGGATCGATGTGGTCATGCCTTTCGGCTGATAATCGGGGTCACCCGCCTTGGCTAGCGCTACCGCCATCGGATCTTTGTATTCCGGCGCCAGCGCCAGCAGCTTGCTTTTCTCGGCCAGCTTGGTGGCGGTTTTGGAGGAAAGGCGCCCGTGCGGAATGATGTCTAACGAAAAATTCTGCCATTTTGTTCTTTCGGGGCGGCAATCGACAGTAGTGAAAATATCCACGTTATCTTCCTTATCCGCCTTGCCCAGAAACAAACGAACAGGTTGTTTGTTTTCGTTAAGCAAGGCAACAATGCGTATATGGTCATCGCGTTTGTCGATAAAATCGGCAATTGCCTTCGGCGCAGACTGCCCCGGCGCGGCGCAGAGCTCCCTGAACTGGCGCTTGGTCATCGGCTCGACGACATATCCGTCTTTGACCGCGATCATCTGTGGCTGCAGGGCGGAAAACAGCTTCGCCTGCTCTTCGGGAGCCAGCAGGCCTTCCGTTTGTGGATCCAGCGCCGCCGTGGCCAGCGGAGTTTTTGAAGCAAAGCGGCAGCCGGTGGTGCAATCGAAGCGGTGCGTCACCGTCAGCAGCGATCCCGCCGTCGTGCCCAGGAATACTTTGTCGAAGCGGTTCTCGGTATCGAGCGTCATCAGCACCGCGTTGGTTTTTCCTCGCCTTTTAGCTTCCTCGATGGGCATCTCCAACCATTTTCTGACATTTTCCGGCAACGCCCGATAGGTCTCATGATACGATTCATGGCCCCGAAAGTTGGCCAGCGGAATCGGGCCGATGAGGCGGTCAGCCCCCGCTTCGCCCGCCAGGTACGGCGTGCGCGAAGTGTGCGCCGCCCGCGCCGCCTCGGTAATATCTTTCGCCTCCTGCGCCGACCTGCCGTTATAAATCACCGGCTCATCCAACTTCGTTATTTTCCCGGTGGCTATGTCAACAACCTCTTCCATTTGTATGTCGCCCCAGCGGGTAAGCTTGCCTACTAAAAGATTCGCCAGCTTCCCCTGCGCGTCATATACCGCCACGGCGCCGTTGCTCTGGTCGCCTATTTCCGCCAACCGCTTGCCAAACGATGCTTTCGCGGCATCGGAGAGAGTGGCATAACCATTGAATGCGTCAAAGTCGCCCATGATCGGCCGACTGACGAGCTGCGCCATTTCTCCGTTCTCGCCCTGCACCGGCAGACCGACGATCGGCGGACTGCCCGGCACCGGCAGGGAAACGGCGTCCGACGGCATGTTCGGGACGAAACTGGCGGCGTCTTCCTCGTTGAAGGTAAAATTGTCACTGCGCGATTTCCAGAAGATGAGGGAATTATCGTCCAGGTTCCACTGCGCCGAGGATTCGCCCGCCTTCCACTTGCCGTGAAAAATGACGGCGGGGTAGCTGGTGTCGTCATCGGTAGGCCTGTGGCCGAGATTTCCGAAAAAGCCTCTGGCGTATCCCTTCTGCACCTCCAGGATGTTCCCCTCTGCGTCGGTGGTGATGGAAAACCGGCTGTCCAGGTTTTTGGCCTGGGTTTCGGCGTGGGCATTGTCTATCAGTCCGGCCAGACCGGCCTTGACAAGCTTATCATAAACTTCGGCGTTTTTAGGATCGCGCAGGCCTTCGTAGGTGATGGCATCGTACACCCGATGCACAACGCCATCTTTATTCACTATCTCGGTGCTACGCAGCGTGGAATGCGCCTCGTGCATCCGGCGCAGCGCCTCTTCCAGTTCTGTTTTCTTGAGCGGCGCGTCATCTTCGGTGGGATCGTCGAAAGACATACCGGTTATACCTGCCGAACGCCACCCAGAGGGCCGGGAATCGAGGTCGCTACTTGCACTGTTTCAGCATCGGGCTTCGGCTTGCCCAGATAATTTTTATCCGCCGCCTGCGCCTGCGCGCGTTCCAAACCCGGAGGCAATACCTCCGGCGCCTGCGCCAGCAGCTTGCTCTTTTTGACCAGCTCGGCGGCTTCCTTGTCGGAGAAACGTCCTGTGGGCAGGCGGATCGGATCGCATTGCTCGAAACAGGCGGCGTGTGCGCTGGCCGGTTTGCAGTTGATCGTTTCCGTCAACGTAATGCCGTCTTTATTATAATTCGGTTCCTTCGGCTCCCACTGATAATAGTGACGTCCGGTATAGATGCGCTCAGGTTGTTTTTGCGCGTCCAGCACGACCACGACGTGAGGATTGAGTCCACCCGCGCCGCGCTGATCAAGCTGCTCTTTCACCTTCGGCGGCAGGTTTTTATAAAGATCGCTCTCGCGGAATTGCACGAACTCCACCGGATCGCGCACGGTATGCGTGATGCCTTTATCGTCGCGGACTTCCGTCACTCCCGGCTCCTGCGTGTTGAGCTGGGAGCTCACGTCTTTGATCAGTTGTGCGGCCGCCCTGCCGGAAAGCACGTAGCCGAATTCTTTATTTTCCAGGCGTTCTTGCAGGAAAACGGAGGTGCTCGGGCCGTCCTCTATCTTGCCGCTGTCTTTGCCACGGAAGTTAAGTTGACGAGTGAGGAGCACGGTCGGCTCGGACGCATCGTAGCCGTCGATTTTCCATTCTAGTCTGCTGCTGTTGTCCGGATTAAGCGCCGCCATCTCGCCGAAATACGCATGGTCGGGCTTGCCGGCCTGGTCGAGCACCAGCATCGCGCGGCCTTGCCCGCCCAACTCCTGCAAGAGCTTATCTACTGCCGGCTTGTCGTTAAGCTCGGCATATGCCGGCATGGTTTTGAACGTCTCGGCGGTCACCGGCCCGACAGCGGAATGGACGCGTGTACCGTTCTCATCGAATACCGGCTTGATGCGCGGCGTCGAATGCGCGGATCGCAGATCCGCATTTGCCTTCTCAATCCGTTTGGCACGAAATTCCGCATCCGAAAGCGTCCCTTGGGAACGCAGCGTGTCTTTTTCGTCCGGCATAACATCCCCCAAAACAATGACGGTCTTGGGAATAGTCTATCACCGCTTTTTTTAAAAAATATGAAGATTAGGTGACAATTTATAATCTACTGATTATGCGTCTCTTTCTTCCCAATTTTGGATGGTCGCCGGATCGACAGATTGCTGCTGCTGTTGCTGCGGCTGGCCGTAGGGCGTCGTAATGAACGACGGCAGGGCATTGGTGTTTTCGGGCATGGGTTCCTCTTGCGGCGGTGCGCCGTTTTCGGCGGCGGGCTGGCCGGGAGCGCCTTGCACGCGCGGGCGGTGGCTGCCTTCTTCCATCATCATGCGCCAGCAATGGTCGGCGTGCTGCAGGTAGTTCTCCGCCAGCACGCGGTCGCCGGCGGACATGGCGTCGCGCGCCTGCGCGAGGTATTTCTCGCGCGTCTGCGGCCAGTTGCGCCGCGCGCCGCGGTTGTAACTGCCCTGACTGTGATGGCCGCCGCCGGAGCCGCCACCGTGGCCGCCGTAGCGCTTCTTGTGGCCGCCGCCGTATCCGCCGCCGCCTTGCATGGGTCTTTTTCTCATGGTCATTCTCCTTAGTTATTCTTGTGGGTGATGAGTATAGCGCGCGCGATGCCTTGCAGGTCGTGCGCGATGCCTGCAACATGCAGGCCGTTTTCTTGCACCAGCGTTTCCACCGCCAGCTGCTGGCCGAAGCCAAGCTCGATCACCGCCAGGCCGCCTTCGGCCAGATGGTTGGCCAGCGAGGCGACGATGGCGCGGTAGCAGGAAAGCCCGTCGGCGCCGCCGTCCAATGCCAGCTTCGGCTCGTGGTCGGAGACTTCCGGCTGGAGGTCGAGAATATCGCCGGTGGGGATATAGGGCGGATTGGAAATGATGATGTCGAACGTGTCTTCCACCTGCATGCACCAGTGCGACGTGAGGAATTTCGCCCGCGACTGCAAGCCAAGATGCAACGCATTCTCGCGCGCGACTTTGAGCGCATCTTCGCTGATGTCGACGCCGGTGCCGGTGGCGTTCTGGAATTCATAAAGCAGCGCCAGCAGCAAGCAGCCGCTGCCGGTGCCGAGATCAAGAATGCTGAGCGGCGCCTGTTTATCTTTCAAGCGCCGAAGCACCGCCTCGATCAACGTCTCCGAATCGGGGCGCGGGTCGAGCACGGAAGGCGTCACCTTGAAGGTCAGGCCGAAGAATTCGCGCCTGCCGATGATCTGCGCCATCGGCTGGCGGTTGGCGCGCCTGGCCACCAGCGCGCGGTATGTTTCCGCCTGCGGCGGCGTCAGCAGCTCGTCCATCTTGAACAAAAGCTGCTCGCGGGAAAAGCCGGTCGCATGCTCAAGCAGCAGCCGCGCGTCGAGCGACGCCGATTCGATATGCGCCGCCTGCAGTGTTTTTACCGATTCGCGCAAGGCTTCCTTGGCGGACAGCATTTCGAGGGATAGGGCGAGTGATTTCAATGTCGTTCTCCTAGTTGAGTGATGAGAGTTGCCGCGTCTGGTCATCGGTGATCAGCGCGTCGATGAATTGGTTGAGGTCGCCGTCCAAGACCATGTCGAGATTGTGGGAGGTCAGGCCGATGCGGTGGTCGGTGACGCGACTCTGCGGGAAATTGTAAGTGCGGATGCGCTCGCTGCGGTCGCCGCTTCCCACCTGCTCCTTGCGCGCCGCGGCGCGTGCCTGCGCCAGCTTCTCGCGCTCCATCTCGTAAAGCCGCGCGCGCAATATTTTAAGCGCCTTGGCTTTATTCTTATGCTGCGATTTTTCGTCCTGCTGCTGCACCATGACGCCGGTCGGGATGTGCACGATGCGCACCGCCGAATCGGTGGTGTTGACCGACTGGCCGCCGGGGCCGCTGGAGCGGAAGACGTCGATGCGCAAATCCTTGTCCTCGATCTTGATGTCCACCTCTTCCGCTTCCGGCAGCACGGCCACCGTCGCCGCCGAGGTGTGGATGCGGCCGCTGCCTTCGGTCTTGGGCACGCGCTGCACGCGGTGCACGCCGGACTCGAACTTGAGCCGCGCGAACACGCCCTGGCCGGTGATTTCCACCGAGGCGTCCTTGAAGCCGCCGACGCCCGACTCCGACACCGAAAGCGTCTCGAATTTCCAGCCCATGCGCGCGGCATACCGCTGGTACATACGGAATAAATCGGCGGCGAACAGCGCCGCCTCGTCGCCGCCGGTGCCGGCGCGGATTTCCATGATCGCGTTCTTCTCGTCGGCGGCGTCTTTGGGCAAGAGCGCCACTTCCATCTGCTTGGTCAAGTCCGGCAGCAGGCGCAACAGCGTGTATTTTTCTTCCTCGGCCATCTTTTTCATCTCGGCGTCGCAGGCCGGGTCGGCCAGCAATTCTTCCGCCTCCGCGAGCGATTTCTTGGCCTGCAGATAGGTCTCGATGGTTTCCACCAGCGGCGTCAGGTCGGAATATTCCTTGGAATATTTAGCGATGTCGCTTCCGCTCAACTGCCCGGACAGCTTCTCGCGCAACTCGCCGTGGCGCTTCACCAGCGTACCCAATTTTTGCTCGAAGCTCATTTAATAAGTGACTCCGCCCATGCCTGCATTTTTTCTAGATCGATCGAAACTTCTGTTTGCACGCCGGTTTTCATATCTTTAAGCGCTGCTTTGCCTTGGGTCAGTTCATCTTTGCCCAGGATAAATGCATGCGTTGCTTTCATCTTGGCGGCTTTCTCCAAACGCTTTCTCAATTTCCCGTTCCACAGCGTCTCCACTGAATATTGCCGCCCTAATCCCATCAATCTTTTCTTGTACACGGTAAACATGATTCGGTTACGGATCACCTGTGCCAGCATGTGCACAAATTCGGGCGGAACATCTTCCATCGGCATCAGGATAATTTTTACGTCCGGCGTACCACTACCCAACTCATCCTTTTCAAGCAACAGCAACCGCTCCACGCCAGCCGCAAAGCCGATAGCCGGAGTCGGGTTGCCGCCCATCTGCTCCGCCAGCCCGTCATAACGGCCGCCAGCGAGCACCGTGTTCTGCGCACCTAAATCTCCGTTGGAAGATATAAATTCAAACACTGTGCCTGTATAATAATCCAACCCGCGTACCAGCGACGGCTCGGTTTTGATTTCCTGAACGAATAACACTTCTTTTGTCATTTCTTCTAAACCTTCGCGCACCTTCTTAAAATGTTCTTTAGACGCAGCATTAAGGTAATCCCCCATCTTGGGGGCATTCGCTATAATTTCCCTATCACCGGCGTCTTTGGAATCAAGAATTCTGAGTGGGTTTTTCTCCAGGCGGCGTTTGCTGTCTTCCGAAAGCCTATCTGCAAGCGGCGTGAGATATGAAACCAGTGCATGACGATATTTCTCCCGGCTCTCCACATCCCCAAGCGTGTTAATCAACAAGGTGGGTTCTCTGCCGCATATGTGGTGAATCAAATGGGCCGCCAGCGCAATGATTTCCACATCCGCTTCCGGGCTATCGTCTCCTAGCCACTCGAAATTCACCTGATGGAACTGTCGTTGGCGGCCTTTTTGCGGGCGTTCGTAACGGAAGACTGGGCCGGTGGAGAACAATTTCAGCGGCAGGTGCTGCTGCATTCCGTTGGATAAAAATGCGCGCACGATGCCCGCCGTGAATTCCGGCCGGAGCGTCACGCTTTCTTCGCCCTTGGTCTGGAACGTGAACATTTCCTTAGCTACCACATCGGAAGTCTCTCCCATCGAGCGCGAAAAGACCTCGGTTGATTCAAAAATCGGCGTTGCCATTTCCTTGAACCCGTAAAGCGTGGCAAGTTCGCGCGCGCGCGTCACCACGGCGTGAAATTTTTCAAATTCTTCCGGCAATATATCGTGCGTACCGCGCACCGGTTGGAGTTTAGGCGACATGTTTTTGTGCCTCCCGCCCGTATTTCTCTTTCACATAATTCTCCACAATCGACTGGAATTCCTCAGCGATGCGTTCGCCGCGCAGCGTCATTGCTTTTTTGCCGTCGATGAAGACCGGTGCGGCTGGCTGTTCTCCGGTACCCGGCAACGAAATTCCAATATCCGCATGTTTGCTCTCGCCGGGGCCGTTGACGATGCAGCCCATGACGGCAACATTCATATTTTCTACACCGGCATAGTGTTCTTTCCACACCGGCATTTGCGCGCGCAGATAATTCTGTATTTTGTCCGCCAACTCCTGGAACGTCGTCGAGGTCGTGCGGCCGCAGCCGGGACAGGCGGTGACTGCCGGCGTAAACGAACGAAGTCCCAGCGATTGCAATAATTCCTGCGCCACGCGCACTTCCTGCGTGCGGTCGCCGTTCGGTTCCGGCGTCAGCGAAATGCGGATGGTGTCGCCGATGCCCTCCTGCAACAGAACCGCCAACGCCGCGCTTGAGGCCACGATGCCTTTGCTTCCCATTCCGGCTTCGGTCAATCCCAGATGCAGCGCGTAGTCGCACTTGGCTGCCAGATCACGATAGACGGCGATCAAATCCTGCACGCGGCTGACTTTGCACGAAAGAATAATATCCTGCGGCTTCATGCCCAGTTTTTCTGCAAATGCCGCACTGTCGAGCGCCGATTTCACCAATGCCTCGCGCGTTACTTCATCAGCATTTTTCGGCTCTTTGCGCTTGGCGTTTTCATCCATGGCATGCGCCAGCGCGCGTTGATCGAGGCTGCCCCAGTTGGCGCCGATGCGCACCGGTTTCTGATATTTCAAAGCGGTTTCAATCATCATCGCGAATTGCTTATCCTGTTTCTCGCCAAACCCGACATTGCCGGGATTGATGCGGTATTTGGCCAGCGCCTTGGCCATCTCCGGAAAATCGTTGAGCAGCGTGTGGCCGTTATAATGGAAATCGCCAATGAGCGGGACGTCGCATTGCTCGGCTATAGTGGGAACGGCTTTGGCCGCCGCCTCGTTATTGACGGTGATCCGCACCAGTTCCGAGCCGGCCGCGGCAAGCGCCTTCACCTGCGCGACTGTGGCGGCAATATTGGCCGTATCGGTATTGGTCATCGACTGCACGGCCACGGGCGCGCCGCCGCCTACGGCGATAGGCCCGATGTTCGTTTGGTATGCACTGCGTCGTCCAGAAAGCGTCACGCTCATTCACTAATCTTGTTTTTCTTGGGTACGCCCAGATCCATTATCGTGGTCAGCTGGCGCCGTACGGGCTGCAGGCTAACCTGCGCCCCTGTCTTATGACAGGGCGGGTATAATACGTCCCGTTTGCGAAAGCAAGCGGCATTGTTAGGCATGCCGAAACTCTCGTGCCGAACCGATACGGGTGTGCTCGGCGCATCGACGACCGAAACCTCTGCATGCCTGGGATGCGCCAGCCACGACCACAGCGCGTAAAGGATGAGCGCCGCCGCCAGCCCGCCCCAGACCATGGAGCTGCTGGGTTTTTTCTCATGGCGCATCACTTTCGGCAGGTAGAAGCCGCGTTTGAGCTTCTCTTCGATTTGTTCGAACCGACGCAGGATCTCGTTGGGATCGAGCTGCAGGTAGGAGGCATAGGCACGCAGATAGCCGCGCGCATAAGCGGCGCCAGGCAGCCTTTCGAATTGCCCGTCTTCGATTGCCTCGAGATAGATGGCGCGAATGTGCAACGCCTCGGATACATCATGCGTGCTTAAGCGGAACTCCTCGCGTGCGCTGCGTAAAATTCCGCCGATTTCCAAATAATCACCGGTCATAGTTTTTATGATAAATGTGCCTCGGCCTGACCGACCAGTTCGGCGATAATGTCTTTGACCGGCTGGATTTGGCTAACCATGCCGACCGATTGCCCGGCCATAAGCGAGCCGCGCTCGATATCGCCGTCGATGACGGCGCGCCGGAGCGCTCCCGCCCAGAAATGCTCGATCTTGAGCTGCGCTTCTTTTTTATCGAGCGCACCGCTTCTGAATTGCGCGATGACTTCGTGCTGCGTGCGGGTGAATTCGTCAGTCGCCTTATTCTCGATGGCGCGCACGGGAATCACCGGAAAATCGGGATCGATCTGCACCGAGGGCGTCGCATCGCGCGCGCTCGCGCGGATGAATGCCTGCTTGAAATTATCGTGGGCAATAGATTCGGTGGCGCAAACGAATTTCGTTCCCAGCTGCACGCCGCTTGCGCCCATTTCGAGATAGGCGGCAATCGCCTCGCCGCGGCCGATGCCGCCCGCTACGAACACCGGCACTTCGCGGATGGCGGGTAAAATTTCCTGCGCCAATACGGAAGTCGAGACCGGGCCGATATGGCCACCGGCTTCCATCCCCTCGATGACGATGCCGTCACACCCCATCTTGACCAGCTTGCGGGCGATGCCCGCCGACGGCGCGAAACCCAGAACCTTGGCGCCGTAGGCTTTGATTGCTTTCACCCAGACGTCCCTGGGAATGCCGCCCGCCAGCACGACGTGCGACACATTTTGTTTCTTGCAGACTTCTATCAACGCGTCCATTTGCGGATGCATGATGATGAGGTTGACGCCGAAGGGTTTGCTGGTGAGTTTGCGTGTCTCGATGATTTCTTTTTCAAGTAACTCCGGTGTCATCGAGCTGCAGGCGATGACGCCGAATGCGCCGGCATTGCTAAGTGCTGCCACCAGATGGCGCTCGGAAACCCAGCTCATCGCCCCGCCCATGATGGCGTATGGGCAGCCCAAGAGGTCGGTGCCGCGTTTCCAGAGAGTCGCGAGATTAGTCATGCTTTTTCCTTTTCCGCCATCAACGCGAATGTGCCGCTCTTTTCATCGAGTACATGCAATTGTTGCGTCGCGGTGTCAATCACCCAGCCGTGCAGCGTTAGCCTTCCGGCGCGTTCCGCTTCCTTGACCGAAGCATAGGTACGGAGATTTTTCAAGCTCAGTCGCACCGCCGCCTGTTCCATCTCGCGCGCCTGCTTGGTTTTATCACCGCCGCGCTCCTGCACCTGCCGGTGCACGGTTTCCAACGGATCAAGGTAGCGTTTAATGCTGGGCACGTCGATTTCTTCGAGCTGCGCGCGGATGCCGCCGCAATCGGTATGCCCCATAACGGCGATATGTTTCACTTTCATCACATCGACGGCGAATTCCAGCGTCGCCGCCTCGATCGGCCGCGCCTCGGATTCTTCATGCGCACCTGCCACCAGTGCGGCGATGTTGCGCATGACGAGCGCCTTGCCTTTGGGGATGCCGATATCGTCGATGATGTCGAGCCGCGCGTCAACGCAGCCGATCAAGAGCATCTCCGGTTCGTGCGGCGGCGTCACCGGCTGATCGGGGATGCTCAGTTTTTCCTGCCGGCGGCGTATGTAATCGACGATGTCCAAACTAAGCCGCTTCCTTATCCAAACCAAACGCCGTGTGCAGCGTGCGCACCGCCAGTTCGGTATATTCCTCGCCGATCAGCACGCTCACTTTAATTTCCGAAGTCGAGATGACGGAGATATTGATGTTCTTGTCGGCAAGCGCCTTAAACATCGTCTGCGCAATACCGGCGTGCGAGCGCATGCCGACGCCGATGATCGAGACTTTGGCGACGTTCTTGTCGGTGTGGATGGTATTGTATTTGAGCGTCGTGCGCGATTTCTCGACCGCCGCCAGGGCGCGCTCCAGATCCGCCTTCGGCACGGTGAAGGTGATGTCGGTGTCCTTGCCGTCCTCGGTCACGTTCTGTACGATCATGTCGACATTGATGTCGGCCTCGGCAAGCGGCCCGAAGAGCGCCGCCGACATGCCGGGAATGTTCGAGATTTTCGTCAGCGTGATGCGCGCCTCGTCCCTGCTAAACGCGATGCCGGTGACTTTTTTCTGTTCCACGATATCCTCCTCTTTGACTAATAACGTACCCGGCGCGTCGGAAAAGCTCGACAACACCTGTACCACCACATTATGCCGCATGGCCATCTCGACCGAGCGGGTCTGCAATACCTTGGCGCCTTGCGACGCCATCTCGAGCATTTCCTCGTAGGCGATTCTGTCCAGCTTCTGCGCACCGGTAACGACGCGCGGGTCGGACGTATAGACGCCGTCCACGTCCGTATAGATGTCGCAGCGGTCGGCATGAAGCGCCGCCGCCAGCGCCACCGCCGAGGTGTCCGAGCCGCCGCGCCCCAGCGTCGTGATGCGGCCTTCCGGCGATACGCCCTGGAATCCGGCCATCACCACCACCTGCCCTTTTTTCAGCGCGTCCTGCAGTTCCTTGACGTTGATGTTGCTGATGCGCGCGCGGCCATGCGTGGTGTCGGTAATCACCGCCTGCCAGCCGTTGAACGACCGCGCCGGCACGCCTATCTCCTGCAGCGCCAGCGCCAAAAGCCCGCTCGTCACCTGCTCGCCGGATGACACCACCTGGTCGTGCTCGCTCCACGCCTCCGCCGAATGAAGCGGCGAAAGCTGCGCCACATAGTCGACCAGCTGGTTGGTAACGCCCGCCATCGCCGAAACAACCACCGCCACCTGGTTACCGGCGTCGCGCTCTCTTTTGACGCGCGCGGCGACGTTCCTGATGCGGTCAATCCCACCCACCGACGTCCCGCCGAATTTTTGTACGATCAACATAATGTTTCCAAAACCAGCCCGGTTCACAAATTCGCTAGGCTGAGCCGAGAATGCCGTTTTCGAGAACCGCACTGGAGCGTACGTTTAGGTACGTGAAGCGCGGAAGCGCAGAAAACGGCTATTCGCAGGCCAGCATAGTAGAATTTGTGGACAGGGCTAGGCAACATGCTGAAAAAATTAGGGATTGTCAAATGCTGATAGGTTAAATTTCACCAAATTGTCACATAATGGTTAATTCCGACGTGGTATGATGCTGAAACTCAAGTTCATTGCTGAATTTTATGGCAGACGACAAGAAACCGACCACCTCTGCTCCCGCATCGCCACCGGCCACGCCAGTGCCGCCGCGGTCTTATCAGGCCAACACTCGCATTTTATCATCGGTTGACCGCGTCCCCACTTCGCAGGCGGTGCGCGACCTCGTAGGCACGCCACCGCTGCCAATTAGCGGCACGATGGAAGACGGGGTGAAGATTATCACTTACTCCTTCGACCGGCCGGCCCCGGTGCACGATTATAAGCTAGAAGCGACCGACGTTCAGCCGTTGAATGAGAAGGAGCAATCAACGGTGCGCGGTGTGTTGGCTGATATTATGAAAGTTGCCAACATCCGGTTCCGGCCGGCGGCGGACGGCCAATATCCGGACATCGCTTATTTCAAAGGCAAAATAATTGATAAAGAGACCGGCGCCTATCAAAAAACAGGCTGGAGGAGGGACCCTTCAGAAGAGTTCAATATTCTCTTCGTGGAGGAAATAGTCATGGGAGAAAGTCAATCTTTACATGTCAAATCTATCACCCATGAAACGCTGCATGCGTTGGGTTTACAGCACCCCGGCGAGGCCAAAAAAGCCACACCGGAACAATCAAGAGAAGCAGGGCTTAATCCTCTCTATACCGCCGACAGCACCGCCATGTCCTACAATCCTCCAAAAAACTATGGCTTGGGCGTTTATGACGTAGCGGCGCTACAATATCTTTACGGAAAGCCAAAAGAGAGCGCACTTCCAAAAACGATTAATGCCGCCGCCCTTCCTTCGGCTCACTTTATTTTTGCTCAGAAACCCGTCACTCTGGATTTACGCGATGCGGAATACACCGGCCACCTCGTCATCGACGCCGACAAAGAGATCACCGGACATTACACGCCCAACGGGAGCATTCCCGAGCCCGTTCTGCAAGCAATCGTGATGCAGGAAGCCCCGATTGCTGAAAAAATGCTGGTCGACGGCAGCCTGGCCAAGCACTACGGAAAAATCGAGGACACGGCTCCCGTTTTTCTAAAAATCCGCCTGACGGAGGGCACCCAAATCAAGGACGTGCTGAATTCCCCCGACGCAAAAGTCGCCCTGAACATCACCGGCAACGAACTACCTAACCGCCTGCAGGGCGGCGGCCAGAACGATTATCTCGTGCCGCGCGGCGGCGGCGATGTGATGGCGGGCGGCAACGGCGCCGATGTGTTCGACATCGGGCGCAAGAGCGGGTTCGACAACGTCATCGCCGACTTCAATGCGGGCGGCAGCAAGGATGCCGTTCAGCTGAACCCGCCCATCGTCACCGCCGCGCTGAAAGAATATAAGGACTATCCGGCGGGCGGTAAGCGGCAAAGCGGCACGCTGGTGACGGGCAAGGACGGCAACGGCGTGCCGGTCGCCTCGGTGTTCGTCGCAAACGCGTCGCGTGCGGACGTCGCGGCCGCCATCCGCCACGGCGGCGACAAACCGCACAAAATCGAGATCGTCATGACCGATGAAGAGCAATCTCCCGCGCCCGCCGCACCCGCACCTACGCCACTTTCCAAAAACAGCCGCACGCACGGTGCAGGTAAATAACTCCCATGACCGAGGACAAAGATCCAACATTACGTGACAATGTGTCGTGGGAAAAAGCCACCCATGACCTGACATCCGATCTTTCTCTTAAGGAAAAAGGCGGGTGGAATCCTGAGGGCAGAAGGCATTTGATCAAAGGGCGCATGGAAAACGATGTGCGGATTATCACCTACACGTTCGACGCATCTTCGCCCACTCACGAGTACAGGAATGAAGGCGGTGCTATTTTGGAGTTCGATAAAACGGAGCGAACGCACATTCGCAGCGTATTGGATGAAATTGAGAAAATAGCCAATATCCGGTTTGAACCGGCGAAGGCAGGGGAAAAAGCCGATATCAGCTATTTCAAGTACCGTCCTTACCGACCGGCCGATACGGGATATGAAATAGAAGTGAGCCCCTCTTCTCGAGAACCCGCGCATGAAATAATGCTGGCCAGAGGAGTAGTAGGATCTGTCGAATTGCCCCTAGAAACCGGCGTTATTCGCCACGAGACATTTCATGCGCTTGGATTCTCGCACCCAAACAACGATAGCGCAAATCCCAAATACACGCGCTGTGATACGCTGATGTCTGGCCGAGACGGATGCCCCGAAACCATTCGTCCGCTGGACGAAGCGGTACTGAAATTTCTTTATGGCGACGTAAAACTGAAAAACGATGATAAAATCCCGCTAATACAGCCCACTGTGGAAACGCCGCTCACTCCTGCCACGCAACCGTCCAAAGATAAAGCCCGGACTTAAGCGGCAAACTCCAGCCGCATCACGATGGCGTCGGTGAATCCGCCTGCCTGCGCGAAGCCGGAGCGGCTTCGCTTCGGCGTAGGCAGGCCGTCGGCGTTTTTGTAGTAATCCTTGCGGCGGCTGATTTCGGTGAAGCCTTCCTGGCCGTAGAGGCGGGCGGCAGCGATATTGTCCTCGGCGACTTCGAGGAACATGGTCTTGGCGCCGCTCTTCTTGGCCTCTGTTTTAGCGTGGCCTAGAAGCAATCGCCCGATACCGCGCCGCCGCCATTCCGGGCTGACGGCCATCGTCAATATCTCATACTGGTCGCCAAGCGCGCGGCCCATGATCATCCCCATTGCCAATTGCGGCGTACCGGCAATCGAAGCCTCCGTTCCGGCGATGGCCAGCATCTCGGCGATGTCTTTTTCCTTCCAGAACGCCGGGAACGAATCCTGATGCAGCGCCGACAAAGCCGCCGCCGCTTTGGCGGCATGAATCGAGATCGTGGATTTTTCAGCGGTGAAAACGGCCGTCAGCGTCACCGCATCCTCATGCGAAAGCGCCGCCGCCTTTTCGAGCGCTTTCAACCCTTGCGCGCGCTTGCCAAACGCCAGCAACGCGCGTCCTAAAGTATACCAGGCGTCGGCATGCTTGGGGTCGAGCCAAGTGGTGATCTTAAGCCGGAGCGCGGCGTCCTGATAGCGTCCGGCGCGGAAATTCTTGATGCCAAGCGCATAATTGTTTTTGACGATGTCGCGCTGCATGTACCAGCCCTGCGGCAGGTGGAACCAGCGCTGCATGGCCTGATCGGCGGCGTCGACCAGCCGTTCTTTCCACGGCTGCATGGGGGTCGCAGGTGGCGGCGCGGATTTAGGCAGTAATTTTTGTTTCAGCTTTCGCGCCAGCATGGGCTATAACTCCTGCATTATGTATAGCACCGTCGACAAAGAAGAAGTAGAGAAATTTTCCCGCCTTTCACACGAATGGTGGGATGCGCGCGGACCATTCGCACCGCTGCATCGTATCAACGGCTTAAGGGTGCAGTGGATTGTAGAGCAGATAAATAAGCATTTGGATGTGGGGATGTGGAGATGTGGAGATATGGAGAAAGAAAGAAAAACCGCTTCCTCCCCACATCCCCACATCTCCACATCCCCACATCCTCTTACACTTCTAGATATCGGCTGCGGCGGCGGCCTGGTCTGTGAGCCACTGGCAACACTCGGCGCGCACGTCACCGGCATCGACGCCAGCCAAGAAAATATCGACATCGCCAAAAAACACGCAAAGCAATCCCAACTAGAAATTGATTACCGCTGTCAGGCGGCCGAGGAACTGCAAGGCGCTTACGACATCGTCCTCGCCCTCGAAATAATCGAGCACGTCGCCGACGTCCCCGCGTTCGTCGCCGCCACCTGCAAGCTGGTAAAGCCCGGCGGCTTGATTATTTATTCAACGTTAAATCGCACCGCCAAATCCTTCGCGCTGGGCATCGTCGCCGCCGAATATATATTGCGCTGGGTGCCGCGCGGCACGCACCAGTGGGAAAAATTCATCAAGCCGTCCGAACTGGCGCGCGAACTGCGCGCAAACGGCGTCGAAATAAAAGAAATGACCGGGATGGTGCTAAATCCACTGACCTGGAAATGGGAACTGAACGCACGGAATGTGGATGTGAATTATATGGCAGCGGGAACTAAAACTTCCGGTCGTGCATAAGCGACGGAATCCTCCCCCGCGCCTTCTTCACTTCGCCTAAATCAATCTCCGCTATCACGACGCCTTCCTTGGTGCCGCCGTCGGCAAGCACCTTTCCCCACGGATCGACGACCAGCGAATGGCCGTAAGTCTTGCGCTTTCCGGGATGCGTCCCCGTTTGCGCCGGGGCGATGACGAAGCACCCGTTCTCAATCGCCCGCGCGCGCAGCAGCACATGCCAGTGCGCCTCGCCGGTGACCTGCGTAAACGCCGACGGCACGGCGAGAATCTCCGCGCCCTGTTTCGCCAGCGCGCGATATAGTTGCGGGAAGCGCAGGTCGTAGCAGATGCTCATGCCCAATTTTCCCCACGGTGTTTTGGCAACGGCAATTTTATTTCCCGGAATAATCTTCGCCGATTCCTTGTAGGTCTGCCCATCGCCAACCTCGACGTCGAACAAATGAATCTTGTCGTAGCTCGCCACGATTTTTCCCTGCGGGTTGAAGAGGAGAGAGCGGTTGTGGGTTCTACCCCGCACCTGCCCCGCACTCGTTGCGTGGTGCGAGGTCTGGTCCGGCAACACCGCCACGCTCCCCACCAGCAGCCACACCTTATGCTTCCTCGCCATCCCCGCCGCCGCCTTGACGCCGGGATGCGCAGCTTGCGCAAACAACTCCCTCTCCCTTTTAGGGAGAGGGTTGGGGTGAGGATTACCCATGAAAAATACATTCTCCGGCGTCGCCACCAGCTGCGCGCCCTTGGCCGCCGCCTTGGCCACAAGCGCCCCGACGCGCCGCACATTTTCCGCCATATCAGCGGCGCTGGTAATCTGGATGAGAGCTAGTTTCATCGCTATTTTCTGGAAGAATAGGCCAACTTGTCCATCAGCGCCAACATGACGCCGGAAACGACGAATACGATGTGGATGACAACCATCCACAATATGTCCCGATCGGAATATTTGCCGGTTTCCATGAATATTTTCAGCAAATGGATGCCGGAGATGGCGACGATGGAGGCGATCAGCTTTAGTTTCAGCGTCGAGAAATTGACCGTGCCGAGCCATTCGGGGCGATCCTCGTGGTTGCCTATATGCATCCGGGAGACGAAGTTCTCGTAACCCGAAAAGATCACGATGATGAGCAGGTTGGCCGCCAGCGAAAGATCGATCAGTGCCAGCGCGCCCAGAATGGCGTCATTGGCGGCCAGCGCCGGCGCATGACGAACCAGCTCGGCCAGCTCATTCAAAAAACTGTACAGCAGCACGAGCAGCGCGCCGACCAGTCCCGCATAAAACGGTGCCATCAGCCACCGGCTGGCGAAAAGCCCGCGTTCCAGATTGCGCTCTATGGATCTGAAGATGCTCATGCCACCTCGCCTTTCTGTTTTTCCGCTTCTTCCGCCAGCAGTTGTTTGGCTTTGGGCGATAGCTGCAAATTAAGCTCACGCAATTGCTTTTCGTCGGCGACGTTGGGCGCCTGCATCAGCAGGTCTTCGGCCTTCTGGTTCATCGGGAAAGCGATGACTTCGCGGATGTTGGGCTCGTCGGCAAGCAGCATAACGATGCGGTCAACGCCCGGAGCCAGCCCGCCGTGCGGTGGCGCGCCGAATTTAAATGCCGAGATCATGCCGCCGAAGCGTTTATCGACCACATCGGGGCCGTAACCGGCGATTTCGAACGCCTTGTACATGATCTCCGGCTTGTGGTTGCGAATCGCGCCGCTTGAAAGCTCAACGCCGTTGCACACGATATCGTATTGATAGGCCAAAATATCGAGCGGGTTTTTGCTATTGAGCGAATCCATGCCGCCTTGGGGCATCGAGAACGGGTTGTGCGAGAAGATGATTTTCTTTTCCTCCTCGTCGTATTCGAAATACGGGAAATCCACCACCCAGCAGAACTTGAACACGCCCTGCTCCAACAATTTCAATTCATCGCCCAGTTTCGTGCGAACTTTTCCGGCGAATTTGGCAGCAGGTAATTCTTTGTCGCAGGCAAAAAATACGCTATCCCCTGCCCCGATATTTGCCTTGGCGGCAATCTTCTTTTGAATATCCGCCGGAATGAATTTGGCGATAGGGCCTTTGCCCTCGCCCTTGTCGTCGAACGTCACGTAACCCAACCCCGGCGCGCCCTCTTCCTTGGCCCAATCGTTCAGTTTATCGAAGAAGCTGCGCGGCTGCGTCGCCGTCTTTGGCGCAGGAATGGCGCGCACGACGCCGCCGGCTTCGATGATTTTCTTAAACGCATTGAATGTCACCGACGGGTCTTTGAATTCTTCCGTCACATCGACGATGCGAATGGGATTTCTCAAATCCGGTTTATCCGTTCCATACTTCAGCATCGCATCCTTATACGTCATGCGCGGGAACGGCGTCGGCGTTACCTGTTTCTTTCCAAACTCGGTGAAGACGCCATGCAGCACAGGTTCAATCGCCGCGAACACGTCGTCCTGTGTCACGAAGCTCATCTCCATATCGAGCTGGTAGAACTCGCCGGGGCTGCGGTCGGCGCGGCCGTCCTCATCCCTGAAACACGGCGCGATTTGAAAATACCTATCGAAGCCCGACACCATCAATAATTGTTTAAACTGCTGCGGCGCTTGCGGCAGCGCGTAGAATTTTCCGGGATGGATGCGCGAAGGCACCAGATAATCGCGCGCGCCTTCCGGCGATGACGCCGTCAAAATCGGCGTCTGGAACTCGGTGAAGCCCTGCTCCTGCATGCGGCGGCGCAGGCTCGCGATCACACCGGCTCGCAGCATGATATTTTTGTGGATTTTCTCGGCGCGCAGATCAAGGAATCTATATTTCAGCCGCGTTTCTTCCGGCTGTTCGCGTTCGGTATTGACCTGCAGCGGCAGCGGTTCGGCGGCGGATTCTAATTTATATTCTTCGACCGCAACTTCGATTTCACCGGTCGGCAAATCCTTGTTGATGGTCTCCGCCGCACGCGCGACGACCTTGCCGGAAATCGTAATCACGCTCTCCAGGCTCACATGCGACAACTTGTCGAGATGCGGATTTCCTTCCGCCACCACGAGCTGCGTAATCCCATAATGATCGCGCAGATCGACGAACAGCAGGTTGCCGTGGTCGCGCCGACGATGCACCCAGCCGGAAAGTTTTACGGTCTGGCCGACGTGGGATTTATTTAACTGGTTGCAGGTATGGGTTCTGTATTGGTGCATAAGGAAAAAATGGTATAAAGGATAGCGAGGAAAATGCCAATGAAAACCACTATTATCGCTCTTCATATCGTCCCCAAAGCCTCGAAAAACCAGATAATCGGCTGGGTCGAGGATGGAAAAGGCGGTCGCGCGCTCAAAATCAAAATCGCCGCCCCGCCGGAGGATGGCAAGGCTAACGCCGAATTAATAAAGTTTCTTTCCAAACAATGGGATATGCCAAAATCCGCGTTTGAAATCGTGGGCGGCGAGGCATCGCGTCATAAACGGCTGAAAATCCACGGAAACGTGACGCTGCCTGCCGGATAAGAAGATTCTGGCGTTTGCCGCCCCGCCTCACTATATATCCCCCATGCATACGATTACCAAGCAGTCGGAGTTGGCCGCGTTCTGCACGCAGGTTGAAAGCGGCGAATACGTCACCGTCGACACCGAGTTCATCCGTGAGCGTACCTACTGGCCGCGCCTGTGCCTCATCCAGATTGCCAACAAGGAACATGCGGCGATCATCGACCCGCTGGCCGAGGGGCTTGACCTCGCGCCGGTGCTGGCGCTGATGCAGAAGCCGTCGCTCACCAAGGTGTTCCACGCGGCGCGGCAGGACATCGAGATTTTCTACCAGATGTCAAAGCGCATCCCCGTCCCCATCTTCGACACGCAGATCGCGGCTGCTGTCTGCGGCCACGGTGAATCGGCGTCGTATGAGACGCTGGTCAATAAAATTGTCGGCGAGGAGCTGGATAAAAGCTCGCGCTTTACCGACTGGTCGGTACGGCCGCTATCGGAAAAGCAGTTGAAATACGCGCTGTCGGACGTCACGCACCTGTGCACGATTTACGAAAACTTGAAAAACCAGATCGAAAAATCGGGCCGCACGGCCTGGATCGCCGAAGAGCATATCAGGATGTCCGACCCGGCGACGTACGACCCCAATCCCGGCGAGGAATGGCGGCGGCTCAAGTTCGGCAACATGAAACCCAAGAACCTCGCTGTGTTGCGCGAACTCGCCAAATGGCGCGAGCACGAAGCGCGGCGTGCCGACGTGCCGCGCGGCCGCATTGTCAAGGACGACGTCCTGGTCGAACTCGCCCACATCGCGCCGCGCCGGGAAGAAGACATCGACGCCATGCGCCGCACCGGCGGCCTGCCCAAAAACAAGATCGGCGAAATCTTGGCCTGCGTCGAAGCGGCACTCGCCCTTCCCTCGTCCGAATTCCCGCACGTCAAACATCACCGCCGCTTGCCGCAGAATGTCATCGGCGCCGTCGAGATACTGCGGCTGCTGCTCAAGGTCAGCGCCGACCGGCACGGCGTCAGCTCCAGCATGATCGCCGATAAGGATGATTTAGAAAACATCGCGCTGGGCGAAACGAACACCCCCGCCCTCCACGGCTGGCGCTACGACATTTTCGGCCGCGCCGCCGAACAACTCCTGCGCGGTGAATTAAAGTTGTCCGTGGATGCGAAAACCAAACAGGTGGTGTTTGAGGAAGTCGCTTAGGCCCGCTTCTTATTCCCGGCTTCCAGTTTTGTAATTTCATCCCGCAACCTAGCCGCTTCCTCAAACTCCAAATCCCCTGCCGCTTCGAGCATTTTGGCGCGGAGCTTTAAAATATATTTTTCCTTGTCCTTGCCGTCGTCTTTGACTTCGTATTTATGGCGGCGCGTGTCTACCGTGTAATGGTCCTGCTCGTAGACCGATTCGATAATTTCGCCGATGTGTTTCTTGATGCTGGTCGGCGTGATATTGTGCTTCTTGTTATACGCCGTCTGCAACGTGCGGCGGCGTTCGGTTTCGCCGAGGGCTTTCTTCATCGAGTCGGTCATGCGGTCGGCATATAAAATCACCTTGCTGTCGATGTTGCGCGCGGCGCGGCCTATCGTCTGGATGAGTGACGTCGCCGAGCGCAGGAAGCCTTCCTTATCGGCGTCTAAGATCGCCATCAAGCCGCATTCAGGGATGTCCAAGCCCTCGCGCAATAAATTCACTCCAATCAGCACGTCGAATTTTCCCAGCCGCAAATCGCGGATGATTTCGATGCGCTCCAGCGTCTCCACATCCGAGTGCAAATAGCGCACTTTTATTCCGGCTTCGCTCATGTAATCGGTCAGCTCCTCGGCCATGCGTTTTGTCAGCGTCGTAACTAAAACGCGGTAGCTTTTCTTGATGGTGGCGTGGCATTCGGCCAGCAGATCGTCGACCTGCGTTCCGGCGGGCCGCACTTCGCACAGCGGGTCGATCAAGCCCGTCGGGCGGATCACCTGCTCGACGAATTCTCCGTGCGTCCTCTCCAGCTCCCATTTTCCGGGAGTTGCCGAAACAAAGATCGTCTGCGGGCGCATGGCGTCCCACTCCTCGAATTTGAGCGGCCGGTTGTCGAGCGCGCTCGGCAATCGAAACCCATATTCGACCAATGTGGTTTTGCGCGCCCGGTCGCCGTTATACATGCCGCCCGCCTGCGGCACCGTGACGTGGCTTTCATCGACGAACAAAATCGCATCCTTGGGCAGATACTGAAACAGCGTCGGCGGCGGCTCGCCTGGCTTTCCGCCGGAGAGGAACCGCGAATAATTCTCGATGCCCTTGCAGTTGCCGGTCTCGACCATCATCTCCAAATCAAATACCGTGCGCTGCTCCAGGCGCTGCGCTTCGACCAATTTATTCTCGGCGCGCAGTGTCGTAAGCCGATCTTTGAGTTCTTCCTTAATCTGCTTCACCGCTTTTTCGAGTGTCGGACGGGGCGTGACATAGTGGCTGTTGGGGAAAACGGTGACTTCATTGAGCTTGGCTTTGCGCTCTCCCGTCAGCGGATCAAATTCGGCGATTGATTCGATGTCGTCGCCGAACAACGTGATGCGCCAGGCGGCATCCTCGTAGTGCGATGGGAATAAATCCACGATGTCGCCGCGCACGCGGAACGTGCCGCGGTGGAAATCGATGTCGTTCCTTTCGTATTGCAGCGCCACCAGTTTTGTAATCAACTCGCGCTGCGGCAACCGCTCGCCGGCTTTAAGTGCCAGCACCATGCTCGAATAGGTCTCCACCGACCCGATGCCGTAGATGCAACTGACCGAGGCGACAACGATGGTATCGCGCCTTGTCAGCAGCGAGCGCGTGGCGGAATGGCGCATGCGGTCGATCTGCTCGTTGATGGCGGAATCCTTCTCAATGAAGGTGTCGGTCTTGGGAATGTAGGCTTCCGGCTGGTAGTAATCGTAATACGACACGAAATATTCGACGGCATTGTTGGGAAACACCGATTTCATCTCCGAGTAAAGCTGCGCCGCCAGCGTCTTGTTGTGCGCCATGATGAGCGCCGGGCGTTGAAGCGTTTGAATCACATGCGCCATGGTGAAGGTCTTGCCGCTGCCGGTGACGCCGAGCAGCACCTGCTCGCGCGCACCCTCGCGGTAGCCCTCGACCAGCGCGTCGATGGCGGCCGGCTGGTCGCCGGCGGGCGTGAAATCGGAAGTGAGGGTAAAACTATTGGACATAAAGAATTAATTGTTGTAAACTTTTTCCCATTCTTACTAGGAGAGTATAATGATACCTACAATAGAAATATATGGCGATACTTCACGGTCCAATCAGGAGTTGCTAAAGAAAATCAGCCCTGATTTTGCCTATAAGTCAAGAAGCGCTGGCGCGCATACCCCCGTCTTTTCCTTCACCGGCGAAGCCTATGCCGCTGACGCCATGCTGTTCCTGCCTAATTGCGACCTGTTCTCTCTCTGTGCAGCCCTTGCCGAAAATGAAGTCCATAACCCCTTCATGCAGCAGACCTATGATCCTACCCTGAAAATCCCCAACAACAAAAAGCCCATCGTATGTCTGGGCAGCAAAAAGGACTGGAAACCGTTTCTAGACATTATCGAGGGATTAAAAGAGGCAGGCACGATACGCGAAGGATTGCTGGAAAAGAACGTGCATTTCACGCATTCCGCCAAAGATGCCATCGGTTACATCAAATCTCACCTTACCAATGATTTAACCAACCGGCGCGCGGAAGCGGTCAGCCATAAGACGTATATCGATTCACTGGATGCCGCCGACGACCTGATTAACACGAAAGAAGGCACGCCGAAAGCAAAGCATAGCCCCACTATCGCGTTTTTCGGATCGGCCAGCTCTAAAAATCCGAAGCATAAGGAAATCGCCGAAGAAGCAGCCCGCATGTGCGGCCAGAATGGCTGGAACATCGTGCATGGCGGCGGAGCGCATAGCGTTATGGGCGCTCTTACCGACGCAGGGTCGGCTGCAGATGCTCACGTTCACGGCATCACCGCCACCAAAACCTATGCCCAGATTCTTTCCGGGGAAAGAGACCCGGACAAAATCCTGCCCGACGGCATGGCGCGCTTCACCTTCGGCAAAGACATGATCCATCGCATCGAGCTTTATGCCAAGAGCAGCGAAGCGCTGGTCGCCCTGCCCGGCGGCATCGGCACGCTTGAAGAAATCATGATGATTATGCACCTGCTCCATGAAAAACATCCGGCGGTGATGTATGAGGACAAAAGCGGGAAAATGGTCAAAAAGCCGATGGTACTGGTTAACCAGAATGGCATCTGGGACAATTTAATCGCTTATTACGAGCATGCGGGCGACGACAGGATTACAAAACCGTTTAAGGAAAACATCGTCGTCGTAAATAATATTGATGAACTAAACGCCACCTTGAAGAAGCATTTTGAGCAACATCCTCCCAAGGCATTCGCCATCGACCATCTGGATGATTCCATTAAATCATCGGAGCGGCGCAAGGTAAACCCAGGCTACCGCCAAGGATTGCTCTTCCCGACAGATGATGGTCCAAGCCCTGTAAAGCGGTAGTAGGGTAAAGCCGGAAGTGAGTTTAAATTCCATAAAAAAACAAAAGGCGACGGGAGTGCCCGCCGCCTTATATATAGTGGTTTATTGCCGTTTGGCTAGGTTAGCTGACGATCTTCAGGTTGACCGCCGACATCTTGCCTTTGTTTTCCGCCAGTTCGTACTGCACGCGCTGGCCTTCATCAAGCATGGAGATGCCCGCCGCTTCGAGCGCCGAAACATGCACGAACACGTCGCTTGAATTATCGTCGGGCTTGATGAAGCCGAAACGTTTCGCCGGGTTATACCATTTCACTGTGCCAGTCGCCATTGCCGTGCTCCTTAAACAATTACGTAAAAAAATCGGCCTTATACCCAGCCGATTCCATAAATTTAATCCAGTCGGGAATGGTTGGCAAGGGGGAAAACCCCGCAAAATACTAGGTTTAAACTCGCTGGGATGAGCCGGATGCGAAGCTTTTGCGAGAACCGGAGCGGAACGTATACTTTCGTACGTGAGCACCGGAAGCTTGAGTAAAAGCAAGCAAGCCGGCCAGCCTAGTGGAGTTTAATAGGTAAACTGCTCTTTTATAATCCGCTCTTCCAGATTGTGCTCGGGATCGAAGAGCAGGTTCACGCCGGATTTTCGCTGTTCGGAGACCACGACTTCGGCCACGTCCTGGATTTCGGTGAAATCGGCGACGGCATTGACCGGCCGCTTGTCGGTATCCAGAATGGAAAAGCTGACGCTGGCGCTGTGCGGCAGCAGCGCACCGTGCCAGCGGCGCGGACGGAACGGCACCAACGGCGTCAGCGCCAGCACGTTGGCGCCAAGCGGAATGATGGGACCGCCGGCAGAAAAGTTGTAGGCGGTTGATCCGGCCGGCGTCGATACCAGCACGCCATCGGCAATCAGCTCCTGCAGGCGCACGACGTGATCGACCGAAACGCGGATCTTGGCCGCCTGCCGGTGCTGCCTGAACAGCGACACTTCATTGAACGCCAGCGCCTGACTGATTTTTCCGCTGGTGCGCCGCGCATACATGTGCAGCGGATAGAGCGTGGCGGCGCGGGCGTGGTTGATGCGACTAAGCAAGCTCTGCAAACCGTACTGGTTCATCAGGAAACCGACGGTGCCGCAGTTGATGCCGTAAAACGGCAATTTCATTTTCATGTATTGGTGCAGCGTCTGCAGCATGAAGCCATCACCACCCAAAACGACGATCACCTGCGCGTTCATGCGCCGGCGCGTGATTTCGGAGATATCGTGCAGCTTCTTGATTTCCTTGAGCGCCGCCTGCGCTTTCGGCGAATCATCAGCAACGACGGCGATTTTGCTGTAGGTCATACTCTACGTGTATTCGGGGCCCAATTTGGTTAATTTGCTAATGATAGATACAAAATGCGCCTGTGGCAAGTCTTCGCCGCCAGAATACGCCGGAGAAATCACGTTATGCCCATACCATCGCCGATCGCAACGCCGGTTGTTTTTGCCTTTTTTTCCAATTCCGCCAAACGGGTAAGGCCGTTTTTCGTGATATAATGCTTGGCGCCATATCCCGTGAGCGGGTCGATAACGCACGATTCTACGCAACCCTGCCTTCCATTCAGCCCCCTCAGGATAGCCCCCAATTGCTCATAGGGAACGTGATAGGGGTTGCGGACGGTGGGCTCTTCCGCCTCCAGGCCGATCAGCTGCGGCCGGATGCTGGCGCGATCCAGCGTCAGTTTGATTTTGCTGGCGGCAACCGCATGTTCTTCATCGGTCGCCCCCGCTGCAACCAACATCTTCAAAACACCGAGCTCGCCGCGCGATATCGGATCGTTTGGAAACGCGAGTGTTGTTGGTATTTGCGCCTTCGGCAGCTTTATCGTGCCTGCCCAGGAGGGAGACCTTAATTCGCGTATTACGCTTTTTAGTTGCTGTTTAGGATCCCGATCTGTTTCCGGCCTTGTGTGAAGTTTCCGCAGTACCGTTTTCCCTAAATCCGTTATGACATAATGCTTGTCCCGACTCTGCCAGTCCAACAAAGCGACGCATTGACATTCTAAAAGCACCGCCAGCGCATTTCGCAGATGATCCATTCGTTCAGTGTGATTAGCGCCCGAGGGACGGAAGCTATTGTAGATTTTATCACCATTGGCCGGATCGTTCTGTATCAGGCATGGCTCAAGATATATCCGGGTAATATGCCGGCTAGTTAAAGGGTACATACGGCTCAGCGTATTTAAATTGCCGTAGAGCTTCGGCTTGTAAGGCACATAGGTATCGAATCTCTCCTTGTTGACGGATAAGGCGCGAAGCATCTCTAATATGCCGCGCAGGGCGAACGGATCGGCTTTTCCCATCAGATGCGTCGTTAACGCGGCGATGCTATCCGTTGCCGGGGCCGTGGGCGCGCCATCCCCATTTTCGGGTTTGCGGGTCATGTCCTTCCCTCGCCGCGACCGAAAGAAGCGTCGCGCGTAATCCGTGGCGCCAGGCGCGATGACTGATCTTTGATTTCCACCAGCTCACATTGCTTGCCGTCTATCGCCTGCTGCAGCTTGGCTTTCCCTTGATCGGTAATGCTATACCAACACGACCTTCTATTAGATTCAAATTCGATATCCCTGCTGTCAATTAACGCGGCGAGCGCAGCATTGACGATCTTCGGCGTTGTGCGGAAAATATTGTGATAAGCTGCCGGTTCCTGCGGTTGCTGCAGATTGCGAATGTGTAATTTTGGGCCTTTCAGCAGGATGTGTAGCATGCTATGCGACAAATTATTCGGCTGATCGAATTGGCCGCAATAGGCCAGCGTCACCAGCACTCCCAGCTTGGCTTTCTCGATATCGGTGTTGGGATCGGTGTTGGGATCGGTCATCGGCTTACCGCTGCGACGGCATCACTGCGCGCTTTTGCGCACCAGGGCGATGATGTAGGAGAGGTTCTCCATCTGCGCGTCCTCGGAGTGCGCAAGGATGCGCTCGACAATGCTGTTGGCGTAGCGGCTGTTGCCGGATTTTGCGCCCTCGCTGTGCAATTGGCGCACCACCGAGAGCAGCAGCTTCACCGCCGGGAACATGGCATCTGGCAGACCTGATTTGTTATAGATGGCGCGGAAACCGAGATCGCCCTTGTCGCTGATGAGTTTTCTCGCATTGGCAACCGGGATGCCGGACAGTTTCGCCAGCGCCATTTCGAAGAAATTAAAATCGCCCTGACAGAGCGCGGAGAGGATAATCGAAGGCGTCAACCGCCCCGAATCGCGCAGATGCGCGATCAGCTTGTCGATGTCGTCTTCGGCCTGAGCGACGCGGATTAAATTCAACGTTTCTTTCTCGCGGGTTTTTTCGACGTCCTTGTCCACCTGCACCGACTGGTCGGCGGAGAGTTTATATTTCTTTTTGAGGCTATCGGCCACCGTCGACGACACCATGCCCATCATTTTTTCGACCACCGTTACCGGCAGCGCCGCCCGCACCGAAAGCGATTTCATGATGGAGTCGTTGCTCTTATAGGTGGTGACGATCTTGTCGTAGGATTTTTCAGAAATCTTGGCGCCGGCGTTATTCACCAGCGACGCCGCCACCTGCTCGTTGCCCTTGGCGATCAGCGTCTCGGATACGGCTTCCGGCACGACGCGGCGGCGCGAGATGGCAAGGTATTTCGATACCTGATCGGTGGCGTTGACCAGTTCCATCAGGTCGTCGTCGGTCAGCACGTCCGAGAATTCCAGGATGGGCAGCGACACTTCGTCGACGTCGGCGGCCAGCGATTTGATGATGTCATGCGGCACGCGGCCGCTATCCTTCAGATGTTGCGCCAGCTGGGCGCGCACGGTGATTTCGGTATCGCGCATCAGCAGGCGGAAAACCTGTTCGGCGATCATGGTTTCGTTGGGCGTAAGTTGCGCCGTTTTGCCGCCGTAAGCGCTGCCGATTTTTTTGGTCATGTCGAGGCGCGTGCCCGAGGTGGTGTCGTGCAGCAGGCGGTCGACATCCTCGGCCGAAAGCGTCAGCGCGGTGGCGGAAGTTGCTGCTTCAGTGGACAGTCGAGCCAATGCGGCCTCCTATGATGGCGAGCAGATATTCCATGTTGTCGATCGTGCGGTGATGATTTTCCATATAGATGCGATCGATGATGCGGCGGCGGAAGTCGGAGCGCTTGGTGCGGCCGAATTCGGTTTCCTCGAGGCTGATCTGCAGCAGCTTCCGCACGGCTTCGAAGAATCCCTCTGGCATGTGCGAGGCTTTATAGATGGCATGGAAGCCCAGGCTGCCGGTATCCATAAGCAGGATGCGGGCGTTGACGCGCGGCACGCCGGCCAGGCGGGCGATGCCGGTTTCGAATACGCTTAAAGACCCGACGCAGAGCGAACGGATCAACAAGGAGTGGGTCAGGCGGCCGCTTAAATAAAGCTGGTCGATAAGATCTTCCACCTGTGCGTCGTTGGCGGGGTCGATCTTGCCGCCGCCGGGGATGATGCCGAGCATTTCCCATTCGCGGGCGTCGGCGCTGGCTTTGGCGGCCAGCGGCACGTTGATCTTGTATTGTTGCACGAGGGCGGTTTTTAGCTCATCGGTGACGACGGTATAAATTTTTTCGGCGATGGTGAGCGGCAGACCGCCGCGATGGACCAGGGTTTCCAGAAGCGAGCGGTTGGACGACACGTAGCGCCAGGAATCAATCAGGCCTTTTTCCGACAGCTTGGCGCTCTTATTATTAAAGAGGTCGTTTAAGACTTCTTCGTTATGCGTCTCGAGCAATGTATCGGATACCGGCTCAGTGACATGTTCACGGCGGGCGACGGAACACAGTTTCAGCACGTCGCGCGTACTTTTGATGATGGAAACCAGATCCTGCTCGGTCAGCACATGCGAGTATTGCAATACCGGGGCGGCAACGTCGGCTTCGTCGTGCGCCAGTTTCCAGATGATGTCGTGCGGCGCGCCGGGGCAGTGGCTCAAATGCTCGGCTAGCGTGCGGCGGATTTTTTTTTCGGCGTCTTTAAGAAGGATACGGAAAATATCGGCAGCAATGAAAGCTTCGCTTTCACTGAAATGCCCGGATTGGTAATCGGCGGCAATCTTCGTCGCCAACATGCCGCGAACCTTGTTCGAAGGTTCCTCGGTCAGTTTTTTAACATCCATCAACGTAAGATTCATGCTGGCGGCACTTCGTTGCGGTTTAAAAATACGCTTCTTCGATATTGCGGTTTTCGCTCAGTGATTGCAATGCCAAAGGCGAGTTTTTGTTTTTTTCAGTCACACTGTCTTAGTCTAATTACATCAACAAATAGTAAACAACCTGTTAATAAGTGGTTAATTTTAGATACATTTGTGAAAATTTAATGTTTCACCTATATAAAGGCGTTTCTACCCTCTTATTAAGGCACCCATATAATGAGCAATAAAGTCTACAAAAATGCACCGGATGCCCTGAAAGGCCTGTTGAGCGACGGCATGACGATCATGGCCGGCGGCTTTGGCCTCTGCGGCATTCCTGAGCATTCGATCACCGCCATCCGCGATTCGGGAGTCAAAAACCTGACCGTCATCGCCAACAATTGCGGCGTCGACGATTTCGGCCTCGGCATCATGCTCAAAACGCGCCAGATTAAAAAGATGGTCTCGTCCTATGTCGGCGAAAACAAAACTTTCGAGCAGCAATATCTAAGCGGCGAGCTCGAACTGGAATTCAACCCACAGGGTACGCTGGCTGAACGCATCCGCGCCGGCGGCGCGGGGATTCCCGCCTTTTTCACCAAGACCGGTTACGGCACCATCGTCGCCGAAGGAAAAGAAACGCGCGAATTCGGCGGCGAGCATTATGTCATGGAAACGGGGCTCAAAGCCGACCTCTCGATTATCAAAGCCTGGAAAGGCGACACCGAAGGAAATTTAATTTACCGCAAAACGGCACGCAACTTCAATCCCATGATGGCGATGGCGGGCAAAATCACAGTGGCCGAAGTCGAGGAATTGGTAAAACCCGGCGAGCTCGACGCCAACGACATCCACACGCCCAGCATCTTCGTCCAGCGCATCTTCAAGGGCGCGAAATTCGAGAAACGCATCGAGTTTGCGACAACGAGGGAGGCATAATGGTTTGGTCTAGAGACGACATGTGCCGCCGGGCGGCGAAGGAGATGAAAGATGGGTTTTACGTTAACCTGGGCATCGGCATTCCGACGCTGGTGGCGAATCACATCCCCAAAGGTGTGAATGTGACGCTGCAAAGCGAGAACGGCATGCTGGGCATGGGCCCCTTCCCGCTTAAATCGGAAATCGATCCCGACCTGATCAACGCCGGGAAGCAAACCATCACGCAGCTGCCGCACAGTTCCTATTTCGATTCGGCGACGTCGTTTGCCATGATACGCGGCGGGCACATCGACCTCGCTATCCTCGGCGCGCTGCAGGTTTCCGGCGACGGCGACCTCGCCAACTGGATGGTGCCGGGCAAGATGGTGAAGGGCATGGGCGGCGCGATGGATTTAGTCGCAGGCGTCAAGCGCGTCGTCGTCATCATGGATCACAACGCCAAGGACGGCGGCTTCAAGCTGGTCAAGAAATGTACCCTGCCCTTAACCGGCAAGAAAGTCGTGCACATGGTCATCACTGAGCTTGGCGCATTTTCCATCGACGGAAAATTGAAACTGATCGAAACCGCGCCGGGCGTCACCGTCGAGGAAATCAAAGCCAAGACCGAAGCGGCGTTTGAAGTAGCCGGATCTTTGGCCGCTTAAAAAATATCTCGCCCGTCGCCGGTCTTGTTTTCCGTCTCCTGAGCGAACTTATTTTTTAGTTTCCTGCGCCACTGCGAAGGGTGGCGTTCGATATAATCCTTATCGTAAGGCGGCGAAACGCGCTGACGTGCCGGCGGCGGTGATTCATCTTTCGTATCAACCACCGGTTTATTGGCAACCGAACATCCGGCGACAACGGTGGGCGCCAAAAAAGCAGACAGCCACTTATACCAGCCGTTTTTAGGTTCCTGCGGTTTCTTGTCCATGGAACAATACTATTGTATTTCAAAAATCCCGTCCACCTCAACCGCCACGCCGAACGGCAGCTCCGGAACGCCGACCGCCGCGCGGGCGTGTTTTCCGGCATCGCCCAGCGCCGCCACCATCAAATCGGAGACGCCGTTGGCGACTTTAGGCTGGTCGGTGAAGCCGGGCGCGCTGGCCACGAACACGCCGAGCTTGACGCAGCGCGTGACGCGATCCAGATTTCCGCCGCAAGCGGCCTTGAGCTGCGCCAGCAAATTGATGCCGCAGAGTTTCGCGGTTTGTTGCGCCTGTTCGACGGTAAATTCTTTTCCGACTTTGCCGATATCCTGGAGTTTTCCGTCTTTCATCGGCAATTGCCCGGAGATGAATACGAGGTTGCCGCTCACCACGTACGGCACATAGCTTGCCACCGGCGCCGCAGGCTGCGGCAGCGTGACACTCATGGCGGCTAATCTTTTTTCTACTTCGCTGGTCATGGGAATTCCTGAATAAAAGATTTAATGAAACAACCCTCTCCCTACCCCTCTCCCTTTAAAGGGAGAGGGAAGCGAGCGCGCAGCGCTCGCGGGTGAGGGTTTTTGAAAGTTGCTTCTATCCACTAACATCCGGAAAAACTTTTGCAACTGGCATTTAGTTAATAAATAATTAACCATTCTACAGTCTAATGCTTTCCTCCCCCGGTAAGGGGGCTAGGAAATCTGGCCGACTGTCAAAAAACTGTCACAATACTGTGATATAGTGTAAGTATAACCAACCAAAGGATAACGATTTATGCTGCACACGAACAACAAGAACCGGCGCCTTATCATGGAAGCCGGCAGCTATCTGTTATTCGCCCTGGCGATCACGGTCATGTTTAGCTCTACCGCCTACGCGCAAGTCACTATCGGCGATACGCTGTGCGCCGTTTATGGCATATTGCAAACCAATGTCGGCCGCGGGCTGGCGACACTGGCGATCGCATCGCTTGGCATCGGCGCCATGCTGGGCAAAGTCTCGTGGGGCATGGCGGTTTTGGTCGGCGTCGGCATCGCCGGTTTATTCGGCGCCGATACGATCTTCGTCACTATTATGGGTTCCACCTACAACCACTGTTAGTAGGACAGGAAGACACATGCGCGCTATTAAAAACAATGCTGCCGCCTGCAAAATCGTCACCGCCGTTTTCTGCATTTCCGTTTTTTTCCTATTCCCGGCAGCATCGGCGCAGGCGCAAACGCTCACCGACCTGCTATGCGACGTGTGGGCGTTGATCGCCTGCGACATCGGCCGCGGCGTGGCGACGCTGGCCATCGCTTCGCTTGCCATCGGCGCCATGCTCGGCAAAGTCTCGTGGGGCATGGCGATTTCGGTCATGGTCGGCATCAGCATCATGCTGGGCGCGGCCTCGCTGGCCTTTACTTTCACCCACACGGTCGGCTGCCTGGCCAACCCCTGCATGTAACCAACCGAAGGATAAAATTATGCTGCACATACATAACAAAAACCGCCTGGCCAAAGACGCCGGGCTTTATTTTTTATCCGCCTTGGTAATCGCCATAGCGTTCAGCTTTCCGGCGCAGGCCCAGATCGGCGAAACGCTGTGCGCCATGTACAGCATGCTGCAAAGCAACGTCGGCCGCGGGCTGGCGACACTGGCGATCGCGATACTGGGCATCGGCGCCATGCTGGGCAAAGTCTCATGGGGCATGGCGATCTTGGTCGGCGTCGGCATCGGCGCGTTATTCGGTGCCGATACGATTTACACCACGATCACCCAGTCCCCCAGCTGCTTCCTGGCATAAATTTTCCTGCCGAAAGACCGGGGAACTGTTCACGCTTTCTTAAGGCCAAACGGATATAAAAAACCATGCTGCTGTTCATGAAGAAAAAGACCGACCATGAAAGCGCGCCGGAAGAACCGGCGGCGGCGGCGCGCGAATTATTCGAATTCATTCCCTATCACAGCCATTACGACGCCCACACGCTCCTGACCCGAAACGGCGAGCTGATGCAGATCATCCGGATCGACCGCAACGCCACCGGCCTCAATTACGAAAGCGACGACGACGGGTACACGGTGCGCGAGCATATCAGGAAGGCGATCAAAAGCGCCGTGACCTCCAACCGCTATGCGCTGTGGCTGCATACGATCAGGAAGCGCAAAGCCGTGCATTACAGCAGCCGCCACGACAACCCGCTGGCGGCCTATCTGTATGAGACATGGCAGCGGCTTCACCGCTGGAAATACCAGTACTATAATGAGATCTACCTGACCGTCCTCATCGAAGGGCAATCGAGCACGCTGTTCGACAAGGCAATGCTCCAGAACGTATTGCTGCCGGGAAAGAACCGCAGTTACCGCAACCGCTATCTCGATCAGGCGGCGGCGGAGTTGGATCAGACGGTCGCGACGATGCTGAAAGACATCGGTGCGCATTACCGCGCCGAGCGCCTGTCCGTCGTCGAACGTCCCGTCGCCGGACTGGATTCGCCGGTGGCGTATTCTCAGCCGGCGGAATTTCTGAACCAGCTGATCAATTTCAACGACGAGCCGTTTCCGCTCGACGAAACGGATCTCGGCAAAGCGCTGAACTCGCACGCCCTCACCTTCGGCTTCAACGCGCTCGAATCGAAATCGGCGGATAACCGCCGCCGCTACGGCGCCGTCGTCTCACTCAAACAATATCGCGAGGTGGCGCCGGGCGCCGTCGACCGGCTGATGCAGGCGCCGATGGAATTCATCGTCAGCCAGTCGCTGCTGTTCGTACCGCCGGCGAAAGCGCTGAAATCACTGAAAGCGCAAAAAGAATTATTCGAGATCAGCGGCGACGATTATTCCACTGCCGCCTCCGGGCTTGAGGACATGCTGGCAAACGATCACGGGCAGCCGACGGATTTCGGCGAGATACAAACGACGGTGATGGTGACGTCCGACGAGTACCGGCATCTCGACGAGGAAGTCGTCAAGGTGCAGCAGGCGTTCGCCGACATGGGGCTGATCACCGTGCGCGAGGACATCAAACTCGAGGAATGTTTCTGGTCGCAACTGCCGGGCAATTTTTCTTTCATTCGCCGCCGCGATACCGTCGCCACGGCGCGCGCCGCCGGCTTCTGCCGCCTGAATCTCTTCCCCAGCGGCGCCGACACGGGCAACCATTGGGGCGACGCGGTAACGCTGCTGCCGACCACCGTCGGCTCGCCGTATTTCTTCAACTTCCACCATAAGGATAACGGGCACACGGCATTCCTCGATTTCAATTCCTTCCATGATAACGCCGGACGTGTGTTGCTGCATTTCCTGCTGACGGCGTCGCTCAAATACCGCGGGCGCATGTTCGTCTTCGACCGTCGCCAGTCCGCCCGCCTGTGGTTTGGTAAGATCGGCGGCCACTATCACCCGTCGCCGTTTTCACCGCAGAAGGGCGGCGGCAAGGATGCGTTCAGACTCAACCCGTTTTCGCTCGGGGATAACAAGCGCAACCGCTCATTCCTGCTGGCGTGGCTGGTGGCGCTGATCGAGCCGCCTTTCGCCGTCGGCGAACATCACCGCGAAATCCTATTCTCCGCCATCGACGCCCTGTACCAGAAGCCCGCCGCCGATCGGCATTTGCAAACGCTGGTCGATCTCATTGCTGCCAGCGACGGCGCACTGGCCAAGGCGTTTGCGCCGTTCGTAGGCCAAGGCGCCGCTGCCGGGGTGTTCGACGCGAAAGAAGAAACGCTCGACCTGCGCCACTCCCTGCACGCGTTCGACATGGATACAGGCGGGGCGCATCGTGCGGCGGTGGTGCCGCTCTTCGCCTATCTGCTGCACCACATCATCAGCGGCCTGGACGGCAAGCCCGCCATCATCGTGCTGCAGGAAGCATGGGATCTGCTCGACAATAACTTCTTCGCGCCGCGGCTGGAAAGCCTGCTCGAGATGTTCAAGCAGAATAACGTCATGGTGATCGCGGCGACGGAAAATCCGGAATACTATGCCGGCAAGCCATCGTTTACCGCCTTCCTGCAGAACGCGGCGACGAAAATATATCTCCCCGACGATCTTTCCGTCGACTATGCCGGACAGCTGCCGGGTCTGCGCACCGGCGAAGCGAAATTACTGTCGGCGATGGACCGGCAGAGGGGTGATTTCCTGCTGACGCAAAACGACGAGGACATCGCGCTGCGTGCGGAGCTTGAGGGAATGGACGATCTCAAGGCGATTTTCGCCGGGGACGTTAAAACGCTGATCGCCGCCGGTGGCAAATTCGCCAGCCTGCCGCAGGGTTACCGCCATGACGAGGATACTGCGTAAAACACTGCTGATTCTGACCGTCGCCTGGAGCATGATCCTGCTGCCGCAGCAGGCGCTGGCCGACGGCACGCTGACGTGCCAGAGCGACGGCACGCCCACACCCAACACCTCGTTGTTTACCGCCGACACCGCTCCCGGCGACACCGAGAACCCGACCAGCGCCTGCTATCAGGATTCCATTGGCGTCAAGCACATCTTCAGCATGATTATCTGCAATTTCGTCAGCATCATCAACCGCGTGCTCAACAGCGTCTATTGCGGCCTGCAGGTAGCGCTCATCGACATACTGGCCGCCGTGTTCACGGTCTATATCGCCGTGTTCGGCATGCAAATACTGATGGGCACGGCACAATTGAACGCCAAGGACATCATGGTCCGGTTTTTCAAGCTGGCCGGCGTCTGGGTCTTCGTCACCAACTCGCAGATCGGCATCGGCTTCGCCTTTAAATTCTTTCTGGCCGCCGCCGGCGAGGGTGTGTATTGGGTGACGCAACACATCCAGACCGTTCCGATCATGGATACGGCCCACGCCATCTGCTACGACCAGCAAGCAGTCCAAAGCGTCACCGGCATCATGCAGACGTTCCTGCAGCTGGATTACATGATCTGCACCGCCGTCGCCGGACCGCTGACCGCCGCCAATTCCAAGGTGCTGGGATTTTTCCTGGCGATGCTGCTGGTGCCGGCGTTGTGGCCGGTGCTGGGGCTGGCCGCCTACTGGCTGTGGACGAATTTCAGCGTCATGGTGCGGGCGGTGATCACCTTCCTGCTCGGCATCAGCGCCATGGCGTTCCTGATCGCGCTGAGCCCGATTTTCCTGAGCTTCATGCTGTTCCAGGCCACCTATCAGATGTTCGAGAACTGGCTTAAATACATGATCTCCTTCGTGCTGCAGATTATCGTCGTCTTCGCCTGCATTTCGATGTGGATCATGATCACCGTTTTCTTCGTCGGCTTCTTCAACGATCTTTCCAACACCATTTTCGCCTACCAGAAAGATTTGCCGCCGGGCAGCGCCGTGCGCCTGTCCGCCGACAGCTGGGGCGTCTGCCCGTATGATTTCTGCGCCAGCAAAACCGACACCGGCTGCAACCCCGGCTATACCAGCTCCGGCAACATCATGCAGGACATCGCCGACAATATGCCGTACGTAAAATGCAAACCGACCTTTAATCCGCTGGCGACCGATTCCATCGCTGTCGATGGATTGCTGATGACCAAAACCGATGCCAACGGCGACCCCATCGATTTCACCTTGTATATTTTTTACATCATCTACCATCTAATTGTGCTCATCATCGTCGCCTACGTCTTCCAGGCGCTGATGCAGCAGGCGCCGTCGCTTGCCGTGCAGCTGGCCGGCCCGCAATACGTACCCATGCTCGGCAGCGGCTTCGGCTTCAACCGTTATGGTCAGATGATGACGCGCGGCGGCGAAGGCGGCAAAAAACAATCGAAATTAACCGAGCTGGTGAAAACATTCCGTGAAAAAGTCAGCGGCGACGGAACAAATACCACTGCCGACTATCGCAAGGCGATGGTGAACAGAATCACCGGCCGTCAATAAGTCTGCTGCCAAACAAGATGTTACCGTGTATTGTTAATACTTTGTTTATGAATTTCCGCTTATAGTGGTCGCAATTGTTTCCGGCCGGTTTCCTGCGGACGGTGACGAATCATTTGGTTATCGGATCATGAACGCGCCGTTGAAAGAAGCCACAGACAGCAAGAACTGGTACAAGGATCGCTACCAGTACGTGCTGGTGCAGCGCAAATTGCTGGCGTTGATCACCGTGCTGTCACTGCTGTGCACGGTGGCAACGGTGGGCGTGATTTTCTACATGACGCCGCTTAAGACCGTCGAGCCTTTCGTGATTCAGGTCGATCAGAAGAGCGGCATCACGCAGACGGTCGATCCGCTGACGGTGAAAGAACTGACCGCCAGCGAAGCCGTCAATAATTTCTTCATCGTGCAGTATATCCGCTCGCGCGAAACCTACAGCATGACTGACCTGGCGAAAAACTATGAGATCGTGCGTCTCATGTCGGACAGCAGCAAGGTCTATTCCGGCTTTGTGTCCACCGCCGATCCCAACAATCCGCAAAGCAACACGGCGCGGCTGGGCTCCACCGGCATACGCACCATCAAGTTCAAGTCGATCAGTTATTTAAATCCGCAGCTGGTGCAGGCGCGCATCCTGATCGAAGAAAAAAGCGGCGGCGGCGGATATTCGCAGCAACATAAAATTGTGATCTTGGCATTTGAATATGCTAAAATGAGCTTGACGCCTGAGGAACGCTACATCAACCCCCTCGGGTTTCATGTTACGGATTACCGGGTGGACGAGGACGTATTGCAAAAATGAACCAGCGCTTATTCTATATCGCCGCTTTCCTCTGGCTGGTGCCGTACGCCGCCCTGGCGGAGGACATGGCGTCCGCCGCCGACAACCGTATCAAAGTTCTGGTCTATGACGAAGCCGACGTTTATACCATCACCACCAAATACGGCTACCAGACCAACATCGTCTTCTCGCCCAACGAGGAAATCCAGACCATCTCGATTGGCGACCGCAGCCTGTGGCAGATCCTGCCGTCCAGCAACCGCATCTTTATCCGACCGATGGACGAAGGCGTCACCACCAACATGACGGTGCTCACCAACAAGCATTCCTACCAGTTCGACCTGAAATCGCTGGCCGCGGACGATAAGGAAGGGAACAATATTTACGTCGCCAAATTCTCTTATCCCAGCGCCCGGCCGAAAAATACCGGCATGATGCCGCCGCCCGTGCCTGCGCCGCCGATGGCGATGGCGCCGCCGGCTTCCGTTGCGGCCCCGATGGATACCGCGCCGCAATATCCCAACTACAATTACACCTATTCCGGCCCGGACACGCTGGCACCGCTGCAGGTGTTCGATAACGGAAAATCGACCTTCATCAAATACCAGACGATGCCGAACCCGTTGCCGGAAACCGTCGTCGTCGATACGAACGGTCAGGAACGTGCGGTAGCGCATCAGGCGCAGGATCATCTGCTGATTATTGATACCGTCGCCGGCACGCTGGCGATCAAGCACAGCGAAGGCACCATCACCGTCTATAACGAAATGCTGAACCCGCAGTAAATAACATGGCCGATGACGACGACAACATAACCCCTACCCCGCCGCCGCTGGAGCAATCGCCGCCGGCCGGCGAAACGCCGCCGCCGGAAACCGAGGAGATCGAGATATCGACCGACGATATCCCGCAGGAACTGGCGATGGATCAGCGCCCTTCGATCGGCAGCGGATCTGGAAAAGTGTTCGGGTTTGCCGTCATCATGATTGTCGTTGCCGGGTTTATCATTTATTCGCTGTTCTCCAGCCAACCGAAAAGCGCCAAAGTCGAACCTGTCATCGCCAATCCAATTGCCCCGTCGCAGGATGTCGTCGTCACGCCGCCGGTATCGTCGCCGCCGCCGCTGCCGTCGCAACCGCCAGCAAGCACTTTGTCGCCACCACCGCCTCCGCCGCCTCCGCCTCCGCCGCCACCTCCTCCGGCACCGGCAGCGCCAAAACTCCCGGCCGTAGCGCCGCCGCCGCCGCCCAAACCGGGCGCGCCGCCACCGGCGCCTGAAGTCAGGGCATTAGCGCCAGTTGTCGGCGTCTCGGACAAAGCGCAACAGGCGCGCCTGCGCGCCAACATGCTGATTCTGGATACCGCGCGCGAAAAAGACGAGGACCAGCGCACGGCCCGGGGATCGCTCGATTCGCGAGACCCCAACCTGTCATTTGAAAGCAATGTCCTGAAATCGACGCAGGCGGAAAAAGTCACCGCCACGCGCATGAGCAATCTCAACATGACCATTGCTCAGGGCAAAATCATCAGCGCCATTCTTGAGACGGCGATCAACACCGACCTGCCCGGCACGCTGCGCGCCATCGTCAGCCACGACATCTATCCCGAATCCGGCCGTGACGTGATGGTACCCAAGGGATCGCGGCTGATCGGCGTCTATAACACCGGCATCCTGCGCGGACAGAAACGCGTCATGATCATCTGGACGCGCCTGATCCGCCCCGATGGCATGGACATCATGATCGGCTCGCCCGGCGTCGATGCGCTGGGACGCTCTGGCGTCAACGGCGACGTCGACAACAAGTACGCCGAGATCTTCAGCACGTCGATCTTGACCAGCGCCATTTCGATCGGCATCGCCATCGGCGCCGATCGTTTGGTCGACGACCCGACGACGACCACCACCAACAGCAACGGCACGACCTCGACCGGATCGGCCGGCGCGACGGCAGCGGCGGGCGCGGTGGCCAACCTCGGCGGCGTCGCCAAAGATGTGGTGAGCTCGATCATCGACCTGCGGCCGACGATCACCGTCGATCAAGGCACGCCGGTCAATGTTTTCGTCAACCGCGACCTGACGTTCCCGCCGGGTTCGCAGTTTATCGAGTAGCGCATGGCGACCCTCACCGCACTCGACACCTACCTCGCGCCGCTCAAGAAATATTTCTCGCAGCCGGACGTCAGCGAAATATCAATCAATACACCGGGCGAAATCTGGGTCGAAATCGGCGGCGACATGGTGCGCCACAAGGTGCCCGAATTCAATCTTGAGCATTTAAAATCCTTGAGCCGCCTTGTCGCGCAGTCGACCGAGCAGAAAATCAGCGAGGAAACGCCGCTCTTATCCGCCACGCTACCCGAGGGCTACCGTATTCAGGTCGTGTTCCCGCCCGCCGTCGAATCTTCGACGATCGCCATGTCGATAAGGAAGCAAACTATTTTAAACCTCGACCTCGACCAGTACGAGGCCATCGGCGCCTTCCAGAACACCATCGTCGCCCGCGAGGAAAATCCGGTCGACCGGAAACTGCGGGCGATGCTTGATGCCGGCGCCGTCAAGGACTTCATCAAGCAGGCGATTCTGGCCAGAAAAAACATCATCATCTCCGGCGGCACCTCGACCGGCAAGACGACGTTCTTAAACGCGGCGATGAAAGTCATCCCCGCCACCGAGCGCATCATCACCTGCGAGGACGCGCGCGAAATCCAGATCCCGCACATCGAGAACCGCGTGCATCTGATCGCCTCGCGCGGCGGCCAGGGACGCGCTCAGGTCTCGATGCAGGACCTGATCGAGGCCTGCCTGCGCCTGCGCCCCGACCGGCTGATGCTGGGCGAACTGCGCGGCAAGGAAGCCTTCACCTTCATGCGCGCCGTCAACACCGGCCACCCCGGATCGATCTCGACGCTGCACGCCGACACGCCGATCCTGGCGCTGGAGCAGCTGACGTTGATGGTGATGCAGGCCGGGCTCGGCATCACGCACGACCAGATAAAAACCTATGTCGAGAACGTCATCAATGTTATCATCCAGCTCAAGCGCGGCCCGCGCGGGATGCGCTATGTCTCGGAGATTTATTTTAAGGAGAGTGCGTAAGGGATGTGGAGATGTGAGGATGTGGAGATGTGGAGTAAGAAACAATCTAATCCCCATATCCCCACATCCCCCTATCCCCACATCCCCATTTTCTTATGGCTGAAAACCTGAAACAATCCAACATCCGCCGCCAGCTGTTCAACCGGCTGGTGCTGATCGTCGTGATCGGCATCCTGCTTGTCGTGCCGGGCTATGTCGGGCTGGCGCTGGCGTTTGTCCTCAATTACGGCGACGCCTATTTCAACGCCATCTACGACCCTGAATATTTAATCAACCAGTATATGGAGCTGCTGCGTTACTGGCTGCAATACCGCAGCCAGCTGCCGGACGAATTCACGCTGAAGCTGCTGGGGCCGCCGCTGGCCGGCATGGGCTTCACCCTGTCGATGCTCTATCTCGGCCGCGCGCCGCTCCTCGATTTCCGCCCGTTCAAGTTCAAGGAAAGCATTCACGGCGACGCGCACTGGGCGACCGAAGCCGAGATAAGAAAAGCCAAATTGCGCGCCAAGAAAGGCATGCTGCTCGGGCGCACCGGCGCCAGCAATTATCTTATCTGCGACGACTTCCAGCATATCCTGCTCTTCGCGCCGACCGGCTCGGGCAAGGGTGTGGGCTTCGTCATTCCCAATCTATTGTTCTGGCAGGAATCGGTGATCTGCCACGACATCAAAATCGAAAACCACGAGCTGACCAGCGGCTACCGCAAAAAAATCGGCCAGGAAGTGTTCCTGTGGAACCCTGCCGACCCCGACGGCATCTCGCACTGCTACAACCCGCTCGACTGGATCAGCGCCAAGCCCGGCCAGATGGTCGACGACGTGCAAAAAATCTGCAACCTGGTATTGCCCGAGCAGGAATTCTGGCAGAATGAAGCGCGTTCGCTGATGCTGGGCGTGATCCTCTATCTTTGCGCCGTGCCGGAGAAAGTGCGCTCGTTCGGCGAAGTCGTGCGCACCATGCGCTCGGACGACGTCGTCTATAACCTTGCCGTCGTGCTCGACACCATCGGCAAGCGCATCCACCCGGTCGCCTACATGAACATCGCCGCCTTTTTGCAGAAGGCGGACAAGGAGCGAAGCGGCGTGATCTCCACGCTCAACTCCGGCCTGGAGCTGTGGGCGAACCCGCTCATCGACGCCACCACCGCCCGCTCCGATTTCAATCTGCAGGTCTTGAAAAAGAAAAAAGTCAGCGTCTATTGCGGCGTCACGCCCGACAACCTGAAGCGCCTCGAGCCGCTCCTGAAAGTGTTCTACCAGCAGGCCACCGACTTTCTGACGCGCAACATCCCCAAGAAAAACGAGCCGTACGGCGTGTTGCTGATGATGGACGAGTTTCCGTCACTGGGCGAAATGCCGCAGTTCGAGGTCGGCATCGCCTATTTCCGCGGCTACCGCGTCAAGCTGTTCATGATCGTGCAGGACACGCAGCAACTCAAAGGCATCTACGAGGAAGCGGGCATGAACGCCTTCCTCTCCAACTCCTATTACCGCATCACCTTCGCCGCCAACAACATCGAAACCGCCAACATGATCTCACAATTGATCGGCAATAAAACCGCGACGCAATATTCGCACAACAAGCCCAAATTCCTCGACCTGAACCCCGCCGCGCGCACGATCAACACCTCGGAAGTGCAGCGCGCGCTGCTCCTGCCGCAGGAAGTCATCACCCTGCCGCGCGACGAGCAGATCATCCTCATCGAATCCTTCGCGCCGATTCGCACCAAGAAAATTTTCTACTACAAGGACAGGTTCTTCATGCGCCGCATAAAGCCGCCAACGCCGATTCCGGTGCAGGAGCCCTACGACCCGCGCAAAAACAAACCCGAAAAACCCGGAAAACCGGAAAAACCGGCAAAAGCATAGCGCCTACGCACGGCCAACGCTGCCCTTAGCGTTTTCCAGCCTCGCCATTTCTTTTCTTGCTTTCTCCAGATCAGTGAACAGTTTCTTGTCACCGGTCATTTCAGATATATATATATATATATCAATATATTATAGCATCCGAATTATTTCCCCCTTCCCGGCCATATTTTTCCATGTTTCCCTATACTTCACATCATGCATGATGAAGTCCTCGCTGCGGCAGCGGCAAGGCGGAGCGGTTCGGCGAATCGTAGGTCTCCCGAAGCCCCAAAGGCGTAAGGGAGAATGCGAAGCCTTCAGCATAACCATGCTTTAGGCACCAACCTCACGTACCTCTCCAGGATGCGGACGGAGTTGACGCCGGTCGCATGCGAAAACGCAGGGGCGCGCCCTTTAATCCCCGCATAAGCCTGTAAAGCAGGCGCATTGCGGGGTCTGGTTCAAGGATAAATACTATGAAAACGATGAATTGATTATTGAGTAGAAGCACCGGACCCCGCAACAAGTGCGGGGATAAGCCCCTCTTCCGGCGAACTGGCGCTGGCATAATTTTGCTTCGGCATGCGCCCGGCAAGATACGCCAGCCTGCCCGCTTCCACGGCGGCTTTCATCGCGCGCGCCATCATCAGCGGATGTTGCGCGGCGGCCAGCGCCGTGTTGAGCAATACACCATCACAACCTAATTCCATCGCAATCGTCACATCCGACGCGGTGCCGACACCGGCGTCGACTAAAATCGGCACTTTCGCCGCTTCGACGATCAGCCTTATATTGAGCGGATTTTGTATGCCCAAACCGGAACCGATGGGCGCTCCCAGCGGCATCACCGCAACGCATCCCAGTTCTTCCAATTTTTTTGCCGCCAGCGGATCGTCGCTGGTATAGGCCATAACCTGGAATCCTTCGCTCACCAGAATCTTCGCCGCTTTCAGCGTTTCCTCGACGTCGGGATACAGCGTTTTCTTGTCGCCGATGACTTCGAGTTTCACCAATTCCCAGCCGCCCAGCTCGCGTGCCAGCCGAAGTGTACGCACCGCCTCTTCCGCCGTGTAGCAACCGGCGCTGTTGGGAAGATAGGTGTATTTTGCGGGCGGCAGCGCGTCCTGCAGGCTGCCCTCGCCTTTTTCCGCGAGATTAATCCGCCGCAGCGCCACGGTGACGATCTCGGCGCCGCTGGCTTCGATCACCGCTTTCGTCTCGGCCATGTTCTTATACTTGCCGGTGCCGACGAGGAGCCGCGAGCGGTAGGTTTTTCCGGCAACCTTAAAACCGTCCATCAGCCGCCCCCGATAAACTGCACGATTTCGATTTCGTCGCCGTCGTTTAGCATCACCTCGCCGTAGGCCGAGCGCGGCACGATTTCCAAGTTGCGCTCGACGGCCACCTGCGAGCTCTTGAGCGCAAGCTGGTTCGCCAGCGCGGCGACCGTGATCGGCGCATCGAGAACATGCGGCTTGCCGTTGAGTTTGATTTGCATAAATGCTAATCTAGTGCCCTAACCTGTAACCTGCAACTGTAACCTATGCCCCGCATTTTACTCATCAACGGCCCGAACTTGAACAAATTGGGCGAGCGCGAGCCGCAGATTTACGGCCGCGAGACCCTGAAAGACATCGAGGCCAAATGCAAGGGCATGGCCAAGACCCTGAAACTGGAGCTGGATTGTTTCCAATCCAACGTCGAGGGCGACATCGTCACCAGAATCCAGAAGGCCGGGAAAAAATACAAGGGCCTCTTAATTAACGCCGGCGCCTATACCCATACCTCGATCGCCATCATGGACGCGCTGCTTACGCTCAAAATTCCGGTGATCGAGGTGCATCTTTCCAACCCGGCGCGGCGCGAGGAATTCCGCCACATTTCGTATATCAGCAAAGCCGCCACCGGCAGCATTTCCGGTTTCGGCAGCCAGAGTTATCTGCTGGCGCTCGAGGCAATGGCGAAGTTAGTAAAGAGTGCCAAGTCATGAAGAAGGGAGGCCAGCAGGCCGCCCGAGCCGTCAGCGCGCGGCGTACCGCGCCGCTCCATGGCGAGGTCAGCAGGCCTCGCCGGGAGCATTTATAATGTGGAAAATAGGACATCGCGGTGCCTGTGGGCATGCTCCCGAAAACACGCTCGCCTCGATGAAAAAGGCGCTGGAGCTGGGCGTGCACGGCTTCGAATTCGACATCCAGATGAGCAAGGACGGCGAGCCGATGGTCATCCACGACGACACGCTCGACCGCACGACGAACGGCAAAGGCGCCGTCGCCGATTATTCGTGGAAGGAATTGCAGCAGTTCGATGCGGGAGGCGGCGAAAAAATTCCTAATTTGCGCAATGTGCTGGATCTCGTCGACAAGCGCTGCCGCCTTTTCATCGAGCTTAAGGCCGAATCCGCCACGGCGCCGGTCGCCGACATTTTGAAATATTACGTCGAGCAGATGGGCTGGACGTATGAGCAGCTTTATGTGTGCGCATTTGATCATTTCCAAATCGCCGCCGCGAAAAAATTCAATCCCGACCTTCGCACCTCGGCGCTGATTGCCGGAATTCCGGTCACGCTCGCCGCCATCGCGCAGGAGGCAGGCGCGTGGTCGATTAACCCCAACATCAATCATATCCATAAAGCGCTGGTCGACGACGCCCACCGCCGCGGCTTAAAAGTCCTGACGTGGACGGCGAATACACCGGCGCAGATCGCCAAGGCAAAAAGCCTGAACGTGGATGGGATCTTCAGCGATTTTCCGGAGCGGATTTAGTTTCTTATCCTGAGCGAGCGTAGCGAGTCGAAGGAACTTTAACCTGGCAACTCGCAAAGATCCTTCGACTTCGGCCTTCGGCCTCCGCTCAGGATGTTGTGGCTAAGCGTGCCCCACATCCGTGGAGAGGTGCCCTAAGTCAATCCCCATCGAGGCGATGGCGACGTTCCATTTGAGGTCGTTGGCGGTGTCGAACACCAGCTGCCGCGTGGCGGGCGCGATGATCCAGCTGCCGGTTTCGATTTCCGATTCGAGCTGCCCCGCCGCCCAGCCGGCATAGCCCAATACCAGCATGCCATTTTTGGGACCTTTGCCCTCGGCCAGATCTTGCAGGATGGAAAGGCTGGCGGTGACAGCGATGCCGTCCTTGGCGATCAGGCAGCCCTCGGCCGGATATTCGGCTTCGTGCACGATGAAGCCGCGGTTCGATTCCACCGGCCCGCCGAAATGCACCGGCAGGTCGCGCGGCTTGGTGGCGGCATGGATGCCGAGCTGGTCGAATATTTCCGTCAAACGGATATTCTCGACCGGGTAATTGACGATGACGCCCATGGCGCCCTCTTCGTTATGCGCGCAGAGATACACCATCGAGCGGGTGAAAAACGATCCCTGGATCGCCGGCGTCGAAATAAGGAGATGGCCCGCCAGCGAGCCGGCCTTATCCTGCGTCATGGAATTCATGCTTATGGCCATGTTCGTATTCTACTCCAACTCCCATAAAAAACATAGGTCATTCATCTTCGGTTAACAATACCCCGGTAAATTAGTCCCTTATAGGAACCGTACATTTATGAAAAATGCCGATTGTTTTTTTACCAACCGCCTGATCTGGGCGGCGCTTTTCGGTCTGGCCGCGTGCACGGCGCTGTGGGTAGCGGCCGAGGGTCTGGGCGTGGACGCCACCCGCGCCATGCGGTTCTTCTATATTTACGCGATGTTCGCCGCCATCTCACTCATTTACCGCTTCCTGCGCCGCGACGATAATTTATACCTCCTGGGCCATCTCGCCAACCAGTGGCTGACCACCGCCGCCATCCTCGGCGTCTTAAGCTATGTCTCGTCACGACTTAATTTCCCGCTGACCGATGCAGCGCTAATCAATCTCGACCTCGCGCTCGGTTTCGACTGGAAATCCTACGTCGCCTGGGTCGATAAAACGCCGTGGCTGGCTGACCTGTTCACCTACGCCTATTTCTCGTCAGGACCGCAGATCATGGTGCTGGTGGCGCTGCTTTTCCTGTGCAAGCACACCGCGCATAACCAGCGTTTCCTGATCGCCTTCATCCTGACGGCGCTGGTGACGGTGGTGCTGGCGGCGCTGTTCCCCGCCGTCGGCGGCTACGTCTATTACGATATCGACGTCCATACCCACTATCAGAACATCCACCCGGCGGCGGCACGCATCCACGAAGCCGACCTCATGGCCATGCGCAACCACACGATGAGCGTGCTGGCGTTCCCGCTGCAAGGGCTGGTGACGTTTCCGTCATTCCACAGCGCGCTTTCGATCGTGCTGATCTACGCCGCGTGGCCGGTCTGGTGGCTGCGAATCATCGCGCTGCCGCTTAACATCGTGATTTTATTCTCGACGCCGGTCGACGGCGGGCATTACCTGACGGATATTTTAGGCGGCGTCGTGATTGCGCTTATGGTAATTGCGCTCGTCGAGCGCGTCTTCAATCCGAAGACGGCGGTGACGCAATCCAGTTTGGGATTGCGGCCGACGCAATGGTAACGCCTGCCGCCATAAGCGGTGCGGTAGCCTTGCCCACTTCCTCGATGCGCAAAATCGCCAAACCGGTATCGCCGCTATGCGAGCGCAGCTCGCCGATTTCGGTGCCGCCCGCCGTCACTCTGGTTCCGGGCGGCGGCAATTCGGCACCATCCGATTTCACCTGATACAAAGATTTCCGCAGCTGCGCACGGAACTTGCTGCGCGCCGTCACCTCCTGCCCGACATAGCAGCCCTTGTTAAAATCAACGCCGTGCAAATCCTCAAATCCGAATTCGAGCAGGAACGAACGGTCGATAATCATGTCGCGCGCGCCGTCGGGAACGCCGAGCTCAAGCCGCATGCGGTCGTAGGCGTCGGACGCCACCGCCTGCCATTTCTTTTCTTCGCAGAAAGTTTTTATTTTCGCCCTATCGCCGACGATGCGGCACCCTAACTCCGGCAAACGCGGATCGGCGAAAAGTTCCTCCCCCCGCAGGGGAGAGGGAATACCCCACACCGCCACCACACCTTCACTCTCCGGCAGCACCTCGATAGCCACCTTCGAGCGCAGCTTATACATTTTGAGTCGTTGTACTAAATCCGGCAGCCGCGCTTTATCGATATCGAGCAGAATGGCTTCGCCACGCTTATAGAGAAAAAAATCGTGCAGGAACTTTCCCTGCGGCGATAAAAGCGCCGCGTACATCGCCGCACCCTCTTTCAGCTTGGTGACGTCATTACTGACTAGCCCTTGCAAAAACGGAACCGTATCCTCGCCAAAAAGCGACATCAGCGCGCGCTGGGGTAATAAAGCGTAATGCATGGAATAGAATGTAGGCGTTATTTAGGCAGGGTCAACTGCCGCCCCCCATTAAAGTTTCTGCCTATGGACAAGCCGGAGCGCTTCTGTATCATCGCGTTAGCGTTTTATGGAGAAAAAAAAGCATATCGAGCAGTCGCTGTCCGCGGCGGCCGCCTTGCATCAGGCCGGTAACCTGAATGAGGCGGAAACCGCGTACCGCGCCGTTCTCCTGTCCTACCCCACCAACCCCGACGCCCTGAAACTGCTAGGAATCCTTAACATCCAGCGCGGCAATCCCGAAGAAGCGCTGCGGTGCATCGATGCGTGTCTGCACGTCAAGCCGTCGCAGCCGGACATGCTCAACAACCGCGCCAATCTCCTGAAATTTTTCAAACGTTACGACGAGGCGCTGGCCAGCTACGATAAAGCCATCGCGCTTAAACCCGATTACGCCGACGCCTATTACAATCGCGGTGCCACGTTGCAGGAAATAAAACGCTATGACGACGCGCTGGCCAGTTACGGCAAAGCCATCGCGCTTAATCCCGCCTATGCCGAAGCCTATAACAACATGGGCGTCACGCTGTGGGAACTGAAACGATACGACGAGGCACTGGCCAGTTACGGCAAAGCCGTCGCGCTGAACCCGGCCCATGCTGAAGCCTATAACAATATGGGCACGCTTTTTCTGGGGTTGAGCCGCTACGACGAAGCGCGCGACCGCTACCGGCAGGCGTTGGCGCTGAATCCGGACACGCCCTACGCCATGGGGGACTGGCTATACGCAAAAATGCACCTGGCCGACTGGCAGGGGATGGACGAAGGTCTGGCGCGGCTGGCGCAGAACATAGAAGCAGGCAGGCGCGCCGCCACGCCGTTCATAATGGTGGCGACCCCTTCCTCCGAAACGCTGCAGAAACAATGCGCGGAGATGTATGTGCGGGACACATGCCCGCCCGCCGCCTCACCGCTATGGAACGGCGAGAGATACGCGCACGACAAGATCCGCATCGGTTATTTCTCGGCGGATTTCCACAGCCACGCCACCGCCTACCTGATGGCGGGGCTCCTCGAACGCCACGACCGCTCGCGGTTCGAGGTGACCGCATTCTCGTTCGGCTCGCCCAAAGACGATGCCATGCGCGATCGCATCGAGAAAGCCTGCGACCGTTTTATCGACGTCAGCGCCACATCCGACCCGGAAATAGCGGCGCTGGCAAGGAACATGGAAATCGACATCGCCGTCGATCTGAAAGGCTTCACCCAGAACGCAAGGACCGGGATTTTCGCGCTGCGTCCGGCGCCGGTGCAGGTGAACTACCTCGGCTATCCCGGCACCATGGGCGCGAGCTACATCGATTACATCATCGCCGACGCCACCGTGATTCCGGAAAATCATCAGCGCTATTACAGCGAAAAAATCGTCACGCTTCCCCATAGCTATCAGGTCAACGATTCCTCCCGCATCATCTCCGACAGCAAATTCAACCGCCGCGAATTGGGATTGCCGGAGACCGGTTTCGTGTTCTGCTGCTTCAACAGCCATTACAAAATCACCCCGGATGTGTTTGCCATCTGGATGCGCCTGCTTTCAGCGGTGGAAGGAAGCGTGCTCTGGCTGTTCGAAGGGCATCCGGCCTGCGTCGCCAACCTGCGCAAAGAAGCCGAATCGCGCGGCGTCAAAGGCGAGCGGCTGGTATTCGCCCCGCGCATGAACGCAGCAGAACATCTGGCGCGACACCGGCTCGCTGATCTTTTCCTCGATACGCTCCATTGCAACGCCCACACCACCGCCAGCGACGCGCTGTGGGCGGGGCTTCCGGTGCTGACCTGTCTCGGCGAAACCTTTGCGTCGCGCGTGGCGGCGAGCTTGCTGAACGCGGTGGGACTGCCGGGGTTGATTGCGCGATCACCGCAGGAATATGAAACGCTGGCGCTGGAACTTGCCACCCATCCGCAAACACTATCCGGCGTGCGCGCCACGTTGGCACAACACCGGAACGCCCATCCACTCTTCGACACGGCGCTTTTCACCCGGCATCTGGAAAACGCCTATGCAACAATGTGGGAACGATCGCAGGCCGGTCTTAAGCCTGATCATATTTACGTTAGGTAAATGGTGCTGCTGAGAGGAATCGGACCTTCCGCCTACGCCAAGGCTTCGGCGGACGAGCCCTGTCCCCCGCAACTACTCGCCAGCCGAAGCTTTAGCGAAGGCTGGTGCTGCTGAGAGGAATCGGACCTCCGACCCCGTCATTACCAATGACGTGCTCTACCACTGAGCTACAGCAGCACAAGAGGCGGGCAAATTGCCATAGGAACAACAGGATAGCAAGCCCCGAATAGAAGTGGCCTGAATACCGTGTTTAGGGTAGAATCGGCAGGTGTTTTTTACAGATGATTATCGAACCATGACCAAAGCCAAACCCGCCGCTCAAAACACGCAGGCGCAAAAGAAAAAACGCCTCTCGTCGGCGCTCAAAGCCAATCTGGCGCGCCGCAAAGCGGCAACGGCGGGGAAGAAATAATGTCCCACCACGACGATAAAAAAACCCGCAAGAAGGCGCAGGTCGCGAAAAACCGCAAGCAGCAGGAGATGTTTCAGGCTTTTAAGCAGATGCGCGCCGAGGGTGAGCGCGTCCAGAACGAAGCCGAAGCGCGCCAGCCGGAGCACTCGGCCCCCGCCGCCGTCGCCTGGGGCGACAAGGTCGCCATCATCCGAAATCGCCTGACCGACAAGAAACGCACCTCGCGCGAACGCTGGAACCGCTTTTCCGGCACCGGCGGCGAGGGCGGACGGGGGTTGTAAGCGGATTATTTAGCCCGGGGACCGGCGCCGCGAGGCTTGTTGCCTCCTCTGCGGGTCTCCGCGTCGCTCCATGTCAGCCGCAGCGTCGGCGATTCTGAAGCGCGCGGAGCCGGTTTATCTTGCACTTCCGCCGCTTCGATCATGCTCCTGACATCATCCAAGAAACATTCCTGTTTTTGCCGCGACTCCGGCCAGAGGGCGATGCCGCTCCTCACGAAATGCAGCAATACGTTGTCCAGCAATGTGTCATTTTCTCCTTGCTCATGGCATAATGTTTTCAGTTCTTTTAAGATTCGTTTGTCGGTCTTATCCATCGCTTTTTTCATGGCCTCTACTTTTGCGTCCGATTCAGCCTGCGCCGCCAGCAAGGGCACAGCGTCCGACGGGAACCGATCGACGATCTTTTTCGTGGACTCTTCGCCAAACTGTTCTATCAACGGAGCTAACAACGCATCAAGATCGCTTTCTTGCTCCTTGTTCAATCGAAGCCCCGATCTTACTGCGTTCAACGCGCTGTTCACTTTCTCCGCGCTTCCGCGCCGGGGATTAGCGGGCGCGCCTTTGCCCTTATCCTCACCACCTTTTTTCTTCACCATACGCCCCCCGTCTGCCGGTTGTTATGCAAGACGGCCATTGTACCAGAATAGCGGGTTGAATGAAATGGCGGCCTGATACCGGTTTGATTGCATGAAAATCGTTGAATTCACAGCAGAAAACGCTAGAAAGAAAGCTCTCTTTAAGGATATAAGGGCATGGCGCTTTCGTTTCAACAGCTGATCCTGACGCTGCACCAGTTCTGGGCGGAGCAAGGCTGCGTGATTTTGCAGCCCTACGATATGGAAGTCGGCGCCGGCACGTTTCATCCGGCGACCGCCCTGCGCGCGCTCGGCCCCAAGCCGTGGAACGCCGCGTATGTGCAACCCTCGCGCCGCCCCAAGGACGGCCGCTACGGCAACAACCCCAACCGCCTGCAGCATTATTACCAATATCAGGTGATCCTGAAACCCTCGCCGCAGAATATTCAGGAAATTTATCTGGAGAGCCTCAAAAAAATCGGCATCGACGTGAGCGCGCATGACATCCGTTTTGTCGAGGACGATTGGGAATCGCCGACGCTCGGCGCTTGGGGCCTCGGCTGGGAAGTGTGGTGCGACGGCATGGAGGTGACGCAGTTCACCTATTTCCAGCAGGTGGGCGGCATCGAGTGCAAGCCGGTCTCCGGCGAAATTACTTACGGGCTTGAAAGATTGGCGATGTACATCCAAGGAAAAGAAAATGTCTTCGACCTCGACTTCAACGGCAAGGGCGTGACGTATGGCGATGTATTTTTAGAAAACGAAAAACAATTCTCGGCCTATAATTTGGAATTCGCCGATACCGAGCAGTTGCTGCGCCAGTTCACCGACGCCGAGAAAGAATGCAACGCGCTCTTAGCCAAAAAATTGCCCCTCCCCGCCTACGACCAGTGCATCAAGGCGTCGCACCGTTTTAATTTACTGGATGCGCGCGGCGTGATTTCGGTCACCGAACGCGCCGCCTACATCGCCCGCGTGCGCGCGCTCGCCAAAGGCTGCTGCGAAATTTATGTAGAGAAAGAAGCCGCATGATGCTCAAGATGCTGCATAGCAAACTGCACCGCGCCACCGTCACGCATTCGGATTTGCATTATGAAGGTTCGCTTGGCATCGACCGCGGGCTGATGGAAAAAGTCGGGCTACTTCCCGGCCAGCAAATCGATGTCGTCTCCGTCGCCAACGGCGCACGCTTCACGACGTACGCCATCCCCGAACAATCGGGATCGGGCAAGATCGGCGTCTACGGCGCCGCGGCGCACCTGGCCAAGGCGGGCGACATCGTCATCATCATCGCCTACGCGCTGATGGATGAGCGCGAGGCCAAAAGCTACAAACCCAAAGTGCTGACGCTCGATGCAAAAAATCAGGTGGTCAAAAATGGCTGACCTGCTTTTAGAACTTTTTTCCGAAGAGATTCCCGCAAGGATGCAGGCGGATGCGCTGGCGCATTTGCAGAAATCGCTCGAAACGAAATTTGAAAAGCCTACCAAAGGCTTTGTCACCCCGCGCCGCCTTGCCGTTATCATCGAGGGATTGCCCGCCGCGCAAGCGGATGTGAACACCGAACTCAAAGGCCCCAAGCTCGATGCGCCGGTTCAGGCGATTGAAGGCTTCCTCAAGAAAAGCGGCATGAAGCTCGATCAACTGGAAAAGCGCGATGGCATCTACGTCGCCAAGATTTACCAAAAAGGAAAGCCGACGGCAGACGTTTTAAAAGAAGTCATCGAAAAAATCCTCGCCGAATTCCCGTGGCCGAAATCGATGCGTTGGGGCAGCAATGATACCGTTTGGGTACGGCCGCTGCATAGTATTTTATGCATCTTCGACGGCAAAATCGTGCCGGTGGAATTCGCCGGCGTCAAAGCCGGAAATACCACCTGCGGCCACCGTTTCCTCTCACCCAAAGCGATTACCATTTCCAAAGCGGACGATTATGAATCGGCGCTCCAAAAAGCCTACGTCATTGCCGATCGCGGCAAACGCATGGACGAAATAAAGAAGCAGATGGAAAAAGCGGCAAAAGGTTTTGCGGTGAAAAACGATGAGCATCTGCTCGAGGAAGTCACCGGCCTCGTCGAATGGCCGGTGGTACTGATGGGTTCAATCGACGCCAAGTTCATGGACCTGCCGCCGGAAGTGCTGTCGACGGTAATGAAAAAGCACCAGAAATATTTTTCACTCACCGACAAAGGCGGGAAACTCGCGCCGCACTTCCTCGTCGTTTCTAATATGGAAGCCAAGGACGGCGGGAAAGCCATAGTGGCAGGCAATGAGCGTGTGTTGCGCGCCCGCTTCTCCGATGCGCGGTTCTTCTGGGATCAGGATAGGAAGAAAAAATTGGACGAATGGGCGAAGGGTTTAAAAGACGTCACCTTCCACGCCAAGCTCGGCACGGTGGCCGATAAGGTGGCGCGCATCGAAACGCTGGCGTTACAGCTTGCCGATTACGCCAAAGCCGATAAGAAATCGGTGCAGCAGGCGGCGCGCCTGTGCAAAGCGGATTTGGTCACCGGCATGGTGGGAGAATTCGCCGAATTGCAGGGCATAATGGGCTGGTATTATGCGTTAGCACAAAAAGAAGATGTCACCATCGCCGACGCTATCCGCGATCATTACAAGCCGCAGGGGCCGGGCGATTCGGTGCCCTCTTCTCCCATTTCCGTCTGCGTCGCGCTCGCCGATAAACTCGATACGCTCATTTCGATGTTTGCCATCGGTGAGAAACCGACCGGCAGCAAAGACCCGTTCGCCCTGCGCCGCGCCGCGCTCGGCATCATCCGCATCATCCTGGAAAATAACCTGCGCCTGCCGCTTGCGCCGCTGCTCGACGAAGCGCCCATGCGCGACATCGCGCTGCACAAGGCGCACGACAAGCTGGTGAAGCAGACGGAAGCCAAGCTGCACGAAGCGGCGCCCGGCAAAGTCGGAAAATACCTGACCGTCAACGCATCGGCCAGCGCCGATATCCCCGAAGGCGCCGTCGAAGCCATCGGCAAATCGCTGCTCGCCTTCTTCCACGACCGCCTGATCGTCCAGATGAAAGATTCCGGCATACGCCACGACGTCATCAAAGCCGTGGTGGCCGGCGGCGATGACGATCTGGTGCGGATTGTCGCCCGCGCCAAGGCGGTGCAGGCCTTCCTCGATACCGACGACGGCAAGAACCTGCTGGCCGGTTACAAGCGCGCCACGAATATTGTGGCAATCGAAGAGAAAAAAGATAAGGCAACGTACGCCACCAGCGACTTAAAACCTGCCGCGTTGAAGGAAAAAGAGGAAAAAGAGCTGGCAGCACTCCTCGATAAGAAATCGGCGGAAATCAAGGCAATGCTTGCCAAAGAGGATTTCGCCGGCGCCATGAAGCTGCTTGCGGCCCTGCGCGCGCCGGTTGATCTGTTCTTCGATAAAACCATGGTCAATTGTGAGGACAGGGAGCTGCGCGCAAACCGGCTGCGGCTCTTGGCCAGCATCAAAAATAGCATGGACAGCATCGCCCTTTTTGCGCTATTGGAAGGCGACGCGAAGGAACAGAAAAAGGCGGCATGATATGGGGCAACCATTGATGCGAAAAGAACAGGCGATGGCGGAAAAACTGGTCTATAACTTCGGCGACGGCGCCGCCGAAGGCAAAGGCAGCATGAAAGATTTGCTGGGCGGCAAGGGCGCCAACTTGGCCGAGATGTGTTCGCTCGGGCTGCCGGTCCCCCCCGGATTTACCATCACCACCGAAATCTGCGTCTATTATTACGAGAACGGCAAGAAAATTGCCGCCGCGCTGAAAGAGCAGGTGAGCGATGCACTAGCGCAGGTCGAGAAAAAAGTCGGCTGCATTTTCGGCGACGCCGGTAACCCGCTTTTGGTCTCGGTGCGCTCCGGCGCCCGCGCCTCGATGCCGGGCATGATGGATACGGTTTTAAATCTCGGCCTCAATGATACGACGGTCAAAGCACTCGCCAAAAAAACCGGTAACGAGCGCTTCGCCTATGATTCCTACCGCCGCTTCATCCAGATGTATTCCGACGTCGTGCTCGGTTTCGACCATTACCATTTCGAGGAAATGCTGTCGCAGAAGAAACTCGACCGCGACGTCGAGCTCGACACCGACCTCAACGCCGAGGACTTAAAAGATTTGGTCAGACAATATAAAGACGCGGTAAAAGAGGAATTAAAACGCCCCTTCCCCGACGACGTGCACGAGCAGCTCTGGGGCGCTATCGCCGCCGTGTTCGACAGCTGGATGAGCCCGCGCGCCATCAAATACCGCGAATTGCACGACATCCCGGAAAATTGGGGCACGGCGGTCACCGTACAGTCGATGGTATTCGGAAACATGGGCGACGACTGCGCAACCGGCGTCGCCTTCACGCGCAATCCCTCAACCGGCGAGAAAAAATATTACGGCGAATTCCTCATCAACGCGCAGGGCGAAGACGTGGTCGCCGGCATCCGCACGCCACAGCCACTGCCCGACATGCAAAAAACCCTGCCGGACGTCTATAAGCAGCTGACGTCGGTGTTCGATACGCTCGAAACGCATTACCGCGACATGCAGGACATCGAATTCACTATCCAGAATAATAAATTGTGGATGCTGCAAACCCGGAACGGCAAACGCACGGCGGCAGCGGCGGTCAAAATCGCCGTCGACATGGTGAGCGAAAAACGCATCACCAAGCAGGAAGCGTTGAAACGCATCGACCCCAAGAGCCTCGACCAATTGCTGCACCCAACGCTCGATCCCAAAGCCAAAAAGACGGTGCTGGCAACGGGGCTGCCCGCCTCGCCAGGCGCTGCTTCCGGCAAAGTCGTCTTCACCGCCGACGACGCCGAATCCATGGGGCTTTCGCACAAGGAAAAAGTCATATTGGTGCGCATCGAAACCTCGCCGGAAGACATCCACGGCATGCACGCGGCGCAAGGGATCCTGACGGCGCGCGGCGGCATGACCAGCCACGCGGCGGTCGTTGCGCGCGGCATGGGCAAGCCCTGCGTCTCCGGCGCCGGGGAACTCAGGATCGACTACGCCAAAAAAACCATGCAGGTGATGGGGCATACGGTCAAAGAAGGCGACGTCATCACCATCAACGGCGGTTCAGGCGAAGTGATGCTGGGCGAAGTGCCTACCATCCAGCCTAGCTTGTCCTCCGATTTCGAAACGCTGATGGGCTGGGCCGACGAAACGCGCACACTCAAGGTGCGCGCCAACGCCGAAACACCGCTCGATGCCTCCGTCGCGCGCAAATTCGGCGCCGAGGGCATCGGCCTCTGCCGCACCGAACATATGTTCTTCGATACCGACCGCATCAATGCCATGCGCGAGATGATCGTGGCACGCGACGAGGAAGGCCGCCGCAAAGCGCTGGCAAAACTGCTTCCCATGCAACGCAGGGATTTCGTCGAGCTCTTTACCATCATGAAGGAACTGCCGGTCACCATCCGCCTGCTCGACCCGCCGCTGCACGAATTCCTGCCGCACACGGAAGAGGACATCCAGCACATCGCCAAGGCGGCGGGCGTCAGCGTCGAGGCCGTGCGCCATCGCGCGCATGAACTAAAGGAACAAAACCCGATGCTGGGCCACCGCGGCTGCCGCTTAGGGCTAACCTACCCCGAAATCTATGAGATGCAGGCGCAGGCGATTTTCGAAGCCGCTGCCGGCATTATGAAAGATAAAAAAGAGACGGTGATACCCGAAATCATGATCCCGTTGGTGATGATGCCGAAAGAACTGGAGATACTTAAAAGCCTGATCGATAAAACCGCAAACGATGTTATGAAGAAAACCGGCGTCAAGATTTCCTACCTCGTCGGCACGATGATAGAACTGCCGCGCGCCTGTTTGCTGGCGGGCGACATCGCCGAACACGCCGAATTCTTCAGCTTCGGCACCAACGACCTGACGCAGACGACGCTTGGCATCAGCCGAGACGACTCGGCGTCGTTCATCGAAATCTACAAGCAGCGCGGCATCGTCGAGTGCGACCCGTTCGTCTCGCTCGACCAATCCGGCGTCGGCGAATTGATCGAAATGGCCGCCCAGCGCGGCCGCAAGGCGCGCAAAAATCTCAAAATCGGCATCTGCGGCGAACACGGCGGCGACCCCGCCTCTATTGCCTTTTGCCAAAAAGTCGGGTTAGACTATGTTTCCTGCTCGCCGTACCGCGTACCCATCGCACGGCTGGCAGCAGCACAGGCGGCGTTGTCATGAATAAACTGTTCGCATTTTTTATCCTTTTCGCATGGGCGGCCTCTCCCGCCATGGCCGAAAACAAGCTCACCACCCATTGCCAGCGCTACGAAAGCAAATGCACCGGCAGCGCCTGCTACCGCTTGGGCTCGGCGCTGAAAGACGACAAGGACCGCCATATCTACACTATGCGGAAAATGGATGTCGTGCAGTACGACATCGACCCCACAACCGCCACCGCCACCTTCGACAACGCCACGCCCAACGCCAAGCTCACCAACGGCAAATACACCATCCCTTATAAGCACGCCATCTGGCGCGACGACGTCATCGTGCTCGAAAACACCGCCACCAGCGGCGTCATCAAGGAAAAAATCGAGATCGAGCGCAAGACCGGCTTTTATGCCTATTACCTGATGCATACCGACGACAGCATCAAGGACGTGCCGCTAGGTGAGCCGTACACCGCCTCGTTCGGCTATTGCCAGTTGCCGGGCGTCGTGCTGCCGGTAGCGCCGGAAGATGAGGAACCGATCGCTGCTCCGACCCCGCCGCCGGAAGCCATGTCACCTGAAGACGAACAGCAGCAATAGCTGTGCCGGTCAAAGTCCGCTTCGCCCCCTCGCCCACCGGATATCTCCATGTCGGCAACGTGCGCACGGCGCTGGTCAACTGGCTGTTCGCGCGCAAGACGGGCGGGCATTTTCTTTTACGGATAGACGACACCGACACCGAGCGCAGCAAGCCGGAATTCGAGGCGGCGATCAAGGAAGATTTGTCGTGGCTGGGCATCGGCTGGGACGGCATCGAACACCAATCCAAACGCTTCGACCGCTACAAAATGGCAGCGGAGAATCTACGCAACGCCGGGCGGCTCTATGCCTGCTACGAAACGCCGGAAGAGCTGGAAGTGCAGCGCAAGATGCTGGCCGGGCGCGGCTTGCCGCCGATTTATAATCGGGCATCGCTAAAACTGACGGATGAGCAAAAAAAGAAATACGAATCGGAAGGCCGCCGCCCACACTACCGTTTCCTGCTCAACGACGAAGAGATTACCTGGAACGATTTAATTCGCGGCGCAACCAACTTCAAAGCCACGCACATGAGCGACCCGGTGCTCCTGCGCGAGGACGGCGTGCCGGTCTATACGCTGGCGTCAGTAGTCGATGACGGCGAGATGGCCATCACTCACGTCATCCGCGGCGAAGACCATGTATCGAACACCGCCGTGCAGATACAATTATATAAGGCGCTCTCGTTCAAAGTCCCCGACTTCGCGCATATGGCGCTCTTAAAAACCAAAGACGGCGAGATGAGCAAGCGCCTGGGCGGGAGCGATATCCGCAGCCTGCGCGAAGGCGGAATCTTGCCGATGGCCGTGAATTCGCTATTGGCGAAAATTGGCACGTCGGATGCGATCGAAGCAATCGCCGACATGCAAAAACTGGTCGATAGTTTTGACTTCAAGAAAATGGGCCGCGCGCCCGCCAATTACGACGCGGCGGAACTGGAGAAGCTCAACGAGAAACTGCTGCACCAGCTGCCGTTTTCCGCGGTGAAAGAAAAACTTGGGTTTGCCGATGAAACATTCTGGCTTTCCATCCGCACCAATTTGAAATCACTCGCCGAAGCCAAAACCTGGTGGGAGATTTTACACGGTGATGTGAAAGCCGACCTGAACCATGACGAGCGCACATTCCTGCGCTCCATTGTCGATAAACTTCCGCCGGAGCCGTGGGATGCGCAGAGCTGGGATAGCTGGATCGCCGCCGTCAAACCGACGACGGAACGCAAAGGAAAAGACCTGTTCCACCCACTCAGGAAAGCCCTCACCGGCCGCGAAGACGGCCCGGAAATGAAAAAGCTGCTGCCGATATTGGGGCGTGATAAAGTAATGGAAAGACTGAAAGCCGCATGAACCTCCACCTCCACAACACCCTCACCCGCAGGAAAGAGGAATTCGTTCCTCTCGACGCGAAAAAAATCCGCATGTATGTCTGCGGGCCGACGGTCTATGACCGGCCGCATATCGGCAACGCGCGCAGCGTCGTGGTGTACGACGTGCTGTACCGCCTGCTCTGCCACCTCTACGGCAACACGCACGTCACCTATGTGCGAAACATCACCGACGTCGACGACAAGATCAACGCCCGCGCCAAGGAGCTGGGCATCCCCATCCAGAAATTGACCGCCGAAGTCACCCGCCAGTTCCACGGCGACATGGCGGCGATGGGCTGCCTCTCGCCCTCGCGCGAGCCGCGCGCCACCGAACATATCAAGCAGATGATCGGCATCATCGAAAAGCTGATTGAAAATAAGCATGCCTATGTGGCTGAGGGCAATGTCCTGTTCGCGGTCGATAGTTATAAGGAATACGGGCAACTTTCCGGCCGCAAGCTCGACGAGCTGGTGGCGGGTGCGCGCGTCGAGGTCGAAGGCTACAAGAAGCATCCCGGCGATTTCGTGCTGTGGAAACCAGCGGATGCGGGCGACGATCCCTCTTCCGTCTTCGATTCGCCATGGGGAAAAGGCCGCCCCGGCTGGCATATCGAATGCAGCGCCATGAGCAGCACCTATCTCGGCAACAATTTCGACATCCACGGCGGCGGCGCCGATTTGATGTTCCCGCACCACGAAAACGAAATCGCGCAATCGCGCTGCGCCGATTCAGCATCGCACTTTGCCAAAACCTGGGTGCATAACGGATTTTTGACCGTCAACGGCGAGAAGATGAGCAAGTCGCTAGGCAATTTCATTACGGTGAAAGATTTATTGGATAAGGGCGTCAAAGGCGAAACCATCCGCTTGGCGCTGCTCTCGGCCAAATATAACGAGCCGCTCGATTGGAACGACAAGCTGCTGCACGATGCGAAATTGACGCTGGATAAATGGTATCGGCAGATGGGGATTCGGGATTCGGGATTCGGGATTAGGGAAGAAAAAATTGCTATCCCCAATGCCTTTCTTGGCGCCCTCGCCGACGACTTGAACCTCCCCAAAGCCTTCGGCCTGATGCACGGCGCCAGCCCGCAGGAGTTGCTGGCGATGGGGAATATGCTGGGGCTATTGCAACAAGAGCCGGAGACGTGGTTCAAAGGCAACGGCGGCAGTGACGATAGTAACATTCAATTGCTGATCGACGCCCGCATCACCGCCAAAAAAGCCAAAAATTGGCCGGAAGCCGACCGCATCAGGAAGGAGCTTTTGGATAAAGGTATCCTTTTAGAAGACAGGCCGGACGGCACGACAGATTGGCGGAAACAATAATCAGCGGTACGGAAACCAACCTTCAGACGGCACTCGGCTAAAATCACTTCTAATTTTAGCAAAAATTTCTTCGGCAACTTTCCGCATTTCGAATATTACCGCCGTAGTCATATCGAGATATTGATCGCCTAATCCGGGATACGCCGGAATATCTTCAAATCTGGATTCCTTGAATTCTTTAGGAAGAGCCGCGATTACCCCATCCAATGCCGCGCTTAAGTCCGGAGACAATGCATTGGGCTGAATTCTTTTCTTAGCCTTCTCCAAATAAGATTCGCTATATAACAGGAGGCGATGAAAAATCTCCGCCCCGCCAGGGCTTTCTAATATTTTTTTAACGGCCATTCGCCCCAAGAGCTGATAGGGACCGTTTGAATTCGGATGCTGCATTTCATAAGATTCTGTAACCATCCGTAAAATCACGTCCGGCTGAAGCCGCACAAACTCGCGTAGCGCATCATTGTAAATCGCATCGCTCATTCTGCTCAAGTCGCCGCTACGCAGTAATTTATCAAGAAAACCCACGCCAAGTCTTCCTTTTCTATTTATTGCTACCCATGCGTAATGTATCATAACTTTGCCTAAATATGAAGCTCCCCATCATCATCCTTGTTCGCCCGCAGCTGGGCGAAAATATCGGCGCGGTAGGCCGGGCGATGGCGAATTTTGGCTTGTCGGAACTCAGAATTGTGGCGCCGCGCGACGGCTGGCCGAATACAAAAGCATTGGAGATGGCCTCTGACGGAAAATCCATCGTCGAAGCGGCCAGAATATTTCCCGATTTGGTTTCGGCGATGCACGATATACAAATCGCCTACGCCACGACGGCGCGGCCGCGCGACATGGAAAAGCGCGTGGTGACGCCGGAGGTGGCTATGGCGGAGATAGATGCCGACGCTACGCGCTACGCCTTCGTCTTCGGGCCGGAGCGCACCGGGCTTGAGAACGAGGAAATCGTGATGTGCGATACGTTGATTACCATCCCGACCGACCCAAAAAAATCATCGCTCAACCTCGGCCAGTCGGCGGTGGTGGTGCTGTATGAGTGGTTTACTTGTCATCCTGAGCGAGCCGGAGGCGAGTCGAAGGATCTTCGGCATGGCAAGGTAATAGATCCTTCGACTTCGTCGCTACGCGACTCCGCTCAGGATGACAAGCTCGCCACCAAGAAAGACTGGCAAGGCTTGTTCGACCAGCTGGAAAGCTGCCTCGATGAGGTGAATTATTACCGCACGGCGCACAAGAAGCCGGTGATGTGGCAGAACATGAAGAATATGCTGCTGCGCGGCGCCTGGAACGAGCAGGAAGTGCGCACGTTTCGCGGCATGCTGCGCATCCTGTGGGAAGGACGAAAACCCCGGCGCAAATAACGCACCGGTTGAAAAATGAGAATAATGCCGGTTAATATACTGTAATTAATTAATAAAAAAACGTGATGAATCTCGGATATAAAAAAATATTCTAGTATTACGGGTAATGTGCTATGTACGGCATAGTGCAAATGATCCGGATAAAACCGTCATGAAGAAACCCGCCCTGTTTCCTGCCCACGATTTCCAGATGCTGTTTGAATCGGTGCCCGGGCTTTATCTGGTGCTGACACCCGACCTCAGAATCATTGCTGTCAGCAATGCCTATCTGCGCGCCACCATGACCAAACGCGAAGATATCCTCGGCCGAAAACTATTCGATATCTTTCCCGACAATCCGGATGATCCGAAAGCAACGGGAGAGCGTAATCTTAAATCATCGTTGCAGCGGGTATTGACTCACAAAATCACCGATGCCATGGCCATCCAGAAATACGACATACGCAAACCGGAATCGGAAGGAGGCGCCTTCGAAGAACGCTACTGGAGCCCGGTCAATTCTCCCGTATTGAATGAACACGGGGAACTGATCTATATCATCCACCGCGCCGAAGACGTGACCGAATTCGTAACACTCAAGCAAAAAGACAAAGAATACCTCAAGGAAAATGAATCGCTGCGCATCCATGCTGAACAGATGGAAGCCGAAATCTACGCCCGCGCGCAGGAAATAGCCGAAGCCAACCGTGAGCTGGAAAAACTATACGAACTCACCAAGAAAGAAGGTATGGCCCAGTTGCGCGCCGTCGTCGACCATGCGATCGACGGGCTTATCACCATCGACGCACGTGGGCATATCGAACGCTTCAACCCGGCCTGCGAGCGCATTTTCGGCTATAAGGCCGAGGAAGTCACCGGCCGCAACATCAAGATGCTGATGCCGGAACCCTACCACAGCGAACATGACGGCTACCTGAACAACCACCTCACCACCGGCAAGACAAAAATCATAGGCACATCGGGACGCGAGGTGTCCGGCCGTCGCAAGGACGGATCGGTATTCCCGCTCGATCTTTCCGTCAGCAGCTTCACGCTCGACGATGGCGTACATTTTTCAGGCATCCTGCGCGACATCACGGCACGCAAACAGGCGGAAGAGCGTCTGGAAATGGCGGTGAGCGAATTGACCGAGTCCAACCAGCAGCTTGAGCGCTTCGCCCACATCTGCTCGCATGATTTGCAAGAACCGATCCGCGTCATCTCCAATTACACCGAGCGCCTTGCCCAGCACATGGCATCCTCCATGGATGAAAAGGCGAGCCATTACATGCATTATATCGTTGACGGCGCCGCGCGTGCGCGGGAGCTGATCGGCTCCATACTCACCTATTCTCGCGTCGGCACCGAAACCGAACCGCTGGAAACCATCGATTGCCGGGATCTGCTGGCCACCGTGCTGACGGATCTGGAACAGGCCATACAGGAAAGCGGTGCGCGGATAACGTTCGATACGCTGCCGATCATTACCTGCCATCCGCCGCGTATGCGGCAACTGTTCCAGAATTTGCTGACCAATGCCCTCAAATTCCGCCGCAGCGACGTGCCGCCGCACGTGCATATCGGCGCCGAACGCAAAGGCGACGGCTGGCAATTCTCCGTCCGCGACAACGGCATCGGCATCGCGCCCGAATATAAGAATCGGGTGTTCGTCATCTTCCAGCGACTCAACCGGCGCGATGAATATCCCGGCACCGGCATAGGTCTGGCGTTGTGCAAAAAAATCGTCGAGCAGTACGATGGGAAAATCTGGCTCGAATCCCAGCCGGGCGAAGGCACCTGCTTCTTCTTCACCTTGCCGACGCTACGCCCGCAAGAAATGGCACAAACCGGCTAGTCGGCGGTCTAACTCCGCCAGCGCAGGGTTTTTTCGCGCAGGCGGTTTTCAAACGGCGCCTGGAGCGAGCAGGAAGTGCGCAGTTTCCGCGGCATGCTGCGCATTTTATGGGAAGAACGGAAGCCTAGAAAACGCTAAGCAACGCCTGTAGCGCCACCGTTGCCAGCACATCGAGCGCCGTAAAAATAAACAGCATCGCCAGCACGCCGCCGATCATCCCCACCAGCATCAACACGCCATCGCGCTCCAGCATGCCTAGTGCGATCAGGCTCATCGCCACGCCCGGCAAGAAATTTCCGAACGGAATCGGCATCGACAGAAGTATCGCCAGCAGCAAAAATATGACGCCGACAATGCGTTCCGCCACCCAGCTATGCATGAACGGCAGCCGCGGATGCAGCACGCGCTCAATCTTGCGCACCGGCACGCACGCCTTGCGCATGAAAGCAGCGAATTTCACTCGGGAAAATTTGTATTTTCTCACTTTTTTCGGAAGCCAGGGAACGGAGCGCCCCATAATGATCTGAACCGCGATCAGCAGAATGGGAATGCCGGTAATGGCGGAAAATCCGGGCGGACTTGGAATCGGCAACGAGTTGGGCAGCGAAAATACCAGAATCGCCAGGCCGAAAGCGCGATCGCCCAGCAGCCGGAGAATTTCCTGAACGCTGATATCGCCGTCCCCATCGGTATGCTCCACCAGTGAGTGCAAAACATCGGAAGTGCGTTTAGGCTGGGTCATGTCAGCTCCGCCAACGCAGGGTTTTTTCGCGCAGGCGGTTTTCAAACGGCGCCGCAGTGGTTTGCGACTCCAGATAATCTTTCTTGAGCTTAAAATACCAGAGCGCCTGCTGGTCGGCATCGCCTAAGAGCATCAGCGACGGATGATCGCCGCGCAGTCCTTCCATCTGTTTTTTGACGGTCTCTAAATCTTGCCGGATAAACGCCTTGCCGAACGGCGCCAGCAGCGGCCGCAGAAGATTCAAGAGCGGCATGGTGGTGAACATGAACTGGTGCAGTTGCGTATTTTTTTCGTCGATGGGTGAAAGCGCCGTCAGCAAAACGATATGATGTTTGCCGATGGTGATGTGCTCGGTGCGCAACCCCGGCAGTTGAAACGTGATCTCGGTGACCGGCCGTCCGCCCAAGATTTTATAGGCGCGCGAATTGGACGACGGCGTGTGCGCCACCATTTTAAAACCCAATCCCACCGGCGCGAATTGCTTTTGCTTGGTATGGATCGAACGCGTACTCCGCCACCACCACGACGCATGCACGAACGGCCCGTGCGACGGATCCATGAGGCCGATCACCGCGTGGTCGATGTTGCAGGGAAAAACCACCGAGTCGATGTGCGTGAATGTTTTGTGCGCCGGGCCGGGAACCACCGGCAGATCCGGAAACGGGCCCTGCGTCTTGCTTCCGGCCGGCGGCATATACACCCAGATCAGCCCGTTTTCCTCGCGGCAGGGAAACCGTGTCGCTTTGACGCGCGAGATGTCGATGTTGTCTTCCGGCGTCAGCGACGGGATTTTGGTACAGACGCCGTCAATGCCGAAGCGCCAGCCGTGATAGCAGCATTCGATCTCGCAGCCGTCGAATTTACCGTACGAAAGCGGCATACCGCGGTGCGGACAAAAATCGCGCAGCGCGAATACATCGCCATTTTTGGCGCGGCCAAGCAATATCGGCTGGCCGAGCAGCGTGACTTTTTGTGTCTTGCCGCGCGCGACTTCCACCGCCGGAGATGCGATGTACCACAGGTTATGTAAAAGTTCGGGGATGGGGTTCATGGGACTCTTTTATAGCATGTAGGCCCATATTGCCAAGTTGCAAACGAGCCCCTATACTCCCGCTCCCGCTAGTTACGACCCATTCGTCTAACGGTTAGGACACGACCCTCTCAAGGTCGCAATACGGGTTCGATTCCCGTATGGGTCGCCATTCTTGAAATGTTCCGGCGCCCAGGAACAGGTCGAATGGTTTTCTCAAAGAATATTCGAGCCTTGCGCCTTTCAGCCGCAGGTTCGAAAACACGAAATTGATGAGACGCCGTTTTCCGGCCGCGTTCGAACCTACGAACAAAAAGTGCGCTTTTCCGGCCAGTTCCAGCGTATCGGCCACGGCGTCGCGGAAACTGTCGTCAGCGGCGGTCATGGCGTTCATCAGGCCGGAAAGCTCGATCTGGCGCTGCTTGAGTTTGTCGCGCTTGCTGTCATGCTCCTCGCGGCTGACGGCATTATCCAGCAGCAAGTCCATCAACCTGTCGAGTTTGCCCTGCAGGGCAACATATTCTTTGCCCAGTTCGTCCATCTGCCGTTTGTGGAATACCTTCTCGGTCTCGCAGGCATGGCGGGTATATTCGAGCACGTCCTCGAATAAATCGGCGTCGGGCGCCATGTTCTTGAACACCTGCTCGATCTCGGCCAGCACGTCGGCCTCCCGCACCCACATCTTTTTGGCCGAGTCTTCGGGGCGGCGGCAGATGAGGTAAGTAAATTCGCCGGTATTGCCGTTGCGGTATTGCTTGGTCTTGGTATCGGCGGTCACAGTTTTGCCGCTGACGGCGCAGGTAATGAGGCCGCGCAGGGCATATTCTTTTTCCGCATAGGCAAAGGGTTTCCTGTGCCAGCCCAGCCGCACGGCCTGGCATTTGTCGAACAGCTCTTTGGAGATGACCGGCGGATAGGCATGCGGGTAGCGCTTGCCCTTGATTTCCATTTCGCCGTAGTAGAACGGGTTCTGCAGCAGCTTGTGCATCTGCGACAGCGCCAGCGGCTCTTTTTTGCGGCGGGCGTTGGTGAGGCCCCATTTACGGCCTTTGGTCACCATCTCGCCCAGCGTGTGGCTGCCGGTGGCGTATTCCTCGAACAGGCGGCGCACCAGCGGCGCGCGGGATTCGTCCAGCAGCACCGTGCCGCGCCCGCGGCTGTCCCTGGCGTTCGTGTAGCCCACCGGCGCGGCGGCGATCCATTCGCCGGTGCGGATCTTCTGATCGATGCTGCGCTTGACGTTATCACGCAGCGAATCGACGTAGCTTTGCGCCATGACGACGCCGATGCTCCACATCAGCCGTTCCTGCGATACCGATTCGCGGTGGATGATGTAATTCTCGGTGTTGAAATGCAGCTCCAGCTTGCCTTCCTGAATCAGCGCGTCGAGCAGCGGGTATTCCTTGAAGCTGCGCTGAACCCTGTCCACTTTATCCGCCACCAGCGCCACGCAATCGCGCTGTCTGCGGATGAAGTCGATCATCTGCATGAAATCCTTGCGGTCGCCCTGTGTGGAGGATTCGATCACCTCGAAGGTCTGCACAACCTCCAGCCGCTTGCGCTCGCAATATTGCTGCAGCCGGTGCTTCTGCGCGGCGATGGAATAGCCTTCCTCCTGCTCTTTCGTAGAAACGCGCGCCAGAATGATGGCCTTTTTCGGACCATTGGGCTTATGCTGTTCAAATGGAATGATTTTTCTGCTCATGGCTCGACATTACCGTCACGTCCGGAGAGTTCAACCAGTGTTTGCGTGAATCCGATGAGGTTGCGCGCCGCTTCCCGCGCCTCGGCATCGGTGATCTTAAAATCGTATTTCCGCTTGATTTTATAGACGATTCGCTCGAACAGCTGCGATTGCGTCAGCTCGCTGGCCTTACGTTCGAGAATGTCCTGATCTATCGGCATGGCAATCGCTTTGACGGGAGATTGGCTACTCGTCGCAATCCCTGTCCCGGCCGGGGAACATCCCGTCGCAGACCAGGTAGCCGCCTTCCGGCTTCGGAAGATCGCAGCTTTCGACCAGCCGTTCCGCTTTCCCGATGACGGCTTCCGCCCGCCTGCAATAATCTTCGTCTATGCGGGCAAGCAGTCCCTTACCGGCGAGGCGCTGCAAAGAGCACTGGTAATTGCGGACGAACAGCCGGAGCGTATGCACGATGCCGGCGAGCGTTTCCGCTTGTCCCTGGTATTGCGCCATGAGCATATGGATTATCTCCACGCCCTCGCAGGCGTCATGGTTGAACAGGGAGAGCGCCGAGCGCTCGTCGTAGGGAAAATACATCCAGTCTTTCCTGGCTGATTCGGTAAGGGCTTTGCGGTGGGTCATGGGGTAGTCTCCTGAAGTGATGGTGGGGGGATAATTGCTAATTCCGCTAAAGCCGCTAACCGGGGCGGATAAGCAAAATCAGCAGGATTAGCGGCGGCGGCGATCATGGTTTCGCCTCCAGGGCGACGGGATTGACTTCGTATTGCCGGTTGCGACCGACTGTCTGCTCGCGCAGGTAGCTGTGTTCGCAGAGCGTCTTCAGCGCCGCATGGCGCGCCGCGCGCTGGCGCAGCGGGTTGGGGCCGTGCGTGGCAATCTCGCTGGCGGTGACGGCACGGTGGTTTTTCCGCCTCAGCCAGTCGAGCAGCAGGCGCGCGTGCGTCACTTCTTCCGGCGTGTCGATATGGTTGAACACGCGCAGCGTTTCGTGCAGGTGCCATTCCACGATGGCAATGGCGCGGCGCATGACGTCCGCTCCTATGTCGCCGTCAGCGCCATGCTGGAAGATATGGAAGTTGCAGGCGAGCCTGGCGGCGTTCTCCGCCGACTTGGCCGCGAAATCGCGGATGGAGTAGAATTGCCCCTGCGCGGCGATGGCGGCTTCCGTCTCATTATAATACGCCACCCAGAGCTGGCGCGCTTCGGCGCTCAAGGAAAGAAGCGGCGGCGTCAGTTCGCCGGTTTCCTGATCCACCGGCAATGGCATTTCCAGCAGCGCATGGATGCGCGCATGGAACGCCTCCAGTACGCGGTCGAGCGATTGAGGCTCTTTGTAGAAGCGCGTGCCCATTGTGCTGTCCGGGCAGGCCAGCAATACGCGGGCAAGAAAGCCGGTATTGCGGCTCTGGCCGTCGGCCATATTGACCAGCGCCTTCAGCACTGAAAGCTGCATCATCAGCGAACAGGTCAGCCGCCTGCCGTAGAAGCTCGCGCCCTCGCTGGTAATGCGCTGGCGCTTGTAACCATTACCGTCCCACAGCCGGTTGACCAGGCCGAAATAGCGCAGGCAACGTTCCGGGTGGAACCCATGTGAGCCAACGACGATGGCGGCTTCGTCACTATAGAGCGCCGACGATGGATGCCCCTTGGCCAGCTCATCGATCAATGCCTCCTGCGTCACGTCCTCGAACAGCAGCGTCGGGATGATGGGCAGGCGTGGCGCGTCTTTATCCAATCCCTGCAATGCTTCCTGCAGCGCGGCGAGTTGATCCGCCGTGCCGCCGTTCTTGCTGGCGCCGGTGATCTGCTGGATGATGCCCGCGCGAGTGGCCATATAGGCATCGACCAGGATTTTCGCCTGCTTCAACTCCGCCTGCATGGCGAGCCGCCGCGTCTTTTCCCATTCTCTTGACGCCTTGGAGAACACCTTATCGGCGGAGGTCTTGCGCTCGCCGCTGTCAGCGGTGACGATGAAATTGAGCGACGACGGGCCGGTCAGCGCCTCGTCGCGCGCCACGTCCGCCAGCGCCTGACTGGCCAGGCTGACATTCGCCAGCGCCGCGATGGCGACGATGGGAAGCGGCTGCTGGCCATACGCCTGGTAGCCGGCCACGGCCTCGCGGATAACGTCCGGCAGCGCCTCCACCGGGTACGGTTCCTGCGCGGCGATTGCCTGCGTCAGCGGCGTAGGCATCTGCCACTCGCTAATGCTGGCATTGCTAATTCTGCTAACCGTCCGGTCGCCATTAGCAGTATTAGCAGATTCAGCGTTAGCAGGAATGTCGCGCGGCTTCTGCTTTCCGGCGGTGATGCCGCTGTCGATAGTGGGTGTAATCTCCGAATCTTCCAGCCCGATGGCGCGCGCGGCGGCGTGCAGTTCGCGCCTTACCGTATCCTCGTCCAGACCCGCCGCGATCAACTGGCCGAGGCTGAATGATGCACGGTTCAGCCGGTCATTGCGCTGTCCGTCGAGCGCCTGTGTCAGTATTGTCAGTTCGCTTTCCAACGCCTTGCCGAGATACGTTCCGGCGGGAACATTGTCCGCCGCGCCGTTGAAATCCAGCTTCTGGCTATCTTCCGGCACGGCCACCAGCTCCAGCAGCCATAAAGGCGCTTCCGCCAGCGGCGCATCCCACGGGCTGACGATCCACTCATACACTGAACCATTCGGATGGATTGACGGCGGCGCGACGACATAGCCGCCGTTACCGCGATTGTCGATGCCGGGCAGCACTTCGCCATGCACGCTTCGGCCTGCCAGATTGCGCACATCATATCCGGCGGGGAATCGGAAATAATAATGCTGTCCCCTGCCGGTTCTGGCGGTAGGCGTATGCGGCAGATCGCCGTGTTCTGCAATCAGCTTCGCCAGCATCTCGCGCCCTTGCTCGCCGTCCACGTCCAGCACGAAGCAGCCCGACACGCTGCCGGTGGCGATGCCGATATTGTAGGGGTTATAGCGGTAGGCCGTTTCCCAGGCGACGCATTGCGCCGTCGTCGCCAGGGCAGTCTGGTATTCCTTCCAGCTGCCGACAGGCTTTTTGCTGCGGGGCAGAAGCGGAAAGACGCTGAAATTCAGCTCCCGCAGGCCGGAGAATGGTGCGTTATTCATGCGCGCCGCCCTGCGTATTGCGCGCGATAAATTCCCGAAGATCGGACAGGCGGTATTTCACCAGTCGCCCGACCTTGATATAAGGGAGCCTGTAGCGTCCCTCGCTGGCCCATACCGATAGGGTATTTTCCGCGACGCCGAGATAATCGGCCGCCTCCTTCCGCGTAAGCAGCCGCTCACCGTCTGGATGTTCTGAATGTGTCATGCTGCACCTCCGTCATGCGTGATAATAGGAGGTCAGCGTGGACGAAAAATAATCGAAAAAAAACGTCGGAACCGTCACGACGTCAAGGGTGGCACCCTGGGTGCTACCCAGAAAATATCAAGAGAATAGAATCAGTTCATGGGTGGCATGCTTTGCTTTTTTCAAGCCCTTTTCAGGCAAGGGTTTTATCCTTCTTCGGCACGGCTATCCGGTTGCCGCCCTTCCGCGATTCAGGAGTGCGGATAAATGTGGCCATGTCCTCCACATTGCTTTTGGAAAGTTTAAGCCCCTTCTTCTTTGCCTGCTCCGCCACCCATTCCCTGACGCTGTCTTTATAGGGCGGGTCGGACTCGTCGATGTCGAAATATTCCGCCGCTTCCAGCATCAAATGGATATACGGCGAAATATAATAATCATATGGCTTTACGGGCATCTGGCCGCCAGGCGGCGTAGCGATGGCTGTGCTGTTCTGGCGCTCTTTCACCAGCGCGACGGTTTCCGCCGGCACGTCTTCCCTGCGCTGGAAGAATACGCCGACGTAATGCAGGCCGTGCCCCGACGCTTCCGATTTTTCGGGGTCGAGATCGAGAGAAAGCCAGTAATGCGGCATGATGATCTCGACGGCGCTCTGCGGCGTCACCGGCAGCGGCGTACCGAAGCCATACAGCGCCTCCTGCGACAGCAGATAGTGCGTAATGTGGCGGTAGGCAGTCTTATCGATGCGGTCGAGATAATTATCAAGCGCTTTCATCTCATCGGCGAATACCTGCCGGTCGTGATCGTTCTTGCGGCACTGGATAAACATATCCTGCGCGAACTTCTTCTCGCGCAGGCATTCGTCCAGGCGATCCTTCAAATCCGGGCGCATGGCGATGGCGATATTGCGCAGCTGCACGAGGGTAAAGCGTTCGGCGTCGGGATTGAACAGCATGGGCATGACATCGTAATTGAAACGCCGTCATCATACTGAGCATGATGAATTTATACCAGAAGTGATTTGGATGGATGAGGATACAAAAAGCCCCGTACCATTTTGAAACGGTACGGGGCGGGAAAAATTCAGGCGATTTTATAGACGAGTTCGCCGCCGGCGTTCCGGGCGGCGCTGACGGAGAGCTTCAGCTTCCTCTGCAGGTTGGAGACGGCGCCGCGCACCGAGTGCTTCTGCCATCCGGTCGCGTTCTGCAGCTGGAGGACGCTCGCCCCTTCCTTGCGCGACAGCAGGTCGATGATTACCTGCTGCTTCGAGACGCCGCCGGATTTTTTGTCAGCTCTGGCTTTTTTTACGGGCGCCATCGCCGGCTTTGCCGCATTCTTTCCTTTCGGCCTGCTTTTGCCGATGGCGGCAAAGCCCTTGTCGGAGATGACGTAGGCAACGCCGTCGGCATCCGGGTCTTCGATAATCAGGCCATGTTTCAGCATGGATTCGACCACCCGGTCGCGGATCGCCGGGTTTTTAATGTCGCGCATATGCTCGCGGATGTCGATTTTCGGCTGCCTGCTCGCCGCCAGTAGAATACGGCGCTGGGCGGGTGATAGCTTGTTCATAAAAACTCCTCATGGTTGGTTACAAAAATGCCCTCGCGGGCATGGCCATGAATGAGTGGAAACCGGAAATCATCAAGTGGATTAACTACATAATCACATTATTTATCAATATATTGCTTCGTAAATGCCGTTGACATCTGTAAAATTCGATGCATGGCGCTTATCTATATTATAGTTTCTCCCTTCACAACGCCTTGATGGAGGAAAACCCCGATCTGGAACCAGCGCGTCATATAGGCGGTTAATTTGTGTTCGAGCGACTGTTCTGAAACCAGCGCCAGCGCCTCGCTGAATGTGCTGCCTTCTCCGATGGCCGCAAGAAGCCTGTACTCTGCTGGTTCAAGCACGATTCGCTGCACTTCGTTTTCCGCACGGATCACCAGCAGGTGTTCGATCTCTTTTTTTGGGGCGCAGACGCTGCCGTTGGCGCGGTATGCGGTAAGGTATTCATTTGCCGCGTAATCCAGTTTCAGCAGTTTTGCGGCGGTTCGCAGCCGGAATGTCCGGTTGCCGAATGCTTCTTCGGAAAGCCCTGCCAGCGCATCGGGCGCAAGCGGCTTGCTTTCGGGAAGCCAGAATACTTCCGTGATGGCGCTTTCAAGGTCGGCGAGCGCATGGGCGGCTTTATCGGGCGCACGGCCTTTGAGAAACGCTGCAAACGCCACGGGATAGCGGTTTAAGTCCCAATAGACTGATGGCATGACGCTGACGAATGCGGCAACGGCTTCGCGGCATTCTTCTTCCCCCATGTAATGCGCCAGCGCGGGATAGTCGGCGATAGTGGCATCCACCAGCCGTATGTCATAACCATCGGCATAGACCGCCAGCCGCGTTTGTGACGAGAAGCTATTGTGGCGGGCGGGCTTGATAAGCGGCAGCATGTTTTCCGGCTGCTTACGCACCATCGCCTCATGCATGGCTTGCAGCTGCGTGGCGTAGGCGCTCATGCGGCTTTTTCCTTTAACGAGTCGGCGACGGTTTTGGCTTTGCCGAGTTCGGCTTCCAGTACCTCACGCGGTTCAGGAATGGAATCAGCTCGGCGATAGCGAAGACGATCAGTAATATTCCCGCCGCCAGCTTGACCGGCGTGATCGTATGACCATCTCCATAGCGCAGGATCGGCTCCAGCACGGAGAGATAATCAAGCAGCAGCGCGCCGGGAACAGCGGCAAGCAGCGCCGGAATACCGAAGGCCAGCAGCACGCGGCGATCCACGTTGCGCCACAGCAGCCCCAGCTTGAACAGGCTGTTCAGCAGATGCACCACGGCGGTGATTGCCACCGCCACCGGCACGGGGAAGAAGATCGCCGCCACCGGCATGAGGATGGTGCCCAACCCGAAGCCGGAAAACAGCGTCAGCCCGGCGGCGAAGAAGGCGGCGATGCAGATGAGGACAGATTCCATGCATTTGTCTAACATGCGAATATGGCCATTAAAAGCATCGAACCCCGAATTAACCGGAAATCCATTGTTTTTACTGGGCTAGATCGGAGTAATTGATTTTTAATGAGTTTCTGGTAAACTGCTGGTTATGCATCTGACGCGCATCATGCTTACATTGTTACTGTCGTTCAGCATCGCGCTGTCGGGATTTCCCGTGCAGGCGGAGCCGATGCCGGAATGCCCGATGGCTGCAAAAATGCAAATGCAGCAGATGGACATGGAGGACTGTGACGGCTGTGATAAAATGACCAAGCAGGAACAGAAGAAATCCGGTTGCTGCGACGATGCCGCCTGTAACGCCAAATGTTCGGCCTTGAGCGGCGGCGTTACGATGAATCTTCCCTCTTATAAAACCGATCTGCCCGCCGTTGGCGATAAGGACAATCGGTTTTATCCCGCCGATGCCGCGATTGCATCCGCGCATCGGGGCTCCCAAGAACGCCCTCCCAAGACCCTCTCGTAAGGAGAAGTGTGTCCGCAATTTGGCGTAAAGCCTAGCGGATTGCTTCTCGCATGTGTTCTGCCGCGCGCGCGGCAGTCAGTTCACTACGAGAGGTTTTATGTTCAAATACTTGATTTTAGTGCTGGCCTTAACCGGTGCGGCGCTTCCGGCAAGAGCGGAAGAGCCGCAGGAAACAGGAGCACTGGCACGGCTGGAGGAAAAGCTGCGCCAGCATCCGGAAATCGCCGCCTATGCCAGCCGTGTGGAAGCTTCCGGCAGCTACGCCAAGGGCGAGATGGGGCTGCCCGATCCGATGCTGTTCATCGAGCAGGAGGACTACCGCTTCCGCTCCGACATGGGACGCGGCGGCGGGGATAAAATGATCGGTTTTCGCCAGGAAATTCCGCGCTATTCTCTGCGCGAGGCGCGCGCCGACCGGCTAAAAGTTGAATCACACAAGAATAAGCTGCTTCAGGATTATGCCTTCGCCTCGATGAAAGCGAAGATGATCGCTTCCTTTGCCAACCTGCAAAAAGTCAAGGAACTGAGCGCCATCGCGCTGGAGCAGGAAAAACTGCTTAAAACTCAACGCCAGAGTTTGAAAGGTAGCGTTGCCGCTAACCGCGCAGGTTTAAGTACCGTGCCAATGACCGACGCGGAGATTCAGGAAATCGACATTATGCTGTCCGAGCTGGAGGAAGAACGGCACGGCATCGAAGCCATGCTCATAAACATGCTGGGCGAAGCGCCGGACGTTACCCTTCCTCCTGTTGAAATAGCCGCGTGGAACCGCGATCCCGCTAAAACCTATCCCGTTATCATCGCCGCTTCCGACATCGATATGGCGAAGAAGGACGTGGACATCCGCGAAGCGGAATACGGCCCTAACTTCGAGATTCGGGCAAGCGGGGGAAGAATGAATGACGGAGCCGACGGCGGTTCTATCATGCTGGGTTTGAGCATTCCCCTGTGGGCGTCGGAAAACCAGAAGCCCAAGCTGCAAGGCGCGAAGGCATCGCTGTCGGCGGCGGAGTCCGACCGGGACGCCGTCAAGCGCCAGATCATCGAGAAGCTGGATCACCTGAAAGCGCAGATCGATACCAGCGTCAGGAAAATAGAACTGTTCGAGAAAAAAGAATCTCTCCTGAAGGCGGCGGCGAACGCCGCTTCCAGGGAGTATGAGGCGGGCAAAGGCGACTTTGCCGCGATCCTCAAAACCCGCCGCGAAGCCTTTTCGGTGCGGGCGCAAGCGGCAACGGAGCGGGCGAAACACACCGCGCTCGTCGCCGATTTCAACCGTTACATCATAGGAGAATCCCAATGAAAAAATTACTCAGCACTTTCGTCATCGCGCTCACCCTTTTAGGAAGCGCCGCCTATGCGGAAGACAAACCCAGTCCGCTGACGGCGCAGCAGGCCACTCAGCTGTTGGAGGAAGGCAAGACGGTCTATTCCTGCTCAATGAAAACCGACTGGTTTTCCGACAAGACCGGCCAATGTCCATGCTGCACGATGGATTTGGAAAAAGTGAAGGAGATCAAGGACGGCAAGGCCGTTTTTGACAATCACGACATGAATATGATGGAGAAGAAGTAATGAAAAAATTACCGCTGCCGCTTCTAATGGGCGCCGTTATCGGCACCCAGGCATTGCTGAACGGGGTAAGCCTTGTGCTGCCTCCGCAGGCGCACAACGTCTTGGAAAACATTTCCAGCGCCAGCTTTATCTCGTCGGCCTATGCCGAGGAAGCGGCGGCGGTGAAATATACCTGCCCGATGCACCCGCAGATCATTTCCGACAAGCCGGGCAAATGCCCGATCTGCGGCATGGATTTGGTGGCCATCGACCACGGCCATGATCACAGTGAGAAAGAAGAAGCGCCGAGCAACGTGGTTCAGGACGATTCGGGACGCAAGGTGCTCTACTGGCACGATCCGATGGTGCCGGGAAAGAAATTCGACAAGCCCGGCAAATCGCCGTTCATGGATATGCAGCTGGTGCCGAAATATGCCGATGAGTCCGGCGCAGAAGTTAGCGGCGGCAAGCCGGTCGTGTCCATCAGCGCCGAGAATATCCAGAAAATGGGCGTGCGGACAGAAAAGGTTATGAAATCCTCCTTTGGCGGGGGCTTGCGCGCAACCGGCATCATCATGGAAAACGAACGCACGCGCTGGGATTTATTCAGTCAGGTCGAAGGTCGCGTGGACGAGTTGAAATACAGTGCCCCCGGTGACAAGGTGAAGAAAGGCGATCTGTTCTATACGCTCTACAGCCCAGAACTGCTTGCCTTGCAGAATGACTATATTGCAACGGCGAAAGCGGGATACAAAGACTTGGCCGCCAGCGCCCGCAAACGCATGAAGCTGCTGGGCGTCGATGACAAGGTGCTCTCTACATTGGCTAAGACCGGCAAAGCCTATGACAGCGTGCCGTTTTACATTCCCACGGACGGCATTTTGAACCGGCTGGAAATCCGCAAAGGGCATTACCTGATGGTGAATGCCGAGATCGGCCATATCCAGGATTTGTCCACCGTTTGGGTGGAAGCCGCCATTCCCGAAAAGGATTTGAATACGATCAAGGAAGGAGATCAGGCGAAGGTCATAGTGTCCGGAAGCAGCATCGAATTGGAAGCGACAGTGGATTATATCTACCCCACCATCACGCCGGAGACGCGCACCGGCAAGGCGCGGCTGGTGGTTAGCAACCCTGACGACCTGCTGAAACCCGCCGGATACGCCACCGTCAGCTTCGCGGTGGGCGGTGCAAGTGAAGCACTGACCGTGCCCAGCTCCGCGATCCTGCGCGACAGCGGCGGCGAGCACGTTATCGTCAGCATGGGCGGCGGCAAGTTCCAGGCGCGCGAGGTCAAGGCGGGTATGGCCTCGGAAGGGCGAACGGAAATCCTGAGCGGGCTTTCCGGCGATGAGGACGTCGTGGTGAACGGCCAGTTCCTGATCGACTCCGAATCGAATTTGCGCGAGTCGCTCAATAAATTAAGCTCGCAGAGCAAGGAGGCATCTCATGAAAAATAAAACGAGCGTATGTTCATTACTTACAGGCGGCGCGGCGGGAGGCATGGGGCTTTTCGGTCTTTCGATTTGCTGTTTGCCCGTAGCCGCAGGATTTACAGGGCTATTGGGAATAGTTGCCGTATTCTCCTATCAATATGCCAAATGGCTTGTAATCGCTGGGGTGGTTCTTTTGATAATGAGCGGGTTTTTGTTCTGGAAGACGCGTTCACGCATCCGCCTTTCCTCGACTCTAACTTGCCCGGAGTGTGGATTCCAAAAAGAGGAAGCCATGCCGAAAGACGCCTGCATCTATTTTTACGAATGCTCGCAGTGCCATGCCCAATTAAAGCCGAAGGAAGGCGATTGTTGTGTCTTCTGTTCATACGGCAGCGTGCCGTGCCCACCGAAACAAGCGAATTGTGAGTGTTCCCATGACCAATAATCTCTCGCACGATCCCACCCAAACCTTCATCGCCCGCGTCATCGATTGGTCGGTGCGTAACCCGCTCTTGATATCCATCTTCGCGCTGCTGATCCTCGTGGGTGGCATTTTAGCCGTGCAGCGCACGCCACTTGATGCGATTCCTGATCTATCGGACACACAAGTTATCGTCCGCACGGATTTTGAAGGGCAATCGCCGCAGATTATTGAGGATTTAGTCACCTATCCTCTATCCTCCGCCATGCTGGGTTTACCAAAGGCAAAAGTAGTACGCGGATTTTCGATGTTCGGTGCATCTTTCGTCTATGTGATTTTCAAGGACGGCACGGATTTATACTGGGCGCGCTCGCGGGTCATCGAAGCGCTCTCCAAGATTCAGGCACAGCTTCCGGCGAACGCCAAGGCGCAGATCGGGCCGGACGCCACCGGCGTCGGCTGGGTGTATCAATACGCGCTAGTGGATAAAAGCGGCAAGCTCGATCTATCGCAGCTTCGCTCCTTGCAGGATTGGTTCCTGAAATTCGAACTGGCGACCGTCCCCGGTGTGGCGGAAGTGGCCAGTGTCGGCGGCTTCGTGAAGGAATATCAGGTGCTGGCCGATCCCATCAAGCTGCGCGCCTACGGTATTCCGCTGATGCGCTTGCAGGAGGCCATCCGCGCTTCCAGTGAGGAAGCGGGCGGGCGCGTCATCGAGCAGGCGGAAACCGAATTTGTCGTTCGCGCCAAAGGTTACGTCACCAAAACCGCCGATCTGGAAAAGCTGGTGCTGAAAGCCGAAGGCGGTACGCCGGTCTATTTGTCCGATGTCGCCCGCGTCATTGAGGGGCCGGAGCTACGGCGCGGCGTCACCGAACTGAACGGCGAAGGCGAAGTGGTCAGCGGCATCGTCGTCATGCGACCGGGCGGCAATGCCCTGAACGTCATTGAGGCGATCCGTAAGAAGATAGAAGCGATCAAGCCCGGTCTGCCGGAAAGCGTCGAGATCGTACCGGTCTATGACCGCGCGCCGCTGATCGAAGGCTCGGTGGAATATCTGACGCACAAGCTGATCGAGGAAGCGATCGTCGTGTCGCTGGTCTGCCTGATCTTCCTGCTGCACGTCCGCTCGTCCTTCGTCGCCATCGTGACGCTGCCACTGGGCGTGCTGGCAGCGTTCATCGTCATGTCCTGGCAGGGCATCACCGCCAATATCATGTCGCTGGGCGGCATCGCCATCGCTATCGGCGCGATGGTGGACGCCAGCATCGTCATGGTCGAAAATGCCCACCGGAAACTTTCAGAGATGCGTGCTGATGCTACGCTTCAGGAAAAGCGTGATGCACTCTTGCTTGCAGCGAAGGAAGTGGGTCCCGGATTATTTTTCTCACTCTTGATTATCACTGTATCCTTCTTGCCGGTGTTCGCGCTGACCGGCCAGTCGGAACGGCTGTTCTCGCCATTGGCTTTTACCAAAACCTACTCAATGGCGGCTGCTTCGATTCTGTCGGTGACAGTAGTTCCGCTGCTCATGCTATGGCTGATTCGCGGGCGCATTTTGCCGGAAGAGCGAAACCCCATAAATCGCTTCTTCATTGCCGTCTATCAACCCGTTCTCGCGGCGGCGCTCAAAGCGAAATGGCTGACGCTGGCGATTGCAGGCGTGCTGCTTCTCAGCATGGCCATCCCTATCTGGCGCACCGGCTCGGAATTCATGCCCGCTCTCTATGAGGGCGATCTACTTTATATGCCGACGACGCTGCCGGGCGTTTCCATCACGAAAGCAAAAGAAATCCTGCAAACCACCAACCGCGCCATCAAGACCGTGCCGGAAGTGGAAACTGTGTTCGGCAAGGCGGGACAGGCGGAAACCGCCACCGACCCCGCACCGATCTCGATGATCGAAACCTGGATACGCCTCAAGCCAAAGGATCAATGGCGCGCAGGACTTACCACCGAGATGCTAATCAAGGAGATGGACAGCCTTACTAAAATGCCAGGATTGGTGAATAGCTGGGGCTACCCGATTAAAATCCGTATCGACATGGTGACGACCGGCATCCGCACACCGGTAGGCATCAAGGTGTCCGGCTCCGATCTGAACGTCATCGGCGAGGTGGCGTTGCAGGTGGAACAGGCGGTGAAGGATATTCCCGGCACGCGTTCCGCCTTCGCCGACCGCGTGGTGGGCGCGAAATACCTGGAAATCGAGCCGAATCGTTCCGCCATAGCCCGCTACGGCATTGACCTCGGCATGGTGCAGGACGTGATCGCCACGGCGCTCGGCGGCATGAAACTCAGCGAATCGGTGCAGGGCCGCGAGCGCTACGGCATCATGTTGCGCTACGACCGGCCTTTCCGCGAATCCATCGAGGACGTGAAGGAAATCCTTGTCGCCGCACCGAACGGCGCACAGATTCCGCTGGGCGAGCTGGCCGACATCAAACTCACTCCCGGCCCGCAGATGATCGTCTCCGAAAACGCGCGGCTCAACGGCTGGGTGTTTGTGGACATTGCCGGGCGCGATATCGGCAGCTATGTGGCCGAAGCGCAGAAGGTTGTCGCCGAAAAGGTCAAGCTGCCGGCAGGTTACTCCATCGGCTGGTCAGGCCAGTTCGAGCAGATGCTGGAAGCCCGCGCGCGGCTCAACATCGCCATTCCCGCCACCATCGCCATTATCTTCGTGCTGCTGGTGATGCATTTCGGGAGGTTGGATCGCACGCTGATGGTGATGCTGTCGCTGCCTTTCGGCCTGATCGGCGGCGTGTGGACGCTCTATCTGGCGGGGTATAACTTCTCCGTCGCGGTGGCGGTAGGCTTCATTGCCCTAGCCGGTATCGCGGTGGAAACCGCCGTGGTGATGCTGATTTATCTCGATCATCAGGTGCGCCACCACCCGCCGCAAAACGCCCAGCAGTTATTCGATGCCGTGATGCACGGCGCGGTGCTGCGCGTGCGTCCCAAACTAATGACGGTATCCGTCATCATCGCCGGTCTGCTGCCGGTCTTCATCACGGACGGTCTCGGCGCGGACGTCATGCGCCGCATCGCCCTGCCGATGGTCGGCGGCATGATCTCCACTACCTTGCTGACATTAATTGTGATTCCCGTTATTTATTACCTGTGGGAAAGTAGAAAATTAAAATAAGGGGCCGCGCACAATGCTTTTTTTGACAAAAACTCTGATTACCGCGCTCATCGTCGCCGCCGTGTCGGAGCTGGCGCGGCGCTATACAGTATGGGCGGCACTGCTGGCCTCGTTACCGCTGACTTCCATTCTAGCGTTCATCTGGGTCTATTGGGATACGAAAGACACCAACAAGATCATTGAGCTTTCTTATTCCGTGTTCTGGCTAGTGTTTCCGTCACTCGCATTCTTCCTGATTCTGCCCTTCCTGCTTAAGCAAGGACTCGCTTTTCCGTGGGCGATGGTGGCATCGGTCACGGCGATGGCCGCGCTCTACGGCGCTGGCTTGTGGCTTTTCAAGGTTGTGGCATAGGCAGAATTTATGGATCACTCAAAACATGAAAATCATTGCTGTCATCACGAACATCACGCCAGTCCTGTAGCGGCTTCACCCGCAGCCACGCAGGGCGGCGGCGTGATGTACACCTGCCCGATGCATCCACAAGTGCGACAGCCGAAGCCGGGCAACTGCCCCATTTGCGGCATGGCGCTGGAGCCGGAGAACATTGCCGAAAGCGAAGCCGACGATTCCGAACTGAAAGATATGACGCGTCGGTTCTGGATCGCTACCGCGCTTTCCGTTCCGTTGGTGATTCTGAATATGGGCGCGCATGTCAGCGCCACGCTGCACGATTTTCTAATGAATCCGCTGGCGGCGTGGGTGCAGCTGGTACTCGCCACGCCGGTGGTATTATGGGCGGGCTGGCCGTTTTTTGAACGCTTCTGGCAGTCGTTGATGCACAGAAGCCCCAATATGTTCACGCTGATCGGCCTGGGCGTCGGCGTTGCCTATATTTACAGCGTAATAGTTACGGTATTTCCCGGCATTGCCGCGCAGCTTACCGGCGGCGGTGAAACGGTGGACGTGTATTTCGAACCAGCCGCCGTCATCACGGCGCTGGTGCTGCTCGGTCAGGTGCTGGAACTCAAAGCCCGCGCGCAGACCTCAAGCGCCATCAAAGCCCTGCTGAAACTGGCACCTGATACCGCCCGCCGGATCAACGAAGACGGCGGCGAGGAAGACGTGAAGCTCTCGGAAGTGCGCGAAGGCGATATGCTGCGCGTGCGTCCCGGCGATAAGATTCCGGTGGACGGCGTGGTGGTGGAAGGCTCCAGTTCCGTCGATCAGTCGATGATCACCGGCGAGCCGGTGCCGGTGGAAAAGAATCCCGGCGACAAGGTGACGGGTGCCACCATCAACGGCACGGGCGGCTTTACCATGAAGGCGGAGCGCGTCGGCAGGGAAACGCTGTTGTCGCAGATCGTGGATATGGTCGGCAAGGCGCAGCGCACGCGCGCGCCGATTCAGCGGCTGGCCGATACGGTGTCGGCGTATTTCGTTCCCGCCGTGATTGTAACAGCAATTCTTACCGCCGTCGGCTGGTGGATATGGAGGCCGGAGCCGGAGCTGGGCTACGCCATCCTGAACGCCGTGGCGGTGCTGATCATCGCCTGTCCCTGCGCGCTGGGGCTGGCCACGCCGATGTCGATCATGGCCGGAACCGGACGTGGTGCGCGCGCCGGAGTATTGATTAAAAACGCCGAGGCGCTGGAAACTTTCGAGAAAGTGGATACGCTGATCGTCGATAAAACCGGCACGCTGACCGAAGGCAAACCGAAACTGATGTCGGTCGTTCCGGCGCAGGGCTTCGATGATAAGACCATTCTGTCGCTTGCCGCCAGTCTGGAGCGCGGCAGCGAGCATCCGCTGGCCGAGGCCATAGTAAAAGGCGCAGAAGAAAAGAATGTGCCCCTTTCCAAAGCCGGTGATTTCCAATCCATTACCGGCAAGGGCGTCACCGGCACGGTGGATGGCAAGCAAGTGGCGCTTGGCAACCTAGCGCTGCTGCAATCGCTCAATATCGACAGCGCGGGTGTGAAAGGTCAAGCCGATGCTTACCGCGCGCAAGGCCAGACGGTGATGTTCCTCGGCGTGGACGGCAAGGCGGCGGGGATTATCACGGTGGCCGATCCCATTAAGAAAACCACAGTGGAAGCCATCAAGCTACTGAAAGAAGACGGCCTTAAGATTGTCATGCTGACCGGCGACAATAAAACCACGGCGCAGGCGGTAGCGAAAAAAGTCGGCATCGATGACGTGCAGGCCGACGTGCTGCCGGAACGGAAGAACGAAGTGGTGCGCGAGTTGCAGCAGCAAGGCCGCAAGGTGGCAATGGCGGGTGACGGCATCAACGACGCGCCCGCCTTAGCGCAGGCCGATGTTGGCATTGCGATGGGCACCGGCGCGGACGTGGCGGTGGAAAGCGCCGGGCTGACGCTGATAAAGGGAGACCTGATGGGTATCGTGCGCGCCCGCCATTTAAGCCGCGCCACCATGCGCAACATCCGTCAGAACCTGTTTCTGGCCTTCGGCTACAACACGCTGGCGATTCCGATTGCGGCAGGGCTGCTTTATCCTTTCTTCGGCATCCTCCTAAGCCCGATCATCGCCAGCGCAGCGATGGCGCTCAGTTCGGTGTCGGTGATTGGAAATTCACTGCGACTGCGGTCGGCAGAGCTTTAGCTAAGCCTTCTTCAAGAAACAGGTTTTCAGCACCAGCCCTTTGACTTTCTCGGCGTTGCATTCGATTTCCTCGGGATTTCCGGTCAGGCGGATGTTTTTGACTTTCGTGCCGCGCTTGAGCGTGACGGATGTTCCTTTCACCGGCAAATCCTTGATGACGGTGACCGAGTCTCCGTCGCTTAAGACATTCCCGTTGCTGTCGCGCACTTCCATATTTGCCCTCTTTTCAAGATTATATTGGACGGGAGGAGTGTAGTGTTATTATAATCTTATTACAATTAGATTATAATAAATACTCCTATGGCAAACACCCAGGTGATCGCAGTGCGGTTAACGCCCAAGGCTTCCGCCGACCGCATCGGCGAGACCCGCCAATTGCCGAATGGAGACGAGCAGTTGGTCGTTTACGTCACCGCCGTGCCGGAAGACGGCAAGGCGAACGAGGCGATGATCCGGTTGCTGGCGAAACATCTCCGGGTAGCGCCGTCGCGGCTGACTATCGTGCGCGGCCAGACGAACCGAAACAAACTGGTGAGGGTGGAATGAAAACGAAAGACATCATGCTGGAAGACCGGACGGCGCGCCTGACGGTACTGATCGATCCCGGCAAGAAAAAGGCGTTCGAGGAATTATGCGCCCGGCTGGATACGACGCCTTCGCAGGCGATCCGCCAGATGATTCGTGACTTTCTGGCGACTCACAATGTGACATGGACACCGGGCGATGCAGGTGTGGATGACAAAAAATAGCAGAGAACCGCTGGGTGCGGTAGTGGCGCGCGGCACGTTCGGCCGTTGCCCACGCTGCGGCCACGGCAAACTGTTCAAGAGCTACCTCAAGCAGGTCGAGAGCTGCGCCTTCTGCGGCGAGCAGTTGGGACATATCCGGGCGGATGACGGCCCTGCGTGGCTTACCATATTGCTGGTGGGCCATATCCTCGCGCCGTTCCTGCTTGGCGTCGTGCCGCATCTCACCTGGCCGGACTGGGCAATTATGGCAGCTATACTGACATTCACGCTGGTTCTTACGCTTGCCATACTTCCCCGTTCTAAGGGCATATTCATCGGCCTGATCTGGCGGGCGGGCTGCATCGGGTCGGAAAGGTAAAGGAAGCGCCATGGCGAAGGTGGAACAGGCGGTGGCGATGCCTGGCAACGACGGAGCATCGTAACAATGATTTTACTCGAAGACCTCGACACCGAATTCGGCAACATTAAAATCATGCGATCCAAGCGTGACGGCACCTACAGCTATTATCAGGAGGCGTGTTTCCACAGCCAGATAAATTCGGACGGCGTCAGCACCTGCGGTTATGTGCATGTGATGTACAGCATCATTCGGCAATCCCAGGCACGGCGTGTGCTGATGATCGGCTGCGCGGGCGGAACGCTTGCCACCATGCTGCACAAGGAGGGCTGCGAAGTCACGGTGGTGGACATCAACCCGTACGCTTTCGATTTGGCAAAGCGCTATTTCAAGATGCCGGAAGTCGTGGAATGCGTGGTAAGCGACGGAGTGGCGTATCTTCTTAAAACCGGCAAGCGTTATGATGCTATTGCGATTGACGCCTTCGACAGCGACGGCACCGTACCGGAGCAATTCACTACCGAAGATTTTTTTACCGTCGTCAGGGAAGTACTCGATCCATTCGGTGTCGTGGCGGTCAACATCATGGTCGCGCACGATCTGGACATGCTGGGGGATCGTATCGCCATGAACATGGAAGCCACGAATCTTCCCGCCGTCCTCTTCGACCAGCCCGGCCGCCCCGACCGCAACGTCATCATTGCGGGCGGCGTTGTCGATTATGTGCAGATCGCTTCCAGCAGAAAGCCGGTATGGGTCAGGCACGAACTGCGCGGCATCGTCCGACGAGGCACGAAGGCTAAATGATCCTAATGATCCAGAAGCTCATCACGTTCGCTTTTTCATAAACCCTACATCTTAAATTTCTGCGGCACCTTGTCGCCAAATAACAGCCACATCGGGTGCTTATTCAATACATCCGCCAGCGCGATCAGTTCAAAATCTTTGACGAAGCGGTTGCCTTTTTCCATGTGAGAAATGCTGTTCTGATCGACCTGAATACTGTGCTCTTCCTCCAGCGCTGCCGCTAAGTCGATTTGCTTCATTTCCATTTCGATACGCGCCAGCTTGATGCGTTTTCCGCAGACATTTGTCGTCAATTTACGTTTTGTTTTCATGGTTTGCCTCTTTTGGTTGGGAAAAGAGAAAAACCTATCACTCGCAACAGAGCTTGCTCGTTATGTTGACTAATGGTATGTCAACTCAGATATTAAATATGAGAAAAGCATACTTAATATCCGATACAGATATTGAATGGTTGGGGAAGGCAAGCATGAATCTGGAATCATTTCGCCTCATCATAGGCCAGAACATCTACCACTGGCGGCTGGCAAGAAAGCTGTCGGAGGAAGCGCTGGCGCACCATCTCGGCATCCCGCTCAAGCGCCTGCGGAAATACGAAAGCGGCGGCGATTCGCCAACCTGCGATGAGCTGGTCGGGATCGCCCGGCTGCTGCGCTGCTCAGTGGACGATCTCTGCCTGGGCGAGCCGTGAGCCATCGCGGCTGGAAATACCGCAGCCATGCCGACGAGCCGGACAGTCACTGGCTGGAGGATTTCGCCTGCGGCTTCCTCGGCGGTGCGACCGGCTTCTTCAACTTCCTCGGCTGGCTTCTGGTCTATTTCGGCTGGCTCGGCATCGGCTCGGCATTAATCGTCTGCGCCGCCGCCGGTCTATTATTCGGTGGCTGGCTCGCCTATGAGAATCTGCAAGAAAAGCGATCAAAATAACGAAGGATTTTCGGATCCTTCCGGCGCAAGTGCTATGCGTGGACGCAAGGCTCGGAATAATCGCTAGGCCCAGGTTATAAATATCGATTTCGTTTCGCTCCTCAGCCAGAGAAAATGAGATCCAACGGCGTAAAACACAATTTAGTTACCCGTCGCCCAGATATGCAGCCCCAGCCGGAGAGCGACGAACAGCACCAGCAGGGCGGTGAGAAGGGCGACAATTCGCGCCGGCGCGAATTTTATCACCATCAGGTTGCCGATCTGCCCTCCCAGCAACACCAGAAGGGGCAGATGCCAATAGGCCAGCACCGTCTGGGCCGAGACATCTTTGTGAAATTGCCCGAACAGTCCGGCGATGGAGTTGAGTAGAATGAACAGAGAGGCGGCGGCGGCGATTTGCTTTGGCGGCGCGGCGCGCAGCATATACAGCGCCGGCGCCAGGAAAATACCGCCGCCGATGCCGGTGACGCCGGCCAGTAGGCCCAATGCCGCGCCAATGCCGGTGGCCAGCCATAAAGACACAGCGCGGTATGCGCCTGGGTCATCGCCGTAGCTGCGGTGCTGGATCAGCAGGCGCAGTCCCGCCGCCAGCAGGCTGAAGAAAAGAATAAGAACGAACGTTTCCTTTTCGATCGGCAGCCGCCCGCCGACATAAGCGGTCAGCACCGAGGGCAAAACAAGGGGAAACAGCAGCCGGGAATTGATATAGCCGGCGCGGGCATAGTGAACGCTGTTGCCCGATACCACGACGATATTGCAGATAAGCGCGATTACCGGAATGGCGGCATAGGGAAGCTCCCATAATACCAGCAAGGCCAGATACGAAGACCCGCCGCCGAACCCTACGCTGGCGTAGAAAAGCGCGACGATGAAAAATAACAATCCTAGCAGCATATTATTGTTTCCATTATATTTCTAAGCTGCCGGAACATGCGATGCTTTTGATGTCGGCGGTTTGGCGTAAAGGCATAATATCGTGCTTTTTTCGCAGAGCATAGTTGATCTAGATCAAGGGAGCGACTGAGAATCATTCTTAGTATGCCGGCATGTTCTACAAGAATATCGACAACATTCCTTACCGCCCTCACTGGGTCGTCCGAGTGGAAACATTTTTTGCGCGTAACCGGCATGCCTTAAATATAGTGCATGGGGTCGCGTTTATTCTGTTCGCCGTATTGATCGCTGTTCCCCCGTTTCTGCCTGATTACCCGCAAATAAGCATACTGGCCAGAGAAGCAATCTGGACGATCTGGTTCCCGTTGGTATTTCTTTCCGTTATTTTTACGGGGCGAAGCTGGTGCGGGCTGCTATGCCCGATGGGAGCGGCCAGCGAGTGGATGAACCGTATTGGCCGGAAGCGGCCCGTCCCCGGATGGGTCGAATGGCCGGGCACTCCCATCGTCAGTTTCCTGCTGGTTACAATCTGGGGGCAGTTGCTTGGGGTGCGCGATCACGCCGAAGCCATCGCCTGGGTATTTGGAGCGACGCTGCTTGCCGCGATGGCGACAGGATTCCTGTTCGGGCGCTATAAACGCGTCTGGTGCCGGCATCTCTGCCCGATCGGGCTCATGCTCGGCGTGTTTTCCCGGCTGGGTATGGTTACCTTTACGCCGAAGCGCCCTAAAATGGGGCCGGAGCAGATCACGGATAAAACCGCATGCCCCACCCGCATCGCGCTTCCTTACAAGAAGGAATCGCGGCATTGCATTGCCTGCTATCGCTGCGTAAGCCCCAATGCCAAGGGCGGGCTTTCCCTGATGCTGCGCAAGCCCGGTACGGAAATCGCCGCGATTGGAAAATGCAATCCCAATCTGGCGGAAACCCTGTTTCTCTTTCTGGGAACGGGCCTATCGCTTGGTGGGTTTATGTGGCAAACGCTGCCTTCTTATGTGCGATTGAGGCAATGGTTTGGCGAGCAATGCCTCAGCATTGGATAGGAGTGGCTGTTGATGCCGGGACCATCCTGGCTTGTAAGCGTCCACCCCGGTCGCGCCGAGATATTGCTCTGGATGGATGCTTTGCTCATCAGCTTGTATATGATGGCTTGGATGGCAGGCATCGCCCTGCTGATGGCGGGTATTACCACCGTTGTTACCGCCGTGACGCAAAAGACGGTTCAAACTCTCTTTCGCAAACGTTTCATTGAGATCAGCTACCAGCTTATACCGGTGGCGATGATCTCATTGCTAATCGGTCTTGGCAGCAATTTATTCGCGATGCTTGGGCATGAGCTGGGCAAGCAGCCGATTCAAGTCATTAAAATCATGCTTTTACTATTGAGCTGTGTATGGGGCGTAAGGCTCTGCCGCTCCATACTTCTCGCGCAAGGCGTAGCAAAGAAACGCTTGGCGCTTTTCATTGCCGCCACCGGCAATCTGGCCATAGTTTTATGCTGGTGGCCCGCCATCATCATGTGACAACCCATAAGGAGGATTCTATGAAACGCTTTGTTTTTTTATTCACCACACTGCTGGCGATGCCTGTCTATGCGGGAGATACGAGAATCGGTCAGGCCACCGAGAAAAACGGCATGCATATCGAGGCCGTCTATATCCAGCCAGTGCTCATGGAGCCGGAACATGGCATAAAAGCGGGAGAAGCCGATATTCATCTGGAAGCCGACGTTGCGGCGCTGAAGAGTAACCCGCATGGATTCCCGGAAGGCGGCTGGATCCCTTATATGGACATTAGCTATCGCATCGAGCAGGCGGGGAAAGGCTGGGCGACCCAGGGACATCTTATGCCGATGGCGGCTAGTGATGGCCCGCATTATGGCGATAATGTGGCGTTGAACGGCCCGGGCAAATATACGCTGACATTTACCTTTTCGCCGCCGTCAATGAACGGGTTCATGCGCCACATCGATAAAGAGACCAGCGTCGCGCCCTGGTGGGAGAAATTCGATCTCCATTATGAATTTACCTGGATCGGCAGTACGGGCAAGAAAGGCGGTTACTAGCGTTTTGGCATTCTGCGCACGTCCACCTCGAACAGCAACAGCCACTCCTTGCCGCCCAATCTTGCCTTGTGCGCGATTCCATCGCGAGAAGGCTGTTGCTCCGCGAGCGCCTTCAGTGCGTTGCGATCAACCGTTAGCGTCATCTGATCCCTTTCTTCACTGAGCAGAAGCGGAATCCCGGATTCTTCCGCCTGAACCAGGTAACAATATGGCGCCGTCGAATGCGGAAGCGCGAGTTGAAGCGCATCGCCTTGCAGCAATGCGGCAAATTCACCGCGCGTAACGCGGAACCGCAGTTCGCTGTCGCTGATGCGCAGATTCATGCGGCGGTGATCCTTTCCCAATCTTCCGGCGTATTGGCATTGGCCAGCAACGCCGCCTCCGCATCCGAAAATTCCTTCTGGCAGATTCTTAAGTCCGTGAGGAACCGGCGCACCGAGATATCCGTCCCCGATTTCATATCATTGGCGGCTTTATGCAGGGCGACGCGCACCGGGCCGTGCAGGCGCAGAAAGAGCGGCAGCGGCCAGCCGGTGAAACAGGCGCCGTCCACGTTATATTCGCAGGAGCAAGTGGTCAGGCGCGCCAGCAATTCATCGGAAAGCAGCGGCATATCGACCGGCACGAACAGCCATGCCTGCGGCTGGCCCTGCCGCGCCGCCATTTCGGCCACCGCATGGATGCCGCCGAGCGGGCCGGTGTTTGCTATCTGATCCTCTATGCAGCAATAACCGTCCACCTTGCCGCTGATCAGCACCGGCGAACAGCCATGCGAGCCGAGCAGGCGCACTATGTGATCGACCAGGCGATGTTCGCCGTAGGGAAGATACGCCTTGTTGCGCCCCATGCGGGAGGATTTTCCTCCCGCCAGCACCGCGCCGCCGAAAGGTTCAACCTGCGACCGCTGACTGCTCATGCGCGTCCTCCCCGTGGTGACCATGCGAGCACAGCGCGTGTCCCTGCACCCATTCGCTGTCGCCATCCACATAATGTTCCTGTTTCCAGACCGGCGCGCGAATTTTAAGCTGCTCGATCAGGTAACGGCAGGCTTTGAACGATTCGTCGCGGTGCGGCGACCCGGCGGCGATGACGACGCTCAAGCCTCCGACCTCCAATCGGCCTTTATGATGCTCTATGTAACAACGCAGCCGTTTGTCGAAGGTGGCGATGGCTTCCTCGCACAGTTCACGAAATACATTGCAGGCGAGCACGTCGAACGCATCGTAGCTCACCGCTTTCACCGCCCTGCCGAAATTATGATTGCGCACGCGGCCGACGAACATGTCCATCGCGCCGTTCTCCGGCGCGTTCACGAAAGCGACGGCTTCCTCTATGGAGAGCGGTTTGGTGCTTACGCCCACATGAATCGGTGTCTGCATACTAGCCTCCACTGATCGGCGGTATAATGGCAAGTTTGGTATCCCGCGATAAAACCTCCTGATTGCGCAGGATGGTGGTTTCATCGGCCAGCGCGGAGGAATCAAGCAGTTTCAGCTGTGAAAACCCGGGATAGCGTCTCGCGATCTCCTCCCGCAGCGCCACGCGCACTTCGCCGAGGCTGACACCGGTCGGCATATTGAGAATGAGCGTATCGTCGGCCGTCATTTGCCGGAAAGCTCCGTACAGGCTGACTTCCACATTTATGCGGCTTTGCATGCGTGCGTCTCCTTTAAGGATTGAATGAATGCAGCGCCTGCGCGCGCGCCAAAGGGGAATACGGGAACGAGCGAACCAGCCGGGCATTGCAGCAAATCCTCCGTAAGCGCGACGAAGGCATTGCCTTCCGCAAGCGGGCTGATTTTGAAGGATTCTTGGCCATGCGATATGGAAACCATCAGCTCGCCGTTACCGTTCGCTTTCAGCGTAGCTTTGAGGAACTGGCGAAAATTTCCTTTCTTCACAAAGGCATTTTCAAGCCTGGCCATGACCGGCTGCTCCGGTATGAGTCCCTGCAATGCCCGCACCAACGGCATCACGAAGAAGCGAAAGCCGATGGCGGCGGAAATGGGATTGCCGGGAAGCCCGAAAAACCAGCTGTTATTCGGCAAGGTGGCGAACAATATCGGCTTTCCGGGACGGATATTGACGCGGTGAAAATGCGTCTTTGCGCCCAGTTTTTTCAAGCTTTCGGGAATGAAATCCCACGCGCCCTTCGATACCGCGCCAGTGGTGACGATGACCGAGCCGGCGGGAATGGCGCGGATGCGGGTTTCAAACGCCTCCGCGTCGTCGCCGATAATTCCTTCGTACTGCGCGGCGATTCCTTCCTCATGGCAACGCGCCAGAAGATATGGCGCATTGGAATTATAGATTTTCCCTTCCGGCAACAGCGAGGAAGTGTCATCGGTGATTTCTTTTCCCGTGCTCAGGATATGGAGCGCGGGCAGCTTATACACCCGAAGCTTCGCTATCCCCAGCGCGGCCAGCAGCATGATGCGCTCCGGGGTAATCGCATCGCCGCGGCGAAGCACGGCCTGCCCGAGGCGCACATCCTCTCCGGGGAGCCGGATATTTTCCCCTGGTTTGGCGGCGCGTCTGAATATGGCGGCGTCGCTTTCAGCGCTGACTTCCTCGACGGGAATCACCGCATCGAAAGGCTCCGGCGTCACGGCTCCGGTCATAATCGGCATGGCAACGGCGGTATTATCGCAGGAAACGCCTGCATCGCCCGCCGCGACGGCGCGGGTTACGGGAAGCGTCACGGGATGCTCCGCTGTGGCGGATGCGATATCGGCAAGACGAACAGCGAATCCATCCATCGCTGAATTGCGAAAAGATGGAATATCCATGGCGCTTTTGATCTCGGCGGCGGAGATTCTGCCCAGGGCGGCGAGCAGCGGCCGCGTTTCCGTCTGCGGCGTGCCTGCCTGCTGCAACACGATTTGCAATGCTCCCGAGTACCCAATCATGCTTTCTCTCCTCGGATGATGCGAATCAGATGTGGGATCAGATCCGGCAGCAGGGCGTCCATGCCTTCCTTCACCGCCGCCGGGTTGCCGGGAAAGGTGATGACCAGCGTATCGCCGATAATTCCGGCCACGGCGCGGCTGCTCCAGGAAAGCGGCGTGTATTTCGCGCCGTCGCTGCGCAGCAGTTCGCCCACGCCGGGCACCTCTCGATCAAACAGATCTTTCAAAGCATCCGGCGTGACATCGCGCCTGGCGACGCCGGTGCCGCCGGTGCACACAATCAACGCGGGCGCATGCGTTTTGATAATTTCTTGGATGGCGAAACGAATGGCATCGGCCTCGTCGGGAATGACGCAGAAATCGGCAATGGTTGCCCCGTAACGCGTGAGTATGTTTTTCAGCACCGCGCCGGATTTGTCCTCGTATTCGCCTTTGTGGGCGCGGTCGCTCATGGTGATGACAGCGGCGGTTCTTCCTGCCAGAATCGGCTTGGGAGCGGGTTGCACAATCTCCATGATCCACGCGGGCACGCCGGCCGGATTCAACCACAGGCCTTTCTTGCCGCCGAGCTTGGCAAGCAGCCGGATATTTCCCATGCGCAAATCCGGCTCGATCATCTTGGCCAGATCCCAGATCGTGAGCAGCGCGCCGTTCACGCCCGCCAGCGCCTCCATTTCAACGCCGGTCTTGGCGTGCGTCGAGGCGAAGCAGAATACCGTGACCCACGATTCTTTTTCGTTCAGTTCGGTAACGATTTTCACATGATCAAGCCCCATCGGGTGACAGAGCGGAATCATCTCATGCGCTTTTTTGGCGCCGGTGATGCCGGCTATCTCGGCCAGCGTCAGCACGTCGCCCTTGGGCAGCTTGCGGTCGCGGATCAGCGCGAAGGCTTCTTTTCCAACCTCTATCTCTCCCGACGCCACCGCCAGCCGGTAGGTCACCGGCTTATTCCCCACATCGATCATACGAAAACTGTTTTGCATTTATCCTCCGAGAGAAGCGAGATGCGGTGTGCTGCCGGTGATGCCTTGGCCGAGATAATGACTCTCGCGCTTAAAATGCAGCGCCGAAAGAATGGCGTCCTGCAGCTCTTCCCGCTGGCCGTCGTGCTGCATGAGCGGGCGCAGGTCGTAGCCCCCTTCGCCGAACAGGCACAGCATCAGCCTGCCGCGAGCCGTCATGCGCAGGCGGTTGCAGGTCTTGCAGAAATCCTTGGAATAAGGCGCGATCAGGCCGATCTTTCCTTTAAAATCCGGATGCGCGAACTCCACCGCCGGGCCGCCGTCATGCCGGCGCGGCACGAGTCTGAACCCGCGCGCGAGCAGCACCGATTTAATAACGTCGGCGCTTAAATGATGCCGGCGGAAATAGTCGAGATTGTCGCCGGTCTGCATCAGTTCGATGAAACGCACGGAGAGCTCTTCCTTTTTTACCCAATCGAGGAATTCCGGCAAATCGCCGTCGTTGATGCCTTTGAGCAGCACGGTGTTGATTTTGATGTTGCGGAAGCCGGCGCGGCGCGCCGCCTCGATGCCCGCCAGCACATGATCGAGCTTGTCGTGGCCGGTGATGGCGTGGAATTTCTCGGGCTGCAAACTATCGACGCTGACATTGAGCGCGTTGACGCCCGCCGCGAAAAACGATTCAGCCTTGGCTTTGAGGCAATAGCCGTTGGTGGTCATGGCGATGGTGCGGATGCCGGGGATGCGCGAAATGGAGGCGGCAATGTCCACAAGGTCATGCCGCAGCGTCGGCTCACCGCCGGTCAAGCGGATTTTCTCGACGCCCAAATCGGCGAAGGCCGAAACCAGCCGGGCGATCTCCTCACCGGAAAGAAACTTGAAATCGCCGGTTTTCTTGTAGCCGTCGGGCAGGCAATAGCCGCAGCGGAAATTGCAGACATCCGTGACGGACAGCCGCAAATAGGGGAATCTTCTCCCGAAATCGTCTTCGAGCGTCTTCATGTCATCCTTTCCAAATACGGGAGGCAGAGGCGTTTCCACCGCTACCCTGGCAGCTCTGGCTGCGGCCCCGGCGCCCTATGCCGAAACGGCACGTAGGCATCCGAGGCTTCGGATAGTTGAAGATTAAGGGAAAACCGCCAAGCGCGACTTGATGCAGATCAAACCGCTTGAAATTAGTTTAAACAGTGGGGATCCGGGCATTCGTCGGTGTTGTGGCGAGTACATTTGGCGGCCAGCTCCGTGTCGCAATAATTGCACAGCGCAAAGACGTCCGGCAGGCTGACGGCATTGCGGCCGATATCGATGCCCTGTTCTTTAAGCGTTTGCAGCGTGCGTGAGAAGGTTTCCGGCTTCATGCCCAGATAAGCGGCGATGAGCGATTTATCGTAAGGCAGTTTGAGGTTCTTGGCGCGCTCGCCGTTTTCAAGAAACAATTTAAGCAAAAACCAGCCGACGCGCTGTGTCACCGTTTTTAGCGTCAACTGCTCGAACTGGCTGATCATCGCCTGCGAACGGCCGGCGACGGTGGAGAGCATGTTGATCGCCAGCTCCTTGTTGTGCTGCAGCTTCTCGCGGATGATGGAAGCCGGGATGGAGAGCAACTTCACGTTGTCCACCGCCTGTGCATTGACGGGAAAAGGAGTGTTGTTGAAAATCACCGTTTCCAGCAGGCCATCGCCGGCGCTCATCACCTGCAGGACGGATTCCTGCCCGTCGGCATTGCCCTTGAACAGCTTCACCCAGCCTTCGAGAATGATGTAGAAACGCGACGCCTGCTCGCCCTGCATGAAAACCATGGCGCCGCGGTTATGGCTGACGATGCGGGCGTATTTCAAGATATCCTGCAGCGTATCCGCATCCAATCCGGCGAACAAGGGTAGCGCCTGGATTTTATCCATATAAGCGCGCACGCCGCTTTCGATGCTCGATGGTTCGGGCTTGCGGGGAGCGGCTTTCTTTACGGCGGGGACTAAATTGGCGGCGAGGGTCTTGCCGACCTCATGCAGCAAATCCATCTTGGCAGTGAACAAGGTAAACCACTCCTCGGCGGTAATGGAATGCAAGGCGGCAGGCGTTCCCTTGAGCAGGCTGTGATGGATTTCCTCGATCTTCTGGAAAGCCGGGTTATTTGCTTTCAAATCCTCGATGGCTTTGCAGCCTTCCTCGTCGGCCAACGCCAGGAACATGCGCTCATAGGCCTGCTGCTTGGAGATGATGTAATCGAGGCGGTTCTTGAATTCGATGGTGTCCGACCCCTTGGAATTGACAAACTGGGTGCCCAGCGCCCGCTCCAGCCCGACGCGCTCTTTCCATTGCAGGAAATTGGCGAAGGCCGAGACCTTGCCCGGATGGTTGGCGGGGTCGAACACCGCCAGCTCCTGCGCGATCTCGATAGCGGGTGTGATGATGTCGCCGGTATAGAATGCCAACGCTTCGGCCGGGTCGAGCATCCGCGAGATGACGTATTTCCTTTTGCCGGGCAGTTGATGCACCGCATCCAGAAAAGGCTCGATCTTCGAGCTTTGTTTTTTTGGAAGGCTACTCAGCGGCTTGATATATTTATCGACCAGCGCGAACTGGAATTCCAGTTCTTGCGGCGGTTTTTTGCTTCTTAGATAAAAAGAGACGGCGCCGCGCTCTTTCTGCGCCTCATGGATAAAATCGCAAATGCTGTTTAAAGAGCTGCTCATGGTTCTGCATTATATATTCACCCGTTACGGTAGACCTTATAGCGATGTTTTTCAACTCAAGACCTCTTAAGGAAACAAAACTATCCACTTGATCTGTATCAAAGCAAGGCAGGCCGAAAGCGGTTATTTTAACAAAAATCTAAAATCCCGCTTTTGAGCGCGTTTGCATGGACAATGATTTTCTTCCGGATTTTACCTTAAACGCGGCGCTTGGCCTTGCCCGCCTGCTTCCGCGCCGTATGGCGGAACTGGGCGCTCAAGTCATGACCGGGCGGCTGAATGTCCTTCACCCTTGCCTAAAAGAGCGGCTGGCTGAAGCCAATGGAAAAACCTTTGTGCTGATGCTGTCCGATATGCCATTCCACGCCTTGCTTGCCGTTACCCATGGCAGACTCGGCCTGACGCTGCTTGCGAAAGATTCGCCGTGCCGCGCCGATGTGACCATCCACGGCGACAGCGACGCTTTTCTCGCCTTGCTTGAAGGACGTGTCGACGGCGATGCGCTGTTCTTCTCCCGCGATTTGCGCGTCGAGGGCGATACGGAGGCGCTGCTGGTATTGCGCAACGCTCTCGACAGCGAGCGGATCGACCTGCGCGAGACGTTCTTTTCGCTGTTCGGGCCGTTTGAGCATGTCGTTTCCCGCGCGGCGGCGCCGGTGGAAAAACTGGGAATGCGCTTCTTGCGCGATGTGCGGCATTGGCGGAGCATGGTTCGTGGTTGAGGAAAAGCTGGAAATCATCTGTCCGGCCGGAACGCCCGCCGCGCTCGAAGTCGCCGTCGATGAAGGGGCCGATGCGGTTTATCTCGGGTTCCGCGATGAAACCAACGCCAGGAATTTCCCCGGCCTTAATTTCAGCCGTGAGGAATTGAAGAAAGGCCTCGCTTACGCCCACGCCAAGGGCTGCAAGGTCTTCGTTGCCATCAATACCTTTCCCGATGCCGGAAGGCAGGCCCTGTGGCACCAGGCAGTGGACGACGCAGCAACGCTTGGGGCCGATGCAATTATTCTGGCCGATATCGGGCTGCTCGATTACGCGAGCAAAAAACATCCACAAACGCGGTTACACCTCTCCGTGCAGGCCGCCGCTTCGACGCAGGAAGCGATTCGTTTCTACGCCGGACGTTTCGGCGTCAGGCGCGTCGTGCTGCCGCGCGTGCTGACCTTGCAAGAGATCGCCTCCATCAACCGCGATCTGGCGGTGGAAACCGAAATTTTTGCCTTCGGCGGCATGTGCCCGATGGCGGAAGGGCGCTGCTCGCTTTCCTCCTACATCACCGGCAAATCCCCCAATCGCAACGGCGTCTGCTCCCCGGCCAGCCACGTCGAATACCGTCAGGATGCGGCCGGACTCGCCACGCGCCTCGGCGGATTCACCATCAACCGTTTCGCGCCACAGGAGAACGCGGGCTATCCGACCCTGTGCAAAGGCCGCTTTGCCGCGGGCGGCGAAGTCTCCTACATCTTCGAAGACCCGGTGAGCCTCAACGTCATCGACATGCTTCCGGAGATTATCGCCTCCGGCGTCAGCGCGCTCAAGATCGAGGGACGGCAGCGCGGCAAAGCCTATGTGCGCGACGTGGTGCGAACCTTCCGCCGCGCCATTGACGCTTATTATCGCGGCGAGAGTTTTTCCGGCGCCGGTTTGCTGGCCCTGTCGGAAGGGCAGAAAAGCACCGAGGGCGCTTATAAGAAGAAATGGCGATGACGGGAAAACTCTCACTTGGGCCGCTGCTTTATAACTGGCAAGCAGGAGAGGCGCGCGATTTCTACCTGCGCGTCGCCGATGAGATGGATATCGACCGCGTATTCATCGGCGAAGTAGTCTGCCCCAAGCGCCAGCCGCTGCACGCGGGTTATCTTCCCGAAGTGGTGGAACGGTTACAACACGGCGGTAAGCAGGTGATTTTCTCGACATTGGCGCTAGTGATGACGGAGCGCGAAATCAAAAGCCTCAAATCCCTCTTTGCCGATGCGGAAGAGTTCCTGGTCGAGGTCAACGACGTGACGCTGCTGGGTAATTGCGAAGGCAGGCCTTTCGCCGTCGGGCCGTATATCAATATCTACAACGAAGACACGCTGCGATTCTTTGAACAGCTTGGTGCCTCTATCGTCACCCTGCCGTTCGAATTGCCGCGTTCCACGCTGAAAGCGCTGGCCGCTCAAGCACAGTCGGATCTGGAGGTGCAGGTATTCGGCCGGCTGCCGCTGGCGATCTCGGCGCGCTGCTACCATGCGCGGACGCACCATCTGCATAAGGATAACTGCCGGTTCGTCTGCGAAAAAGACCCGGACGGCATGGACATCAAGACGATGGACGGACAGCCGTTCCTCGCCGTCAACGGCACGCAAACGCAATCTTATACTTATGCCAATCTCCTGCAGGAGATTCCCGACCTGAAATCCATCGGCATCGGGAATTTCCGGCTGTCGCCGCAATCAGCCGATATGGTTGCCATCGCAACAATATTCCGCGGCGTGCAGCAAGGAAAGATAGACGCTGTGGAAGGGATGGCGAATCTAAGCGATTTAATAAAGAACGTGGAATTCTCGAATGGCTTTTATCATTCGCTAAGCGGCAAGCACTGGAAACCAGCCACGATCGGCGAATAGCTTAAGGATTGAGCAGCGTTGTTTGCCAGACGTTGTCGCGCAGGTAAAACACCTGCCGCTCGGGAATCTGGCCGTCGGCATGCCAGAACTCGAAATAATCGGGGACGATGCGGATGCCCGTCCAATGCGGCGGGCGCGTGACGTTCCCCGTCGCCCATTTCGCCGTATAATAGGCGACGCGCTTGAGCAAGTCGTTCTTATGCTTCATCGGCTCGGATTGTTTCGACGCCCAGGCGCCGATGCGTGATTTTACGTTGCGGCTGGCGAAATAGGCATCCGCTTCCTGATCGCTGACGGTTGTCGTATAGCCTTCTATGCGCACTTGCTTGCCAAGTTCCTGCCAATAAAAACACAGTGCGGCCTGCGGATTTTTAGTCACTTCGCGGCCTTTGCGGCTGTGCATGTTGGTGTAAATGACGAAACCCTGCTCGTCGAACGCTTTGAGCAACACGACGCGGCAGGACGGGGCGCCGCGCCGCGTGGCGGTGGCCAGAAACACCGCCGACGGCTCCTTGATGCCCGATTGTTTCGCTTCTTCGAACCATTCGCTGAATAAGCCGAGTGGCATTTTGATGGTGATGCCGCTTTCCGGCGCGGGACGTGGCAGCTCGAGAATAGTAGCCATCATGCGACCTTCGAATAGCGCCCGGCGGCGACGTTGCGGTATTGGTCGAACACCGCCGCCACGGCCCGCGCCGCCATGCGGTGCGGCGTGGTGATATTAATGCTGCCGTGATGGTTTTTGACGATCCCGCGATATTCCGGTTTTTCCAATTCGCTGGTTTCGCGCTCGAAATAATTTTCTTCCAAAGAGTGCTGCCTGCGGATATCCGCCAGGTTGAGCGACATGAAGCACATCAAATCATCGACGATTCGCTTGCGTAGCCGGTCTTCCTCGCTCATTTCCCAGCCGCGGACGATGGGCAACATTCCGCCACCGACCAGCTTCTTGTAATCGACGGCGTTGGCGCTGTTCTGCGCGTAGCCTTGCGGGAACTGGCTGATGGCGGAGCTGCCGACGCCGATCAGCACTTCGGTGGCATCGGTGACGTAGCCCTGGAAGTTGCGTGTCAGCGTGCGTTCCCGCATGGCGGCGGCGAGCGGATCGTCGGATTTGGCGAAGTGATCGATGCCAATGGCGACATACCCCGCCGCTTCCAGCATCTCACAGGCAATAGCGTAGAGCGTCAGCTTTTCCATGTCGGAAGGCAGCCATGCCGTGTCGATCATACGTTGATGTTTTTTCATGTGCGGTACGTGCGCATAAGAGAAGAGCGCAATTCTGGATGGCGAAAGCGCGATGGTTTTCTCCAGCGTTGAGCGGAAACTGTCCGGTGTCTGGTGCGGCAGCCCGTAAATCAGGTCGCAGTTGATGCGCTCCAGCCCGGCTTCGCGTAATCCGCGCATCACCGATGTCACCATTGGATAAGGCTGCATCCGGTTAATCGCCTGCTGCACTTTGTGGTCGAAATCCTGGATGCCGATACTGACGCGGTTGAAGCCGAGCGTGGCGTAGAGTTGGATGTTCTCCGGCGTCGTCGTGCGCGGGTCGAGTTCGATCGCCAACTCACCGCCCGGCTTCATATCGAACGCGTTGGCGATGCCGTATAGAATGGGCAACAACTCGCCAGCTTCGAGCAGGCTGGGCGAACCGCCGCCGAAATGGATATTGACCAGCTTGCCCTTGCCTCCGGCGAAACGCTTCAAGAGAGCGAGTTCGTCGAGCAGCACGCGTACATATTTAGCGATTGGTTCATAGCGGTGTGTCATTTTGGTATGGCAGCCACAGAACCAGCAAAGCTCGCGGCAAAAGGGAATATGCACATAGACGGAGACGGTCGTTTCTTTTTCCATCTCGCCCAGCCATTTCACATAAGCGGTTTCGTTGATGTCCGGCGAAAAATGATGGGCGGAGGGATAGCTGGTATAGCGCGGCGCTTCCAGTCCCAGCCATTTCAGTGCCTGCGGTGCCGTTATGTCTGTCATATATCAGCGGTCTTTAGTTCTTGTTTCAATCGTAATCCTGCGCGAACCAAACCGACGAAGACAGTCAGCCAGACGGCTAAGGCCACGAAGACGAAATAATAGGGAAATGGCTTGAGGAAAGAGAGACCGGAAATCGATTCGGTTAGGCGCAGCGTGCAGGTGGTATACATGCCGAGCGGAAACACCATTCCCCAATAAGACGGATCGTATGCAAACTCCAGATGTTTATAGCCGTGCCTCCAGATGGCCAGAATAACCAGCATGGGGAACCACCAGGTTGCCGTGGACCAGTAGAGAAGCGTCAATCCTTTTACGAACGGCGCCACCTCCTCAAGCAGGGTCGCATCGGCGGTGTGTTGCAGCAAGATCGCGCCAGCCAATGCCGATATCGCCATCGCGCCCATGTTGATCCAGTAATGCGCTTTAAGATCGAGCGGCTGCAGCGGGAAAAACGTGTAGCGATAGAAAATCAGCGAGATCATCCAGATATACAGCATGCCCCCCGCCGACCAGAGGGAAACGGAAATAAACACGATCTCATCCGCCCACTCCAGGAACGCCGGAAGGATGAGCGCGCCCAGGGTCGCAACTGCCTGCGTTGCTACCACCGCCACCAGCCAGCCGCTGTGAATGCCTTCCGCCAAGGAAGGCTTTTCCGCTTTTACGGTCAATGCGGCAAAGACGGCATACACGATGATCAGCAGCAGCGCGCCGGAAATCATCCACAACACCGTGCCCGATTGGAACATGCCGAACAGGATCACGCTTTGGCTGCCTAAGACGGCCGTTGCGGCCACCAGCGTAAAGAATCCTACCCCCCTTTGGTGATCGGCCATGTCTTGAAATACCGCTTTCGGAAACATCAGGATGCGAGCCAGCGTCATGAGGACCAGTATCGCATAGGCAATGACATTGATGTACGCCAGCAGGCGACCGATCAAAAGCATTCCCGTCAAATGCGCGGCGATGGCAACGATCCCGGTCGCCATGACCAGCGCAAAATAAGCTGGGTTCAGCGTCAAAACCTGCTTGCGTAAGATATCCCGCATCATTCTCCCCATGCTTCCGCACTATAAGCAAAGAATTTTTCTGAACAATTGATCTAGATCAACACCTCCTCGATCCGCTTGCGATATTTTGAATGCGAGATTCCAATCAAGGTAATGAAAATCGTTATGCAGCGAGCCGATGTGAGCCCATTCCGCCAGAAAAAGGCGCTGATCGCCAGCACGCTCATTTTTGCATTGGCGTTCGCCACCTGGACGCTGTTTTCCATTATCGGCATCAAAATCAAGGAGAATCTGGGCTTAAGCAACGCCGAGTTCGGCATTTTAGTGGCCACGCCGGTGCTAACCGGCGCGTTAAGCCGTCTTTTCCTCGGCGTATTGGCCGACCAGTTCGGCGGGAGGCTCGTTTTCGTCCTGGTGTTAGCGGTTGCCGCCGCCGCCACTTGGAGCGTTTCGCTCATAGACAGCTATTCCATGTACCTGCTGGCGGCGCTCGGCGTTGGGTTGACCGGCGGCACGTTCGCCGTTGGCGTCGCCTACGTGTCGCGCTGGTATCCGAAGGAAAAACAAGGCACGGCACTGGGCATTTTCGGCATGGGTGTCGCCGGATCGGCGCTGACAAGTTTTGGCGCTCCGTTTTTGATGGCGAGTTACGGTTGGGATGGCGCGGCGCGCATCTATGCCGTCGTATTAGCGATCGCCGCCGTCATTTTCTGGCTGGCCACCGAGGATGATCCCACCTTCAAGGAACGCTGCGCCGACAAGCAACAGCCTTCATTTTTAAAGCAGTTCGAGCCGCTCAGGAAACTTCAGGTATGGCGTTTCTCGCTTTATTATTTCTTCGTCTTCGGCGGTTTCGTCGCGCTCGCTTTGTGGCTGCCTAAATATTACATGGGTGTTTATGGGCTGGATATCAAAACCGCGGGCTTGCTGACCACGCTGTTCGCGCTGCCAGGGGGCATTTTCCGCGCCGTCGGCGGTGTATTGTCCGATAGGCACGGTGCGCGCCGCATCATGTACTGGACGTTTATGGCCTGCGTCATCTGCACTTTTGCCCTTTCTTATCCCGCCACGACATATATCGTGAAGGGCATTGAGGGCGACATCCGGTTTGCGCTGGCGATCTCGCTTCCCGTCTTCGTGGCGATGACGATGATATTGAGCATCTTTATGTCGTTTGGCATGGCGGCGGTGTTCAAGCACATACCCGTCTATTATCCGAATCACGTTGGCGCCGTCGGCGGCATGGTCGGCCTGATCGGCGGTTTGGGCGGGTTCGCGCTTCCCATCGCCTTCGGCTTTTCCAACGATATGATCGGGGTCTGGACCAGTTGCTTTATGATACTGTTCGCCTTGGTATCCGTGGCACTGATTTGGATGCACGGCGCGATCCGGATCATGGAAAGGAAAGAGCACCCTGAGCTCAAGGCGCCGCGATTCTTACCAGAGTTGGGATAGCCGATTGTTTAAATATGTAGGAAAATCTTATGAGCCATTTTATCGATAAGCTAAGTTACTTCACCAGCCAGCGCGAAAAATTCTCGGACGGCCACGGCGTCAAGACCGAGGAATCGCGCGCTTGGGAGAAAGGCTACCGCGATCGCTGGCAACACGACAAGATCGTGCGCTCGACGCACGGCGTCAACTGCACCGGCTCGTGCAGCTGGAAAATCTATGTGAAGAACGGATTGGTCACCTGGGAAACGCAGCAGACCGATTACCCGCGCACGCGGCCCGACATGCCCAACCACGAGCCGCGCGG
>CAZNPA010000006.1:0-101112 GCA_964575095.1 uncultured Rickettsiales bacterium
GCCTCTGGAGGCATAATTCAACGTAGAGAAACGGGTTCGAAAAGAAATTGGCGGACAGAGTGGGATTCGAACCCACGGTACGGTTTCCCGTACACACGCTTTCCAAGCGGGCGCCTTAAACCACTCGGCCATCTGTCCGCATATTTTCCTTAGTGCCTCCGGCATTTAGGAAAATAGCGCCGCGCCGCAGCCCTTTGGGGCGGAGGCGGGCGATTGAGTGATAGGCGTGCAGCAATGCCAGAGGCGCTTTTGCTTGTCAACGTTTCCCATACAGCAGCTCCGCCCGCGTCTTGAACGCGTTGATCATTTTGGCGGCGGCTTTTTCGAACATGCTGCCGATCAACGTTTCGAGGAGGCGCGACTTGAACTTGAAATCGAGTTCGAAATCGACGCGCGTGCCGGCGGCTTCGGGCGTGAAGCGCCAGCGGTTGGTCAAATGCTCGAACGGGCCTTTAACCATCGTCACGTCAATCGCGGCAGGCGGCGTGAACACCACGCGCGAGGTATAATTCTCAGTCATGTGATTGAAGGAAATCACCAGCTCGGCCAGACACTCCCCTTCCCTTTTTTCGAGGATGCGCGCGGCGCGGCACCACGGCAGGAATTCCGGATAACGCTCGATGTCGGCCACCAGATCGAAAAGTTGCTTGGGCGCGTAGGGCAGGAATTGCCGCTCGGCATGCGCGGGCATTACACCACGAGCCCGAGCTTGGACAAAGCCCACACGACTACCGCCCACGGCAGGACATAAAGATATCCCATCGGGATCACGACCAGCGGATAACTGTAGAGCGTCGAGGAATCGAAATGCCAGACCGTCAGCGCGTGGCCGATAATGAGAAACGGCACGAACGCCACCGGCAGCAGCAGAAATTGCAGCGTGATGGCGTCCGGCTCGTGGAATTCCTTTACCCAGTAACAGAACACGGTGCCGATGAATATCGGAAACGGCCAGCCGCCAAAGATGTCCACCAGCTCCGGCTGCACGCTGAGTTCGTTCAGCGTGTTAAAATAATCTTCATAACCGTGATACCACAGCCATTCGAGGAAGATGCGCGTGTCGAACACCAGCACCGCGGCTACCAGCGGCAGCAATAAGGCGATAAAATAAAACCAGGTGCGCGGCATGGGTTTTACGCAATCAGTTTCGCAATGATAAACGCCGCGCCCGCCGCCGCGCTGCCGATGGCGGTGGTTTGCAAAGCGGATTTTATCACTTTCTGGCCGGTAAAATAGCCTTTGAAGGCGCCAAAGGCAAACAACGCAACGAGGCTTACCATCACCGATATGGGCAACGCTTCGGCTACCTGATCGACCATCATATAGGGGAAAAGCGGCACCAGCCCGCCCAGCACATAGGCGCCGCCGATAACCAGCGGGCTTTGGAAAAGACGGCGCGGGTCGGGGCGCTCCAACCCCAGCTCGAACTTCATCATAAAATTAATCCATTTTTCGGGATGCTGCATGATGGCCTGCGTCACCGTCGGAACCTGCGCCTCCGGCACGCCGAAGCCGCTCAATATTTCCTCAACCTCTTTGGCCTCGATATGCGGCACGCGCTCGACTTCCATCTGCTCGCGGCGATATTCCGATTCGTAATGTTCCTTTTCTGTTTTCGCGCCGAGATAGCCACCGAGCCCCATCGCAATCGAACCGGCGGCGATTTCGGCGACGCCCGCTGTGACAATCAAGCCCGTGGAATCAATCGCGCCCGCCAACCCCGCCGCCAGCGCGAACGGCACGGTCAGCCCATCCGCCATTCCGATGACGAAATCGCGCAGCATGGCGGAGGATTGGATGTGATGCTCGTGGTGGTGCGTGCTCATTGTTGCAATTGTGCTTCCCGCGCTTTCCTCAGCTCCGCAAAATCCTCCGCAGCATGATAACTTGAGCGCGTCAGCGGCGAGGAGGAGACCATCAGGAAGCCCTTGGCGCGGGCCTGACGTTCGTAATAATTAAACTCGTCGGGCGTGACGTAGCGGTCGAGCGGCGCGTGCGCCGGTGTCGGCTGGAGATATTGGCCGATGGTCATGAAGTCGACTTCCGCCGCGCGCAAATCGTCCATCACCTGCAACACCTCGTCTTTCGTTTCGCCCAAACCCACCATAATGCCGGACTTGGTAAAAATAGACGGGTCGAGTTCTTTAACCGTTTTCAAAAGATGCAGTGAGTTGAAATAGCGCGCGCCGGGGCGGATGGTTTTATAGAGCCTGGGCACGGTTTCGATGTTGTGGTTATAGACGTCCGGCCGCGCGGCGACGACGATGGGAATGCCGTGTTCTTTACGCAGAAAATCCGGCGTCAGCACTTCGATGGTGGTTTCCGGCGCGCGCTTTCGCATCGCCGTGATGCAATCGGCGAAATGCTTGGCGCCGCCGTCTTCCAGGTCGTCGCGGTCAACAGAAGTAACGACAACATGTTTTAGTTTCAGCTCGGCGATGGCCTGCGCCAGGTTCTCCGGCTCGTGCGGATTCAAGCTTCCCGGTGTGCCGGTCTTGACGTTGCAGAAGGCGCAGGCGCGCGTGCAGGTGTCGCCCATGATCATGACGGTGGCGTGCTTCTGGCTCCAGCATTCGCCGATGTTGGGACACGCCGCTTCTTCGCATACCGTGTTGAGTTTCAGCTTGTGGATGATGTCGCGCGTGTTCTGATATTCACGCGAGGTCGGGGCCTTCACGCGGATCCATTCCGGCTTGGGGATTCTTTTATCGTTCTTTTCCATCATATTATGTATATCGGCCATAGGAGAGGCAGCATAGCAAAAAAACTTGTGTTTTCCACGGAAATCCTCTAAAAGCGTCATTCTTTCAAATTAACCGCTAGGAGTGCCCATGGCCCGCGTCACCGTCGAAGATTGCATTTTGAACGTCCCCAACCGTTTTGACCTGGTGTTACTGGCCGGCCAGCGCGCCAAGCAGATCAATTCCGGCAACCCGCTGACCGTGGACCGCGACAACGACAAAGACGCCGTGGTGAGCTTACGCGAGATCGCCGATAAGACGATCAGCCTCGACGGGCTGCAGGAAGACCTGATACAGAGCTTCTTCAAGAAACCGATGTCCGACATCGCCGACAAGAAACTACTCACCAAGGGCGAAGAAATCCCGGCTGAAATCGAAGAAGCGTTCAAAGACGCGGCGCAGCACTTAACCCCGCCCGCGCCTGCCGCTCCCGAAGCCGACGACGACGCAGCAGACGCTGCCGAAGCCGGCGGCGCCTCCTTCGAAGGCGAAGACGTTCAGGCGGAAGACTAAACTACTCCCCGTCGTTACTCCGAATCGGCAGCGTGAACGTAAATGTCGCGCCGCCTTCCGGCGCGTTCTGCGCCCAGATTTTTCCGCCGTGGGCGTAGATAATGCCGCGGCAGATGGCAAGGCCCAGCCCGCCGCCGGGGCCGCTTCTTCCGGCGCCGGCATAGAATTTATCGAAGATGCGCTCTTCGTCACCCTTGGGGATGCCGGGGCCGTTGTCGGCAACGATGATATGGATATCCGGCTTGGCGGTGACGGCGGAAATAGTGACCGTTGTGCCGGGCGGCGTATAGTCGGCGGCGTTTTCGAACAAATTGATCAGCACCTGTTCGATGAGGAGGCCGTCCATGCGGAGTAGCGGCAGGCCGTGCTCGATGTTGGTGATGACGCGGTGATCGGAGAGTTTGCTTTCAACGCGCATCAATGCCGAGCCAATTAACTCCTCGATGAAATAAAGTTCCTTGTTGAGCTTGACCAAACCTGACTCCAGGCTCGATACGTCGAGCAAATTGGTGACCATGCGCGCCAGCCGCGCGCCTTCCTCGTGGATGGATTTCAGCAAATCCTTGCGGTGATCGTCGCTGATCTTATTGCTTTCCATCAGAAGCGCGCTGGCGGCGCCGGTGATGGCGGCCAGCGGCGTGCGCAGATCGTGCGACACCGACGACAGCAGGATGTTGCGCAATTTTTCGCTTTCGGCTTCGACCAGCGTTTTTTCCATCAGCTCGGCGGCGACGGCGCGTTCAAGCGCCGAAGCGATGATGCTGGCAAAGGTCTCCAGAATTTCCATTTGCTCGGAAGCGTAGGATTCGACATCGGCGTCGTGCGGCATCATGCCCAGCACGCCGACGACCGCGCCGGAACCCACCAGCGGCATATAAAGCGCCTTCGATCCGGGCAAGGTGTCCGTGCCCAGTCCCGCATGCTGCTTATGCGTGAACGCCCACATAGCCACCGTTTCGTCGCGCACGGGATCGGCGTCCTTATCCTCGGTTTCGGTTTCGGCCACCAGCGTTTGCAGATGCCCCCTGCCGTCGGGCAGCCAGATGAAGACGTCGCTGTCCATAACGTCGGCGATGTGTTGCGCGGCGATCTGCGCCAGCGTCAGCTTGCCGCGGCTGGCGGAAAGTTCGCGGCTCATGGCAAAAAGCGTGGCAGTGTCTTTTTCACGCTTCCGCGCATAGATAGCCTGCATGCGCAACCTTGAGGTCTGCGTGCCGATGACGACGCCGGTGATAAGAAGCGCGAGGAACGTGACCGCGTGCTGTTCCTGCGACATTTTGAATACGTAGTACGGCGAGACGAAAAAGAAATTGAAACTGAACGCCGCCAGAAGCGTCGCCAGTAACGAAGGCCCGCGGCCATAACGCAGCGAGATTCCGACGACGGCGATCAGATAGATCATCACCAGGCTCGCCGCTTCCAGATAATGCCTGAGGCCGAGCATCATCGCCGTGCAAATACAAATGACGATAGGCGCCCACAGGTAATATTGCCACGGCGTATGCGTTTGCCACAGCGGAGCGACGAATGATTTACGATCCTCGCCCTCGCCGCCGGTGACGACATAGACGTCGATGTCGCCGGAGTTGCGGATCAATTCATCGGCCAGAGTGCCATACACGATATCGCGCCAGCGGGCTTTGGGCATTTTTCCGACAATGACTTTGGTAAAGCCATTGGCGCGCGCATAGGCGAGGATTTCTTCGGAGGCTTTTGCGCCCTGTATGGTCTCGATCTTGCCGCCCATGCGGTCGGCCAGCCGCAGCGTGCGCTCGACCGATTCCTGCCCTTCCTTGCTCAGGCGATAATGCCGCTCGTTTTCGATATAAATCGCCGTCCACGGCGATTTGAGGCCACCGGCCATGCGCTTGGCCACGCGCACCAGCTTGGTCGACAGCGTATCGGGGCCGATACAGACGAGAATGCGGTCGGCGCCGCTCCAGCCCTGAGTGCCGCCGCTTTTGTTTTTATAGACATCCATCAGCGCGTCGACGCGCTCGGCGGTGCGCCTGAGTGCCAGCTCACGCAGCGCGATCAAATTGCTTTTCTTGAAAAAATTCTGCGCCGCACGTTTTTTGGCTTCCGGCGCGATGTAGACTTTGCCTTCCTTCAGGCGTTTCAGCAGTTCTTCCGACGGGATATCGACCAGCGAAATTTCATCCGCCTTGTCGAAAAGTTCGTCCGGCACCGTTTCCTTGACCCAGACGCCGGTGATGCGCGCCACGACGTCGTTCAGGCTTTCCAGATGCTGCACGTTGATGGTGGTATAGACGCTGATGCCGGCTTCAAGCAATTCCTCAACGTCGTTCCAGCGTTTTGGATGGCGCGATCCCGGTGCGTTGGTGTGCGCCAGCTCGTCGAGCAATATCAGCTGCGGTTTGCGTTTTAGCGCTGCGTCGAGATCAAATTCTTTGATGAGCGTCCCGCGATATTGCACCTCGCGGTTGGGAAGGATGGGAATGCCTTCCAGGAGTTTCTTGGTTTCCTCACGGCCATGGGTTTCGACCAGACCGACCACAACGTCGACGCCTTCCGCCAGCGCCGATTTTCCCGCCGACAGCATCGAATAGGTCTTGCCGACGCCGGCGCAGGCGCCGAAAAATATTTTAAGTTTACCGCGCGCGCTTTCCTGCTGCTTCGCTTCGGTTTCCTCAGCAGCGATGCGGCTTAGCAATTCGTCGGGGTCAGGGCGCTGTTCGTCTTCCATAGGGATCAGGGGTCGGAGGTCAGGATTCAGGGGTAAGTACTACCAGAAAATTAGCTGACTGCAAAATCCTTACTTTTTCTTCCCTGAACCCTGACCTCCGACCCCTGATCCCTCATCTAAAGCCAGATTAAGCAACAGTACGTTTACCCTCGCCTCGCCGATAAAGCCCAGAGTGCGTTTTCTTCTGTATTGTTTTATCAGCGCTTTCACGTCTTCTTCTTTCATGTCGCGGGTTTTGGCCACACGCGCAACCTGATACTCGGCCGCAGCGACGCTGATATCCGGATCGAGTCCGCTGGCGGAGGCCGTCACCAGATCGACCGGAATCGGCGCTTTATTCGCCGGATCATATTTTTTCAGCGCACGGATGCGATCATTGGCGGCGTCCAGCAATTTCGGGTTGGCCGGGCTGAAATTGGAACCGCTCGATGCGGCGGCGTTATAGGGCGGCGTGGTGGCGGACAAGCGCCCCCAGAAATATTTCGGTTGCGTGAACGATTGTCCCAGCCATTCGGAACCGATGATCTTGCCGTTCTTTTCCATCAGGCTGCCGCCGGCCTTGTGGGGAAATACCATGCCGGCAATACCCGTCACCAAGAGCGGATACACCATGCCGAGCAGCACCGTCATCAGCACCAGCAGGCTTACTGCCGCGCGCGCATATCCGGACATGCCCTGTATTTTTGCGCTCGATTGTTGGATTTTTTTCCGCATTACACCACTCCCATCAGCGCTAGAACGATATCGATCAGCTTGATGCCGATGAACGGCACGGCGATGCCGCCCAGCCCGTAAACAAAGAGATTATGGCGCAGCAACGCCGACGCGCCCACCGGCCGGTAAGCGACGCCTTTGAGCGCCAGCGGCACCAGCACGATGATGATCAGCGCATTGAAGATCACCGCCGCCAGCATGGCCGATACCGGCGAGGCCAGATGCATGACGTTGAGTGCGCCGAGTTCGGGATAGGTGCTGGCGAACGCCGCTGGAATGATAGCGAAATACTTGGCCAGGTCGTTGGCAATCGAAAAGGTCGTCAGTGATCCGCGCGTAATCAGAAGTTGTTTTCCAATCTCAACGATCTCGATCAGCTTGGTCGGATCGGAATCGAGGTCGACCATATTGCCGGCTTCCTTGGCCGCCTGCGTGCCGCTGTTCATCACCACCGCCACGTCGGACTGCGCCAGCGCCGGCGCGTCGTTGGTGCCGTCTCCCACCATCGCCACCAGCTCGCCGCCGGTCTGCATCTTGCGGATGAGCTTGAGTTTTGCTTCCGGCGTCGCCTGCGCCAGGAAATCGTCGACGCCGGCCTCGGCGGCAATCGCCGCGGCCGTCAACGGATTGTCGCCGGTGATCATGATGCTCTTGATACCCATGCGGCGAAGATCCGCCAGGCGCTCCTTGATGCCCACCTTCACCACGTCCTTAAGGTGAACGACGCCGATGGCGCGGCCGCCGTCGGCGACGACCAGCGGCGTGCCGCCCTGCCGCGCCACGGTCTCGACGTGTTTCTTGATGTCTTCCGGCAATGCGACGCCCAGCGGTTTCAGGTAATTCTCGATGGCGTCGGCGGCGCCTTTTAAGATCGTCCGGCCGTCGATGACAATGCCGCTTGTGCGCGTCTCGGCAGAGAATTCTATTGTTTCGCTGCCGGTGGGCGGCGCAGCGTCGGGTAGTCCGTATTTATTGCGCACCAGTTGCACGATGCTTTTTCCTTCCGGCGTCTGGTCGGCCAGTGATGCCATCTGTGCCGCGGCGGCCAGTGTCTGCATAGAGACGCCGGGTGCGGGAAACAATTCCTCCGCCTGGCGGTTGCCGTGGGTGATGGTGCCGGTTTTGTCGAGCAGCAGCACGTTGACGTCGCCCGCCGCCTCGACGGCACGCCCCGAAGAAGCGATGACGTTGGCCTTAAGCAGGCGGTTCATGCCGGCGATGCCGATGGCGGAGAGCAGACCACCTATCGTCGTCGGCGCCAGACAGACCAAGAGCGCAATCAATACCGTAATGCTGACCGGCGTGCCGGCTTTCGCTTGTTCGACGCTAAACAGCGAGAACGGTAGCAGCGTTGCCACCGCCAGCAAAAAGATCAGCGTCAGCGCCGCCAATAATATGGAGAGCGCGATTTCGTTGGGTGTCTTTTGCCGCTTGGCGCCTTCGACCAGCGACACCATGCGGTCAATGAACGATTCGCCGGCATTGGCGGTGATGCGCACCACCAGCCAGTCGGAAAGCACGCGCGTGCCGCCGGTGACGGCATCGGAATCGCCGCCGGATTCGCGGATGACCGGCGCCGATTCGCCAGTGATGGCGCTCTCGTCGACCGAGGCGATGCCCTCGATCACCTGCCCGTCGCCGGGGATGAATTCTCCGGCTTCGATTAAAACGATATCGTCTTTTTTGAGGCTCGATGCGGGCACTATTTGGAAATCATCGCGCACGAAATTGGATTTGAGTTTCTTGGCGTTGATGTCTTTACGGAGCGCACGCAGCGATTCCGCCTGCGCCTTGCCGCGGCCTTCGGCGATGCTTTCGGCGAAGTTGGCAAAGAGCACCGTGATCCACAGCCAGAGCGAAATCCACAGCGTGAACCACGCCGGTTCGCTGCCCAGCCGCTGGCCGGTTTGCATTTCATACAGGGAGAATGCCGTCGTCAGCAGCGCGCCGACATAGACGACGAACATCACCGGGTTTCGCATCTGGTTTTTCGGGCCGAGCTTGCCGAAAGCGCCGATGATGGCCGTCAGGTATTGGATGGAAGGAGATTGTGCCGGCGACATATTATTTGCCCCCGATATGCATAAGGTGCATATGCTCGGCGATGGGGCCGAGCGCCAGGGCGGGAATGAATGTCAGCACGCCGACGAGCACGATCACGCCAACGAGCATGGAGGTGAAAAGCGGCGTATAGGTGGGTAATGTGCCCGCCGACATCGGCACCGTTTTTTTGGCTGCCAGCGATCCGGCGATGGCCAGCACGGCGATGATCACGCAAAAACGCCCCATGAACATGGCCAGCCCGAGCGCAAGGTTATAAAATGGCGTGTTGGCGGAAAGCCCGGCAAAAGCGCTGCCGTTATTGTTGGTGGCGGAGGAAAACGCGTAGAGTATTTCGGAAAATCCCTGCGCGCCGTCGTTGAGCAATCCCGCCCTACCGGCAACGGTCGCCACCGCCAGCGCCGCGCCCGCCAGCACCGCAATCGCCGGAACCAGCACCGCTATCGACGCCATCTTGATTTCAAACGCGCCCAGTTTCTTTCCCAGATATTCCGGCGTGCGCCCGACCATGAGGCCGCCGATGAATACGGTGAACAGCACGAATACCAGCATGCCATACATGCCGCAGCCGACGCCGCCGAACACGATTTCGCCGAACTGCATGAGCAGCATCGGCACGAGCCCGCCGAGCGGCGTGAACGAATCATGCATGGCGTTGACCGAACCGTTGGAGGTCGCCGTCGTAGACACCGCCCATAGGGCAGAGGCGGCGGCGCCGAAGCGCACTTCCTTGCCTTCCATATTTCCCGCCGACTGATCGATGGCGGCGCTGAATTTCGGGTTGGGCGATTGCTCGCTGGCGACGGCCATGGCCAGAAGCGGCAGGAAAATAATCGCCATCGCCGCCAGCACGCTCCAGCCCTGCCTGCGGTCGCCCACCATTTTACCGAAAGTGTAGGTAAACGCGGCCGGTATCAGCAGGATGGCTATGATCTGGAATAGGTTGCTGAGCGGCGTTGAATTCTCGAATGGATGTGCGCCGTTGGTGTTGAAGAATCCGCCGCCGTTGCTGCCCAGCATTTTGATCGCGATCTGCGACGCCACCGGACCTTGCGCGATCAGCCCTTCCGCGTTGCCTTCGAGCGGGGTATAGGAAGTGTAGGCGCTGAGATTCTGGATCAGCCCCTGCGATACCAAAAATAACGCGAATACGAACGACAGCGGCAGCAGGATATACAGCAGGCTGCGCGTCATATCGACCCAGAAATTGCCGATGGTGGCAGATTCCTTGCGCGCCAGCGCGCGGAACAGCGCCACCGCTACCGCCATGCCGGTTGCCGCCGACAGGAAATTCTGCACGGCGCAGCCGACGGCTTGCGAGAAATAACTCAAAGTGGATTCGCCGCCGTAGCTTTGCCAGTTGGTGTTGGTGACGAAACTGATGGCGGCGTTGAAAGCAAGGTCGGGCGCGAGGCCGGCGAAAGCCTGCGGGTTCAGCGGCAGGTTGGCCTGAAAACTAAAAATCAAGAACAACAGCGTGAATCCCGCCGCGCTGAAAATGAGAACGGCAGCGACGTAGCCGCGCCAGCCCATTTCCTGTTTTGGATCGATGCCGCATACGGAATAAATGGATTGCTCCAGCCAGCCGAAAGCGCGGTAAAGGCTGGTCTGGCGGCCGCTATAGACCGCCGCCATGTAACTTCCCAGCGGCCTGATGCATGCGCCAACGATCGCCAGACAGACTACGATATAAAGGATGGATATCATGAGTTGGTGTTATGGAAACAGTTCAGGCTTAAGCAATGCGGCAAGGAGATAGATGAACAGAAAAAGGGCAACGACACCGACAACCGCGTAGAGCATATTTTTATTCTTCTTTCAGGGAATGGCAGAGCCACAGCATCCCTCCAGCGAGGAGGAACAATGCCCAGCCGATCGCGATGTAAGTGGCCGTAGACATAATTTCGCGTGCAATATAAGACGATGCGCCGCCAAGTCAATACATACCGGTAAGAGGTTATGCTCCCAAGATAAAGAGGCTGGGAAATGGTGATCCGGGCGGGAATCGAACCCACGACAACCTGATTAAAAGTCAGGTGCTCTACCGACTGAGCTACCGGATCATAGTGCTTAAGTAAGAACTCTCTTTACAGAAAAGAGATTGGGACAATATGATTTTCGGAGCTTTTGTCAACCGTTTAGGAAAAAATCAGCGTTTCTTCCAGCTACCGTCATTATCCTGATACATGGCGCCTGAGGGAAGTTTGCCAATAATCTGGGCAGCAGCCAGTTTGGCCACTATATCGACCGGCTGGCCGTTTTGCTTCGAAATACGGGTGTATTCCGTTTTGCGCTTCGCATTGACATCGGATATGAGATTGCCTACTTCCGGCGAATTCTGGATGGCCCCTATATAGCCATCTTGCTTCTCGCCCACCGCCCCGGAGGCGCGGGCCGTATGCAGTTCAAGCGCCATGGCCGGACAGGCCGACAATACTATACCCATAGCCAGAAAAGATAGGAACGTCGTTTTCATATATGCCCCGTGTTAGAAAATATCCTTGTTTTTTGCAATCGCCTGCTTGACGTCTTTCTCGATTTCTATTTTTACATGCTGTTCGATATTGACGTTCAGGTTGATTTCGATGGGCTTGTCGGGCGCCTGCAGCTGCACGGTAGGATTACAGGCCATAAGCAAAATTATTGGCGCCGGAACAAAGTTATTTTTTAACATTCTTATCCTGCTTCCACAGTTGTTTCTGGTCGATCAGCGGCACGATACCCTGTTGCAATAGATTTAGCAAATCGCCATTCAGGCGTACGTTCAATTTGACTTCCCGCCCATTATATGCATCGGGATTATTACCTAACAATGACAGCAGGATGGATAGTTTTTTATCTTTGCCGCTATCGATCGCCATCGAAAACTGGCGGTAATGAAAATTCTTCAGCACCTCGCGCACCAGCTCAACCTGCGGGTTATCGCCCGGAATGGCGTCAGCCGCCAGTTTGATTGTCCCTGACTCCTCGGCTTTGAGGCTGCCGGCATCGAACATCACGTTACCATTGGCATCGATAACCACCGGCACCGTGCCGGAGAGAGCGCCGGTCGCCGTTGCGCGCTTATCGGTCAACAACTGCATCAAGGCATCCAGCGATACATGCTTTACCTCCAGTGTCATGTGCGAAGCCCGTTTGGCCGCAAGCGAGAAACCGGCATTGCGCGTGGAAAGCATCCCCCCGTTCCACGGCAGGGAGGCAGACTCAATCGTGATCATAGACCGTACGGAATCATCCAAGAAATAATGGAGGTTGAAAGACGCGTTATGGCTGCTATCGGCGCTTTTGAACCGTCCTTGTGCGGCAACAACATTACCCTTCACTCCCCAGGTACCGGTTCCCGTCAGCAGCGGGAGCAACAACGGCGTATGTTGAGTTTCCACTTCATCAATATTCCATTCGCCTTGCCATGTGTTTCCCTCGACCGCAGGCAGAAAATGTACGCCAATTTTCCGGAGGCGTATTTTTATATCGTGCGTTTCCAGCTTGATCTCACCCACGCGCAGATCCCGCAATTGGCCTTGCAACAATCCCGACAGAAAATAATCCAGCGTAAGCTCGCTGACCCTAAGCGAAACGTCAGGCCCGAAGGAGATATCCTTGAAAGTGATGCCTTCGAAACCAAGACTGGATACGGAAAACTGGATATTATCCAGGCCACGCGCCGACAGTTCGGTTTTTATCCTGCTTTCAATCCACTGTTTCCATGGAGCAAGCAGCGCCGCAACCGCAAGCAGCGCCACTACTGAAAGCAAGATAAATGCGATGTTACGTTTTTTCATGGCGCCGGTATCTTACCAGGAAACGCTCTAAAAACGCGGTTAGTTTTCTTTCCATAATCGCCGCGCGTATGTCGGTCATCAGCCGCTGGTAAAACGTGAGGTTATGCCAGGTGAGCAGCATCGGCCCCAGCATTTCGTCGGCCTTGAATAAATGATGCAGGTAGGCGCGGCTGTAATGTGTACACGTTGGGCACGGGCAGCCTTCTTCCATCGGTTTGGGATCCTCGGCGAATTTGGCGTTCAGGATATTCTTCTCACCCTCATGCGTGTAGGCGCGCGCATTGCGGCCGGAGCGCGTCGGGATCACGCAATCGAACATATCGACGCCGCGCAGCACCGCGCCGATGATGTCGTCCGGCTTACCGACGCCCATCAAATATCTCGGCTTATCCTGCGGCAGGTGCGGCATAGTGACGTCCAACGTATCGAACATAATCTGCTGCCCCTCGCCCACTGCCAGCCCGCCGATCGCGTAACCATCAAATCCAATCTGTTTAAGCGCCTCCGCCGATTCCTCGCGCAATGTGGGATAGACGCCGCCCTGCACGATGCCGAATACGCTATACCCTTCGCGCGCAACAAACGCTTTCTTGCTTCGCTCCGCCCAGCGCATCGAAAGCCGCATCGACGTGGCCGCTTCTTCTTCCGTCGCCGGAAAGGGCGTGCACTCATCGAGCACCATCGAGATATCGCTGCCCAGTAGATGTTGTATTTCCATCGCGCGTTCGGGCGTCAGTTCATACGTCGTGCCGTCCAGATGCGACTGGAACGTCACCGCTTTTTCGGTAATTTCTCGCAGCTTGGAAAGCGACATCACCTGGAACCCGCCGCTGTCCGTCAGTATCGGCCCACTCCAGTTCATAAATTTGTGCAAGCCGCCGAGCTTGGCAATGCGCTCGGCCGAAGGTCTCAGCATCAAATGATAGGTATTTCCCAAAATAATATCGGCGCCGGTTTCTTTGACCGCTTCCGGCGTCATGGCTTTCACCGTCGCCGCCGTCCCCACCGGCATGAATGCCGGCGTGCGTATATCGCCATGGGCGGTGTGTAATATCCCCGCGCGCGCGTTGCCGTCTTTAGCCGAAATATCGAATGTTTTCATGATTCGTTCTTATACAATAAACACGCATCGCCATACGAATAAAATCGGTATTTTCTGGCGATGGCGTGGGCATAGGCGGCCTTCATCGTGTCGGTTCCGGCGAACGCGCAGACCAGCATGAATAGCGTCGAGCATGGCAGGTGGAAGTTGGTAAGCAGCATATCGACGGCTTTAAACGTATACCCCGGCGTGATAAAAATATCGGTTTCGCCGGAGAACGGCTGCACAACGCCCTTTTCATCCGCCGCTGATTCCAGCGTGCGCAGGCTGGTGGTTCCCACCACAATCACCCGCTTTGCCGCATTGATAACGGCCGCTGCATCCGCCGTAATCTCCGCCCATTCGCTGTGCATCACATGGTCTTTGGTATCTTCGACTTTCACCGGCAAAAATGTTCCACCGCCGACATGCAGCGTGACATTCACCCGCTTCACGCCCGCCGCATCGATGGCTTTCAGCAAACTCTCGGTGAAATGCAACCCCGCCGTCGGCGCTGCCACCGAGCCTTCGTGTTTGGCATAGACGGTTTGGTAATGCGCTTTATCGCTATCGTCGGCGTGGCGTTTCTTCTCGATATACGGCGGCAGCGGCATGTGGCCGTGACGTTCTAATTCCTTGCGCAAATCCGATGTATAAAACTCCAGCACCACCTGGCCATCGGAGAATTTATCTTTCACCGTTGCGTAAAAATTCTCGGCGAATTCGATGCGATCGCCGGGTTTCAGTTTCTTCCCCGGCTTGGCGAAACATTGCCAGCCTTTACTGCCGCACTGCTTATGCAAGAGCACCTCAACGCTGGCGGCGTTTCTGCGGCCATAGAGCCGCGCCGGTATGACGCGCGTATCATTGAACACCATGACATCGCCTGGCTTAAAAAAAGAAAGCAAATCGTGGATCGATTTATCTTGAAGAGGGTTCCCAATCACCAACATCTTGGCGCTGTCACGCGGGCTGGCCGGCCTGTCCGCGATTAAGGATTCAGGAAGATCAAAATCAAAAAAACTGGTTTTCAATGCCGTCTATTTTTTATCCGCATCAGCGGCAACTTGCATCTTCACAATTTTGTCAGGATTAGAGGGCGGCTCGCCACGTTTAATTTTATCGACGAATTCCATGCCGGAGGTCACCCGGCCCCACACCGTATATTGGTTATCGAGGAACTTGGAATCCTTGAACACGATGAAGAACTGGCTGTCGGCGGAATCGGGGCTTTGGGCGCGTGCCATCGAGAGAATGCCGCGCACGTGCGGCTCCTTGCTGAACTCGGCCTTGAGCTTTTGGCCGGAGCCGCTGGTGCCGGTGCCGGTGGGATCGCCCGTCTGCGCCATGAAGCCGTCGATGACGCGGTGGAAGACGAGGCCGTCATAGAACCCCTTGCGCACGAGTTCCTTGATGCGGCGGACATGGTTGGGCGCGAGGTCGGGCAGCAGTTCGATGACGACGCGGCCGTCCTTTAAATCAAGATACAACGTGTTTTCGGGATCGGCGGCGGCAGCGGCGGACGTGCCAAAAAGAAAAGCAAAAAGGGCGATGAATCTACGAAATTTCATAACTACTCCTGATTTAAGCGATTTAAGCTGCGTGAGGCTCGGCATCTATTTTCCGGCGGAGATAAACAATGTGTTCTTCGATATTGGCAAGAATCCTGCCAAGGAGTTGCGCGCTGGCGCCATCGCTATGCCGCTCGCAGGTCTCGATGGCCGTTTTCAATTGGCGGGCGGTGATTTCCTTGAGCTGCAAGTCATAGGCGACCATGTTGGGATAGGTATCGCCGACCAGAAGCTGGCCCAGCTCCTGCAAATTGGGCAGGCCGCCGACCGACAAGATATGCTCGACCAGCATGTCGGAGTGCTTCATGGCGTCGATCGATTCTTTATACTCGGTATCGGCGGATTGGACGTGCCCCTGGTGTTTCAGCATGCGCGCGTGCAGGAAGCACTGGTTGATGCAGGTCAACTGGTTCTTGAGCGCATCGTTGAGACAGGACAGGATATCGGGGTCAGCGGCCATACATACAGTCGTTCATGTACCATGGTTATTGCAGGAGCAGATGATAAAAGTCAAGCCGTAGCGAAAATGCGCGTCTCGTCCTGGAACGCCTTGAATTCCAGCGCATTGCCGCTGGGGTCGAGGAAGAACATCGTCGCCTGTTCGCCGATGTGGCCGCGAAAGCGCGTATGCGGCTCGATGATGAAGCGGATCTTCTGCTGTTTCAGTTTTTCCGCCAGCGCGTGCCAGGCGTCCCACGCCAATATGGCGCCGAAATGCCGGACCGGCACGTCCTTGCCGTCGACCGGGTTGCTTTGGGCAAGCGCCGCCTCGCCGGGCGCCAGATGCGCGGATATCTGGTGGCCGAAGAAATCGAAATCGACCCAGGCGTCGGTGGCGCGGCCTTCGGCGCAGCCCAGCACGCCCGTATAAAAAGCGCGGGTTTCGTCCAGGTCTTTCACCGGAATGGCGAGATGGAAGCGTGGATACTCTGTTTTTGGTTGCATTCGTTTACGAGGCAGCTAGTTTTAACGGATGAAAAAGATCGAGGCGATAATTAAGCCATTCAAGCTCGATGAGGTCAAGGAAGCCCTGCAGGAAATCGGCCTCTCCGGCATCACCGTCACCGAAACGCGCGGGTTCGGGCGCCAGAAAGGCCATACCGAGCTGTATCGCGGCGCCGAGTACGTCGTCGACTTCCTGCCCAAGATCAAGATCGAGGTGGTGCTTGAAGATAAGATGGTCGAGCGCGCCGTCGAGGCCATCATCACCGCCGCCCGCACCGGCAAGATCGGCGACGGCAAGATTTTCATTCTGCCGGTCGAAGACGCCATTCGCATCAGGACTGGGGAGCGTGGAGAGAGTGCGATATAGTAATGAAACCATACACCATCAACATTCCCACTATCAAAGAATTGGTAGCCATTCACGATCAGGAGATGGCAACGCCGGAAGGCCGCAAACGTCTTAATAAGTCTGACCGATATTCCCAATTAGAATATGCTTTAAACACCGAAGGCGCGCCAGCGGCGGATAAACTCATGAGAAAATGGGGATGGAACGGCAGCACCTCTCCTTATGGCAAGGAAGACTATTTATTAATCTATGATGCCTGTCATAATAACGGCGAATCCCTGAAATACATCAAATTATACGATTATTTGACCGCATACGATCCCGATTGTGTATTTTCTAAATCCAACGGCGGAAACATGCTGCATGCTTGGGCATTTTATGGCCACCATATCTCGGTTCTTGCGGATTTACTGGAGAGGGGTGTCGATCCACTGGAAAAAAACAGTGCCGGAAAAACACCGTTGGAGGTGTACAGAAGCGCACAGAACAGCCGTTATAGCCACCAGTTTCCCAGTCCGACCAGCCATCCGGCATTACGCGATATAGAGGACCAAATCGTCGAAGATTTATTTGAGAAGGCAATCGCTGTAAAACAAGGAACTCCGGAAACGGGTCCCGGCTCAAAAGCATTGGCGCAATCACGCCATAGAGAAGGCAAAACAATTTAGCTATTTACATTCCGGTTTTATTTTTCTATAACACCCGCGACTTCAAAAAATAAAAAAATTCCTTGCAGAACATTCCTTTCGTGAAACCGTCGGTATAACCGCGGCGCTGTCGCATATTTGAAAGGAAGCCCATGTCCAACGACGTTTTCAAGATGATCAAAGACAACGACATCCAGTTCGTTGATTTCCGTTTCACCGATCCCAAAGGCAAATGGCAGCACACCTGCTATATCTCGAGCCAGGTCAACGAGGGCAGCTTCGAAGACGGCATTATGTTCGACGGTTCGTCGATCTCCGGCTGGAAATCGATCAACGAGTCCGACATGATTTTGATGCCCGACGCCAAAACCGCATTCGTCGATCCGTTCGCCGCCGCACCGACGTTGGTGCTATTCTGCGACGTCATCGAGCCGTCGACCGGCCAGGCCTATGGCCGCGATCCGCGCTCCTGCGCCAAGCGCGCCGAGGCGTATCTGCAATATACCGGTCTGGGCGACACCGCTTATTTCGGTCCGGAGCTCGAATTCTTCGTATTCGACGACGTGCGTTATAAATCTGCCGGTAATTATAGTTTTCACCGCTTAGACAGCGAAGAACTGCCGGTCAACTCCGATAAGGAGTTCCCGGCCGGCAACATGGGCCACCGTCCCGGCGTCAAAGGCGGCTATTTCCCCGTGCAGCCGATCGATTCCTTGGCCGATCTGCGCTCGGAAATGCTGACGACGCTAAAAACCGTCGGCGTCGAGCCGGTGCTGCATCACCACGAAGTCGCGCCCGCGCAATGCGAGCTGGGCACGATGTTCTCCACCTTAACCGCCACCGCCGATAACGTGCAGAAATACAAATATGTCGTGCACAACGTCGCGCATTCCTACGGCAAGTCGGTAACGTTCATGCCGAAGCCCATTTCCGGCGACAACGGCAGCGGTATGCACACGCACCAGTCGTTATGGAAAGGCGGCAAGCCGCTTTTCGCCGGCAATGGCTATGCTGACCTCTCCGAAATGTGCCTCTACTACATCGGCGGCATCATCAAACACGCGAAATCCATCAACGCCTTCACCAACGCCTCGACCAACAGCTACAAGCGCCTGATCCCCGGTTTCGAAGCGCCGGTGCTGCTCGCTTACTCGGCGCGCAACCGTTCGGCGTCGATCCGCATCCCGTATGTCGCCAGCCCCAAAGGCAAGCGCATCGAAGTGCGTTTCCCCGACCCGACCGCGAATCCGTATCTGGCGTTCGTCGCCATGCTGATGGCGGGTTTGGATGGCATCGAGAACAAAATCCATCCCGGCGACGCGATGGACAAAAACCTCTACGACCTGCCGCCGGAGGAATTGAAAAACGTTCCGACCGTCTGCGGTTCCTTGCGCGAGGCGCTGGGTGCGCTCGATAAAGACCGCGCCTTCCTCAAGAAAGGCGATGTGATGACCGATGACATGATCGACTCCTACATCGACCTCAAAATGCAGGACGTTTATAAGTGGGAGCACACCCCCTGCCCGATCGAATTCGATATGTATTATTCGGTTTAATTTTTAGCTCCCCCTTGAGGGGGGAGCGGGCGAGGCGTTAGCCGAGCCGTGGGGGTGAAGGTTTGCAAACAACTTTGTTGTTTGCAATACCCCTCACGCTTCGAGCAGCGCCTACGGCTTGCTCTCAGCCGCTCTCCCCCAAGGGGAGAGCAATAAATAAAAAAGGGAGCCACCCGGCTCCCTTTTTTGTTTACGCTTATATCTCAGCCCAGAATGCGCGGAACTTTCCGGCTGGCTCTCTCTATCTGTTCCTGTTGCATCACCGCCAATTCAGCGCCGACCAACCCGGCGAGTGCGCCGTCCTGTTCCCCTGCCAAATTGGGATATCTATGTGACGCACGCGCGATGGCGATGGCGATAATCTGTTCTGCCGCGCGCGTAGAATCGATAAGGTTTGCCAATCCCTCCAGCGCCGGATAATTATGCGTATCGCGCTGCAAGCGCGCTAAAATTGGATCGGAACCCTCCGAGCCATCGAGGTCGATTTCTCCCTCCGAACCAAGCCATTCGTCCAGCGAACTGGGAACTGGATTCCTTGCCGCATGACGCGCCGAATGCGGCCCGACGATTGGTTTTTCATTGTCGCCTTTTGCCATTTTTTCTCCTTAACCTCGGCCAGCGCCAGTGGAAGGAGGCGTGCCGCGTTTGGCGTTGTTCGCTTTGGTTCCCATCAGGCTTGGAAGATCGGCGCCCTTTGTTCCGAGATCATCCGGGATGTGCGTTTCCTTGGGCATATATTGCTCCTGTATATTTCTGATAACTCCACCGCCATTGACATTTTGCGGCCGGTTTAAATCATGCGGATTATCACTTCCCATACTGCACTCCCTTTATCTACCGTTTTTCAACAACTCAACAGCCGATGCCGCCGGGGCCGGTTGGGCGCCATACTTCTGGCGTTCTCTTGTCATTTATTTTTCTGGTCTCTTCGCCTACGACCGGTTTTGTTGCGCCACCATCAGCGCGCCCACCCATCGGCATGTCGAGAAGGCGCCAATCGGTGTGACGCTCCAACAGATCATCGGCGGCGGCTTGAGGGTTGTCTCGCGACGGCGGGGTACCATGAGGCGGCATATCCGCGGGAAGATCGACCGTATAGCCTTTTCCCTCGGCCTGCAGCTTCGACATTTCCCCCTGCGCCAGTCTTGCAAGCTCAAGTTGGGTTCGCCTTAGATTGGTGTTATTATCCTCATCACCCGGATCATTGTCTTGAATGATGTCTTTGGGCATGGAATTCCTCCCTTATGGGTAAGTACTACTGCTGCTGCATCGCGGCGTGGTGCATCATCAGCGCGATGCGCGCGTCGCGGACTTTGAGGGCTTCAAGCTCGGCCTTGCCCATCAAATTCGCCAGCGAGATTTGTACGAAGTCGAGGAAGATGACCATCACGCGTTCAATCTGACGCTGGATTTTGGTGACGATGGCGTCGGCGATATTGGCGGCGTTCTTGCCGGCGGCGCGCACCTGTGTACGATATTCATGAATGGCGGTATAAATGCGGCGCAGCGCCGCCTCGATGTGCGATTTGCTGGCGCGGTTTTTCGCTTTCGGTTTAGTGCTTTCGGCAATCAATATAAATTCTTCGGTCAGCACGTCGGTCGCTTCGCCGATCTCATGGATCAGCGGCTCGACCAATTGCAATTGCAGATCAGGATCGGCGGTCAGCTTGCTTTCCGCAGTGTCAACCAGCTCGCCGGCAAGATCGTATAGCGCTGCGATCTCGTTGTAGCGCTGCTCCAGTTCTTCGGTGCTGGAATGTTTTTTCTCTACCGTCATAATCTTTTTATATCCCTCGAAATTATTACCGCCGCATGCGGCGTGTTACTATGTTGTTAATTATTGTAACCCAAAGTAATAATTTTTGTATGACAGTTTTATGACATTTGTATGCGGCATGAATACCGCATTTTCAATGGATTAGCTGACACGTCGCCGCAAAAACAGTCAGAACAGGACTTTCTCCGGCGATTTTCCTTAAGAATGCGGATTAAGAATGCGGGTGCTGGTGCGATTCCGAATAATCCATCCAGATCACTTTGATGACTTCGAGCAGACTGAACATATGTGAAACTCCTCCATTGTCAGCATTAGCAGGTAAATATTAAGGGGTGATTAACGCGCAACGCAGCGCGCCAGATACCCCCGATTTGGGCAAAAAATGTGTCATTTTTGCCCACATTTAACCTCGCTTTTTTGGCATTTAACCCCAGTTTTGCGTCGTTTTGCCACGCCCACTCCGCGCCCCGCCCCGCCTCTATAGAGCGCCGCATTTTTTATTTTACTACAGGGAGAAATGCCCCGGAAGGGGGAAACTACACCGCTTTTCTTTTTTCGATGTAAATCTCGCCGCCGGATTCTTTGAATTTCTCGGCCATGTCTTTTAGGCCCTGCTCTTTTTCGGTTTCCTTGGCGGCATAGTCGCGGACTTCCTGCGAGATTTTCATCGAGCAGAATTTGGGGCCGCACATCGAGCAGAAATGCGCGACTTTGGCGCCGTCGGCGGGAAGCGTCTCGTCGTGGAAGTCTTTGGCGGTTTCGGGATCGAGCGATAAATTGAACTGGTCCTGCCAGCGGAAATCGAAGCGGGCTTTGGACAGCGCGTCGTCGCGCCGGTGCGCGCTGGGATGGCCTTTGGCAAGATCGGCGGCGTGCGCGGCGATTTTGTAGGCGATGACGCCGGCCTTGACATCATCACGATCCGGCAGACCTAAATGTTCTTTTGGCGTGACGTAACACAGCATGGCGGTGCCGAACCAGCCGATCATGGCAGCGCCGATGGCGCTCGTTATATGGTCGTAGCCGGGCGCGATGTCGGTGGTCAGCGGCCCCAGCGTATAAAACGGCGCTTCGTGGCAAAGCTCGAGCTGCTTATCCATATTTTCTTTGATGAGGTGCATCGGCACATGGCCGGGTCCTTCGACCATCACCTGGCAATCGTACGTCCAGGCGACTTGCGTTAATTCGCCGAGTGTTTTCAGTTCCGAGAACTGCGCCTCGTCGTTGGCGTCGTACTGCGAGCCGGGGCGCAGGCCGTCGCCTAATGAGAACGACACGTCGTAGGCGCGCATGATTTCGCAGATGTCTTCAAAGTGCTCGTAGAGGAAATTTTCCTTGTGGTGCGACAGGCACCATTTGGCGAGGATGCTGCCGCCGCGGCTGACAATGCCCGTCTTGCGGTTGGCGGTCATCGGCACGAACGGAAGGCGCACGCCGGCGTGGATGGTGAAATAATCGACGCCCTGCTCGCATTGCTCGATCAGCGTGTCGCGGTAAATCTCCCACGTCAGCTCCTCGGCGACGCCGCCTACTTTTTCGAGCGCCTGGTAAATCGGCACGGTGCCGATCGGCACCGGCGAGTTGCGGATGATCCATTCGCGGATGTTGTGGATGTTGCGGCCGGTCGATAAATCCATCACCGTGTCGCCGCCCCAACGTATCGCCCAGACCATTTTCTCGACTTCTTCAGCCATGCTCGATGTCACCGCCGAGTTGCCGATATTGGCGTTGATCTTGACCTTAAAGTTGCGGCCGATAATCATCGGCTCGGCTTCGGGGTGGTTGATGTTGGCGGGGATGATGGCGCGGCCCGCCGCGATTTCATCGCGCACGAATTCGGGCGTGATGAGCTCGGGAATTTTGGCGCCGAAGCCCTCGCCTTTTTGATACGGCAATTTGGGTTTGGTCTCGGCAACGGTGCGGCCTTCGTTTTCACGAATAGCGATATATTCCATCTCCGGCGTGATCATACCGGCGCGGGCGTAAGCCAGTTGCGTCACCGCCTTTTTATCTTTGGCGCGTAAGGGGCGCGGGTTGACGTGAGGGAATTGCTGCACCGCCTGGCCGATGGTTTTAAGGCCGTTATCTTCCGGCAGCACGGCACGGGCGTTATATTCCTCGACATCGCCGCGGGAGCGGATCCACGCATCGCGAATTTTCGGCAGGCCGGCATCGATATCGATGGTTGCCGCCGGGTCGCTATAGATGCCGGAGGTGTCATAGACCGTAAGCGACGGCTCGCCGCCGGAGAGCGCAATCTCGCGCATCGGCACGCGGATGTCGGGATACTGCGCGCCCGGCTTATAGATTTTCTGCGAGGAGGGCAGCGGGCCGGTGGTGACGCTAAACGTCGCTGCGGTTTTTTTCTTGGTCGCGGTCGGCATAACGGTTCCTTTATTGCGGCGGCTGCGGCATCTGCTGCATCTGTTCATCCACCTGCCGTTGATATTGCAACATTTCCCACTTCCAGCGCAAGCCCGCATCCACCATCCGGTAGATATTTTCCACCATCACCGCCACACCTTGCACGTTGGGGTTGTAGCCGTCAGCAAGATTGAGCTCCGGTTTTTCATAAACACCTTCGAGCAGAAACGGGTAAAACTGCGTTTTGTAAAACTCGGCCAGCCGGGGGTAGATCGCATCGATCTGCTGCGTGTAATTATATTCCATATTCGGCGGCGCTTTCATTCCCGCCAGGATGACGTAGATGTTGTTTTGCGTCAGCGGGCCCAGAATCATCCCCAGATTGCGGTTGATGACCGCAGGCGCGATGCCGCGGCGCATGTCATTATTGCCCAGCGCGACAATGACTACGGCCGGCTTCTTCACCAGCACGGAATTGATGCGGTCGGCGGCGCCGGCGGTGGTTTCGCCGTCGACGCTCATATTAACGACGTCGAGGTTCTTATAGCCGACCTCTTCCAGTTTTTTCTTAAGCTGGGCGGGAAACGCCTGCTCCGCCTGCAGCTGGAACCCCGAGGTCAGGCTGTCGCCAAAAACGATGATGCGCATGGCATTATCGGCGTGCGCGCTTGCACAAAACATCAAAGCGGTGATAGAGACTAATGCCTGCAGGATTTTCATTGTCTTAATTATAGCCTTGCGCCGCACCTATGGCAAAGAACAAAAAACACTACGCTTTCCACCAGCGGCTTGCCCGCTGGTATGAAGCGAACGGCCGCAAGACATTGCCGTGGCGCACGACGCGCGACCCTTACGCCATCTATGTCAGCGAAATCATGCTGCAGCAGACGCAGGTCAAGACCGTGCAGGAGCGCTATTATTTCCAATTCCTGAAGCGTTTCCCGACGTTAGAAGCTCTGGCGGCGGCAAAACGTCAGGATGTGCTCAAAGCCTGGCAGGGGCTGGGGTATTATAACCGCGCCGTGAATTTGCATGAAGCGGCGAAGCAGATAACCGGGATTCGGGATTGGGGATTAGGGATTGGGGAAAGGCAGAAGAGGAATATTCTTCAAACCCGAAGCCCGAACCCCGAATCCTTAATCCCGACTTTAATGTCCCTGCCCGGTATCGGCCGCAATACCGCCCATGCCGTGGCCGCGTTTGCCTACCACACGCCGGTGGCGGTGATGGAAGCCAACGTCAAGCGCGTGCTGTCGCGGATATTTGCGCTAGAAAACCCAACCGCGGATGCATTGTGGGAACATGCGACGGCGCTGCTCGATACCAAGAACCCGTTCGATTACAATCAGGCGATGATGGATATCGGCGCGATGGTTTGCACCAAGCGCGCGCCAAGATGCAAAGAGTGCCCGGCGAATGCAATCTGTGCGGGCACGGCATCGCCTGAATCTTATCCGGCGGCCAAGATCAAAAAAGCAACGCCGGTGCGAAAGAAGTATATTTTCCTGCTGCGCAATAACGCGGGAGAATATTTCGCCGAGCCGCGGAAGGGGAAATTCTTGAACGGCATGTATGGCTTTGTTGAAAAAAATATCTGCTCCCCCCTTGAGGGGGAGCGGGCGAGGACAAGCGATAGCGATGTTCGAGCCGTGGGGGGTAAGGTTTGCGCTTCGCGCAACACCCCTCTCCCTAACCATCTCCCTCAAGGGGAGAGGGAATATTTAGGCGCCATCCGTCAGCAATATTCGCATTTTACGCTGGAGGCGGAGGTGTATCTTCAAAAAGCGCAAGGCAGCGGCAAGGATTGGCACTCCTTTTCAAAGCTAAAAAAGTTTCCATTCTCTATGGCAGAATTAAAAATCTTGAAGTTACTGGAAGCGGCATGAACCAAACCGATGTCCTCATCGCTGGCGGTGGATTCGCAGGGCTTATGTGCGCGAAAGCCCTGGCCGAGCGCGGCGTTTCCGTCATCGTGCTGGAACGCAAGGCGGCGGCAGGCGTCGGGATGCACACCACCGGCATCATCGTCAAGGAATGTGCCGATGAATTCGCCCTGCCCGACCATTTGGTGCGCAAAGTCACCGACGTGCGACTGTATGCGCCGTCGCTCAAGCATGTGGATTTGAAATCACCGGATTATTTCTTCCTGACCACCGATACACCGGCCTTGATGAAGCATCTCTCGGCGCAGGCGGAAGCCGCCGGCGCGAAAATCGTCTATGACACGCCCTATGAATCGGGTGAGCCGATGGGCGAAGGCTACATTATCAACGGGCTTTACGGCTGCCAGTTTCTAATCGGCGCCGACGGCCCGCGCTCGAAAGTGGCCGACGATTTCAATTTAGGCCAAAATAAGGAATTCCTGCTGGGCGCCGAAGCCGAATATGTCAATCTGCCTTTGGATAATAATAATGCGTTTTATTGTTTCCTCGACCAGACCATCGCGCATGGTTATCTCGGCTGGGTCATCCCCGGCGTCGGCGTGGCGCAGGTGGGGCTGGCGACGCGGATGCCCAAAAAACCGGATATCGACGTTTTTGTGAACCGCATGCAGGATATTTTCGATTTTTCACACGCCTCGGTTGCGGCGCGGCGCGGCGGGCTGATTCCCTGCGGCGGACTGGTCGAGCCGTTTGCAAAAGATAACGTGATTTTGCTGGGCGACGCGGCTGGCATCGTATCGCCGCTCACCGCCGGCGGCATCCACACCGCGCTCCACTACGGAAAAATTCTGGGCGAAACGCTGGCCGCCCATATAAAAGAAGGCGGCGGGCATCCGGCGGCGGCCATGGCGCGCATCTACCCGCGCTTTCCGTTCAAGCAGATGCTGCGCAAGGCCTATGAACGCACGCCCAACTGGGCGATTGATGTTGGTCTCACCAACCCTCTTTTTAAAGCGTTTGCCGGCGGCGTATTCTTCATGAAAAAGCGTCTGCCGGAGTAAGTTAAAAAATCATGAAGATTTTTGTGGCGTAACGAAAATAAATCCGATAGGGTTAGCCCGTATATTGAGTAAACGCCGCTAGGGCGGCGACTCATGGTGTAAAAGATTCACATCTCTTGAAGGAGAGTTTTTATGTTCCGTCGCAAGGAAGAAGACAACCTGTTCAGCAACAGCGCCGATCCGCATCAGGCCCCGTCCGATGCCGTAGAACCGGCCGCTGCTCCCGCCCACGCCGCTAACAGCGGCTATGGCAGCAACACTCCCGCCCCGTCGGCCAACGTCTCGACGCGTTTCTCTCCCGAACCGCGCCCGAGCTCGTTCCGCAACACAGCCGCCCCGCTTCCTTCCGATTTAAGCCGCAGCCGCCTGCCGGATTCCAAGCCGGGCAGCGCCTCCGCTTCCGGCCTCGCTGAAAAAGGCAGCAAATCACGCCGCGTGCTGACCGTCGGCAACGACATCCTCTTGAAAGGCGAAATCGCCACCTGCGACCGCCTGGTCATCGAAGGCAAGGTCGACGCCACGCTTAACGACGTGCACACGGTCGAAATCGCTGAAACCGGCTCGTTCAAAGGCTCGGCGCAGATCGAAGATGCCGAGATCAGCGGCCTGTTCGAAGGTGACCTCGTTGTTCGCGGCCGTTTGGTGATTTACGGCACCGGCAGAGTCCGCGGCAAAATCAGCTACGGCGAAGTCGAGATCGAACGCGGCGGAGAGCTCTCCGGCGAAATCAAGTGCGGCAACAATGCCCAGAGCGCCAGCGCTCCCCGCGCCGGCCAGCGTCAACCGGCTAAGGATGCCGTCGCCGCTTAATTGTACTTCATACAAAAAGAAAAAGCCCGCTTCTAGCGGGCTTTTTTTATGGCGTCCGTCGCCAGTATGTCGGCGCGTTCGTTTTCGGGATGGCCATCATGTCCGCGCACCCAGTGCCATTTCACCTCATGCTTATCAGCGGCTTCTTCCAAGCGTTGCCATAAATCAGAATTTTTCACTGGTTTTTTATCGGCGGTTTTCCAGCCGCGCTTTTTCCAGTCCTTGAGCCACTCGGTCATGCCTTGCTTGACGTACTTGCTGTCGGTGGTGAGGTCAACGCGGCAATGTTCCTTCAAGGATTCGAGCGCGCGGATAGCCGCCATCATCTCCATGCGGTTGTTGGTGGTGTCGGCTTCGTGCCCCGACAGCTCCTTTTCGGTTTTGCCGTAGACCAATATCGCGCCCCAGCCGCCCGGCCCGGGATTTCCCGAACAGGCGCCGTCGGTATAGATGCGGACATGTTTTTTCATATGCCGTACCCATGATAGTCTTCCACCTCGCGGTGAAAACGCAGTTTGGCGATATATTCCTTGGGATCCTTGGGCGTAACCATCGCCGCGGAATCGCGGTGGAGCCAGTCGTGGCTGCGCGTCATGATGATGCGCAATGCCGCCGCGCGCGCCAAAACCGGCATGGCGTCGCGCTCGGCATCGGTCAGCGGGCGGCGGCGCTCATAGGCGGCGAAAAACGCCTGCGCACGCTCCGGGATAAACATTGCGTCGGCATCGAAGCACCAGGCGTTGACGCAGATCATCAGGTCATAAAGCCAGAAATCGTTGGCGGCGAAATAAAAATCGATGACGCCGGAAAGGCGCGGATGCCCCCAAATATCCTCGATGAAAAATACATTGTCGGGAAAAAGGTCGGTATGGACGATACCGCGCGGCAGGCCGGTAGGCCAGTGCGTGTTCAGGAAATCCAGCTCTTTGGTGAGCTCAGCCTCGCAACCGGGTGTGATTTCGTCGGCGCGGTGGCGAAAGCGGATGAACAGCTGCTGCCAGCCATCGATGGATAGCGCGTTGCGGCGCGTTTCCAGAAATCCCTCCGCCGCCAGATGCATACGCGCCGCCAGATCGCCGAGCACGGTGAGATGCGCCGGCGTGATGCGCGGATTGTTCTTTCCTTCGACAAAACTGACAATCGCCGCCGGTTTATTTTTCAACGTATAAAGCACGCCGCCGTCTTTGCCTTTAACCGGCTTCGGGCACGGAATGCCGCGCTCCGCAAGCCACTCGGTCAGGTGCATGAAAAACGGCAGGTCGCGCCCTTCCGTGCGCCGCTCGAAGACGGTGAGAATGTATTTTCTCTGCTCCATACCGACGGTAAGCAGGTAATTGCTGTTCTCAACACCCTCGGCGATGCCTTCAGCGGAAACAAGTTTTCCCAGCGGATACTGGGACAGGAAGTTTTCGATGTCCTGACGGGAAAGCTGGGTGTAAACGGCCATAGGTTTAGACGGCGCGTTTCACCATCAGCTTCTTGATTTCGGCGATGGCTTTGCCGGGGTTGAGGCCCTTGGGGCAGGTTTTGGCGCAGTTCATGATGGTGTGGCAGCGGTAGAGCTTGAACGGATCCTCAAGATCGTCCAGACGCTCGCCGGTCGCCTCGTCGCGGCTGTCGATGATCCAGCGGTAGGCGGCGAGCAGCACGGCGGGGCCGAGATAGCGGTCGGGATTCCACCAATAGCTGGGGCAGCTTGTGGAGCAGCAGGCGCAGAGGATGCATTCGTAAAGCCCGTCGAGCTTGGCGCGGTCTTCGGGCGATTGCAGACGCTCACGGCCGGCGGGCGGCGCGCTGGTCGCCTGCAGCCACGGCTTGATCGATTCGTACTGCGCGTAAAAATGCGTCATATCCGGCACTAAATCTTTCACCACCTTCATGTGCGGCAGCGGATAAATGTTCACCTCACCATTCACATCCTCGATCGGCTTGGTGCAGGCCAGCGTGTTGGTGCCGTCGATGTTCATGGCGCAGGAGCCGCAGATGCCCTCGCGGCACGAGCGGCGAAAGGTGAGCGTCGAATCGGTCTCGTCTTTGATTTTTATCAGCGCATCGAGCACCATCGGCGCGCAGGAATCCATGTCGACTTCGTATTTATCGAGGCGCGGGTTTTTCGGGTTGCCCTTATCATCTTGATCTTCCGGGTCGAAGCGGTAGATGTTAAAAATTTTCTTGCGCTTGCTGCCTTCGGGCGCCGCGTGCGTCTTTCCCTTGCCGACTTTGGAATTGGGGGGAAGCCTGAGTTCTGCCATAGCGTTCAACCTTATCTGGAATTGGTTACCTATTGCTTAAAATCGGGTATCAGCGGCACGCGATGTTTGCGTTTGTAATCGATTTCATAAATCGTTTTTTGCAGCGCCACGACGCGCTCGGGATTGGATGGATGCGTAATGCCGCCGTTCTCGCCGTCAGGTATCGATACCGACATGCGCCGCCAGAAATCGGTGGCGCGGTGGACGTTGTAACCGGCGCGCGCGGTAATATAGGCTCCGACGTAATCCGCCTCGCGTTCAAAATCCGATGAATAGCCGAGTACCGCCATATTGGCACCGCTTCTGGCGAAATCGCCGTTGGTATTGCCGCCCCTGCCCGCCGCCATGCCATCTATCATCGCACCGGCCAAGGCCCCCATAAGGGCATTATTGGTTTGCGCCTGCGGATGCCGCATCAGATTGTGCGCCAGCTCGTGGCCGACCACCGCCGCCAGCTCGTCATCGTTCTGCACAAAATGCATCATGCCGGCATTGACGACCACGTTCCTGCCGTCGGCATGGGCGTTGATGTCGCGCCCGGTGGACAGAGCGAAATAAAAGTAACAGGTCTGGCCTTTTTGCGGCAGCCCCATCTCGCGGCAGACATCGGCGCCGGCTTTCTCAAGGCGCTCGGCGACACGCTCGAATTGCTTGACCGAGCCCTGCTTGCGTTTCCAGTTGAACGGCACGCCGCCGTTGGCTTTTGTCTGTGCGATCATCCGATCCTGAAGCGCTCGTTCCTCTGCCAATTCGTTACCGTTCACCTGCGGCGTAAACGTCGTCGGTTGCTGGCAGGCGGAAAGAGTGATGAGCGATGATAAGATGAAAGATGAGAAGATAAGACGCATCTTACTTTTCGTTTCATCCTTCATCGTATTATCTTTCATCATACTAATATACGCGCGCCTTGGGCGGAATCGGCTGCACTTCGTTGGAGAGCGTATTCAGATGCACCGGCCGGTAATCGATTTTCACTTTGCCTTTATCGTCGAGCCAGGCCAGCGTGTGCTTCATCCAGTTTTTGTCATCGCGGTTGGGATAATCTTCGCGCGCCTGCGCGCCGCGGCTTTCCTTGCGATTCAGCGCGCCGGCGATGGTGATAAGCGCCTGGCTGCGCAGATTATCGAGTTCCAGCGCTTCCACTAAATCGCTGTTCCAGACCAACGTGCGGTCGGCGATTTTTAAGCCGTCGAAACTTTTCCAGATATCGGTCATCATTTTGGTGCCGTCGGTCAGCACTTTTTCCTCGCGGAACACCGCCGCGTGATTTTGCATGCAACGCTGCATGGCTTTCCGGATTTCGGCGGTCGGCGCGGCGCCATTGGCGTTGCGGATGGCATCGAAGCGCGCCAGCGCTTGATCGGCAGAGACTGGCGGCTTATGCGGCATTCCCGGCTTGATGATTTCAGCGGCGCGGTGCGCCGCGGCGCGGCCAAACACGACTAAATCTAAAAGTGAATTGGAGCCCAAACGGTTGGCGCCGTGCACCGATACGCACGCCGCCTCGCCGATCGCCATCAGCCCCGGCACGACGGTGTCGGGATTGCCGTTCTTGAGCGTCACCACTTCGCCGTGATAGTTGGTGGGGATGCCGCCCATGTTGTAATGCACGGTCGGCAGAATCGGGATGGGCTGACGCGTGACGTCGACGCCGGCGAAAATCTTGGCGGTCTCCGAAATGCCAGGCAAGCGCTCGTGCAGCACCGCCGGATCGAGATGATCGAGATGCAGATAAATATGGTCCTTCTCCGGACCGACGCCCCGGCCCTCGCGGATTTCCATGGTGATGGCGCGCGACACGACGTCGCGCGACGCTAAATCCTTGGCGCTCGGCGCATAACGCTCCATGAAGCGCTCACCCTCGGAGTTGACGAGGTAGCCGCCTTCGCCGCGCGCGCCTTCGGTAATCAAACAACCGGCGCCGTAAATGCCGGTCGGGTGGAATTGCACGAACTCCATGTCCTGCAGCGGCACGCCGGCGCGAACGGCCATGCCGCCGCCGTCGCCCGTGCAAGTGTGCGCCGAGGTGCATGAGAAATAGGCGCGGCCGTAGCCGCCGGTCGCCAGCACCACCATGTGCGCGTTGAAGCGGTGCAATGTGCCGTCGTCCAGATTCCAGGCGACGACGCCGCGGCAGTTGCCGTTATCGTCCATCAATAAATCGACGGCGAAATATTCGACGAAGAACTGCGCGTTATGGCGCAGCGCCTGCGTATATAAGGTGTGGAGGATCGCATGCCCCGTGCGGTCGGCGGCGGCGCAGGTGCGCTGCGCCGTGCCTTTGCCGAAATGCGTCGTCATGCCGCCGAACGGGCGCTGGTAAATTTTTCCATCCGGCGTGCGTGAGAACGGAACGCCGTAATGTTCGAGTTCAATGATCGCGTCAGCGGCGTTCTTGCACATATATTCGATGGCGTCCTGGTCGCCCAGCCAGTCGGAGCCTTTGATGGTGTCGTAAAAATGCCAGCGCCAGTCGTCCTCGCCCATATTGCCGAGCGCTGCCGAAATGCCGCCTTGTGCTGCTACCGTGTGCGAACGCGTCGGAAATACTTTGGTGACGCAGGCGGTGGAAAGACCGGCCTGTGCCATGCCGAAGGTAGCGCGAAGACCCGCGCCGCCCGCTCCGACAACGACGACATCATGATAGTGGTCTATTATTTTGTACGCCGTCATGTCACATGCTCGCCGCGGTTAAATCAAGGAAATGCAGCTTAAGCACGGCGATGATGCCGGCGGCGGGGAAGGTAAAACACACCAGCGTCAAGATCAGCAGCAGCGAATATTTCATGAACGGCGCGTGGATGTAATCCTCGATGACGACCTGAACGCCGAGCTTGGCGTGGGCGAACGTCGCCACCAGCAGCAGCACGATCATCAGCACGTTGACCGGCGACGACAGCCATTCGGCGATCCTGGTCACTTCCGGCGACAGCATGGCGGTAAGCAACGAATAGAGAAACCACACCGTAAGCGGCACCAGCGCCACAGCGGTCAGGCGCTGCCACCACCAATGGCTGACGCCGTGATGCGCCGCACCCAGGCCCTTGGCCTTGGCGAGTTTGCTGCGGAGATCGGAACCCGTGGGAGCGGACATATTATCCTACCACCGGCGGCAGCGATTGCACGGACTGGACAAAACCCCAGGTGACGGCGGTCATGATAAGGGAGAATAAAATCACCAGCCAGCCGGAGCGGTTGACTTGCGCGATGGAAAATCCCATGCCGATGTCCCAGAACAAATGGCGGATGCCGTTGGCCAGATGATAATAAAAAGAAAACATCCAGCTTAAGAGAAAAAGCTGGCCGAGCCACGAGGTCATGCAGGCATAAAGCCCGGTATACGACGCCGGCGCATAGGCGACAATGCACAGCCACGCCACGAGCAACAACGCACCGAAAAAGAGCCAGATACCGGTGGCGCGGTGCGTAATGGAGAGCACCGAGGTGATCTGCGGGCGGTAGATGGTTAAGTGCGGGGAGAGCGGGCGAGAATCGGAAGTCATGGAGTTATCCTTATGAGCACCGAAATTCTTTATAACGCTATCCCCCAAATAATCCACAAGAATTTGTATGTCGGCCATTAAACAAGTATTAAGGGAGACGGGATAATCTCTAAACATAGTCTTATGACAACCCATATCCTCTCCAGCGACCTGCTCATTGCCGACGTGATTACGCCGCTTGCCGGCAATGCGGCGCTGGAAACACTGGTCGCGCGTTATCAATTGAAACCGGGCGGCAAGCAGGCATTGGCACGCGCCGAGTTCGACGAATTCTCGGCGGCGATAGAAGGCCGTCCCATCACCATCGTGCCCGGCGGATCGTCGGCCAATATGCTGACGACGCTTTCCAAACTGTTAGGCGAAAAAGTGGCGGTGACTTTTTTGGGCATCGTCGGCAAGAGCATGTATAGCAGCATGATCCGGCAATCGCTGGCGGAGGCGCACATCGCCCTGCTGCCGGAGATGCCCGCTGGGACGTCGTCGGAGGCGGCGGTGTCGTATATTATTTTGCTGCCCGGTGGCCAACGCACCTCGGCCACCTATCCCGGCAATGCGCGGGATATGCTGAAGCCGGAGCTGGTTTCCGACGCGCTGGTAAAAGAGAGCGACGTGCTCTTGGTGCAAGGATCGCTGTGGCGAAAAATGGTATGGGAGTTCGCCGACCGGCTGATCGCACTCAGAGAAAAACACGATAAGGAATTGTGGCTGACGCTACCGACGCACACCAAATTCAGCGACGGAAAACCCGGCCTGTTCCCGCAATTGATTCCCCTCGCCAATTTGGTGCTCGGCAACGAAGAGGAGTTGCTGCGCATCTATAATACCGGCATCGAGCAGGCATTGCGGGAATTACAAAAGGAGTTCCGCAAAGACGCGCTCAAAGGAAAGCGCCAGCGCCGCGAGCAGGCGGCATTCATCACGCGCGAGGACAAAGGCGCGGCGGTTGTAACCAAGGATGACATACGCTACATCGAGGCGCTGCCGCCGCCCACCATCGCCAATACGCTGGGCGCGGGAGATACGGCATTCGCCGGTTTCGCCGCCGGGCACCTTGCAGGATTGACTCTTGAGGACTCCGCCAACATCGCCATGGCGCTGGCCTGCGAGAAACTCAAATTCAACAGCGCCCGCCTGCATGATCCCAAGGGTGCGATACCGCAATTCATGCCAGTGCTTAAATAAGCTTGCCTTCATTGAGGCGCAGCACCGGGTAATCGAAGAGCGAAATCAGATGCTCGTCGTGCGTGGCGATGACGACGGTGGTGCCGGTTTGATTCAGCGCCTCGAAGAGATACATGAATTTGAGCGAGAGGTCGGCATCCAGATTGCCGGTCGGCTCGTCGGCCAGCAGCAAATCCGGCTTGGTGACGACGGCACGGGCGATGGCGGCGCGCTGCTGCTGGCCGCCGGAGAGCATATAGGGACGCGTGTCGCGCCATTCGGTAAGGCCGATCCACTCCAGCAACTCCTCGACCTTATTATCGATTTCCCGCTGCGGCTCACCCGCCACTTTCAGCGGCAGCGCGATATTCTCCTCGACCGTCAGGTGGTTGAGCAGCCGATAATCCTGCAGCACGATGCCGATGCGGCGGCGAAACTGCGGCAGGCTCTCTCGCGCCATATAGGTCATGTTTTCGCCGAACATATGGACGTTGCCGCGGCTGGCGCGCCGCTGCAGCCACAAAAGCGATAACAACGAGCTTTTTCCGGCACCGCTTGGCCCGGCCAGAAAATGGAACGAGCCCGGGTGCAGCTGCATCGAGACGTCGTGCAAAATGCCCCGCCCCGGCAGGTATTCCATCGCCACATGTTCAAGTACGATCATATTTCTCCAAGATGACAACGCCTATCTAATATGCTAAATCGCTATCATGCAAATACAATGTACAAAGTGCGAAGCGCGGTACATGGTGCCCGAGCAGTCGATCGGCGCCGCCGGCCGCACCGTGCGCTGCGCCAAATGTCAGAACCAGTGGTTCGTGGCGCCTGTGGCCGGACTGGAAAAGCCGCTGGCGGGCCTCGAATCCATCATGGCGCAGGCGGCAGCGACGAAACCTATTCCACCCGGCTCCAACCTGCCGGTCATCAAATATCCCAGTGCGCCGCCGGGCGTGATGGCCTCGGTTTTCGGCCTGCTGGCTGTGGCGGTGGCAGTTTTCCTGCTGGCAATGTGGCCGGCGCTTTATGGGTTCCCGCCCAGCAAAGGTCTGGCGCTGGCCGAGGTCAACATGCTGACGCGCTTTGACGACAAGCACCCGGAAATCAAGCGCCCTATTTATGAAATCAGCGGCAAGATCATCAACAAGACCGATAAAACGCTCGACGTGCCGATCCTGCGCATCACGTTGCAGGATAAGGAAGGCCAGCCGCTGCAATATTGGGATTTCAGCGAAAAAGGCCGCACGCTCGACGCCGGAAAGAACATTCCCTTCACCACCGGCCAGCTCGACATCAAATTCAAGCAGCCGTCGCGCTTCATTGTCGAGTTGGGTAACACGATGGAGCTGGCGCTGCGGAGCAAACCGGAATGACACCGCCCAAACATAAGGTGAGCCCCCTTATCTCCACCGACCAGGTCGCCGTCCGCGTGCTTGAGATGGCCAACGCCATCGCGCGGGTGCTTCCTTCCGACCCTACCGTCGTGTCGCTCCTGCGCGGCAGCTTCGTGTTCACGTCCGATCTAATCCGCGCGCTGCATGCGGTGGGCGTGCATCCGCAGGTCGATTTCATGACGCTGGCCAGTTACGGCCGCGGCACGACATCCAGCGGCGAGATCGAGCTGGTGCGCGACCTGACGCAGCCGATAGAAGGCCGCGACGTACTGATCGTCGATGATATTTTGGAATCCGGCCGCACACTCGATTTTGCGTACCGGCTCATCCGCGAGCGCGGCGCCAAATCGGTCAAAATCGCGGTGCTCTTGGAAAAACCCGGCAAGCGCAAGGTGGATATCAAGGCTGATTTCGTCGGCTTCACCGTCGAAGATAAATTCGTGGTTGGGTATGGGCTGGATTACGCCAATTATTATCGGGAATTGCCGTATATCGGGGTGATTCAGCTATAACCACTTCGGCAAGCGGTTGACGCCGAGCATTTCCTCGTAGCTTTGGCGCGTGCGGACGACGGCGAATTCTTTGCCATTCACCATCACTTCGGCAATCAGCGGGCGCGCATTATACGTCGAGGCCATCGACGCGCCGTACGCGCCCGCCGAGCGAATCGCCAGCAAATCACCGACATTGGGCAGCGCCATATTTCTCTGCGCGGTGAAAATATCGCTGGTTTCGCACACGGGGCCAACGACATCGACCGGCACGTGCGCGCCTTTGTTTTCCTTGACGGGAACAATCTCATGATACGCCTCATACAGCGCCGGACGGATCAGGTCGTTCATGCCGGCATCGACGACGACGAAAATGCGCCCTTCGCTTTTTTTGATATACAAAACGCGTGTGACTAATATTCCGGCGTTGCCGGCCAGCATGCGCCCCGGTTCAAAAATCAGTTTCGCGCCCATCCCGTGAATCTCGCGCTCGACGATATCGGCATAGGCGCGCGGCAGCGGCGGCTGGTTCTGACCGTACGGAATACCAAGCCCACCGCCGAGGTCGATAGTTTGAATCGCGATACCCTGCCCTTTCAGCTCGCGTACGAATAGCGCGACGTGCGCAAAGGCAGCAGCGAACGGGTCAAGGCTGGTCAGCTGCGAACCGATATGCACCGACACGCCCTGAATCTCGATGTTGGAAAGTGTTGCTGCTTTCTTATAGAGCGGCAAGGCGTCGGCCATGCTGACGCCGAATTTGGTTTCGCCGCGGCCGGTGGAAATCTTGGCGTGCGTGCCGGGATCGATGTCGGGATTGATGCGCACGGCAATGAACGCTTTTTTATTTTTCGTCTTGGCAACGTCGTTTAATAATAAAAGTTCCGGCTCGGACTCGACGTTGAATTGGAAAATATCCTTGTCGAGTGCGAACGCCATTTCATCGCGCGTTTTGCCGACGCCGGAAAACACGATATCGGCCGGTTTGATACCGGCTGCTAAGGCTAATCGTATCTCGCCTTCGGAGACGACGTCGGCGCCGCAGCCGAGCTTTGCCAGTGTTTTCAAGACCGCAACGTTGCCATTGGCTTTCACCGCATAGCAAATCTTCGCGCCGGGGAAATGCTCGGCGAAGATGTTGTAATGCCGGACTAAGGTCGCCGTCGAATAGCAATAAAACGGCGTCCCGACTTCGCGCGCCATGGCGTCAATCGAAACGTCTTCGGCATGATAGGCGCCGTTTGTGTAGTGAAAATAATCCATTTATTGCCCTTGCGCGGGTGCGGCCACCGGCGCGGCAGGATCTTTTTTCTTCTGCTCTTTCTCTTCTTTTTCCTGCTTGTGCGCTTTTTTCTCCGCCTGCGACTTCATCTGCGCCGGGGATTTAAGGTTGCCTTTATAACCGCAGGCCGTGACGTTGAAAGCAAATGCGATTAAAATCAGCAGCGATACAATTCTCATAACCCAAACCTTTTTTTAGCTTCCGCGATGGATTTCTTAACATTGGCCGGCGCCGTGCCGCCATGGCTCGTGCGGCTTTTTACCGAATCGGCCACCGTAAGCACCGAAAGCGCGCCTTGATTGATTTTTGGCTCAACCGATTGCAGCTCTTTCAAAGATAAATTTTTGAGCGGTTTCTTTTTCGATTCGGCCAGCGCCACGATTTTCGCCGTGATGTGATGCGCATCGCGGAAGGGCATGTTAAGCTCGCGCGCCAGCCAGTCGGCCAGGTCGGTGGCGGTGGAATATGCGGCACCGGCGGCGGCTTCCATGCGTTTTTCGTCGGCGGTGAAATCCCGCACCATGCCAGTCATGGCGGAAAGGCAAATCGCCAGGCTATCCGCCGTATCGAAAATCGGCTCCTTATCTTCCTGCATGTCTTTATTATAAGCCAGCGGCAGCGCCTTCATCACCGTCATCAGCGTAATTAAATTACCAAACATGCGGCCGGATTTGGCGCGCACCAGCTCGGCGGCGTCGGGATTTTTCTTCTGCGGCATGATCGAGCTTCCCGTCGACCACGCGTCGGAAAAATGAATGAAGCCAAATTGAGCGCTCGACCACAAAACCATTTCCTCCGCCAAGCGCGAAAGATGCACGGCAGCGATTGAAGCGACCGAGAGAAACTCAAGCGCGAAATCGCGCGCGCTTACGGCATCGAGCGAGTTGGCCATGGGGCGATCGAAACCCAGCTCCTCGGCGGTAAAATGCCGGTCGATGGGAAACGACGTTCCGGCAAGCGCTGCCGCACCCAGCGGCGATTCGTTGAGGCGTTTTCTGGCGTCAGCAATGCGCGAGCGGTCGCGGCCGAACATTTCGACATACGCCATCAGGTGATGCCCCAACGTCACCGGCTGCGCGGTTTGCAGATGCGTGAATCCCGGCATTATGGTGTCGGCGTGTTCGCCAGCGCGTTTTAGGAGCGCCTGCTGCAGGTCTTTCGTTAATTCGCCCAATACATCGAGCGCATCGCGCACATAAAGCCGAACGTCGGTAGCGACTTGATCGTTACGCGAGCGCGCGGTGTGAAGCCTTCCCGCCGCCGCGCCGATTTTATCTTTCAAGGCCGATTCGATATTCATGTGAATATCTTCAAGATTCGCTTTGAATTGGAACTTGCCGGTTTCGATTTCTTTTAAAATCGCCTGCAGGCCGGAGATGATGGCTTTGGCATCGCTATCCGAAATGATTTTCTGCTTGGCGAGCATTTTCGCATGCGCGATGGAGCCGCGGATATCCTGCCGGTAAAGCCGCTTGTCAAACGCGATGGATGCGTTAATCTCGGCCAGCGCTTTTGACGGCGCGCCGCTAAACGCTCCACCCCACATCGGGTTGGCGTTCTTATCGGGATGTTTGGAGCTAGCCATATGAGGCATATAAATACATGGATTTGCTGCCTTTTGGCAAGCACGATGCTGCTGGCGGCACCCGCTGGCGCGCAGGAAAGCGTAAAAATTAAGACGGTCGCCGCCGTCGCCATGCTAAAGACCGCCGGCCATAAGCTCACCATCCTGCATTTGTGGGCCACCTGGTGCGTGCCGTGCGTCGCCGAACTGCCTGATCTGGATGAATTTGCTAAGGCACATCCCGACCTTGGTTTCATAGCGCTTTCGGAAGATATGAACTTGGAGAAGGTCAAGGATTTCTTTACCGCGCATAAAATCACCGCTTTAACACCGGCGCTCGACGAGAAGATGACCATGTTCCAGAAAGCCAAAGTCGTCGGATTGCCCACCACCCTCTTCATCGATGCCAATGGCCGGATGTTCGCCCGCGCCGACGGCCCGCTCGACTGGAAGAGTAAAGACGTCGCCGATTTTATTGAGCAGCACCTCAAATGAGCGTGCTCGAAGATATCGAAGTCTGGCCGGCGTCGCAGCGCATCGAAGCGGCGGGCGACCCGATGATCGGCCTCACGCGATTCGCTGATGCCGAGTCGTATCAGGCCACGCTGCGTGACACGATTCTGAGATTGGAGCGCAGCTCTTCGTATAAAGAACAACTGGCGCGCGGCAGCTGCGGCACCAAGGTGCATCATATCGACACCTGGAAATGCCCGGCGGCGCAGCTCTTAAACCAACGCGCCGTAGCGCTGTTCAAACACATGCTCAGAACCGAAAATGCGTTCGTCGATGCCAGCTGGGGCAATATTTACAGGAGCGGCGATTACTGCGTGCCACACAGCCACATCCGAGCACAAGCCGGCGTTGTTTATTTACTCGATGCCGGCGACGTTGACGAAAAAGATATCTTGGGCGCCAAATTTTATATCGCCGATCCGCGCGTCGCGTATTGCTGCCAGCACCATCCCGGCCACATGACGCGCCTGCTCATCCCCGATATGAAACCCGGCACGATGATTATTTTTCCGGGACAAGTCATGCACGGCGTCAATCCCTATGTCGGCGCAAGGCCGCGTCTCACGCTATCGTGGAATATCGGCAGCGAGGCTATATCTGGCGATCCCCGCGCGACGTTCGACGGGAAGAAATGATTACCAGGCCAGCGCCGGCATCACGTATTTCGGCATGGCGTTTAGTTCTTTGCATAACACCTCGACGGCTGCCGGCGATTCTTTCTTGATGATGCCGCCGGTGACCAGCACCGCATCCAGCCCAAAACCCACCGCACCGGCAATATCGGTGGCGATGCCGTCGCCGATGGCCAGTACGCGATTTTTTGCTATGGGCTTCAGCGACTGCAGGCAATATTTATAGGTATCGGCAAACGGCTTGCCGAAATATTTGACCTCGCCGCCCAGGCGCTCGTAATCGGCGGCAATGACGCCGGCGCAGGCAAACCGCTCGCCGGAGATTTTTACCACCTCGAAATCGGGATTGAGGCAGAGCATGGGAATCGTTTGCGCTTTCGCCGCGCGCAAGACCGGCTGCCAGTCATCGGCGGAATCCTGCTCGCTGCCGAAGCCGACATTGAGCAGAAAATCGCATTGCTTGATGTCATCGGTACGTTTGTAATCGAGGCCGTTTAAAATATCGGCGTCCTTGGAAGGGCCGATGTAAAAATAGCGTTTTCCCCACGGCGCTTTGCCGCTTTCCAGCCACTGATATCCCAACTCGCCGGAGGTCAGCACCTGCTCATAGAGCGCCGGTTCGATGCCGAGTTGCGTCAGCACTTTGGCCGCTTTCATCGCACGGCGCGGCGCATTGGAGAGCATGATGATTTTCTTTTTCGCCTTCTTTACATGCTCCAGCGTTTCACGCACGCCAGGATAAAGTTGCGAGCCGTCATGCACCACGCCCCAGAGATCGAGCAGCAGCGCGTCGTAGTTGGAAATAATGGTGGAGAGACGAGTGATGGATTTCATGCACATATCATCCTGAGCGGAATAAGCGGCATAGCCGCGAATGAAGTCGAAGGATCTTTTTCGGGGCAATAGCAAAGATCCTTCGACTCGCTGCGCTCGCTCAGGATAACAGTGCTCACGCCGCCAAATTCTCCTTAGCCAATACTCGCCTAATCAGCTTCGCCGTTTCCGCTTTGCCGTAAAGCGCGACAAACGAGCCCATGCGCGGGCCTTGCGGTTGCCCCAGCAGCGTTTCGTACATTGTCGAAAACCAGCCTTTGAGCTCTTTGAACGGATGACGTTTGCCGATTTCGTAGATTTCGGTTTGCAGCGTTTCGGCGGTGACATCGGCCGGCGCTTTTTCGAGATACTCGGCGAGCTCGGCGAGCGCCTTGGTTTCCATCTCGTCCGGGAAGCGGAATTTTTTGGTCGGCTTCACGAAGTCGATATAATAATTCACTGCGCCGTTCACCAGCTCATCGAGGAACGGGTGCGTGGCCGGTGAAAACTGCGGTTGGTAGCTGGTGATAAATCCCCACAGCACTTTCGGATCTTCGGTGTTGGCGACACCGGCCAGATTGAGCAGCAGATTGAATGACGGAATCCCTTCCGGCTTGGGCGGCTTGCTAGAATGGACATGCCACACGGGATTATTCAGCCGCGCCGCCGCATCTTCCTTCTCGAATTTTTCGAGGAAGGTTTGGTAATCGTCCGTCGCGCGCGGGATGACGTCGAAATAAAGCCGCTTGGCCGTGCGCGGCTTGTTGTACATGTAATAGGCGAGGCTTTCCTTGGGCGCATAACGCAGCCACTGCTCGATCGAAATACCGTTGCCTTTCGACTTGGAAATTTTCTTGCCCTCTTCGTCCAAAAACATTTCATAGACGAAACCTTCCGGCGGCTTGCCACCCAACACTTCGCAAATGCCGTTATAAAGCGGCGCCGAGGGCTGGTGGTCCTTGCCGAACATCTCGTAATCGACGTCGAGCGCCGCCCAGCGCATGCCGAAATCCGGCTTCCACTGCAGTTTGCAATGACCGCCGGTGACCGGCACGGTGGTTTCCGTTCCGTCTTCGTCTTTAAAAGTAATCGTTCCCGCTTTGAGATCGCGCGCGGTGACCGGCACCTGCAACACTTTCCCCGTCTTGGGCGAAATCGGAAGGAACGGGCTATAGGTGCTGGCGCGTTCGTCGCCGAGCGTAGGAATCATCAGCGCCATGATGTCGTCGTATTTTTCAAGACACTTGAGCAGCGTTTTGTCGTAGACGCCTTTTTTATAGTTCTCGGTCGAGCTATGGAATTCGTACTCAAAACCATAATGGTCGAGAAAGCCGCAGAGCCGCGCGTTCATGTGCGCGCCGTAGCTTTCGTGCGTGCCGAACGGGTCGGGAATGGCGGTTAAGGGCTTATCCATGTGCGAGGCCACCATTTCTTTATTCGGAACATTGTCCGGCACTTTGCGCAGGCCGTCCATGTCGTCGGAGATGCAAAACATTTTGGTGGGAATGTCGGAGAGCGTTTCAAACGCGTGGCGCACCAATGTCGTCCGGAATACTTCCATGAACGTGCCGATGTGCGGCAGGCCCGATGGGCCGTAGCCGGTCTCGAACAGCGCGTAGCCTTTTTTCGGCGCGCCGCTTTTGAAGCGCTCGACGAGCTTCCGCGCTTCCTCAAACGGCCAGGCGTTGCTTTTTGTAGCCAATTCTTTGATAGTTTCCATAGGGGCCATTGGTTACCACGCAGACAACGGTTAATCAACCCGCACATGGCGTTTGCGCCATTGTTTGTAGAAGTCGCGGCTTAGGGTTAAATCGGGGTATTGACGCAGGGTTGGCGTGAAATGATAGGGGTCGGGCTTGCCGTTTTCGGCCAATGTGTGCTGGCGGAAGGCCTCGTCTTCGGCGCTGTGCAGAAAACAGACCAGTACATAACGCTCGCCTTTGGCGACGGGCAGCGCCTCGTGCAGCGTCGCGCCGGAAAAAGCGATGGCGCCGCCGGCGGGCGGGCGGTAGATGTCGCGGCCGTATTCGGGGAAGACCAGTCCGCCGCCTTCATAATCATCGTTCAAGTGCACGGTAGCGGCGACGCGGCGGTAACCGAGGTTGCTCTCGAAATTATCGCGGTGCTGCCTGAAGAACCCGCCCTTCTCGCCCGAATACATGCCGATTTTATAGGTCTCGCGGTGCGTGACTTCGAAGCCGAATATTTTCTGCACCTCAGGAAAAAAGCTGCGCGAGAGCTTATCGTCAAGCTCAGCCAATAACTCGCCGCCGACGATATGGTCGGTGCGCACTTTGTTCTGCGGCTGGTAGGCGATGCCGGAACCAACGCTGCCTTCGAACGTATAACCACCTTTGAATGTTTCGATGCATTTTCTACATTGCTCCGGCGTCAGCACGTTGGGAACCATCAGCGCCGGCGCCGTAGAGGTAATGATTTTCGGCCGGGCATGTTCGCGTTGATATTCCACGACAATCACTCGCGTTTCCTCGGCGATGTCGCGCGCCAGCTGGATGGCGCCGGGACCGGTGTGACGCCGCACGATGCGAAGATCGGGATCGAGCAGGTAACCCGCCGCCATGCCGGGCATAAGGCCGAAGGCGCGCGCGATGCGGCGCTCCGGATCCGCCGACAGCAGATGCGGGATGGCATGGATTTTTTTCAGCGCCAATAATTGCTCCATCGTGGCATCGAGAATAAATAATTGCCGCGCATCGGTGGGGTGCTGTTGCATCTCGCGGAAAAACGCCAGCAAGAATTCGATATTATAGGCGGGCAGAAAAAACAGCAGAGAGTGCCGCCCGCCATTAAGCTCGATGCTCTGGCGTTTGCCTTCGGTGTTTTCGGCAATGAAGAGCGGCACGAAATCCCCGGCTTCGAGCATGGCCGGTACGGGTACGGCCGGCGGCTGGCTATTTAGTTCCGGCGGCTGGATGGGCGTACTGCGGTATTTTTTTAAATCCTTGATGAACCAGCCGCGCAATGCTTTTTCCGACGCAATCTTGCGCGTAAAATCGATGCCGCAATACTCTTCGTATTGTTGGAGCGTGCGCGCGATCCCCAACCCGTAGGTTTTCAGTTCGCTGGTGACGGCAAGATCATCCGACGCACGGTAGCCGGAAAGATGATTGAAGCGCCTAAGGCCGCGGTCGCGCAGGAAATCCACCTTTCGCCGGTCATTCTGGCGCAGGTCCTGCCAGTGCAGCGGACGGGCGCTTTGTTCGCCGGTATTGTAATAATGATAGAGGAATTGCGTGCGGCTGCTGAAAATATCCCAGCCGTGCGTATAAAGTCGCATGGCGTAGCAGATCTCTTCCTGGTCGAAATAAAGATAGGGATCGTACGGCACCTCTTCGATGATGTTCGAGCGCGCGAACACAAATCCACCGGCGATGAAAGCGCCGTTCAGCGGCTGTTCCGGAATGCGCTCCAGCGCCTCGCCCTGCCCGCGGATGTTGCCGTCGGGCGTGAAGGGCTTGACGCGACGCACGGTCGGCCACACGGGTTGCTGCAAATTATTAGGCGGCGTGTAGGAGGCAGGGCTGCACGACAAAACCGATTTTTCGGCATCGCATGCCGCAAGCTCGTTGATCATCTGTGCATCCCAGCCGGGCACGAAGCGCATGTGCGAATCGATCTGCAGTGCATATTCCTCGCCGTCCCAAAGCAACTGAGATTGGCGGCGCGCCCAGCACACGCCCTCAGACTCGCGCCAGTCGACGGGAAAGATGCGCACCTGATCCGGCCGGGTCACGATTTCAAAACAGTGCTTATCCAGCTCGTGGTCGAACTGCCAGCAGATGCCGACCGTGACGAGTTCCGGATGCAGGGCGCGGTCGAATAAATCTTTGACCGTCCACTGGCATTCCGGATCGCGGTAGCTGGCAATGTTGACGAATATGCGCGGCGCGGCGGCGCTCATATACATGCATCCTCAGGGTGAAGAGGCAGGTATACACCCGCAAAACGCTGGTAGGAAGGCGTTTTTACAGCCCGGCGACGCTGCGGCTCAGGTATTTATGCGGGTCGATGGCGTCTTTGCCCTCGCGCACGGAGAAGTGCAGCTGCGGCTCCTTGACGTTGCCGGTCGATCCGACATAGCCGATGATGTCGCCCTGCTTCACGCGCTCATATTTATCGACGGTGGCGCGTGAGAGGTGCGCGTACGACGTGCTCTTGTCACCGGCGTGTTTTACCAGCACCATGTTGCCGTAGCCCTGCAGGTCGTTGCCGGAATAGACGACTTCACCGTCGGCCGCCGCCCATACCGGTTCGCCTTCACCGGCGGCGATGTTGATGCCGTCATTGGCCTTGCCGCCGCCCTTGGGCCCGAAACCTGAAATCACTTTGCTGTTGCTGACCGGCCAGATGAAATTATCCGATGGCGCCTGCTGGTCGCTGGAAAGTTTCACCGGCTTGGTGACGATCTTGGTCGCGCCGTCGTCGCTGACGAATTCCTGACGCGGCCTACCCGTCCACGGGTTGATTTTTTGAATATTGGAAGAGGCCTGCTGGTCTTTTATGCTACCGGCGCTGGGCGATAACGTGCCGGGATTACTATTTACATTGGAAGCTACCACCTGCGGTTTTTGCGCCTGCGGTTGCGGCGGCGTGTTTAAATCATTGATCGCGATCGGCGCGACGCTGGCATATTCATCGGTCGAAAGTTTCACCGGCTCGGACGGTTGCGCCGTGTATTGGAACTGGTTGCTGCTGCCGGAGAAAAACGCGACCTGCGTGGAAGCGCGGCCGTACACATTCTGGCCTTTCATGTCGACATGGGCCGCCGGTTGCGTGCAGGCGGCGGTCAAAAACAGGGAGACGGTGGCGGTAGCGCGAACGATGGAACGCGGCATAAGAATATCCTCTTGCTCGGGTTATACCCTCTAGGGGTATATCGGGAACGTTAAAAAAACGTAAACGAAACGGCTTAAAATGAGGGTTATGGGCGGTTTGTCCGCAAACGTGGCCGGAAACGCACAGCCTACAAACTAAACCGCTCGCCCAGATAGACCCGCCGCACTTCCTCGTTCTTGACGATTTCCTGCGGCGTGCCTTCCATGAGCACGCTGCCGTCGTGCATGATGTAGGCGCGGTCGACGGTCTCTAACATCTCGCGCACGTTGTGGTCGGTGATGAGGACGCCGATGCCGCGGTCTTTTAAATGTTTCACCAGATTGCGCACTTCGTCGACGGCGATGGGGTCGATACCGGCCAGCGGCTCATCGAGCAGCATGAAGGACGGTTTGCTTGCCAGCGCGCGGGCGATTTCAACGCGGCGGCGCTCGCCGCCCGAAAGCGTGATGCCCTCGGCCTGGCGCAGGTGCGTGATCGAGAATTCGGCCAGCAATTCATCGAGCATCGCCTGCCGGTTGCCGGGGTCGCGCTCGGTGATTTCGAGCACGGAGAGAATATTCTGCTCCACGGTCATGCCGCGGAAAATCGAGGCCTCTTGCGGCAAATAGCCTATGCCCAGCCGCGCGCGGCGGTACATGGGCAGGCGCGTGATGTCCTCGCCGTCGAGCATGATCTGGCCGACGTCGGGACGCACGAGGCCGGTGATCATGTAAAAACAGGTGGTCTTGCCGGCGCCGTTGGGGCCGAGCAAACCGACCGCTTCGCTGCGCTGCAATTTCAGGCTGACATCGCGCACAACCGGACGGCCGCCGTAGCGCTTACCGATATGCTGCGCCTCGAGGCCGCCATGCGTTTCGAGCAAGGTCGGCGCGATGCCGATTTTTCCTTTGGGTGCTTTGGGCGAGATCATGGCGTTTTCCGCTCCGGTGCGGGCGCGGGTGCCGGCGTTTTATTTTCCGGCTCTTTCTTTTTATCGGGAATGAACAGCGCGCGCACGCGTTGCCTACTCTTGTCGCCGGGCTCGGCGGACGGCGCATTGTCGCTGGTGACCACCGTTTTTCCGGTGGCCATGTTATACGTCAGGTGATCGCCTTTCAGCGTATTCTTTTCCTTAGTCAGCACGACGTTGGTATTGAGCACGATCTCGTGGTGCTCGACGTCATAGACGCCGCTCATGCCGCTGGCGGTTTCGGTCGGCGTGGCCAGCAGCACGTTCTGCTCGACCTCGATGCGACGGATGGCGCCCTGCGTCATGTCGTCCTCGGTCTTATCTTTTTTATCCCTGGGCTTTTTAGTGACGCCCCCTTCTTCCTGCTTGGTGTAGAACACCATCATCTTATCCGCCGTCAGGCGCGTTTCGCCCTGAATGGCGACAACATGGCCGGTGAATACGGCGCGGTTCTCTTCCTGAAACACTTCGAGCTTGTCGGCGGTGATATCGATCGGCGCGTTGCTGCGCTGGACGTTGAGCGGCGGTGTGGCGGCGTGCACCGGCGCGGCGAGAAACGCGGCACCGGCGATAACAAATATAAAATTCCTATTTCCCATGGTACAATCTCATTTTTACCGAACCGTCGAAGCGTATGGTACGCCCGTTCTCGGCGACATGGAAACTATCGGCTTCCAACGTGCCGGCCGGCCCCTGCCCTTCGACATGCGCATCACCGTACGCAGCCCCTGCCGGAATGTCAACATGGGCATGGTCGGTGCGCATTTCATAACCGCCTTCGTAAAATAAATCGACGCCGCCGGTCAGGTCCAGTTGTTTCGTCTGCGTATTGAGCACGCCGGCCTTGGCGTTGAGCGCCACCCATTTGCCGTTTTGCTGTGTCATGTCGGCACGGATATTATCCATCGAAATCGTGTCAGCGTCCACCTGCGTTGCCCGGTCGGCGATCACGGTGTAGGGCTGGTTGTGTGCGTCGAGCCCCTGGTAATGCGGTTTCAGCATCACGTTCTGCGTGCCGGTGATGGCCTGCTGCGGCAGGTTGGTGAAGACGATGCGCTTGCTGTCGCCGCCGGTATTATCCGCCGCGATCCAGACGACGATGGCGACAATCGCCGCGATCAACACCCACAAAAAATGTTTGCCGAAAATCACGAACCGCGTGTAGCGGACGACGGGCGTCATTACGCGATGCCCGCTCTTAAGCAATCATGGATATGTAAAATACCCACCGGCTTTCCGCTCTCTACCGCAAACAGGCTGGTGATCGAATGCTCGTTCATGGTCGCCAGCGCCTCGACCGCTAGCTGGCGCGCGCGGATGGTCAGCGGTTTCTTGGTCATCACCTGCGACGCTTTTTTCTCCAGCAGCTTGGGATGCATGTGGCGGCGCAGATCGCCGTCGGTGATGATGCCCAGTAATTTTCCCTTGCCGTCGACGACGCCGGCGCAACCGAAGCGCTTGGCGGTGATGACGAGCAGCACGTCACGCATGGCGGCGTTTTCCTTGACCAGCGGCAGCTCTTTGCCGACATGCATCAAATCTTCGACGCGCAGGAACGCCTTGCCCAGCTTGCCGCCGGGATGGAAGACGGAAAAATCGTCACGCGTGAACCCGCGCCGCTCAACCAGCGCGATGGCAATCGCATCGCCCAAGCCCATCATCATTGTCGTCGAGGTGGTGGGCGCGTCGGTGGGCGGCGCTTCGGGAATGGCAGGCAGCACCAGTGCGATGTCGGCATCCTTCACCAGCATCGAACCGGCGCGGCGCACGACACCGATCAGCGGGATCGAAAAGCGTTTGCAGTAGGCGATGATGTCGGAAAGCTCCGCTGTTTCGCCGGAGTTGGAAAGCGCCAGCACTGCATCGTCTTTGGCGATCATGCCAAGGTCGCCGTGGCTGGCTTCGCCGGGATGCACGAAATGCGACGCTGTGCCGGTTGAGGCAAACGTCGCCGCGATTTTTCGCGCAATATGCCCGGATTTTCCCATGCCGGTGACGATGACGCGGCCTTTGATATCGGCGATGCACGACACCGCCCGCGCGAAATCCTCGCCCAGCGATTCGGAAAGCGCCTTCAAACCTTTGATTTCCTGCTCCAGCACCGCCTTACCGCGCGCGATGTCATTGGCAACAGTATTTTGTTTTAGTTTTAATTTCATAATATTTTTTTGTCATCCCTGCGCAAGCGAGAGTCCAGACCCCGCAACAAGTGCGGGGAGTTAAGTGTGGGCAAAAATATCCTGATCCGCCCAGCCTGCTAAATCTAACTCTGCACGGTAGGGTAAAAATCCGCAGCAGGCGGCGAGCAATTCTTCGCGGCCTTCGCGGGCGATCATGGTGTCAAGTTTCGCTTTGAGCTTGTGCAGGTGCAGCACGTCGGCAGCGGCGTAATCGATCTGGTCCTGCGACAGCGATTGAGCGCCCCAGTCCGAGGTTTGCTGCTGTTTGGAGATATCGACGCCCAGAAGTTCCTTGCAGATTTCCTTGTAGCCGTGCTTGTCGGTGTAAGTGCGGCAGAGACGCGATGCCGTGCGGGTGCAATAGACAGGCGCGACGCGGATGCCGAGATATTCGCGGATGATGGCAAGATCGAAGCGCGCGAAATGGAAAATTTTAGTGCGCTTGGCGTCGGTGAGCAACTTTACCAGATTGGGCGCTTTATATACGCCCTTCTCGAACTGCACCAGATGCGCGTCGCCGTTGCCGTCGGACAATTGGACGAGGCATAGCCGGTCGCGCTTGTTGTTAAGCCCCATCGCTTCGGTATCGACGGCGATGTCGCCTTTCAGGATCACGCTCGCGGGCAAATCGCCTTTATGCAGATGATTGGTGATGGTACTTCTCCTTTGATAAAAAAAACAAATGATGGAACGTTTGTAACTCATTAAGAAGGCACGGCAAGTCAAATTCTATATGTTACAATTATGCCGCAAAAAGGCTGATTCGTGGCCGTTTTTAATGGTTTATTAAGGCCGGATATGCTAACCTGCTGTTTATAAAATATTATATAAACTTTACCGATGCAACGGCTGATTTTAATCCTAACAAAAATTTAAGAGTATTTTCTTAGACTTAGTAACGTAAAATCACTCTGTATCGGCGCATGACGGCAATGGTTTTCTGGCAACGCAATGTTTTTCGCATCACGGCTTTGGCGCTTACGCTAAGCGCGCTGACGCCTTTCGCGCGCGCGGCCATGCTGCCCGATCTTTCCGACCCGCTGAATACCGAGAAAGATATCGCACCTTATATCGGAAAAGGAAAACTTACTCCTATCACCTGCCCCAGCGTGCCGGATAATACGCAGCGCAAATTCAGCATGGGCGAAGTGGTAGCGCTGTCGCTGTGCAACAACCCCGATACGCGCTCGGCTTATCTCTCGCTGGTATCGTCGGCCGCCAGTTACGGCACCAGCTTCGCCGGTTATTTTCCTACCATCGATGCTTCCGCTGGTTTTAGTCACACGCGGATGATCTCGCCCAACAGCAAAAGCATATCGCGCTCCTCCGGCATTTCCGCGGCGTGGACGTTGTTCGATTTCGGACAGCGCGAGCTCGGCGTCGAAATCGCCGATCTGGCGTTGGCCTCTGCCGGGCATTCGTACGATTCAACGCTGCAAGGCTCCATCGCCGCCGCGCTCAACGGCTATTACAAACTGCTGACCTCGCAGAACAACCTGACGGTCACCAAGGAATCGGAAAAATTCGCCGAAGCCAGCTTTGAGGCCGCCAAGCTGAAGCATGAAATCGGCCAGGTGGCGCTGGCGGACGAACTGCAGGCCAAAAGCGCTTATTCGCAAGCACTGCTGGCGACGCAATCGGCCACGAACCAACTTTCCATCAATAAAGCGTCGCTGGCGCGGCTGATGGGGCTTGCACCCGACGAGGCCCTGGAAGTCGAAGAACTTGACGACCATTCGCTGACGCTGGAGCCGTTCGGCGGCCATCTGCCGGAACTGCTGGAAAAAGCCAAAGCCGAACGCCTCGATCTCAGAAACAAACGCATAGCGCTGGAAAGCGCCAAAACGTCGTTGCGCAAAACTGAACGCAGCAATCTGGCAACCGTCACCGCCAGCGTCAATGCCGGCGTCGACGAAGCCGGCATCCTGCGCGGCGGCAATTCGCGCTCGCAGGGCATCGGTGTCAATGTCAGCATTCCGATTTTTTCCGGCTTCTCACATACCTATAACGAACGAAAAGACCAGCTGTCGGTGGAATCGGCCAAGGAAAGCCTGACCGCTACCGAACTGAATGTGACGCAGGACGTATGGAATTCCTGGCACAATTACCAGACATCAAAGCAATCCTGGGATACCAGCCTCGACCAGCTTGACAGCGCCACCCAACTTAAAGACGTGGCGCTCGGCCGCTACAAGGAAGGCATCGGCACCATTCTCGATGTCTTGAGCGCGCAATCAGCCTACCGCACCGCACTGCAAAGCCAGCTCACCGCGCGCTATAACCTGCTGACCACGCGCATCGACCTCGTTCGCGCCGTCGGCGTGCTCGACCTTAACACCATGCGCCCGGAAGCGACGGTGCCACTGCCGGCGGCGACCGCGCCGGAAACGGTTCCGGAAACGACGCCCGCCCCGCCCCCTGCCGCCGATGCCTTACCCGTCGGTGTGCCGCTGCCGGCCTTGCTTGCCTTGCCTTCGCACAACGGGCCGATGCTCGATGACGTTCCCGTGGTTGACAACGCCCCCGTATCACCTGTTACACCGTAAGCATCATGAAAAAAATCCTGAAACGTCTGTTCGCGCTGCTGGTAGTGTTCGCCGTCGTCGTCATCGGCTGGAGCTCGCTGGAGAATAGCATCGAAGCAATCAAGTATCGCACCGCCACCGTTTCTTTAGGCAGTATCACCGAAGTCGTCACCGCCGACGGCACGCTGAACCCGATACAGCTCGTCAATGTCGGCACGCAGACGTCGGGACAGATCAGCAAAATTTATGTGCAGGTCAACGATCAGGTGACGCAGGGGCAATTGCTGGCGGAGATCGACCCGGCGCTGCTCGAGGCTGCGCTCAGACAAAGCAAATCGAGTATGGACAGCGCCCGCGTCGCCTACGAGCAGGCCGAGCGCGATCTGAACCGCACGCGCCAGTTGGTGGAAAAAGATTATCTGCCGAAAGTCGATCTGGAAAAAGCGCAACAGGCGGAGCTCTCAGCCAAGAATAGTTACGATTCCGCTAAGTCGCAGGTCGAGCGCGCGCAGATCGATCTTAACTACGCCAAAATTTTCTCGCCCATCGACGGCGTGGTGATTTCGCAGGACGTGACGCTGGGGCAGACCGTCGCCGCCCAATACCAGACGCCCAACATGTTCAAGATCGCCGGCGACCTGACGCAGATGAAGATCGACGTCAACTTCTCCGAAGCCGATATCAGCAAGATCAAAGCCGGCATGCCGGTGACGTTTACCGTCGACGCCTTCCCCGATCGCGTGTTCGCGGGCACGGTGCAGATGGTCAATTTCAATCCCACCAACACGTCAGGCGTGGTGACCTACAGCGCCACCGTCACCGTCAAGAACGAGGACAAGGCGCTGCTGCCGGGCATGACCGCCTATGTCAAAGTCACGCTCTCGGAAGTGAAAGACGTGCTGCGCGTGCCACTATCTGCGCTGCGCTTCACGCCGCCGCCGCAGGAAGTCAGCGGCCTGCAGCGCCTGTTCCAACCGTCGCTGCGCGGATCGCGCGGCGGCATGCGTATGCCCCCCATGTTCACCGTTGGCACCACCGGCAACGACAATAAAGGTACGATCTACCTGCTGAAGAATGACCAACTGACATCGGTGGACGTCACCATCGGCAAATCGGACGACACCAACGTCGCCGTATCCGGCGAAGGCCTGGCCGACGGCGATACGGTGGTGACCGGACTGATGCCGCAAAGCAAACGGTAGGCCTCGCCATGGTGTACCATGTCATCGCGATGGACAACATAGCGAAGCATTACGAGCCCAGCCCGGGCATCGTAACGCCGGTGCTGAAATCCATTGACCTCACCATCGAGCCCGGCGAATTCGTGGCGATCATGGGGCCAAGCGGCTCCGGCAAAAGCACGCTGATGAACCTGCTCGGCACGCTCGACCGGCCGACACACGGTGTATATTTCTTAGACGGCGAGGACACAAAAAATCTTGATGACGAAGCGCTGGCTAAAATCCGCAACCGCGCCATCGGTTTCATTTTTCAGGGATTCAACCTGCTGCCGCGACGCACGGTGGTCGACAACATCGCCCTGCCCCTCTTTTACGGCGGCGAGAGCAAGGAAGAACGCATCCGCCGCGCCGAGCATTATCTCAACGTCGTCGGCCTCAGCTCGCACCGCGATTATTACCCGACGCAGCTTTCCGGCGGCCAGCAGCAGCGCATCGCCATCGCGCGCGCGCTGTGCGGCGAACCGAAACTGCTGCTCGCCGACGAACCGACCGGTAATCTGGACAGCGTCACCGGCAAGGAGATCATGGAACTTTTCGTCGCGCTGAATAAAGAAGGCATTACCATCGTGCTGGTCACGCATGACATGGACATCGCGAAATACGCAAAGCGGCTGGTGCAACTCAAGGACGGCGAGATTATTTATGACGGACCGACCTACTGATTATAGCTCCCCCTTGAGGGGGGAGCAGCTGAGCGCAAGCGTTAGCGCCGCGCGAAGCGTGGGGGTGTTACCCCTCACGGCTCGCTCTCGCCCGCTCTCCCCCAAGGGGAGAACCAAATTATGATTATTGGATTGCTCCGCGAAGCCTGGCTCTCGATCGGCGCGCACCCGCTGCGCACGTTTCTGGCCATGCTCGGCATCGTCATCGGTGTGGCGTCGGTGGTGCTGATGCTGGCGATCGGCGCCGGATCACAGCGCGCGGTCGAGGAATCGATCGAAAAGCTGGGCACCAACCTCCTCATCGTCACCCCGGGCAACTTCAGCAACAAGGGCGTGGTGACCATCAATGCCAACAGCCTGACGCCGCAATACGTCGATGCCATCGCGCAGCTGCCGTCGGTCGTCGCCGCCGCCGCGACCACGTCGGGCAGCAGCCTGCAGATCACGACCGGCAAGACCAACTGGAATACGCGCGTCACCGGCACCAACCCTTCTTATTTTTCTATCCGCAATTGGGATTTCGCCGAGGGCGAGAGCTTCACCGCCGACGACGTTGCCGGCAGCCGCCGCGTGGCGGTGATTGGCTCAACGGTGGCCGATAAGCTGTTTCCGGAAGGCGATGCTTTCGGCCAGACCGTGCGCCTGAACAACACCTCGTTTCTGATCGTCGGCATACTGGCGCCCAAAGGCCAGGATTTCTCCGGCCGCGACCAGGACGACAGCGTGTTCGTCCCCTTCACCACCGCCGAGAAAAAATTATTCGGGAAAGACAACGTTATCGGCTCGATGGTGCAGTCCATCTATGTGCAGGCGGCGTCGAAGGAAGACATCGAGCCGGCGACGGAGGAGATCACCGACTATATCCGCCAGCGCCATCGCCTGCGCGAAACGGACGAGAACGATTTCACCGTCCGCAACATGGCGTCGATCACGCAGGTGGCCAGCGACACGTCGCAGGCGCTGTCGATGCTCCTGGGCGCCATCGCCTCGATCTCGCTCATCGTCGGCGGCATCGGCATCATGAACATCATGCTGGTCAACGTCACCGAGCGCACGCGCGAAATCGGCATCCGTAAAGCCATCGGCGCCAGCCAGCGGCAGATATTGCTGCAGTTCCTGTTCGAGTCGATGCTGATCGCCGCCGGCGGCAGCCTGTTCGGGTTGCTGGCCGGCATCGGCGGCGGCATGGGCGTTAAGCACTGGCTGGCTATCCCGGTCGAAAGCACGTTGTGGCCGGTGCTGCTTTCGATGGCGGTCGCCATCGTCGTCGGCGTGGCCAGCGGCATCTACCCCGCGCACAAAGCCGCCAATCTCGAGCCCATTGAGGCGCTGCGCGCCGTGGGCGGATAAAATTGGCTCCCCCTTGAGGGGGGAGCGGGCGAAAGCAAGCATTGGCGAAGCTTGAGCCGTGGGGGTGTCTCATCGCATAAATAGCCGGGATTTATCACCCCCACCGGATCGTCCGCCTTCGTATAACTCAGGCATACTCTCCGACTCCCCCCTCAAGGGGGAGTTAAAGCAAATCGTCACAATCAATTCATAAACCTGTCATCAAACTGTCATATTGCCTTGCTATAGTGGGAATCAGATAGGCGGGCATGGGAAAAATTACCACGTCACACCTCAGGAAGAAAGTGGCTGAAAGATGGCCTGCCATCCGAAGCCTCTTGCGAAGGATGGTTAAAATTGTCACAAATGATTCACACAATTTTAACTAATAATTAACTAAAATACTGTTAAAATTGAATCAGGTTAGAGATTACTAGTTGATATAAAACGATTTTTTAAACAAAAGGAGAAAGTTATGAAAACTAATACATTAAAGAAAACCACCCTCCTCGCCGCCGTAGCGGTGATGGGTATGGCAGCGATGCCGGTGGCGGATGCAAGTGCTGCAATCCAAGCCATCGCAAGTACTAATATCAAGCAGTTCTGTAAGAATCTTGGTGACGGAATTGCAGGTGATTTTGGCGCGGCAGGAACCAATCATAGTGGTGGCGGCGGCGGCACTATCACCTTAGTAAACGGTGTCTGGACCTTTACTCCGACTCCCGGACCGCATCCTTGCCCGTTCAAATAAAGAAATTGAAAAACTTGGAAAGGTATTTTTTATGAATAAAATTGGAAAACATAGTGTAGGTCGCTATAAAAGAGCTTTTTTGGCTGCTGTTGCTGTCATGGGAATGTCTCTTATACCTTTAACTGATGGGCATGCAGCGAGAATCTATGTATCAAATCCAAATTTCTTGGATTTTTGTCGCGTCGGTTATAATGCGATTGTGGAGTGCGCAACCCATATAAACCCCGCGGCGGGAGGCACATGTTCTTGGGGGTGGAATGAGAAAGAGGGTTATTGGATAATGCTGTGCTATTAAGTTTTATTAAATAAACCTCCAACCCCCGCCTATTAGCGGGGGTTTTTTAACCAATCGCTATCAGGGAAATGAAGAAAATCTTTCTTCCGAACGAGTGATTTTCTGTACTGATCCAAGCCTACGAAAATAAACACGTACCTTCTTTACTGGAATTTCCACCAGAAATACGATGGGGGTCGCTACCACTAATGTAAAAGCAAGAGCCGCAAAAAATAATTCGTGTCCCTGTTTTTGTTCTATCTGCAAAATATATTTTGCCAATGCCCCTACGGGCCAATGAATTAAAAACATTGGGTAGGCAATATCGGCACAGAATTGCTCGATCTTCGACATCGCCTTAGCTTTATTACACTCGTAAATGCGCATCACCGTCAAGGCAAAGAACACTACCGAAAAATGCACGATGGGTGCTTGCCATTCAGGGTGCCGCCTAACAGTGTCAAGCATATTGGGCACATACACAACAACATTAGCCAAACACAATAAAAATAATGTACCGAAAGGAAAATAATTTTTCCATGTATGACGATAATGATAAGCGACGCTGCCAAGAAAAAAAGCAGGCGCGGTACCATAAATAGTGTAATAAAACTTATAAAATGTAGCTCCCTGCAAATAAAGTATTGCTGTCATGATTATTGAAATGACAAGACCAGCTAAACTTAACCGCCGACTGTAGCCTGTCAATAATCCAATGGTGAGGTAATAAACGATTTCTGTGCTTAAGCTCCATGCTGTCGGAAGCAAAGCGAGTTTTGGCACTTTTGATGCAAATGAACTTAAGCCGAGAATGGTAAACTGTGGCAACCATATTTGCCAAGTAGATGGCATAACCATTGATGGCCAAAGTTGTTTTGTTGTTTCAGGAATCCATTCAATAATCAGAACGCAAATGAGCAAGCACACCCAATAGGTTGGATATACGCGTACAAAACGATTGATAAGAAAATACGCTTTTCCACGGGCACTATTCTCGTACACTTCGCACATCATACGAGTGATCAAAAAACCGGAAAGCGTAAATAAACCAATAACCGCTGTATAATGCTGCCAGAAACTTCTGATCCCCGTGAAATGGCCTTGTATTACCGCCACGACGAGAAAAAAACGTAAATAACCGAGTCCCATTTTCTAAACATGCGAGAAACGGATAGCGCTGTCAAGCTCGGGGCTTGCCGCTCCGGAAATGCGATACCCGCCGCATCGCATCCTCCAGCAGCATGGCAAAGAAGATAAGGTAAAAAGGTTCGGTGCCCCAGCGCATTCTTTCCTGTTCGCCTTTATTGAAAGCGCAAGAGGCAACAAACATCGCCGCAGCAACAAACACGGTTATCATAATGAACGGCCGGCGTTCCCTCGCATACCCGCGCGGCAACCATGCCAGCAAAAACACCAGCAACGGGATCGCCGCATATAACATGATGCTCCCCCTGCCCATCCAGATTTTCACCGTGCGCGGCAAGTCCCGGTATTCGGTGTCAAAAGCGCGCAACTTGCGCAGCGAGAACCGGCAACACACATGCGCGATGGAAGGATACGCCGCCTTATCCATCATTTTACCGAATATTTTCTGTGCGTATGACCACGGATAATGACGCATCACGGTGAGTGAATCCGCCATATCCTGTTTGCCGCTTTCGATCAGCGCCTGGTAATTAAAATTGTTGCGCCCGTCCGGCTTGAAGCGCCCAAGCGACGGGTGGCCGTAATCCGGGCTTTGTTTCCCGACCTGCGTCCACTCTTCGCGCACGCGCATGGCTTTATCAAAATTAAAAATAACAGGAAAATAGGCCGATACTTCGCCTTGTGCCTGTAATATTTTGATGTCTGAAGGCGGCGCTGCCGCCACCGCTACCCCGGCAAGATTGGCGCCCATCCACGATGTCGCACCCAGAAAACCGTAAAGCGCCAAGTTTTTAAGGTAGATTATCGCTATGGGAGACAGTGCAGCCACCATGGCGGTGGTATGCCTTATGTTCCATGAGCGCCGATAAAACATCCATAACACGCCTCCCATTCCCATAAAAAGTGTCAGATGCCAATGCGGACGCAGAAGCCCAAGCAGGCAGCAGGAAATAAATATTCCCACCAAGGTGCCTGACGTGATGCGCGAATCCCGCTGCAGTCTGGCCAGATAGTACGCCATCATGCAGCATAGTGAGAATTCAAGATGAGTCGTATAGGCCCAGTTCATGTAAAGATTGAATGTGGGAAACAAGCATAGCCATACACAAACGAATAGGCGTAAACCCAACCGCACCCCGATCAGGCGCAAGGCCGCATTCAAACTGACGACCGCCGCCAGGCCGACCCCGAAATATATCCACTCCAATATCAAACGATAATTTTCCGGCGACGCTTTAAAGACGACGCCTATCAGCAGATTCATCAGCGGCGGCTGGGAATGCTGATAAAAAAGAGAGGAGAACAGATCGGTCGTCAGCCATTGCGGGCTCAAATATTGCCAGAAAGTGAACACCGGCATGGCGGTAAACCGGGAATCTATCCCATATTTATACGCAAGCTGTGAACAAAGGTAGAGCGCCACCAACCATATATTTTCGCTATGCCGTCTGTACCACGCCTGCATTATAACATCTCATTCTTGATGTCCCGGAGAATACCCCGGATTGACAAGCCGGGCAAACCGTTTATAACGCTGATTCTCCTGAAAGCCCAGGTGGCGGAATTGGTAGACGCACTAGCTTCAGGTGCTAGCGCCGCGAGGTGTAAGAGTTCGAGTCTCTTCCTGGGCACCATTAAACTAGCTTGAGTTTTTACCGCTTTAGGTCTTAACTCACGGCATGGATGCAAAAATCATCACCATTATCGGCGGCACCGGGTTTTTGGGACGTTATGTCGTCCGCAGGCTGGCCAGGGCCGGGTATGTGCTGCGCGTGATCGCGCGGCGGCCGGACGCGGCGCTCTACCTTAAAACCGCGGGCGACGTCGGCCAGGTCGTGCTCACCTACGGCGACCTGACCGCGCCGGAGACGCTTTCGGGCAAGCTCGACAACTCCTACGCCGTCATCAACCTCGCCGGCATCATGTTCGAATCCGGGCGGCAGAAATTCACCGCCGTGCACAACGAAGGCATCGACAAGCTGGCACAGATGGCCAAGGCGGCGCGCGTGCCGCGCTTCATCCACCTCTCGGCGCTGGGCATCGACAAAACGATGGGCTCGCGTTACGCCCGCTCGAAGGTGCTGGGCGAGAACGCCGTGCTGGGAACGCTGCCCGATGCCACCATCCTGCGCCCCAGCGTCATGTTCGGGCCTGAGGACAATTTCTTCAACCAGTTCGCGCGCCTGGCGGCGCTCTCCCCCGCCCTGCCCTTAATCGGCGGCGGCCACACGCGCTTCCAGCCGGTCTATGTCGACGATGTCGCCAAGGCGGTCGAGGTCGCTTTACAGCGCGCCGACAGCAAAGGCCACATCTACGAGCTGGGCGGCCCGCGCACCTATAGCTTCAAGCAGTTGCTGGAATATATCCTGCGCATCACCGGTGCGCATTGCCGCCTGATGAGCCTGCCGTTCGGCATGGCGTCATTCATCGGCGCGCTTGGTGAATTCCTGCCGCGCCCGCCGCTCACGCGCGACCAGGTGATTTTGCTCAGGCACGATAACGTCGTCACCCCCAACGCGCGCACGTTCGCCAATCTCGGCATCCAGCCGCTGCCGCTCGAAGACATCGTGCCGCAGTATCTTTCACGCTTTTATAAAGACATTCCGCTGGCGGCGTGACGCGCGGCGGGGCGCTGAAGACAACCGCTTATATTCCGCGATCGGCGTCCCGTCCGGTCCTGTTGATACGGTCTGCGGGATTTGTGCGTCTGGATTCGCGAGACAGATTGATCAAGTGATCCGAGATCCGGGTCAGGATATCATCGCCGGCGGCAGTATCTATTTCAAAAGCGTATCTCTCGCTTTTTACTCCAGATTTTGAGATATGTTGCAGGGCGCTTCTTTTATTGCTGATATCAAGCTCGTCCCTTAATCGATGACCGAACAGGCTGTACGCGGTGCTTAGCGCCTCGATAGGGAACGATACTCTGAATACATTGCCGCCGCTTTCGCTGAAGCGTATCTCCGGCGTTGCCTTCAAAGGCGCCATGAATGCCTGCGCATAATCACAGAAGCCGCCGATGTCGCACTGCCTTGAGGCGTCATGAATGGGGCCGTTCATGACATTCTTCCATCGCGCAAGCATGTTCTCGAATTCCGCTGATTTCATGCCTTCCACGGAAATATAACTCTGTTCGTTCGCATGTTTGGCGTCCGAACTATCAGACAATCCCAATCGCTTCGGATCGATACCTTGCAACAACAACGCGGCTCTGGCGTGACGGGCGTTCTTTAGATTCTCATCGTCAATCTTTTTTCTTTCTTCCTCGGGTTTGCCTGCATATTGATCGTCTCTGTCTTTATTAAACGAGATCCTCACGCCGAATTTGGTTTCTTCGATTGTATAATCTTTGCCGGTCATTATATTCCCCACTGAGAAATTATCTCATCCCGATTATAGCTGGCACAAGTTCAGCGTGTGTGAAATATTTGTTAAGGTTATATTAACAAATATATAGTACTGATATTCCATTATTATTAGCGTTCCAATCAAAATTATGCGCAAGTTATACCATACCCCGCTGTCTCCGTTCTGCCGTAAAATACGGATGAGCCTCAAGGAAAAAGGCCTCGATTTTGAGCTGGTGCAGGAGAACCCGTGGGACAGCAAACTCGACGTGTTCGCGCTCAATCCTGCCGGCGAGATTCCGGTTTTGATCGAGCCGCATGGCTTTTCCGTCTCCGGCGCCTACGCCATCGACGAATACCTCGAAGAGGCTTATCCGCAATTAAGCCTGATCGGGAAATCGCCCGGCGAGCGCGCCGAGGTGAGGCGTCTGGCCGGCTGGTTCGACCACAAATTCGATTACGAAGTGACGCAAAATATTTTGTTCGAAAAAGTGTTCAAGCATTACCTGCACGGCGGCGAACCCAACTCGGCGGCCATCCGCTACGGCAAGCAGCTGATGCTCTATCACCTCGATTACATCGGCCACCTGTCCAGCGAGCGTTATTTTCTGGCCGGTGACACGATTACGCTGGCTGACATCGCGGCGGCGGCGCATCTTTCGGCGCTCGACTGTCTGGGCGACGTGCCGTGGGAATATAATAAAGCGGCACGCAACTGGTACGCGCTGATGAAATCGCGCCCGTCGATGCGCTGCATCCTCGGCGAGCGCGTCCGCGGCGTCAAGCCGCCGGTCTACTACGCCAACCCGGATTTCTAATGAACGCCCAATCGCGAATAACCGCCAAAGCCAAAGCCATAGGCTTTGATGCGGTAGGTTTCACTGCGCCGGAAATTTCCGCCGATGCGCAAGCGGGTTTGCAGGAATTCCTCATCAACGACCATCACGGCGATATGGCGTGGATGATGGAGAAGGCCGACCGCCGCGGCGATCCGAAGGCGCTGTGGCCGGAGACGAAATCGGTCATCGTCGTCGGCCATAATTACGGGCCGGATTTCGATCCGATGGAAAAACTGGCAGCGCGGAGTACGGGGAACATTTCCTGCTACGCGCTGAACGAAGATTATCACGACGTCATCAAGAAAAAACTGAAAGAGCTGGCGCGCTGGGTGGCAGAAGAATTTGCCTGCGAGGTGAAAGTGTTTGTGGATACAGCGCCGGTAATGGAAAAGACGCTCGCGGCGGAGGCTGGCCTTGGTTGGCAGGGAAAACACACCTGTTTGGTTTCGAAAGAATTCGGCAGCTGGCTTTTTCTAGGCAGTATATTCACAACCCTGCCGCTGACTGCTGCCGCACCGGAAACGGATCACTGCGGCACCTGCCGGAAATGCCTCGACATCTGCCCGACCAACGCCTTTACCGCTGAAAGAAAGCTCGATGCGCGCAAATGCATTTCCTATCTCACCATCGAGCACAAGGGACAAATTCCGCTCGAATTCAGGAAGGCCATCGGCAACCGCATCTATGGCTGCGACGATTGTCTGGCCGTGTGCCCGTGGAATAAATTTGCGCAAATTTCTGGCGAGATTTCTTACCATTCGCGTCGGGAATTGCAAAGCCCGCTGCTGCAAGAATTAGCGCAACTCGACGACACCGCTTTCCGCGCCTTGTTCAGGAAATCGCCGGTCAAGCGCATCGGCCGTGATCGCTTCGTACGCAACGTGCTCATCGCCATCGGCAACAGCGGTAACGCCTCTTTGCAAGAAACCATTGCACCGCTTGTACGCGATGCTTCGCCGCTGGTGGCCGAGATGGCGACATGGGCGCTGGAGGAGTTAGTGGCGAGTGGTTAGTGGTGAGTGACGAGGAAGTATGCTATCTTTCTGACTCATCACTAACCACTCGCCACTATCCACTAAATGCCCAACATCATCATCTACACCAAAGACTACTGCCCCTACTGCGTGAAGGCGAAAAAGCTGCTGGAAAAAAAGCGCGTCGCGTTCACTGAAATCGACATCACGCGCGACGAGCATCTGCAAAAAGAGATGGTCGAGAAATCCGGCGGCAGGCGCAGCGTTCCGCAGATTATTATCGGCGGAAAACCCGTCGGCGGCGCCGACGATTTATACGCGCTGGATGCGGCAGGAAAATTGGATGCGCTGCTGATACAATAATTTCAGAAATTCGATCTTTGATTTTCCCTGTTTGTTGCTTTCATGCAACAACGCTAGATTTTATGTTATCCACAGATGTAGATACTACATATAGTTAGTGCGCTAATCATAAACAATGTGTAAACAATATATAAAATTTTAGACAAATTTTATTGGATACTCCTAAGTGCTGTATTGGCAAATTTGGTCATCGTTTTGGAAAAGCTGGGCGGACGCCATGGGCGAGGATAACGATACGAAAAAAGATGCCGGTTACGGCCGCCGCCAGAGCGATGCACTGAAAGATTTTCTGCACAATACCCATGGCGAACCCTGCCCCAAGCAGGAATTTCTGGCCACCATCAATCACGATCTGCGCACACCGCTCAATGCCGTCATCGGCTTCGCGCAGGTGATTGAAAATCAGCTTCACGGCGAGTTGCAACAGCAATACGTCGAATACGCCAAGCACATTCAGGAAAGCGGCTACGATTTGCTGTCCAAGATCGAAAGCCTGCTCGATGCGCCGGCGCCGGAAGGCCCGCGTCGCGCAATAGCCGGCGCGCCTGTCCGCAAAACCAAAGCGAAAAAGCTGGCCGAAGTAGACTAGACGCCCTTGGCGTCCTATAATTCCCGTCATGAACAAGCAACACGCTGCCGCCGAGATCATCGCGCATGCCTTACCCATCGCACCGTTCGAGGGGTGGACTGTTTCCGCTTTGCAGCAGGCGGCGGAAAACGCCGGCTATAAAAAAACCGATGTCATCCGCGTATTTCCCGGCGGCGCCATCGAAGCGGCGGATATGTTTTCGCATTTAGGCGATGAAAAAATGCTGGAGGCATTGCAGAATTATTCCCTAGACGCCATGAAAATCCGCGATCGTATCGCCACCGCCGTACGTGTGCGTCTAAGCGCGCATGAAACGCATCGCGAAGCGCTGCGTAAAATCGCGGCGCTGCACGCCATGCCTTTTTACGCCGGGCACGGGCTGCGTTGCCTATACGATACGGTCGACGCCATCTGGCGGGCGGCGGGCGACACTTCCACCGACTTTAATTTCTACACCAAACGTCTGCTCCTGGCCGGCGTCTATAGCTCCACGTTGCTTTATTGGCTCAATGATAAAAGCGCCGGACATGCGGCCAGCTGGGCGTTTTTAGGCCGCCGCATTGAGAACGTGATGCAGATTCAGAAGATAAAAGGGAAACTATTCAATCGCCGAGCGTAGGGTGGCGCGCGTGGCGTAAACCACCACGTCGTCGAAATTATTGGTTGCGTTGCTGGTATCTATGATCGGCGATCCCTGATAGAAAATATTATCGAAGCTGGTATCATCACCATCGGTATCGCAGTGGCAGTTTTTAAGTTCAAAAACGTTCGTTGAGGTAACGGCGATACGGTCCTGCGATAATCTGCCATAGGCGCCATGCCCGTTAGGGCCGAAACTGACCAACACGTATGCCGTCAGCGAGCTGACGGCTGCATGGTTACCCAAGGTATCCAGCGGCCTGCGTATAGTGATTCTCGTCGGAGCATTGGTCACATCATAGGTGATGCTGGAGGTGGTAGTGCCGGTCGTGAACGCATCGACGATGGTGAACTGACCATCCAGCGCGTAGAAAATGCGGCGCCCCCAGCCGTCGAACGCATAATCGTCAGGCAGCCTGAGCGTCTTGGTTGGCACCATGCCGCCGTAAATGCAGTGATCGTCGGCAGTGAAGCAATCGGTGCCGCTGATTTCGTAATAATAGTTTGCCGCCGGCGTCCCCCCCAGGCAGGTGGCGGTGACGGTGTTATCCGCTCCGGCAATAGCTGCGATACCGAAATACTGGCTGGAAGTGCTGTAGGCGCTGATATTGGCCGGACATGGCAGACGGCCAAAGGCACGGCGGTAATCAAGAAGCGCCACCTGAATCGCTGCCAGTCTCATCTTGGTGGTTTCCGCCTGCTGCTTCTGTAACGATGAAGAAAGTAGCAATGCACCGCCTGCCAGAACGATGGAAATAATCACCAGCACGACGCTCATTTCGAGCAAGGTGAAGGCTTTTACCCCGCACTGGGTACGCGAGGGTCTGATAGCTTTACAAGTGATTTGTGCATTATGCATTATGTGCATTATACCACCAAGAACCGAACCCCGCAATAAATGCGGGGTTTTACATATGTATCACGCGGCCGTAGGCGTCTAACACCGATTCATGCATCATTTCCGATAGAGTCGGGTGCGGGAAGACGGTGTGCATCAGTTCGCCTTCGGTCAGCTCGCCGGTTTTAGCGATGGCGTAGCCCTGGATCATTTCGGTGACTTCGGCGCCGATCATATGCGCGCCCAAAAGCTCGCCGGTCTTGGCGTCGAAGATGGTTTTCACCAAGCCTTCCGGTTCGCCGAGCGCGATGGCCTTGCCGTTGCCGATGAAGGAGAAGCGGCCGACCTTGACGTTGAGTCCCTTCTCTTTCGCCGCTTTTTCGGTAAGGCCGACGCTGGCGATCTGCGGCCAGCAATAGGTGCAGCCGGGGATGTTGGTCGTTTTGATGGGATGCACGCCCTTGACGCCGGCAATTTTCTCGACGCAGACGACGCCCTCGTGGGAGGCCTTGTGCGCAAGCCATGGTGCGCCGGTCAAATCGCCGATGGCATAAACGCCCGGTTCGGCGGTGGCGCCATAGCCGTCGGTGACGACGTGCGTCTTCTCGACTTTGACCTTGGTGCCTTCCAGCCCCAGATTCTCGACATTGCCGACGATGCCGATCGCGAGAATCACTCTATCGACCGTAACATCGCTCGACTTGCCGCCCGCTTCCAGCGTTACCGTTACATTATCTTTGCCGCGCTTGAGCGCTTTTACTGTTGTACCGACATGAATCTTCATGCCCTGCTTCTCGAAGGCCTTATGCGCGAATTTGGAAATCTCCTCGTCCTCGACGGGCAGGATGCGATCCATGACTTCGACCACCGTCACTTCAGCGCCCAGCGTGCGGTAGAAGCTGGCGAACTCGATGCCGATGGCGCCTGAGCCTACGACCAATAAGGATTTCGGCATGACGTCGGGCACCATCGCCTCGCGGTAGGTCCACACCAGCTTGTTCATCACCAGCGGGCCGTCGGGCTCCAGCCCCGGCAGCGTACGCGCCCGCGCGCCGGTCGCCAGAATAATATGCTTGGCCGTCAGCTCGGAGATTTTCTTGCCGTCTTTCTCGACGCTGACTTTTCCCTTGCCCGCCAGCTTGCCGTGGCCGTCGATGACGGTGATTTTGTTCTTCTTCATGAGGCCGGAAACGCCTTTGGACAATTGCCCCGCTACCGTGCGTGAGCGCTGCACGATTTTTGACAAATCGAATTTTATATCTTTTGCGCTCAAGCCAAATTTATCGGCGTTCTGCATCAGGTGATAAATCTCGGAGGTGCGCAGCAGCGCCTTGGTCGGGATGCAGCCCCAGTTCAAGCAAATGCCGCCCATGTGCGCACCCTCGACGACGGCCGTTTTCATGCCCAGCTGCGCGGCGCGTATCGCCGCCACATAGCCGCCCGGCCCGCCGCCGATGATAACGATGTCAAAGTTCTGGTCAGTCATTAGTAATATTTCTCCTTTTAATTCCCCTCTCCCTTTGAAGGGAGAGGGCAGCGAGACTTGGACAATCGAAGATTGTCCTTAGTCGAGCAGGGTGAGGGTTGCACTCTCTCATTGGCGATGAAGCACAACCCTCTCCCCTGCCCCTCTCCCTTCAAAGGGAGAGGGGAATTTTAAGAACAGCCGATGATGACGATATCGAAATTAGTGTCGGTCATTTTTCTTTCCTTTTTGTCATCCCGGCGAAGGCCGGGATCCATGTCTTTCCTATTTCTTATATGGCCTGGCCTGGATACCGGCCTACGCCGGTATGACTAAATCAACAACAAACTCGGATTCTCGACGTAATGCTTGAAGGCCGCGAGGAACTCCGCGCCGACGGCGCCGTCCACCACGCGGTGGTCGACGGAGAGCGTCACTTCCATGATATTGCGGATTTCCATTTTGCCGTGGCGCACCACTACTCTCTCACCGCCAGCGCCTACCGCCAAGATGCAGCCCTGCGGCGGGTTGACGATGGCGCCGAAATGCTTGATGCCGTACATGCCGAGATTCGAGATCGAGAACGTGCCGCCCTGGAATTCTTCCGGCATGAGTTTGTTGGCGCGGGCGCGCGCCGCCAGGTCTTTCATTTCGTTCGATACCTGTATCACCGTTTTCTGGTCGGCGTTCTTGACGATGGGCGTGATGAGGCCGCCGTCGATGGCAACCGCCACCGAAATATCGACGTTGTTATATTGCAAAATCGCTTCGTCGCTCCACGACGCGTTGGCGGCGGGGATTTTCTTCAAAGCCAGCGCCGATGCTTTAATAATAAAATCATTCACTGAAAGTTTATAGGCCGGTTTTTTGTCTTTCCCGGCACGCGCTTCGGCGTCGAAATTGATTTCCTTCCTGACGTCGAGCAGCCTATCCAATTCGCATTCAATGGTCAGGTAAAAATGCGGCACCTGCTGCTTCGATTCGGTCAAGCGCTTGGCGACGATTTTCCTTATATTGCTATTGGGAATTTTGGTGAACTCGGTGGGATTCCTGCTCACCTGCCCGCGCCCTGTGCCGCCGGATGCCAGCGCCTTCAGCACGTCGTCTTTCACGATGCGCCCGTGCGGGCCGCTGCCCTGCACCATGCCAAGCTGCACGCCTTCGCTGGCGGCAACGCGCTTGGCGAGAGGGCTCGCGAAGATGCGCGAACTTACGCTCCCCCCTTGGGGGGGAGCAGCTGAGAGCAAGTGCTCTTGCGCGCCGCTCGAAGCGTGGGGGGTAGGCTTTGCAACTTTACCCCCCACGGCTTGACCTTCGCTTACGCTTGGTCTCGCCTGCTCCCCCCCAAGGGGGGAGCGGGGTTTATAACTCGCCAGCGCGCCCTTATCCTCACCCTCTTCGAGAAGCAGCGCGATGACCTCGTTGACCTTGACGTTCTGTGTTCCCGCCGGGACCATGATCTTGCCGATGGTGCCTTCATCGACCGCTTCGACTTCCATCGTCGCCTTGTCGGTCTCTATTTCGGCGATGACCTTGCCGGACTTGATCTGGTCGCCCTCTTTGACATGCCACTTGGCAAGGTTGCCCTCGGTCATGGTCGGTGACAGCGCAGGCATCAGGATTTCAATCGGCATCTATTCAGGCTCCTATTTGTAACAAACGCTTTTGACCGCATCGATGATGTGGCTTGCCTGCGGCAGCGCCAGCTTCTCGAGGTTAGCGGCGTAGGGCAGCGGCACGTCGAGCCCCGCCACGCGTGCGACCGGCGCGTCGAGGTAATCGAAGGCGTGCTCCATAATCTGCGAAGAAATTTCCGCGCCGATGCCCATGGGCGCCCAGCCCTCTTCCACCGACACGCAGCGGTTGGTTTTCTTGACCGACTCGACGATGGTTTCAGTATCGAGCGGGCGCAGCGTGCGCAGGTTTATCACTTCGGCGCTAATCCCTTCTTGCGCTAACTGTTCCGCTGCTTGCAACGCTTTACCGACCATGATCGAAAAGGCGACAATGGTGACGTCGGTGCCCTCGCGTTCGATATGCGCCTTGCCGATGGGCAAAATGAAATCGCTGTCGTCCGGCACGTCAAAACTTGTTCCGTACATGAGTTCGTTTTCGAGGAATACAATCGGATTCGGGTCGCGGATGGCGGCTTTCAATAATCCTTTTGCGTCCGCCGACGAATAGGGCGCGACGACTTTGAGGCCCGGCACGTGCGCATACCAGCTGCCGTAGCACTGCGAGTGCTGCGCCGCGACGCGCGACGCCGCGCCGTTGGGGCCGCGAAATACAATCGGGCAGCCGATCTGACCGCCGGACATGTAGCGCTGTTTGGCGCTGGTCACGATATGGTCGAGCGCCTGCATGGCGAAGTTCCAGGTCATGAATTCGACGATGGGCTTCAAGCCCATCATCGACGCGCCTACCCCTAAGCCGCAGAAACCATATTCCGTGATCGGCGTATCGACAACGCGCTTGGGCCCGAACTCCTGCAACAGCCCTTGCGTCACCTTGTACGCGCCCTGGTATTCGGCGACTTCCTCGCCCATGACGAAGACCTCGCCGTCGCGGCGCATCTCCTCGGCCATGGCGTCTCTTAGGGCGTCTCTTACGGTTAGTGTAGCCACAAACTATCCTTTTCTTGTCACCCCTGCGAAAGCAGGGGTCTTAAGATTCCTGCTTACGCAGGAATGACAAGTAAAATTACATCCAGTTATGTATATCTTCATATAAATCTTTCCATTCCGGGTTCACTTTCTCGATCAATTCAATTTTCCAATCCCGTTTCCAACGCTTCAGGCATTTTTCTCTGTGGATGGCTTGGTCAATGTAATCAAATGCTTCTACATAAACCAACCGTTTAACGTGATATGTCTTACTGAATCCCTCTATCAATCCTTCTTTATGTTCTACGGCTCTTCTCGGTAAATCGTTAGTCACTCCAATATAAAGCACCCCGTATTTTTTACTTGCGATAATATAAACATAATATCTGTGTTTTCTCATGGTTTTTTGTCATTCCTGCGAAAGCAGGAATCTAGTTTCTATCATACTTATGGTAAGCACCTAATTACCCATGTATGTACCTGCCGGTAGGAACTATCGGGAAGCAAGGTGGTATGCTCAGATATTTTCTTGAATCCATTATGACACCGTTCTAAAGCATCAGTACTCATCGCATTAAGCGCTATGTTTGGGTTATTATTTACCGTATTATCCGTAGCACTGATGGTGTAAGTATTATTGCTGGTCTTTTCACCAGTAACGATAGGGTCACACCCAGTGACAATGCCAGCCAATATCATTAGCAATGAGATTTTAGTAAAAATTTTCATGATGTTTCCGTTGTACTCGATTTAGATGTTTAGCTCTAATGTTACTCTCGGATGTTCTCTATCTTTCGGTGCCCAATAATTTTTAACTTTGGCATCAATTTTTTCGCCAGCATCTAAACGCTTTGACAGGTTTTTAGCGGTACTGGCCTTAATAAAACCTATTTGTTTTCTGCCTATTCCAAGCAATCCAAAAAATACGGGAATGGCAAGATAAACCTCGATGGCATTCTCATCAAATTTATTATTCGGATTACGCTCAAGAAATACAGTCATTCCTTCACGGCAGTATCGCTTGATAATTTCTGCCCGGTGCTCAAATCCAGTACCTGCAACAATAGCGCTTCGTGACATTAAAAAATCTTTCTTTCTCTAAGTCTAGATCCCTGCTTTCGCAGGGATGACAAATTTAAATAGTCACATCCGTCCACAGCTCGGACTCCGGCGGTTCGGGAGATTGTTGCGCAAACTCCGCCGAGTCGTTGACGATGGTTTTGGTTTCCTTGTCGATGGCCTTGAAATCTTCCTCGCTGACCATGCCGTCTTTGATCAATTTATTTTTCAGGCTGTCGATGGGGTCGTGCTGGTCCTTGTATTTGTCGACCTCCTCCTTGCTGCGGTACTTCGCCGGGTCGGACATCGAGTGGCCGCGGTAGCGGTAGGTTTTCATCTCAAGCAGGATCGGGCCGTGACCGGCGCGGACATAGGCTACCGCTTCCTCGGCCGCCTGATGCACCGTCAACACGTCCATGCCGTCGACCTGCCTGCCGGGAATGCCGAAGCCTTCGCCGCGGCGGTAAAGCTCCGTCGTCGCCGAGCCGCGCTTGATCGAGGTACCCATGGCATATTCGTTGTTCTCGATGACGTAGATGATGGGGAGCTTCCATAGCGACGCCATGTTGAATGCTTCGTACACCTGTCCCTGGTTGGCGGCACCGTCGCCGAAATAGCAGACGCACAGGCGGCCGTTGCCGCGGTATTTGTGGGCGAAGGCGATGCCGGTGCCGAGCGGCACCTGCGCGCCGACGATACCGTGGCCGCCGTAGAAATGTTTTTCGCGCGAGAACATGTGCATCGAGCCGCTCTTGCCCTTAGCGATGCCGCCGACGCGCCCCGTCAGCTCGGCCATAATTTCGTTGGGCGTCATGCCGCAGGCCAGCATGTGGCCGTGGTCGCGGTAGCCGCTGATGACGGCGTCGTCGGGCGTGAGGCAATCCTGGATGCCGACCACCACCGCTTCCTGCCCGATATAAAGATGGCAGAAGCCGCCGATCAGCCCCATGCCGTAAAGCTGCCCGGCCTTCTCCTCGAAGCGGCGGATCAGCAGCATGTCGCGGTAGAACTGCAGCAGTTTTTCTTTGGGCAGCGGCGCAGGGGTTGCGGCGGCAAGTTTTGGATTGAGGGTTTTAGACATAGACCGGAAATATCACCAGAATATGCGACTTATGCAAGCGTTTAGTGGCAAAGATTTTGTGCAACGCACCAATGTTATGAATGCGGCGAGGTAAATACTACAACTTCGTTCTTACCGGCCAACCCCAGCACGCGCCGCGCCTGTTCGTCCAGAAGGTCAAGATCGAGCGAATTGCTGCTCAATCTCCTGACTTTTTTATCCAGCGTTTCGCGCGCGGCCCTCACTTGCACCAGTTCTAGTTTGATCTGTTCGAGCTTGCGCGTTTCCTTGAACATGGCGACGACGCCGCGCTCGCCGGAGACCGCATGAAAGGCGAGATAAAACAGCACCAGCACGCATGCCAGCGGACCAGCGGCGCGCTTGGAAAACGGCAGGCGGATCAGGGTGAATAATTGTTTTTTACGCATGGCCAAAGATTATAGCGCAGGAAACCTTAAAATATCGTTAGCCGAAAATCTTCCCGGCATAGTGCGCCGCCTGCCCCAATTCTTCCTCGATGCGCAGCAGCTCGTTGTATTTCGCCGTGCGGTCGGAGCGCGAGAGCGATCCGGTTTTTATCTGGCCGCAGTTGGTGGCAACCGCCAGATGGGCGATGGTCGTATCCTCGGTTTCGCCGGAGCGGTGCGAGAGGATGGCTTTATAGCCGGCACGCTGGGCGATTTCCACCGCGTGCAGCGTTTCGGTGAGCGTGCCGATCTGGTTGGGCTTCACCAGCAGCGCATTACCTAAACCTTTCCTGATACCTTCGGCCAATATCTTGGGATTGGTGACGAACACGTCGTCGCCCACCAATTGCACTTTCTTGCCGAGCAGCTCGGTGATTTCTTTCCAGCCGAGATGGTCGTCCTCGGCCATCGGGTCCTCGATCGAGGCGATGGGGTAGCGGCTGATCAGCGTCTCGTAATATTTGAGCAGCTTGCCGAAATCGAGCGTCTTGCCTTCGCCTTCCAACGTATATTTATGGTCGCGGTAAAATTCGGAGGCCGCCGCGTCGAGCGCCAGCGCCACGTCCTTGCCCGGCTTGTAGCCCGCCGCTTCGACAGCTTTCATAATGTATCCCAATGCCTCGTCGGCTTTGGTGAGTTTCGGCGCGAAGCCGCCTTCGTCGCCGACCGCGGTAGCATGACCATCATCCGATAATTTTTCCCTGAGCTTGTGGAAAATCTCGGCGCCCATGCGCACGGCATCCTTCATCGTCGCCGCCGAGACCGGCATGATCATGAATTCCTGAATATCCAGTTTATTATCGGCGTGGCAGCCGCCATTGATGACGTTCATCATCGGCACCGGCAGCAGGTAGGACGACACACCGCCCAAATAACGATAAAGCGGCAGACCGCACGACATCGCCGCCGCCTTGGCCACCGCCAGCGACACGCCGAGCGTTGCATTGGCGCCTAATTTTGATTTTCCCAGCTCATGAAGCATCTGGTCGATCTTGACTTGATCCTCGGCGTCGATGCCGGTCAGCGCGTCGGCGATGTCGTTATTGACGTGCGCTACCGCTTTTTGTACGCCTTTGCCGCCGTAGCGTTTCTTGTCGCCGTCGCGCAGTTCCAGCGCTTCCTTCGAGCCGGTCGAGGCGCCGGAGGGCACGGACGCGCGGCCGCTGGCGCCGTTTTCCAACCCGACATCGACTTCAACCGTAGGGTTGCCGCGGCTGTCTAAAATTTCTCTGGCGTGGATAGTGATGATCATCGGCATGGAATTACTTTCATTAGTTTATGGATGGTCCGCCTTTAACGGCAGGCGTACGCCTTTGCGGTCCGAACGTGCCGTCTTTCCAGATGGCGTATTCCTCGTTGTGCTCCACGCGAATTTCGCGTCCATGGTATTTTACCTTAATCTGTCCCATCGCATCATAACCCTGCCCCGGCGGAATTACCACCGGCTTGAACCCTTCCGAAGATTCGACTTCGATGGTTTCGGCTTTATCGCTAAGATTCTGTATCTTTGCCGCTTTCGCCGGCGCACTTCCCGCTGCGACTGACGCAAAAAGAAACAGTGTCAACAATTTAATGTTTTTTTTATGCGCTGAATTTTTCATGCTGGCAACTGGATGCATCCTACGCTATAATGACTCTCAAAGGATCGCGATATGACCACTTCTGTTGGCACGAAAGCGCGAAAAAAGCAACCGCCTTTATCATCCTCGCAGGCGGCGGATAGCTCTCCATTGTTCGAACAAGCATTATTAACGCTGGAAAGCGTGTCGATGCGCATTCTGGAAAGCCGCTTTGCCGGCGCGCGCGACGACGTGGATATGCTCTACTGGCAGCAGCGCTTCAAGAATATTGCCACACCCGTGTCACTGGCGCTGCGCGAATGCCGCGGCCCACGCCGTTTCCACAATCACTACCGCCACCGCGCCGACGATGATTCGGTGCTGCATCCGGTACTCGAGGACCCGCTCGACCGGCTGGCGCAGGTTTCTGAAAGGGCGCTTGCCGCCTGCCAGAACGAACTGGTCGGCATCTATGACGGTACGTTCGTCAAGCACCGCCGCCTGCTCGAGCACGCGCTGCAAATGTTCCTAGTGCGGTATAAGAAATTTAAAGCAAAATCGGCGAAGTAATTCTTTGTCATCCCCGCGAAGGCGGGGATCTCCCTCTCAACGCTGTACAATGTGGATATGGAGATTTCTGCCTTCGCAGGAATGACAATTATTGGCGACCCAAGCCCATTCCCGTTAATGCTGCGCGTTGTGCGTGTATGCGATCTGTCCATGTCGCGGGAACGTTGACGTTTCTCATTGTTTCCTGCAAACCGATTCCCGGATTTTCCGCGCGGACATGTGCTTTCCCGTATTCGCGCGCCTTATTGGTGAAATGCTTGAGCAGTTTCGGCGAGAGATCGCTGGCGCCGAATTCGGGGTGCCACTGCACGCCCATTAAAAACTGATCTTTGAATTTTCCGTTCGGGTCGGCTTCGATGGCTTCGACGATGCGCACATCGGAACGCTCCGGTTCGATCGACGCGGCGCTGACGCGAAGTCCCGTTCCTATCTTATCCACCGCCTGATGATGCATGCTGTTTTCCATGGTAATGCCGGGCGGCAGCGGCTGTGAAGTCGGCGCATAGACGCCGGGAATACCGTCGGCGATTTTCGAGAGCGTCGAGCCTTCTCCTATCTGCACGAACTCGACGGGAATATAGGGCGGAATATGTTCATCCTGCTGCGCGTGATGGTTATTGCCCACCTTATCCGGCACATGTTGGTCGAGCGTGCCGCCGAGCAGAACATTGAGCCGCTGCATGCCGCCGCACACACCCAGCACCGGCGTTTTATTATGCACTGCCGCAGCGAGTAATGCGTATTCGTATTTAGCGCGCGCATGTCCCTCCGGCGTGTCGGCTTCCGATTTGGTGTGAGGATCTTTAAATGGGCTGTTGTAATCGAGCGGATCGATGTCGCTGTTGTTGCCCATGACGATGACGCCGTCGGCCTTAGCGAGATCGGCTTCGACTTGCGCCGCGAACATCGCGTCGTTTTTATCCGACATGCGCTGGGCATGATTGGTAATCAGCATCGGCTGCGCGCCGGTGGCACGCACCATCGCCATCATGGCGGTGATCGAATTGCTGTCGGCGCTGCCGGCGCTGACTAAAATGGTGGGGCGGTGCTGGGCATCTTGCATCGGAAATCCTGAATTATGTATATTCAGAATACCATGCAAGCCCCTGGAGAAATGTGACAATTGTGTGAAATCATTGTCCCGGCGAAGGCCGGGATCCACGTAAAAACAAGGACATGGATGCCGGCCTGCGCCGGCATGACGGCTACAAAGCCTTGGCCAGCTTATCGAATTCCTTGAGCTGCGTGAGCAAGCCTTCCATATCTTCCAGCTTGATCATATTCGGGCCGTCGGAGGGCGCATTGTCGGGGTCCTGGTGCGTTTCCATGAAGACGCCGGCGACACCGACCGCAATCGCCGCCTTGGCCATCACCGGCGCAAACCTGCGGTCGCCGCCGGAGGCTTTGCCCTGCCCGCCCGGTTGCTGCACGCTGTGCGTGGCATCCATCACTACCGGGCAGCCGGTCTCGGCCATGATGGGCAAGCTCCGCATGTCGGTGACCAGCGTGTTGTAGCCGAAACTCGCGCCGCGTTCGGTGAGAATGACATTTGGGTTTCCGGCATAGTCCATTTTGTCGACGACGTTCTTCATGTCCCACGGCGCCAGGAATTGCCCCTTCTTGATATTGATGACCTTGCCGGTTTTGGCGGCTGCTAAAAGCATGTCGGTCTGGCGGCAGAGGAACGCTGGAATTTGCAAGATATCGACATGCGGCGCGACGACATCGCATTGTTCCTCGGTGTGCACGTCGGTCAAAACCGGACAGCCGAGATTTTTCCTGATCTCGTCGAAAATCGACATTGTTTTGAGCAGCCCAAGCCCGCGCTGGCCGCCGATCGATGTGCGGTTGGCTTTATCGTACGACGATTTATAGACAAACGGAATCCTGAGCGCCTTGGTGATTTTAATCAGCGACTCGGCCATGAACAGCGCGTGGTCGCGCGATTCCACCTGGCACGGCCCGGCAATCAGCACGAACGGCAAATCATTGCCGATGGTAACGTGATTGATGTTGATATGGCGGATGGCGGTCATGCCGCCTTCTTATGCGCCTTGCTCTTCGTTAGAGCCGCTTTGACGAAGGCGGCGAAGAGCGGGTGCGGCGCGAACGGACGCGATTTCAGTTCGGGGTGGAACTGCACGCCGACGAACCACGGATGATCCTTAAGCTCGATGATTTCCGGCAGATGTCCCGACGGCGACATGCCGGAAAATACCAATCCGGCTTTTTCGAATTCATCGCGGTACTGGTTATTGAGTTCGTAGCGGTGGCGGTGGCGCTCGCTGATGTGCGCCGTGCCGTACGCTTTTTCGGCATGGCTGCCTTTGGCGATTTCGCAGTCATAAGCGCCGAGGCGCATCGTGCCGCCCAAATCGCCGTCGGATTTGCGCGTTTCCAACACATTGCCGCGCATCCATTCGGTCATCAGGCCAATGAGTGGGCCTTTGCCGTTTTTATCTTCGTACGTGCCGAATTCGGTGGAGGTGGCCTCTTTCATGCCCAGCACGTTTCGCGCGAATTCGATGCAGGCCAGTTGCATGCCGAAGCAAATGCCCAAATATGGTTTCTTGTTTTCGCGCGCGTATTTGATCGCCGCCAATTTTCCGTTGACGCCGCGCTCGCCGAATCCGCCCGGCACCAGAACCGCATCCATATCCGAAAGCGCCTTGGCGACGTCGGCTTTCTCGAAGCCCGACGCGTCGACCCAGTGCACGCGCACTTTCGCTTGGTTGGCGATGCCGGCGTGATCGAGCGCTTCGCCCAATGATTTATACGCGTCGCCGATGCCGGTATATTTGCCGACGATGGCGACATTGACTTCGCCTTTGGGGTGCTGCACGCGCTCCAATATCTCGTCCCATTTCTTGAGGTCGGGTTTCTTCTTGTCCTCGATGCCGAAGATTTTCAGCACCTGCGCGTCGAAGCCTTGTTCGCTGTAGCGCTTGGGCACTTCGTAGATCGACGCGACGTCGAGCGCCTGAATCACGCACTCCTCGCGGATGTTACAGAACAGTCCGATCTTGCGGCGTTCGCCCAGCGGAATCTCGCGGTCGGCGCGGCAGAGCAGGATATCCGGCTGGATACCGATCGAGCGCAATTCTTTCACCGAGTGCTGCGTCGGTTTGGTTTTTAATTCTTTCGCCGCTGCAATATAAGGAACCAACGTCAGATGAACATACATCACGCGGCCGGACCCAAGCTCGTAACCCAATTGGCGGATGGCTTCCAAAAACGGCAGGCCTTCGATATCACCCACCGTGCCGCCGATTTCGCACAGTACGAAATCTTCGCTCTCGGTATCTTTCAAAATAAATTCTTTGATGAGGTCGGTGACGTGCGGGATGACCTGCACCGTGCCGCCCAGGTAATCGCCGCGGCGTTCTTTGGTGAGCAGCGTCGAGTAAATCTGGCCGGTGGTGACGGAATCACTGCGCCGCGCGTTGACGCCGGTGAACCGCTCGTAATGTCCCAAATCCAAATCCGTTTCGGCGCCGTCGTCGGTGACGAACACTTCGCCGTGCTGGTTGGGATTCATCGTGCCGGGATCGACGTTCAGGTAAGGATCCAATTTCCGCAACCGAACTTTATATCCACGCGCCTGAAGAAGCGCGCCCAGACTCGCCGACGCGAGCCCCTTCCCTAAGGAACTTACCACACCACCGGTTATGAATATAAAACGTGCGGGCATTCTATATCATTCTCCTTTTGGCACCACCGGCGCAGGAGCTTGGGCGGGAGACGGCGCGGATTGTTCCACCGGCGCGGCCGCATCTACGATCGAGCTTTCGGTCATGCGATTGGCCATGACGGCCAGCACCAGGCTGATGACCATGAACGCCGCCGCCAGCACCGCCGTTGTCCGCGTGAGAAGATTCGCCTGCGAGCGGCCGGTCAGAAATTGGTTGCCGCCGCCGCCGCCCAGGCTGCCCAGACCGTCGCCGCCGGTGCGCTGGATTAGCACCAGCACGATCATAAAGATCACGATGATGGTCTGAGTGACGAGTAGAATGGTGTACATAATAAAGTCCCTTTAAGTGGCCAGTGGTTAGTGGCGGGTGACGAGTATATCGAGTATATTGAATTTCTTACTCACCACTCGTCACTAGCCACTCGCCACTATCTTACAAAACTCCTCCGCCTGCAAACTCGCCCCGCCGACCAGCGCGCCGGACACTCCCGGCACACTCAAAATCTCCTTGGCGTTGGCGGATTTAACCGACCCGCCATACAACACGGAAATCTGGTTGTTTGCAAGCCCCGTCTGCTGACTTGCGACCTCGAGCGCGTGCGCGTGCATGGCCTGAATATCCTTAACCGTCGGGGTCTTACCGGTCCCGATCGCCCATACCGGCTCATAGGCCAGCAGGAAATTACCCTCGCCGCACTCTTTGGGCAGCGATTCTTTCACCTGTGCGCCTACCACTGCCTCGGCCTTTCCCTGACTGCGTTCCGATTCCGTTTCGCCGATGCAAATAATCGGAATCAGTCCGGCGGCGATGGCGGCAGCGGCTTTTTTCCGCACGTCCTCGCTGGTTTCGCGGTGATGTTGCCTGCGCTCGGAGTGGCCGACGATGACATAATCACAGCCGGCAGCTTTCAGCATCGGAGCGCTGACATCGCCGGTGAAAGCGCCTTCCGGCTTCTGGCTGCAATCCTGACCGCCGGTTTTTACCGGTGAATCCTTAAGCACCCATGCCACATTCGGTATCAGCACGAAGGGCGGGCAAAGCACCACGGTGACAGGCTTTGCCAGTGCCGCGCCATAAGCGGCAATGGCGCCGGCCAGCGCGCGCGCCGACCCCGGCGTGCCGTGCATTTTCCAGTTACCGACGATTATTTTTTTGGAATCAGCCATGCCTATTTTCTAAAGGACGAAAAACCGTTTTACAATCGCTATTTGTCGTGTAAACCTGCGGCTGTAAATAATACGCAATCAAAGACTTAATATGCTCGATACTTTCCGTAAGATATCTAATAACTTCGCGTCCAAGCTGCTGCTGGCGCTTCTGGTTTTGAGCTTTGCCGTCTGGGGTATTGAGGACATGGTGCGCGGACCCGGCCGAAACGCCAGCGTGGCCACGGTCGGCAAGCAGTCCATTACGCTTGATACCTACCAGCGCGCGCTGCACCGCGAGACGGAAAACCTCCGCCGGCGGCTGGGCGCGCAGTTTTCACCGGAGCTTCTGAAACGCCTGCATATCGAGCGGCAGGTACTGCAATCACTGGTCGACCAGGCGCTGCTTAAACAGGAAAGCGAGGCGCTGGGACTGAATCCGAGCGATACCGACATCGCCCGCCGCATCCGCGGCAACCCGGCGTTTCAGGACGCCCATGGCAATTTCGACAAGAACATCTTCGCGGCGACGCTACGCAACAACGGCAGCAATGAGAAAATTTTTGTCAACTCCATCCGCGAGGAGCTGGCGATGTCGATGATCATGGACACGCTGACCGGCCGCGTGCCGGTGTCGGAAACGGCGGTGGAAACCATGTACGCCGCACGCGAAGAAGGCCGTCAGGCGACGATCTACACCCTCGACGCGTCGCGCGTCGCCGCCGAATCGCACCCGGACACGGCAGCGCTGCAGACGTATTATGACGAGCATGCACACGAATTCAGCGCGCCGGAATACCGCACGGTAAGCTATGTCATCATCAGGCCGGAGGATGCGCGCGCCAAGGTGCGCGTGTCGGAACAGGACATACTGATGGCCTATAAAGACCGCATCGACGAATTCAAACGCCCTGAGCGCCGCACCGTTGAGCAGTTGCTCTATGCCGACGAGAAAGACGCCAAGACGGCGTATGATTTGCTGCAATCGGGAAAATCGGTCGAGGCGGTCGCCGCGTCAACGCCGGTTCTCAATAAAAACGCGCTGAGTCTGGGCAAGGTCGAACGCGCCAACGTTCTGGAAGCGGCGGCGGGTGCGGTGTTTTCGCTGAAAAAAGGGGAAGTTACGGCGCCGGTCAAAAGCCCCTTCGGCTGGCATGTTTTCCATGTCAGCGCCATATCGCCTCCGTCCACGGCATCGATCGACGAAGTGCGTTCCATGCTGGCAAAAGACGTGAAGCAGCAGATGGAGGAAGACGCGCAAGGAAAATTCACCAACCGGCTCGAAGATATGCTGGCCGGCGGCAGCAGCCTGAGCGAGGCCGCCAAGGAAATGGGGCTTAAGGTATCAAGCGTCGGCCCGGTCACCGCCGAGGGCAAGGCGCAGGACGGCACTATGGTCAAGAACATCCCCGACCTCGACAAATTTTTAGAGACCGCGTTTAAGACCGAGGAAAAAACCGAATCGTCGCTGATACGCTCCAGGAATGGCGTCTCCTATCTGGTGCATGTCGATCAGGTCATGCCGGAACGCAGGCGCACGCTCGACGAAGTGCGCGGGCTGGTGACGAATGCCTGGCAAAAAGCCACGCGTGAAAAACACCTGAGCGAGCAGGCGGCGGAGGTCGGCAAAAAGCTGGCGGATACATCGGCGCGTGCCGCTACCATCGCGGAATACCATCTCAGCACCGCCTATGCGGGCGCCTTAAAACGCAACGTCGCCAAAGCCGGAAGCCTGACGCTGCCGCCGCTTCTTGTCGCCGACATATTCTCGCACGCGCCGGGAGAAAGCACGAATGCGTATCCGCTCGCATCGGGCGACTACGCGGTAGCGGTCGTCGGCGAAAAAGTTCCGGCGCCGCGCGCCGATAAAAAAGACCTCGATGCCATCCGCACGGCCTTAAAGCGCGAGGTGCAGCAGGAGATCCTCGAACAGTATCTGGCGTATCTGGCGAAAAAATATCCGATCTCCGTCAACGAGAAACTGCTCACGCCGCCTTCAGCCGAAGAAGAATAATGTTACCCATAACAAGTCCGATTATTCATCCTGCGCCGGACGTGTTCCAGCAGAATTTCGAGCGCGGCCTGTCGCAACTGGTGTGGACATCCTGCCCCGCCGACCTCGACACGCCGGTCTCGGCGATGCTGCGGCTGATGGACGACCATCCGTCATTCCTGCTGGAGTCGGTGGAAAAAGGCGAGATACGCGGCCGCTATTCGGTGATCGGGTTGATGCCGGACGTCATCTGGCGCTGCCGCGGCGACAAGGCCGAGATCGCCTACAGCGACACCATGGACGAGAAAAAATTCACGCCGTGCGAGGAAGGTAGCTTAGATTCGCTGCGCGCGCTCTACGAGGCGTCGAAGATCGACATTCCCGAAACCCTGCCGCCGATGGCGGCCGGACTTGTCGGCCACATGGGCTACGACATGGTGCGGCTGATGGAAAAACTGCCGGAAGGAAAACCCGACGGCATCGGCATCCCCGACAGCTGCTTCATCCGCCCCAAGCTGATGGTTATTTTCGACGCCGTCACCGACACCATGTTCATCGTCACCGCCATCTGGACCAACCCCAAGCGCAATAACGTCGAGGCGGCATACCGCGCGGCGGGCAGCCGCATCCGCCATGTACTGGATAGGCTGGCGTCGCCGGTGCCGCCGCCGGACCGCAGCAAATACGTGCCGGTCAAGGTCGCTGACTTCGCCTCGAACACTTCGCGCGCCGATTACGACAAGATGATCGCCGGCGCCAAGGAACATATCGGCGCCGGGGATATTTTCCAGGTCGTGCTGTCGCAGCGTTTCTCGGCGCCATTCCAGTTGCCGCCGTTTTCGCTGTACCGCGCGCTCCGGCAACTTAACCCGTCGCCGTTTTTGTTTTATCTCCATTTCGGCAGCTACACGCTGGTCGGCTCCAGCCCGGAAATTCTGGTGCGCCTGCGCGACGGCGAAGTCACCATCCGCCCCATCGCCGGCACCCGTAAGCGCGGCCGCGACCGCGCCGAGGACGAGCTCTTGGCCAAAGACTTGCTCTCCGACCCCAAGGAGCTGGCCGAGCATCTGATGCTGCTCGATCTGGGCAGGAACGATGTCGGCCGCGTCGCCAAGGTCGGCACGGTCAAGACGACGCAGCAGATGATCATCGAAAACTATTCGCACGTCATGCATATTGTCTCCAACGTCGTCGGCGAGCTTGACCTAAAATACGACGCGCTGGCGGCGCTGATCGCCGGATTTCCGGCAGGCACGGTCAGCGGCGCGCCCAAGATCCGCGCCATGGAAATCATCAATGAATTAGAGTCCGAGCGCCGCAGCTTCTACGGCGGCTGCATCGGCTATTTCTCCGGCAACGGCAACATGGATACCGCCATCGCACTACGCACCGGCTTAGTGAAAGATGGCAAGCTCTACGTGCAAGCGGGCGGCGGCATCGTGGCGGACAGCGACCCGCAAGCCGAATACGAAGAATCCGAGAACAAAGCCCGCGCCGTCATGCGCGCGGCGGAGGAGGCGGTGAGGTTTACATGAACGCAAAAAATATCCTGAGTGAGCGAAGCGAATCGAAGGATCTTTGCACGTTGCAAAGCCAAAGATCCTTCGACTGCGTTCGCTTTGCTCACTACGCTCAGGATGACAACTTATGAACATCCTCCTCCTCGATAATTACGACAGCTTTACCTACAACCTGCTGCATTATCTCGGCGAGTTGAAGGCAAACGTGGACGTGCATCGTAATGACAAAATCACCGTTGCCGACATTATGAAAAAAAAGCCGGATGCGATCGTGATCTCGCCCGGCCCCGGTACACCGCAGCAATCGGGCATCTGCCTGGAGCTGATTAAGGAAGCGTCGGGAAAAATTCCGATCTTAGGCGTCTGCCTCGGACACCAGGCCATCGGCGAGGCGTTCGGAGGCAAGGTCGTGCGCGCGCCGGCGCCCATGCACGGCAAAGTCAGCGCCATCTACCACGAAGGCCTCACCATTTTTAAAGGCGTGCCGATTCCGTTTTCCGCCACGCGCTACCATTCGCTGATTGTCGAGCGCCAGTCGCTGCCGGACGTCCTCGAAGTCACCGCCGTTACAGCTGAAGATGGGCTTATCATGGGCCTCTCGCACAAAACCCACAATACGCACGGCGTGCAGTTCCATCCCGAAAGCATTGCGTCGGAGCATGGGCATAAACTTATTTCTAATTTCTTGAAGGGCGTGTGATATGGCCGATCACATCATGCAGGACATCATCGCTCTCCTGGCGCAGAAGAAAAATCTGACGCGCGAGGTGGCCGTCCGCGCATTCCAGGTCATCATGAACGGCGGCGCGACGCCGGCACAGATAGCGGCATTCCTGATGGGTCTGGCCATGAAAGGCGAGACCGTCGATGAAATCGCCGGCGGCGCCACCGCCATGCGTATCAAAGCCAAGCCGATGCGGGCGCCTTCGGGCGCCATCGATTGCTGCGGCACCGGCGGCGACGGCCTGGGCACGTATAATATCTCCACCGCCACCGGCATCGTGCTGGCGGCATGCGGCCAAACCGTCGTCAAGCATGGCAACCGCTCCGTCTCGTCGAAATGCGGCTCGGCCGACGTGCTCGAGATGCTGGGTGTTAAGATTGACGCCGAAATTCCGGTATTGGAAAAATGCCTGGCCGAGTGCAATTTTGTGTTCCTGATGGCGCCGAAATTCCATCCCGCCATGCGGCATGTGTCGCACGTACGGCAGGAGCTGGGAATCCGCACGATTTTCAATCTCCTGGGGCCGCTTGCCAACCCGGCCAAACCCGATTTTCAATTGCTCGGTGTCTATTCCGAAGAATGGCTGGAACCGATGGCCAACGTTTTAAAAGAGCTGGGAACCAAAGCGGCGTGGGTGGTGCACGGCAGCGACGGGCTCGACGAGCTGACGCTTTCCGGCGCGTCCTCGGTCGTCGAGCTTAAGGACGGCAACGTGCGCCGGTTTGAAATCAATCCCGAAGATGCGGGCTTAAAAAAAGCATCACTCGAAGAATTGCGCGGCGGCGCGCCGGAGGAAAACGCCAAAGCACTGGCGACAGCGCTTTCGGGCATGGAAAACGCCTACCGCCGCGCCGTGCTGCTCAACGCGGCCGCCGGGCTGCTCATCGCCGGCAAAGCGCCCGATCTCAAATCCGGCGCTGCATTAGCCGCCGAAGCCATCGACTCCGGAAACGCTTACCGGTTACTCAATAAATTGTCGGATGTGAGTCACACACCTCAACATCCTGAGCGAGCGTAGCGAGTCGAAGGAACTTTGCCCTATGTATTATGTTTACATCCTGACTAATTGGACAAATACGGTCATATATGTTGGCGTTACAGACAATCTTGAACGCCGCCATTGGGAACATGCGATGAAAGTAGTTCCGGGATTTACCTCAAAATATAACGTAAATAAGCTAGTGTATTATGAAAAATTCAATACCGCGATTTCGGCTAGTGCCAGAGAAAAACAATTAAAGCGATGGCGTAGAGAAAAGAAAAATCGATTGGTGGAAACAATGAATCCTAACTGGAAAGATTTAGCTAGATTAGAGCGAAAAGGTCCCTCGGCTTCGCTCGGGATAAAAAGGAAATGAACACCCTCGCCGAAATCTGCGCCAAAAAGCGCGAGCACATCGCCAAGCGCAAAACCGAGGCGTGGGAAGGCGACTTGCGGCAGGATGCCAGGCACGTCAGCCCGCCGCGCGGCTTCAAGCGCGCGCTCGAAGAGAGGATAAAGCAAGGCGGTATCGGCCTTATCGCCGAGATCAAGAAAGCCTCGCCCAGCGGCGGCCTTATCCGCAAGGATTTCAGCCCGGCAAAGTTAGCGGCTGCCTATGAGCAAGGCGGCGCGGCGTGTTTATCGGTCTTGACCGACGAGCCATATTTTCAGGGCCACGACGAGCACCTGGCCATGGCGCGGGCGGCGGTGAAGCTGCCGGTGTTGCGCAAGGACTTTATCCTGGAGCCGTATCAGGTCTATGAATCGCGCATGCTAGGCGCCGACTGCATCCTCCTCATCATGGCGGTGCTTTCCGATATCGAAGCCAAAATATTGCACGACGTCGCGCGCGACACCGGCATGGACGTGCTGGTCGAGGTGCATGATAAAACTGAGCTCGACCGCGCGCTGGCGCTTTCTCCTTCCATGATCGGCATCAACAACCGCGACCTCAAAACGTTGAAAACGGATCTGGCCGTTTCGGAATCGCTTGCAAAATATTTACCGGAGCATATCCTCGCCGTGTGCGAAAGCGGCTTGCGCACGCATGACGATATCAAGCGGTTGCAAAAAGCGGGGTTTTCCTGCTTTTTAGTCGGCGAGTCGTTGATGCGCGAAGACAACGTCACCACGGCAACCAGAACTTTATTAGGAACGCGGCATGGATAGTTTCTTACACCCGGGCGATATTCAGGAATGGCTGGCGCTGGCGTTCTTCCTGCTTTGCTGGCTTAGCTACGCACATTACGCCGAGCGCATCAGCAGCCGCGAAAATCTGGTCAACGTCACCAACCGCTGGCGCCTGCAATGGATGCGCGAGATGCTGGCGCGCGAGAACCGCTCGGTGGATGCGATCATGGTCGGAAATCTGGCGCGCAGCTTCACGTTTTTCGCCAGCACCACCATGTTCATTCTGGCGGCGCTGGTCGGTATGCTGGGTTACCGCGACCGCGTAAATTCCATCATTCAGGACATCCCGTTCGCCAAGCTCAATGACCCGCTCTTCTGGCAGGTGAAAATTTTCCTGCTCGTCATCATTTTCATCTACGCGTTTTTTAAATACACCTGGTCGATGCGGCAATACAACTATGTCAGCATCTTCATCGCCGCCGCGCCCGACCATCGCCTGCGCAAGGACGAGCACGAGGCCATCGCCCAGAAAGGCGCGGCGCTGACCAGCAACGCGGCGCGGCATTTCAACAACGGCCTGCGCGCCTATTATTTCGGGCTGGCGGCGCTGGCATGGTTTATCCACCCCTACTTTTTTATGGTCGCCACCGCCTGGGTGATCCACGTCACCTACCGGCGCGAATACCGCTCGGCAACGCTCAAATACCTCTCCTAATGCCTAAGCAGCCCTGGCAAGCCTTCGCCGCGGTTTCTTCACAAAGTTTCGTGCGCGGATTGGTGTCAGGCGCACGCGCCGTAGCGCCGCAGGATTTGGTGGCGATGGCAAATTACCGCAAAGAGGAACGCACCAAGGCCTGCGAGGGCTTGGATCCCATTCGCATCGTGCTCGCCTACGCGCAGGACGAGCTGGTCTATGACGAGCAGGAGAATCTCATCGCCATCGCCGACCGCACCGCCTATCAAACATTCCCGCGCCAGCGCCGGCTCAATAAATTCGGCTTGAGCTACCGCCGCGACGCCACCTTCTGGCTCAATAAAATACTGGCCGATATCGTCGTCGGCGCCGCCGTGCATCTATACCAATCGCAGGGCTGGACGACGGTGCTCTATGACGGGTTGCGCACGGTCGAAGCCGCGTTCAATCTTTATAATTTCGCCACCGACAAAGACATCGCCGATGGTCTGCTGGCGCTGCCCGGTCAGAGCGCGCACAACAAGGGGTTGGCCGTCGATTCGATGATGGAAGACGCCTTCGGCCGCGAGGTCGAGATGGGCGGGCATTTCGACCATCTCGACATGACCACCAACGCGCGCACCTACGGCGGTTTTTCGGATACTGTCAAACGCAACCGCCTCATCCGCGAGGCGGCGTTCCTGCGCTCAGCGTTTTCGCAAGGGCTGCTGGTGGCGCCGCTCAGGAGCGAATTCTGGGACGACCGGCTGCCGGAAAACCGCGAGGATTTATGGCGCGTGCTCGATTCCGCGGCACGCTGTCTGGGCATCGTATTATTGTCGCAAGACGATATCAACTTGCGAAAAACCGATCGCGAAGCATTTCGCAAGAAATGGGAAAGCTGGAGCTATCAGGATTTCCTGAACCGCTGGCGGTTATGTTTTAAAGGCAAAGAAACCATGCTGAAAGGCATATTGGGTGCCGACCTGCCGCCGCTTAAGGAGAAGCCGGAATTCTACCACGGCAACTGGCACCCGATTTACGACCGCGATTTAGTGGCAAGCGGGAAGAATCTTACGCCACCAGCCGCTGTTTGATGTCTTCCGCCACCTTGCTCATCTCATCGACGGCGGAATAATTCCACTTATCGAGCGCCTGGGAAAACGGCCGCGCGATGCCGTCGGCGATCAACTGCTCGGCGAAGCGCGACGGCTTGGTATCCTTATGGCCGGAGAGTTTTAAAATATAGACCGGCTTGCCGGTGGCCACGGCCTCGCTCATCATATTGACCGAATCGTTGGTGACAACGATGTGTTCGGCCAGCGCCAGCATGCCGAGATACGGGTTGTCGCCGACGCCGTCATAGACGTATATCCTCCCGTCACGCGAGCGGGGGAACGCGTCGAGCATGAGCTGCAAATTATCGCTGCCGGTGCGGCGCGACGTGGTGACCAAAAGCGTGCCGGTGATGTTATTGGCCAGCTGTTGCAGCGCGATGATGATGTCCTTCATGCTCTCGGATTTGAGCGTGTATTTATTGGTCGAGCCGCCGACAAGGACGGCGATATAGGGTTTGGGATAAACACTGAACCGCTTGGCGAATTTCGTTGTCGCCTCGGCAAGCAGCGCCGGCGTGATATTGTGCAATGCAAATTTTGTTTTAATGACGTTGGCGCCTTCGATACGGTCGTGCTGCATGGCGACAATAAGGTCGAAATTCTCCGCCTTCATCTGCGGATCCTGGATGTGGATGAAACGCACATTGCCATCGACCAGCCGCTTCAGCGCCAGCGCCGCCAGCGCGCCCCTTCGGCCGCAGCTGATGACGATATCCGGCCACGGCGGCAAGAGCGTGTCGCTCCAGCTATGAATGAACGTCGGGAGTTTCTGCTGCAGCCATTTTCCGTAGAACGCATTGGGCAGCCAGACGAACGGTCTTTTGATGATGATTTTTTTCATGACCGGCTGCACGCCGATCGCCGCCGCCAGCGCTTTCACCTGCGCCATCGTCCCCGATGTCCCGTCCGTAATACCCCAGCAGGTCATTAGAGAATCCCTTTTGACTTAAATGAAAAATGTTTCTTCGACCCGATGATAACGTGGTCGTGGATTTCTATACCGAGAGGCCGCGCTGCTGCAACAATTTGTTTGGTGACGTCGATATCGGACTGGCTGGGGGAAACGTCGCCGGAAGGGTGGTTGTGCGCGAGTATCAGGCTTGAGGCACCGAGCTCCAGCGCCCGCTTGACCACCTCACGCGGATAGACCGGCGTGTGGTTGACGGTGCCTTTCTGCTGGCGCTCGTCGGCGATGAGTTCGAGCTTGTGGTTCAAAAACAAGACATGGAACTCCTCGTTCTGGTTATGGCCGATATGCAGGCGGCAGTAATCGAGGAGCTGCGTCCAGCTCTTGATGACGGCGCGATCCATGACCTCTTCCTTGAGCAGCCGCTCGGCCGCCGCCTTGGCGACTTTGATCGCCGTCACTCCTGCTTCGCCCATGCCTTCGACTTTTATCAACTCGTTGGGCTCGGCGAGCATGACCTTGCCGAAGCTGCCGAAATAGGAAAGCAGCGCCTTGGCCAGCGGCTTGACGTCACCGCGCGGATGCGCCGAGAACAGCAGCATTTCCAGCAGCTCATAATCGGCCAGCGATTCGCCATGCGCCAAAAACCGCTCGCGCAGCCGCTGCCGGTGGCCGCTGTGATGCGGCTTGGTATCGATAATTTTTTTAGCGGTATTAGGCATAAGGCGGATGATAGTATTTTCTCGGTGACAATGTAAATATTTCGTAGCCGTCCTTAGTGACGCCGAGCGTATGCTCGAACTGCGCCGAGAGCGATTTGTCGCGCGTCGTCACCGTCCAGTTGTCGTGTTTATTTAAGATGGTCGGCCAGTCGCCGGCGTTGATCATCGGCTCGACGGTGAAGAACATGCCCTCTTTCAACTCCGGCCCCTGCCCCGGCTTGCCGTAATGCAGGATGCTGGGCGCATGGTGGAATACCTTGCCGATGCCGTGGCCGCAATAGTCGCGCACCACCGAGTAGCCATGTTTTTCGGCATGCGTCTGGATGGCGTGGCCGATGTCGCCGACGGTGTTGCCGGGCTTCACCTGCTCGATGCCCAGCATCGTCGCCTCGTAGGTAATCTGCGTCAGGCGCTTGGCCTTGATGGGCGGCTCGCCGCTAAAGTACATGCGGCTGGTGTCGCCGTGCCAACCATCGACGATCACCGTGACATCAATATTGACGATGTCGCCGTCCTTTAATGTCTGTTCGCCCGGAATGCCGTGGCAAACGACATGATTGATGGAGGTGCAGATGGATTTCGGGAAGCCGCGGTAATTGAGCGGCGCCGGGATGGCGCCCGCGCCCACGATCATCTCGTGGCACAGCGTGTTCAGGCGGTCGGTGGTGACGCCGGGCTTGACGTGCTCCGCAATCATGTCGAGCACCTCCGCCGCCAGCCGCCCGGCCTTCCGCATGCCTTCGTAATCCTCCGGCTTATGGATGGTGACCGGCCGGTGGTCGTCGAAGGCGTCGTCCGCTTCTTCTATGGGTGTTTTCGATAGCATTTTCCTATCATAGTAGTAGTTTTTGGATATGCAAACTGCCTGTCTGATTATCATAGGAAATGAGATTTTGTCCGGCCGCACGCAGGATAAGAATCTGGCGTGGCTGGCAAAATCCTTGAATGACTGCGGCGTCCGGCTGACGGAGGCGCGCGTCATCCCCGATATCGAAGAGTCCATTGTGGCAACCGTTCGGGAATGCCGTAGATCTTTTACCTATGTCTTCACCACCGGCGGCATCGGCCCGACGCACGACGACATCACGGTCGCCGCCATCGCCAAGGCATTCGGCGTTGCGGTCGAGCGCAACAAAAATGCCGAGACGATTCTGGAAAAACATTACGGCCGCGAGAAACTGAACGCGGCGCGGCTTAAAATGGCCGACATGCCGCAGGGCGCAACGCTCGTCATCAATGCCGTCAGCGCCGCGCCGGGGTTCCACATGGAAAACGTCTACGTCTTCGCCGGCGTGCCCGCCATCATGCAGGCGATGTTCGACGCCGTGAAGCCGTCCTTGAAAGGCAGCGCGCCGATGCTCTCCAAATACGTCTCCGCCTACCTCACCGAAAGCATGATTGCCGAAAACTTGACCGCCATCCAGAACCGCCACAACGATGTCGAAATCGGCAGCTACCCGTTTATCAAAAACAATAAACTCGGCGTCTGCCTCGCCGCCCGTTCGACCGACGCCAAAAAATTAGATGCCGCCTACGCCGATATCAAAGCCCTGCTCTTTTCGCTAACAAAAGAAGTGGTGGAAGAGGATCTGGCGGCGTAGTTATTTCTTCGACGCGACGGCGATGAGGCTCACGCCAAAAAGCAGCGGGATATGCGGGATCAGGAACCGTTCGGAGGCCATCAGCGCATACAATAAATGGTTGAGCGGCGCGGGCGGGGTGGCGGAGCCGATGGAGGCGCGGTCATTTCCGCGCAGGCGGTCGAGCAGGCGGGCGGCCAGCGCCAGCGGGAACAGCCAGAAATTAAAATAATTGCAAAGCTCGACTTTGAAACCAGCCGCTTCCAGGCGCTCTGCCAGCAGCCGTTTCGTGTAGCGGCGGAAGTGGTGGTGCATCGCGTCATGCTTGCCCCACAGCAGCGGGCATGCGGGCACGGTCAGCAATAATTTTCCATTCTCCACCAGCCGTGCATGGAGGGCTGTGAGCGACGCCGCGTCATCCTCGATATGCTCCAGCACGTCGAACATCGTGATCAAATCGAACGCCTGTTCTCCAAACGGAATGTTTCCCGGCAGTGAGCCGTCCGCCACCTCGCCGATGCCGCGGGCTTTGGCAAGGTTGCGCGCCGTTTCGTACGTCTCGAACGCATGGACTTTTCCATAGGTGGAAAGCAGCGCGAGATTGCCGCCTGAGCCACAGCCGGCATCGAGAATGGCGGCATGGGGCGGCGGATTATAACGGTTCAGCAGCGACTCCGTGATCCGGCGGCGGGCACGAAACCACCAGTGCTCCTCCTCACTCGCCGCCATTTCCTGGTAGATTATTTGTTCCATACGTCCTCACGCCCTGCCACCCGAAGCCCTTGAGGGCGTAGGGTGGTGCACCCGCGCGGAAAAACTTCGAACCGGATTGAAGAGTTTATGGAGGCTCTAAATGAAATAGGAAAAGCCTACTATTTCAAATGTTTTTCAGTATTTTCGATAAATTCTTGAATCTGTATAGCAGTCATACCGTGCTTTTTCGCATCGCGAATTACTCTGAAAAAGTTCCTCAAGGAGTATAATTCATTACCACTCTCTTGGCAAACCTCGCAAGGGCCACCCCAAGTTCGCTTTGCGCACGTACATTTAGCGGGGGTATCTTTAAGCGCAGCTTTTAATTTTCGCTGTGTTGCGCCGATCATTTTAGAGTCGCTAATGCTATTATCGATCGGTTTGGTGGCATCGATGCTGTCGAAAAAATCTCGCAGTACAATTCGTTCTAAATCACTGGTTGCTGCTCTTTTGTATGCTTCTTGACTCATAAGTTAGAACCGCCCATGTATTTCAATTTAATCATTTCTATCCGAATCCACGCAAATTGGGTATCGGAAACTTAGAACCAGAGCCAACTCAGGCTCCCACGCGGAATTGAACCTATAATAATCGTTTAGTGGCAAAGGCTCTGCCAGAATGAGACTTCAGATATTTTTCAAATTCCAGCGCTTTATATTTATCTGGAAAAGCGCAATACCAAACCAACTCCCATGGAGCAAATTTCGACGTATGGGGAGATTTACCAGCATTGTGGTCAGCCAGTCGTTCTTTTAAGTGCTGGGATGCGCCCGTATATTCCTGCTCTGGAAAATCGATACTTCTGATAACGTAAACATACCACATATGTTGCTCCAGCCCGTCTTCGCCCTGCGGGCTATGCCGGGCACTGCTTCGCCCAAGTTGACGGTCTCCACGTGGCTGCGCCACGCGTAGCCCGTCAGGGCGAAGCGTGGTGCTCGCGGCCGGACTCGAACCGGCACAGCCTTGCGGCCGAGGGATTTTAAGTCCCTTGCGTCTACCAATTCCGCCACGCGAGCACGGATGGTAAGTAGCATATATCAGAGGCTTATTTCCGAATCCACCCTGCAATTAGAGCCAACCCTTGCGGCGGAAATAAATGAAGGGAATCAGGGCGCAGGTGACCATGATGGCGATGGCCATCGGATAGCCGTAGTGCCAGGAGAGCTCCGGCATGTCCTGGAAGTTCATGCCGTAGATGCTGGAGACCAGAGTCGGCGGCAGGAAGAATACCGCCACCACCGAGAAAATCTTGATGATCAAGTTCTGCTCGACATTGATCATGCCGAGCAGCGCATCGAGCTGGAACGTCAGCTTGTCGGAGAGGAACGCCGTTTGCTTGGTCAGCGCCTGCGAGTCGGTGATCAGCATACCGACGATGGCGTCGGCCTCCTTGCCGCCGCCGTGCACCTGCTTGAAGAAATTGAGCGTACGACTGATGCTGTGCAGGCTCTCGTTGATCTTGGAATTGAGGTCGGCGCAGGTAGAGAGGCGCTTCAGCATTTCCTGCATCATGCGCGACGGATTCTTGCGGTGCGATTCGGTGCCCATGCCGAAGATATCGTGCGACAGCTTATCGAGCTCGTCGACGACCAACTCGGAATTATGGGCGACGCGGGTGATGATCTCTTCAAGCAACCCTTCCATCACATGCGCGCCGGACGTGAATTTCTGCGGGTTGCGCATCAGGCGGTTGGAAAGATTCTGGAACGAGGTCGGCGAAATGTAACGGATGGTGATCAGGAATTTTTCGGTGAGGATGAACGTCACCGAGCTGGTCTGCGGCCACGGCGATTCGACCTTGGTGATGATGGCCGCCGTCATGTAGGCGACGCCGCCTTCCTGATAGAGGCGATTTAAAACCTGGTTCTTCCACACTTCCTCGCGCGTCGGGATTTCGATGCCGAGCTGGGCTTCAACGCTTTTTTCCTCTTCGAGGCCGGGGCTCAGGATATCTATCCACAGCGCGTCTTCGGGGATTTTATCCCGCGACGTCATCACCGAGGGGATCATCGAGCCTTTGATCTTATGGAATACGGTAATCATGAAAGATGGGGTTTCAGTATCTCGCGCATGGCCGCCAGCTCGTCGCGAATGAAGGCGATCTGCGCGCGCTGCTTATCGGTCAATGCCGATTTTTCTTTGGGCGCTTTGGGTGGGGTCATCTGAGCGGCAGGCGCTTCCGGCTTTGTCTGGCCGAAGGCTTTTTTGGCGCCGTCGATGGTGTAGCCTTCCTTATACAGCAACTCTTTGATCGAGACGAGCGCGGCAATGTCTTCCGGGCGGTAGTAGCGCCGGCCGCCGCGCATCTTGAGCGGCTTGATCTGCGGAAATTTACTTTCCCAAAAGCGCAGCACGTGCTGCGGCACATCGAGGATGTCGGCTACTTCGCTGATGGTTTTAAAGGCGCCGGGGGCTTTGCTGTCGTCAGTCTTTGCATCGAGAATGGCAGTTTCCTGTGTCACGGACATGAGCTAGAATCCAATAGCGGCGCAGCCCTACCCGGCTGCAACCGCATGATTAAACGGCGGCAGCTTATTTCTTGACCAACTTGCTATTGACCTTGCTTTTGAGCAGGTTCGACGCATTGAACGACAGCACGGTGCGCGAGGTAATCGGCACTTCGACGCCGGTTTTCGGGTTGCGTCCCATGCGCTGTTTCTTCTTGCGCAGGTTGAAGGTGCCGAACGACGACAGCTTCACCGATTCGCCCTGCTCCAGACTGCTGCACACTTCGTCGATGACGGCATCGACCAGCGTATTGCATTCCTGCAGCGACAAACCGATCTGCTTGTAAACGATATTGCTCAGGTCGGCACGGGTTAAAGTTTTGCTCATAGGTTTTTCTCTTCTTTGGTTGCGGTTTATCCTATGTACCTTATTTATAACAGGAATTCAAGTGCTTTAACGTCCTGAGCGAAGGCCGCAGGCCTGAGTCGAAGGATCTTTTCCAGTCGCCTCGACAAAGATCCTTCGACTCGCTTCGCTCGCTCAGGATGTAAAATCACCACCTCACGACAAAGCACCCCCACGTCAGCCCCGCTCCCAGCGCGGGACACGCTACCAGATGCCCGGGTTTTATGCGGCCGTCATGGCTGGCTTCGTGCAGGGCGAGCGGGATGGAGGCGGCGGAGGTATTGGCGTGGTTTGCCACCGTGGAAACGGCCTTATCGTCGCTAATGCCGAGCTTATGCGCGACACCGGAGAGAATGCGCTGGTTGGCCTGATGCGGCACGACCCAGTCGATCGCCGAGACCGGCAACCCGGCCATTTTCATGCTTTTCTCGACCGCTTCCGGCATTTTGGCGACGGCGTGCCGGTAGACTTCTTTGCCAGCCATGAACAAGGTACCGGCGTTTTGCGTCGAGCCGACGCCGCCGCTGGTGCCCAATATTCCCGTATATTGCCCGTCGGAATCGATGCATACCGAGAGCACGCCTTTATCGGCGGCGTTGCCCGGCTGTTGCTGCGCGGTAAGCACCACCGCCCCTGCCCCGTCGCCAAAGAGGATGCAGGTGCCGCGATCTTTCCAGTCGATGATGCGCGAGAAAATCTCGGCGCCGATCACCAGCACGCGATTGGCCTGCTCGGAGACGAGCATGGCGTTGGCGATGCTCATGGCATAGACAAAACCGCTGCAGGCGGCGTTGACGTCAAACGCAGCGCCGCGCGTGATGCCGAGCTTATGCTGTACCTTGACCGCCGTCGAGGGCATGGTGTCGTCGGGCGTGGTGGTGGCCAGTATCACCAAATCAATATCGTCCGGCGAAATCTTGGCATTCTTAAGCGCCGCCTGTGCCGCGTGCACGGCAAGGTCGGACGTCAATTCATTGGCGGCGGCGATGTGGCGCTGGCGGATGCCGGTGCGTTCTATGATCCATTCGTCGCTGGTTTCGACCGAGGCTTCAAGCTCGGCATTGGGCACGATGCGTTGTGGGAGATAAGCGCCGGTACCGGAAATCACAGCGCGACGCATCAGTTGTCATTCCCGATGATGGTTTTGGGTGCGGCGCCGTTGCTGATGCTGGGCGCGGCGCTGGCGCCGGACGGCAGATTAGAGAGATTGATCTCCTGCAGGATGCGCTCGTTGATGTGATGCGCGACCAGTTCAATGGCCACCGAGATGGCGTTGCAGAAGCTGAACGCGTCGGCGCCGCCGTGGCTTTTGACGGCAATGCCGTTTAGCCCCAGAAACATGGCGCCGTTGCGCTTTCTATCGTCGAGCTTGTCCTTGACGGCATTAAGCGCGCCCATGGCAAGCAAGCCGCCGGTTTTAGAGATGGCCGAGCTGTTGAACGCCTCGCGCAGATAGGTGCTGATTAAGCGCGCCGTGCCTTCGGCGGTCTTGAGCGCGATGTTGCCGGTGAAGCCGTCGGTGACGACGACGTCGACCGTGCCCTCGGCGATGTCGTTGCCTTCGATGAAGCCGTGGAAATTGAGATCGTGGCCGTGGGTTTGTATCAGGTCGCGCGCGCCTTTGATTTCGTCGTGGCCTTTCAACTCCTCGATGCCGATATTGAGCAGGCCGATCTTGGGGCGGCTTAAACCTAGTACCGCGCGGGCGAACGCATCGCCCATGATGGCGAAGCGGAACAGATCGTTGGCGTCGGATTCGACGTTGGCGCCGAGGTCGAGCATCACGCATTCGCCGCGCAGCGTCGGAAACAATGCCGCAATCGCCGGGCGCGAGATGCCGGGCAGCGTGCGCAAAATGAGTTTCGACATCGCCATCAGCGCGCCGGTATTTCCGGCGGAGACGACGGCGCAGGATTTTCCTTCCTTCACCGATTCGATGGCGGCCCACATGGAAGATCCCTTGCCGCGGCGCACGGCGATCGACGGCTTGTCGTCGCTGGCGATGACGCCGTCGGCGTGCACGATCTCGCTGGCGGCCTTAAGCTGCGGAAGCGCGCGCAGGATCGGGTCGATCATGTTCTGGTGACCGTAGATTAAAAACTTGCTGCCGGGATGGCGGATGAGCGCCTGCGCCGCACCCTTTAAAACACAGGCAGGCGCGTTGTCGCCGCCCATGGCGTCAAGAGCGATCGGAAGCTGGAGCTTGCCGGAGGCCATGTGCAGTTAAATTAGCGGTGGACTTTGCCTTTGGTCACCACCTGCCGGCCGTTATAGTAGCCGTCGGCGGAGACGTGGTGCGGGCGTTTCAGCTCGCCGGTCGTCTTGTCCTCAACGACGTTGGTGCGATCGAGCGCCAGATGCGAGCGGCGCATGTCGCGCGCGGATTTGCTTTTCTTTCTTTTCGGTACGGCCATGGTTTTGTTCCTTATATTTCGTGCGCTTGCTTGTATTGCAAGGCGAAGGGCTCTGTATATAGCAAAATCACGGGTTTGTGAAAGGGTTTTTGCTGCCTGACAGCAATGAGATATTATTGTTATTTATTAATAGATTGTCCTGACAGATCGCGGTTGGTTTATCCACGTCCGGGTGGTGTCTGGCCTTTTCGGGTGTACGTAGAGGATCGGGCAGTGCCATCCCTGCCATGCAGCCCTAATACCGCGCGTTTCCATTTCGCTTCTTCTGAGCGGCCACGATGATCGTGGTCATGCTTGCCCGCGCGTTCTTTGGCTTGTAAATCTTCGTCTGTTGCATCTTTTTTTGTGCCGCTCATATGTATCCTCCGTATCTAATGATGTTATGCGCGCGACGGCGGAGTGGAATTTTCGCTTTTTTTATTCGCACCAAGTGGCGTTTCTCTTGCAGCAAATTTTTGTGCTCGAGCGTGTCCCTTTATCGGCAATTTTCCCCTTTGAGCTAGCTCTTCCAGCAATTCTTCTCTGGCGGCGACGTCATGCCTGATATAGGGTATATTTGCCTCATCCGTACGCAGAATTTTTTTATCTGCCGTGCCGGGAATGTCGCGTACGTCTATAGAAAAACGCTTCTTGTCGTCGAATTCCTCTTCGTCAACAACGGCCGCGTCTCCCTGAACGATACCCTCCTCAACCGGTTTATATGGTACGAGATCTTCCCGAAATCCTACAGCGTGGCGATGTATGATTGTCTCCGACTCATCTGCCTGATCAAGTTCTACTTCTTCCCCCAAAGCAGCTTTTGGAATATCCTCCACATTATGTGGCGTGACAAACGCTTCGAACTCCGAAACGGCGTCAGGATCAGGGGTCATTTCCGCCTTTATAATCCTCTGATCTTCCCGTTCGCGCTTGGTCATTGCCGTAGCGATGGCGATACTTTTCGCTGATCTGTCTTTTCTCTTCATACCCACCCTGCCCTATAATGATACATCAGTAAGTAAAAGTTAACATACATCCTCCTCGCCTGTACAATGACAGTTTTGTGACAAATCGCCTGTAGGGAATAATATGCTGAATTATATGTTAATTTAATATTTTCCAACTTCCGTCCGGCTGCAGGCATGCCTGGCCGTAGGATTGCTGCGGTTGGCCGCCGATGACGGATACCGCCTGGTATTCGCGGCAATAATCGCCCGATGGGGCGGGCATATTATAAGAATAGCTATAATTCACCGGGGTGGGCTGCGGCGCGGGCACCGCCGGAATGTAGATATAGACCTGCCGGTACGGCCGGTGATTGTAATAGGCGCGACGCCACGGCGAGCCGTGGAAGCCGTAATAGGCCGGCCGCGGCGGATGATAATATCCATGCCCGCCATGATGGGGGCGACGGTCATGATGATTGTCATGGCGGTTGCGATAAGAATGTCCGGTGCCATAGGTGACGGAAAATGAGCTGGCCTCGGCCGATGCCGAAAATATCGTCGCCGCGAACGCCATCATTACTGCCGCTTTGCTTATAGTGCGCATACTATTCTCCCTGAGGTTACGGGAAGACGATAGCAGCGCGATCATGAACGGGGCATCACGCGCGCATTACAAATTATTTAGGAAGTTAACGGCGAATTTCCGGATCGGATGCGCTGGGCTCGGCGAAGTCGAGCGGCGTGCGGGCGTGCTTTCCGGTCAGGATTTTTTTGACGGCGCAGGGCGCGCAGTCTTTTTCCGTTCCCGTCATCTCCGGCGGCAGTGCCACCGTTTCCGGACCGAGGCGTTCGCGATCGAGATCCAGGCTATGCGCCTTATGGCGGGTGAACCAGGATTTGATGGCGAGGACGGCGCCAATCACTTCTGCCGCCAGGCCGGCTTTCAGCAGCCAGCCGCGCGCGTCCGGCTTGAGGTCGTGATACAATTGCGCGATCCATCCGGCGGCAATCAGGGTGAAGCCGGTGGCATTCTCGTCGCTGGCCTGCCGGTGAACGCGCTGCGACTGCGCCTTCAGCGCGTCGCGCTCGAAATCGGTTCTGGTTTCGTAGATTTTTGCCATGGGTGGTTTTTAGTTGGATCGGTCTTTTATCTCTTTGAGTGCAGCTTCCTGGGCAGCCTCGACCATCTCGGCCCAAATCCGTAACTTTTCCTTTGGCGAAAAAGGCGACTGATCCGACAGGGAATCATCGCTGGCGACATGCGCTGCTTCGGAAATGATGTTGCCGACACTCGGGCGATGCCGCGGGTCGGATTTTTTTCTGTCATCCCTGCTCATAGGTTTTCCCCTTGCCTGCAGTAAATAGTACCACGTCCGGCGCGCGAAATATAATGAAGGTTATGTGACAAGAAATGCGCCGCGGCCGGATGGATATAGATTAATATATTGATATATAATGATATTATTATAATCACTCCCCTAAAACTTCAATAAAATCCTAGGCAAAATATACGGGGGGTTAAAGGTTTGATGCTACCTTTAGTCTAAACCAACCTGAGGGAGACCGCATGAAACACCATACCGTGAAAACGACCACCGTTGCCAGCCTGCTGGTACTGTCATTCCTGGCATCGCCGACGCCGTCGCTGGGCGAGATCCCGCAGGCGAATATGGCGGCCGGCAGCAATGCGCCCGCGTGCAAAGTGTCTTTCACGCCGGTGGCCGAGACAAATGACGTGGTGGCGTGCTACGATGGCAAGGCCGGCAACAAGCAGGTCCACAACTGCACCACCATCTCCAAATCCGCGAATCTGCAAGGCATCGCCCTGGCCCTGCAAGACGGCCGCGACTGCTCGCGCGTCGAGGTCACGGGCATATAATTTCTCCCCCAGCGTACTTGAGAAATTAAGGCCACCTTCGGGTGGCCTTTTTTTATTTGCGGCGGCGGTGGGGGAGTTCCCAGAATTTCTGCATGGCGAGGTAAGTGAAGGAGACCGTCCAGCCGATCATCATGAAACCGGCCAGCGATTCGACGCCGGTGATCATGCGCAGGCCGCCCTCGGGTGTGATGTCGCCCAGGCCGAGCGTGGTGTAGGCCACGGCCGAGAAATAAATGCAGCCGAAGAAATCGAGCGCATATTTCCCGCTGGCGACCGAAGCGCCGGAGAGCGTGCCCAATTCGAAATGATGCAGCAGGTAATAGGTCAATCCGAACAGCCAGATGTTGACGATATGCGGGATGAAGCTGCCCATCACCACCAGCAGGACGCGAAGATGCGGCAGCCAGGTGAGCTTGGGCAAAAGCCGCCACAGGAAACGCAGCGATTCATAAATGTTGAGGCAGCAAACGAGGATGAGCAGCACACCCAGCGCGCCGGTCAACGCGAATTCATGGAAAGAATCAATGCCCATGGCGGGATGTTAGAGAATTGCGGGCGGGGATGCAACTGGGACCCTTTACCCACCCACCGCGGTCGCATGCGCGGTGTATAGGTTTTTCATGGTGTGCTCAACCGGTCAGGAATGGGTATGGTGATCCCTTATGACGCGACGCCCGCCGCCGGCGCCGCCGGGATTGTTGCCGCGCTCTCGTGCTGATTTTTCCAATATACGAGGAGAACTCACGCCATTTTTTAAACTTTCAAAACCCAATCCAGGAAGCTGGGCGATCTTAAAATCATCCGCAAGGACGACCTCTTCTAATTTTTGCAGCCGCGCGTCGGCAGAAAGTGCTTTCTCTGCATTCCGCGATTCCATTGTCCCTTTAATAAATCTACCCGCGATATAGCGCTCGACACAGCGTTCCACCTCCCTGAAACGCGGGGTAACCTTCGCCTCTTCCAAATAAGCCTTCTTAATCCGATTCTGAACGGCCTTTATTCTCTCGTGGGACACATCCTCGTGGCCTTCTTCCGAACCAACTTCTTCCTGTGACATATAAATCTCCACTGATCTTACTACATCCTAGCATCCGCCGATGAATAGAATATTAAGGTTTTGTGAAGAATATTAACTGTTTAAAAATATCTGGATTCCCGCCTTCCTCCTGCGCCCTTCGGGCTTCGGTGGACAGGTCGCGGGAATGACGTATTTATATATTAAAGCCCTAGCGCGGAGCGCGAAGACGGATTCGGAATAAGAAACCACAAAATATTCAATATGTTATTCCTTCACAAAACCGTAACAGAATTATGATACAATTCTTACATGACAGTGAATCTTGAAGGATTGGTTCATTTTATTAGCGAGGAAGAACCCACTCTAGTAAAACGCGTGAAGGATGCCGTGCATTGGTTTGCCTCCACACCGGAAGGCAAATATACCCTTGAAGAAGCGGTAAAATTACATGGAAGCCCCATCCAGGTTTTTACCCACAGCGAGGTAGCTTTTCCCGGGTTTGGTATACATAACAACCTTCCAACTATTTTTGCCAATCCGCGATTGACTGATTCAGCGAAACTGCTCTGTGAAAACGGAGAACACATTACGACCAGTATGGACCGGTTTATATGCCATGAATTTACTCATGCTACCCAACCAAACGTGATCGAACATGCGCAGCCATTTATACGACGAAAGGCTGAAATAATGAGTGAATGCATGCCGCATGTGCCTCTTGAAGATTATCACTATCGCTTAACAGTCGCCAACACCGATGCCGAATTAGGCAACGTATATGGAAAAATATACGATGACCATATTGCAGATATTGCTCCGAGCCTCCCTAAAAAGATCGCTGAAAAAGCTGCTCAAGATGAAGTTTGCCGCGCTCATTTTGAAACCTATGAGAAGCCCGCCATTGAGTTTGAAAATAAAATGATGGCAAAATATCGCGCCCAACCCGGACGAATAACAGATTACGGACGGTCAGGAGAATATGAAGCAACCTTGATTCCGTTAGATCGTCAGCATTTCGTTGAGTCAGCAGTCGCTGCCCATAAAGAGAGCAAAGCTGCGACAAGAGGTCTAGGAATACTACGGTAACCCCGCAACAAGTGTGGGGTGAGCGCGGGATGACGAATAAACATTCTTCGCTAGGCTGAGGCGGATGCGCGGCATGGATCCCGGCCTTCCTCCTACGCCAAGGCTTCGGAGGACAGGTCGCGGGAATGACAAAATTTCGTCATTGCGAGGCAAAGCCGAAGCAATCCAGCGCGCCGCGTCTGCGGCGCAACAGTGTCTATACCGCGCCCATGGCGCTTTGGCTGGATCGCCATGTCGCTGACGCTCCTCGCGATGACGGGCGTTATTTCCATTAGTCTGAGCCAAATGCGGAGCATTTTTCGCTAAGCCGAGTTCGCGCTCAACTTCATCTTGCGTCCAGATAGGCGCGGTTGTTTTGGGACATGATAAGACAGCAGCAAATATTTATCCAAACCAATTGGTTAATATTGTCATAAAACTTTCATCAAATATTAACCAAATATTTACCCCCCCCCTTCAGAATGAGTAGTAAGAACGGTGCTCAATCGTTCGACATATTAACAAGGAGAGGTTTATGAAAAGACTTAGTTTAATGTGTTTAACTGTCTTAGTGACGTTAACCGTAGCTGGCATATCGCCAGCGGAAGCGATTTATGTGCCAGAAAGAATAGGGCCGACTGGTGCCTGTGTGGGGATAGTCGAGGATGGTGTAAACGAGGTACTGAACGGCGAGAGAACTATAGACGATTTGATAGATGAAGTAGCAAACTGCGAAGACGACGCCGGACCAGTTAATTGGAATTGAGCGAAGTGGTTTCGCACGTATTTTTCGCTAGGCCGAGTTGAATGCGAAGGAAACGGGTATTTTCATTAGTCTGAGCCAAATGCGCCGAGAATTTTGATCGAGCAGCGCAGCGTACACACTGGTACGTGAGCAGCGCAGAGCAAAATTCTCAAGCGAGTTGGCCAGAATAATGGAAATAAAAAAACCGGCTTACAAGACTGGCGACGACATACTCTCCCATACCTTAAGGCATAGTACCATCTGCGTCTTGGCGTTTCACGGTCGTGTTCGGAATGGGAACGGGTGTTTCAACCAAAACTATAATCACCAGTCATGTAAGCCGGCTTTCGCGGGCGTACGTGACTAGGTTTTTCTGCTTGTCGCGCCGTAGCTGCAAAGCAGCGTAGGCGGAACATCATTTTTTTCTGATGAGTTAATGAACTGGACTTTGCTTTCATAGTCCAGACATCGAGAATCTCGCCCCGCCCGAAGGCGGGGATGAGGTTAAATAAGTCAATCGGGTTATTAGTACCAGTTAGCTAAAGACATTACTGTCTGTACACACCTGGCCTATCAACGTGGTAGTCTACCACGACCCTAATGGGGAAAAATGGTTTCGAGGCTGGTTTCACGCTTAGATGCTTTCAGCGTTTATCCATTCCGTACATAGCTACCCTGCGTATGCCCTTGGCAGAACAACAGGTACACCAGAGGTACGTCCAACCCGGTCCTCTCGTACTAAGGTCAGATCCTCTCAATTTTCCTACACCCACGGCAGATAGGGACCGAACTGTCTCACGACGTTCTAAACCCAGCTCA
>CAZNPA010000007.1:0-98404 GCA_964575095.1 uncultured Rickettsiales bacterium
CTCGTTCAGGCCGTAAAACGCTGTTTCGGGATCCGGGTAACGCTGGGCGATCTGGCGCGCGATTATTCTTGCTTCCGCCAGCGTACGAAAATCAAAATGCCATGAGGCTTGCGGCTGTCGTTTCCTCATTGGCATGTGCGGCCCGTTAAACGAATTAGTGTTATATATAGATATATAATCTATCACAGGTTGTGGAGCGGGTCACGTTTTAAATACCATAACGATACCCAGATTCAGCGGTTACGCCGCCTGTTTGCTTTCGGGAGTATGTTTCTGCTCGAGGGTGAGCAGGAATTCCTTGATCGCCGTGCCGCCGCCATAGCCGGTCAGCTTGCCGTCGGCACCGATGACGCGGTGGCAGGGCACGATAATCGAGATCGGGTTCTTGCCATTGGCCTGGCCGACGGCACGCGCCTTTTCGGGGCCGCCGATTTTCCTCGCCTGCTGGGCATAGGAAATGGTCTGGCCGTAAGGGATGGTGGAGAGCGCCGCCCATACTTCGATCTGAAACTCCGATCCCTGCGGATCGAGGGGGATGTCGAATTCCGTGCGCGCGCCGTCAAAATATTCCGTCAGCTGGCGTTCGGCGGCAACCAGGGTCGGATGCGATTCGTTCAGCACCGCCTGCCCGGCATCTTCGTTGCGGCCGGCGTCAAACCACAGGGCGCATAAGCCTTTATCGGAAGCGACGAGTTTGAGTTCTCCGACCGGCGATGCGACGATTTTGTAATATTGCATGGATTTTTCTCCCCTGATGATTTTTTTATTGCCCATATATTTGATCGAATGTTCCGCCGTCGTCAAAGTGTTTTTTCTGCGCATCTTTCCATCCGCCGAAATCAGCGATGGTCAGCATCGCCAGCGCCGGAAAGCGCTCACGGTATCTCTCGGCAATCGCCTCATCGGTCGGTCGGTAATAATATTTCGCCGCAAGTTCCTGCGCCGCCGGAGAGTAAAGGAACCCCAGATATTCCTGAGCGGCGGCCAGCGCGTTTTTCTGCTGGGCGTTTTTCTCAACCACTGCCACCGGCGGCTCCGCCAGGATGCTGATTGACGGTATCACCCGCTCAAATTTCCCTTTGCCGATATCCTGCTCGACCATGAACGCCTCGTTCTCCCAGGTGATGAGCACGTCACCGATGCCGCGCTGCACGAACGTCGTCGTTGCGCCGCGCGCGCCGGTATCCAGCACCGGCACGTTCTTGAACAGGCGGCGCATGTAGTCGGTGATTTTGGCTTCGTCGCCGTTCCATTTTTCCTTGGCGTAGCCCCAGGCCGCCAGGTAGTTCCAGCGCGCGCCGCCGGAGGTTTTCGGGTTGGGCGTAATCACCTGCACGCCTTTTTGCGTCAGGTCGTCCCAGTTTTTAATGTGCTTGGGATTGCCCTTGCGCACCAGGAAAACGATGGTGGAAGTATAAGGGCAGCTGTTATGCGGCAGCTTGGACTGCCAATCCGCCGGCAGGAGTTTTGATTTCTCGGCGATGTTGTCGATATCGTATGCCAGCGCCAGCGTCACCACGTCGGCCTTGAGGCCGTCGATCACCGAGCGCGCCTGTTTTCCCGATCCGCCGTGCGACTGGGAAACGGAGGCATCCTGACCGGTTTTTTCCCGCCAATGCTTGACGAACAGCGCGTTGTATTCCTCATAAAATTCGCGCGTCGGATCATAGGATACGTTAAGGAGTTCGGCCGAGACCGCTACCATAGGGAATGCAAGATAAAGGGCGGTAAATAAGGTGATAATGCGCATAGTATCATCTCCGGTTGGTTTTCCGGACGCAGTATACTAAACTCTAAAAAAACACCTAGTATTTTATGTTGCATCCCGCTGCGCTGCTCACCGCCGAAGAATCCCGCCAGGCCGATAGCGCCGCGATCGCCAGCGGCACGCCCGCAAACGCACTGATGGAAAACGCCGCCAGCGCCGTCGCTGGATTAATAGGTGAAATCTACCCTCCCCGGCCGTGCCTCGTCGTCTGCGGCGGCGGCAATAACGGCGGTGACGGCGTTATCGTCGCGCGCATATTACAAGAGCGCGGCTGGCCGGTGGAGCAAACGACGATAGAAAATTTTCAACCCTCCCTGCTGCAAGGCAAGGGACTGGTGGTGGATGCGTTGTTCGGCACCGGCCTCAACAAGAATATCGAAGGCGCGGCGGAAAAAGCCGTTGCCGCCATCAACGGCCACGGCGCACCGGTGGTCGCCATCGACATCGCCAGCGGCGTCAACGCGACGACCGGCGAAATCATGGGCGTTGCCATCCGCGCCACACATACAGTGACCTTCGTGCGCCCCAAGCTCGGCCATGTGCTGCTGCCCGGCAAGGGCTATACCGGCACGTTGCATGTGTTCGACATCGGCATCAGCGGCGAGGCCGTGGCGGCGCGTCATTTCTTAAATGTGCCCGCATTATGGAAATCCGTTTTCCCCATTCCCAATTTTGAAAGTCACAAATACACGCGCGGCCACGCAATCGTGATCGGCGGCGGCATAAGCTCGACCGGCGCGGCGCGGCTGGCAGCGGTTTCCGCGCTCCGCGCCGGCGCCGGGCTGGTTAGCGTCGCCTGCGCGCCGGAAGCGCTGCCGGTCTATGCCGGCGCGCTTACCGCCGTCATGACCAAGCCCTGTAAAAACGTCAGCGAGTTGGATGCGCTGCTTGACGATGACCGCGTTTCCGCCCTTCTTATCGGCCCCGGCAACGGCGCAAGCGAAACGACGCGCGCCCAGGTGCTGCATGTTCTATCGAAGAAAAAATCCTGCGTGATCGACGCTGACGCCATCAGTTCCTTCAAAGGCCACGCCAAAGAATTATTTTCAGCCATTGAAGGAACGGCGGTGCTGACGCCGCACGAAGGCGAATTCTCGCGCCTGTTTTCCATAAAAGGCGATAAGGCGGCGCGCGCACGTGAAGCGGCGGCAAAGAGCAACGCCGTGATTATATTAAAAGGCAACGACACCGTCATCGCCGCACCGGACGGGCGCGTCGCCGTCAACGCCATCGCGCCCGTCTGGCTGGCTACCGCCGGCAGCGGCGACGTGTTGGCCGGAATCGTCACCGGGCTTTTGGCGCAACACATGCCGCCGTTCGAGGCCGCCTGTGCCGCCGTATGGATGCACAGCCGCGCCGCCATCGCTTTCGGGCCGGGACTAATCGCCGAGGATTTGCCCGATTACATTCCATCGGTGTTGAAAGAGTTATACGCAGATGACAGCAACTAGAGTCATCATCAATAACGCCGCATGATTTCATCCTGCCGCGCACGCTGCATATCATCGAAATCGCGGCGTTGCTGTTCCATCATCGTCGACAATTTGTCGTCCTTGATGCAGCGGTCGTATTCCACCGTGCCGGGCTTGAACCCTTTATCCTGACAGCGCGCCGAAGTGCCGTAATCGATGGCGCTGTCCTTGCATCCGGCCAGCGCCAGCACCATGCACATCCAATATTTTCTCATACCGTGCCGAAACTTTTAATGAGGGAACCGCAGATCATATACCAGCCATCCACCATCACGAAAAATATCAGCTTGAACGGCAGCGAGATCATCACCGGCGGCAGCATCATCATGCCCATCGCCATCAATATGGAGGAAATAAGCAGGTCGATGACGACAAAAGGTATAAAAATCAGGAATCCTATCTCAAAGGCGCGGCGCAATTCGCTAATCATGAATGAAGGGATCAGCACGCGGTACGGCGTGTCTTCGGCTTTCTCGATTTCGAGCCCCGGCGACATGCCGACAAACAACTGCAGGTCTTTCTCACGCACATGCTTCAGCATGAATTCATGGAACGGCGCGCCGATGCGTTCGATGGCCTGTTCTTCGGTGATGGAACTATCAAGCAGCGGTTTGACGCCGTCGTCGTAGGCTTGCTCGAACGCGGGAGCCATGATGAATGCGGTTAAAAATAGCGCCAGCGAAATCAGCACCTGGTTGGGCGGCGTCTGCTGCAGGCCGAGTGCGCTGCGCAGAAACGACAGCACGATGATGATGCGCATGAACGACGTCACCATGATCAGGATCGACGGCGCCAGCGTGATGACCGTCAGCAGCAGCACGAGCTGTATCAACCGCGCGGCGGCGGTATTACTGCTGACTTTCCCCAAATCAACCGTCATCGACTGGGCAAGCGCTGGCTCCAGCCACAACGCTACTAACGCCGCCGCCAATGCACCCAGGCCATAGATTATTTTTTTACTGCGCATTCCCCTGCCCTGTTTTTTGCTCAATGTTGGATTCAACAACAACGCTCTGCCCATCGCCGATCAATAACAAATGCTCGACACCATCGCGCTTGACCAGCACCAGCTTGCGTTTGGGATCGAGATAGCGCATCTCCATCACCTGCAGGCGGCTGCCGGTGTCGCCTCCGCCGAGCAACGATTTTGCCGTCTGACCGTAGCGGCGCAGGAACATAGCCAGAAGGCCGATCATACCGATGACCAGTGCAAAAGCTAAAATAAAACGCGGAAAATCGATGGTGTCCATAAGGCGATTTATTCGTCCTGTTTTGCGCCGGTGGTATTAATAGTGCGGTAAGCGACGTTGGCTTTCTTGTGGCTGGAGAGCGCCTTGATATCCGCCGCCAAGGTATCGCGCATTTTGACCATGGTATCGCCCAGCGTTTGCAGCTCGTTTAGTAATTGCTGCATACGTTCGCCATATTTTATTCTGTCCTCGCGCGAGAGGCGCGTTACTTCATCGCACAGCGTTTGTATATGTTTATCGAGTCCGGCCAGTTCCACCAAAGCACCCTGCTCTAATAGTTTCTGGCCATCGGCGATGAAGCGGGAAATATCCTCGAACAATTCTTCCGGAGAAAGTTTTTGCGCTGTCATAGGTTCCTCTTTAGCGTATCGTTGGCCTTATAGATATACGACAATATTTCCGCCACCGCTGCATAGGCCTCAATCGGGATAAAAGTATCGATATCGAGTTTCGACAGCAATACCGCGAGGTCGGTGTCTTCCCTTATCTCAATACCGTGTTCTTTGGCGAGCGCGATAATCTGTTCGGCGATGTATCCTTTGCCTTTGGCGGCGATTTTCGGCGCCGGATCTTTACCGCTTTCGTAGCTCAGCGCGACCGCCAGTTTCTTTTTATCGAACGGTAGATCGTTATTCTCCATCACCCTTATCCTTCTCGGACGGCGGGGGAATATTCACCTTGAAATCGGCATCGATAAAGTCCTTGTCGCTTGCGGCAGCGGCGGCGATATTCTGTTCGGTAATCTTCTGGTGCAGTTCCTTGCGCAGGATGCTGGCTTCCTTGGGAAACAGGAACCCGATCTTGACCGTCCGGCCACGGACCTCGACGATGGTCAGCTCAATATTATTATTGATAATAATGGATTCGCCGATTTTTCTCGTTAAATAAAGCATTAGGACCTATTTGGTACGAAATGTGCGCTGTGCAGGTATGAGTGTGTTACCGATGTTTTAGGCATGGGTCAAAAGCAAACTTTTATCTGGCCAATGGCACTAAAATAGAGTATTCTTTATTTGTAAACTAGGCAATATTTGCCTGTCTTGAGATGGACGTGCATGGATTTTAACAGCATACCCTTATTCAGCACAATGCGGACAAAGCTCAACTATATGTCCGAGCGCCAAAGCGTGCTGGCGCAGAACATCGCCAACACCGATACACCCGGCTACCGCGCGAAAGACTTGGCGGAGCCTGACTTCAAGCGTATGGTCGCCGCAGAGACGCAAAAGCTGCCGATGACCGCCACAAACGCAAAACATATTCATTCCGGGTCGGCGGCGGCGTCGGCTTTTAAAGTCATGGACCGCAAATCGACGTATGAACAAAGCCCTACCGGCAATAACGTGACGGTGGAAGAAGAAATGATGCGCGTGGCGCAGAACCAATCAGAATACCAGAGAACGCTGAATTTATACCGCAAGACCGTTTCCATGTTCAAGACCGCTCTCGGCAATAACGGATAAGGATGTAGATTATGCCATTGTCAGATACGCTTCAGATCGCCGCCGCCGGCATGAAAGCGCAGGATGACCGCCTGCGCGTCGTCGCGGAGAACATTGCCAACGCGGATTCGACGGCCAGCAACCCCGGCGAAGCGCCCTACCGCCGCAAGACCGTGACGTTTCAGAACGTACTGAATAAAGAGCTCGGCATTGAGACAGTCAAAGTCACCAAGCGCGGTTACGATACGTCCGACTTCAATAAGAAATACGATCCTTCACACCCGGCGGCGGATGCGCAGGGCTATGTGCTTTATCCCAACGTCAGTTCCATCGTCGAGATGATGGACATGCAGGAAGCGCGGCGCAGTTACGAGGCCAACGTCAACGTGGTGCAGGTATCCAAGGCCATGCTGGCGCAAACGTTAGATCTGTTGAAATAGGAGTAGCATCGCATGGATTCAACAGCACTCACCGCACTGAACGCTTACCGCAACCAACTCAAAATGATGCAGCAGGCGCAGGATTCCGGCGGCGAAGCGGAGCAGGCCGGGCAAACGTCGTTCGCGCAGTTAATAGGCGATGCGCTGAAAGAAGCAGCGGCCACGGAACATAAAGCCGAGGCGCTTCAGATGCAGGGCATGACCGGCAAGGTCGAATTATCGGATCTGGTCACCGCCGTCACCAACGCCGAGCTGACGCTCAACACCGTCGTCACCGTGCGCGACCGCGTCATCAACGCCTATCAGGACATTATAAAAATGTCGATTTAGTTGACAGCGTACGGCAAGCGATTATCGTACCCGCATGGACTCAGCCGAAATCATTGGAATCTGCCGCGAAGCCATTTATGTGCTGATCCTTATATCGGCGCCGCTGATGCTGGTGGCGATGGTCGTTGGCCTTGCCATTGCACTGGTGCAGGCGCTAACGCAGGTTCAGGAAGCAACGCTGACCTTTGTTCCGAAAATATTAGCGATGCTGCTGACGCTGATGATCACCCTGCCCTTCATGATGCAAACCCTGACTGAATTCGCCAATCGATTGCAGGATAAAATTGCACATATAGAGTAGCACGATATGCTCTCGCAATTTCTCACCTCCGAAATTTTTGCATTCCTGCTGGTATTTTGCCGTCTGGGTTCCGCCTTCATGCTGTTGCCCGGCTTCGGCGAGGCCTATATCGCGGTGCGGGTGCGTCTGTTCTTGGCGCTGACATTCAGCCTGGTGCTTGTTCCCGTCGTGACGCATTCGCTGCCGGCCATTCCCACTACCGTCTTTGGCCTGATCGGTTTATTGCTGGCGGAAATTCTGATCGGGTTGTTCATGGGCGGATTAAGCCGCATGCTGATTTCGGCATTGCACATGGCCGGCATGATTATCGCCTACCAATCGAGTCTGGTGTCGGCGCTGGTGCCGGACATCACGCAAGGGCACGGGCAGGACACCGCCATCGGCAATCTGCTCACCCTCACGGCGGTGACGCTGCTGTTTGCCACCGATCTGCATCACGTGATGATCAAAGGCCTGGCCGATAGCTACACGTTATTCCTGCCCGGGCAATTCCCGATGGTGGAGGATTTCGCCAACCACGCCAGTCAGACTATCAACGGGGCATTCCGCATGGCGATGCAGCTGGCGTCGCCCAGCCTGGTCATTGGCGTGATACTGTATCTCGGCTCGGGCATCATTTCGCGCCTGATGCCCAACATCCAGATTTTCTTTATCATGATGGCGCCGCAACTCTTGTTGAGCTTTTTTATTCTCATGGTAACGTTCAGCGCGATCATGCTGTGGTATCTGGATTATTTCAAAGACACGCTGGGTGGATTCCTAGCACCCTAATTCTTTTGTCATCCCCGCGCAGGCGGGGATCTTAAGCTACAAAGTATAAGATTCCCGCTTTCGCGGGAATGACAAGTTTGGAAAGTGAATATGGCCGAAGAGCAGGATCAGGAGCAAAAAACCGAAGAGCCAACGCAGAAGCGCATCGAAGAATCGATTAAAAAAGGCAATGTCGTTTTTTCGCGCGAGTTGACCAGTTTCCTGATACTGGGCGTGCTGACGCTGTCGATCTCGTGGTTTGCGCCGTACATGCTGCGCAATACCCAGCTACTGCTGCTGCCGTTTATCGCCAGCGCCGACAGCCTGCCCACGGACATTCAGGGGATAGGCTATCTATTGTCACACGTCGCATGGGGCGGGATCGCCATCATCGCCGGGCCGCTTATCGGCTGCATCGTCGCCGCCATCGCGGCGGCAGTCCTGCAGCATGGCTTCTTATTAAGCAGCGATCCCATCCTGCCGAAGCTGGAGCGCATTTCCATTCTTGCCGGCGTGAAGCGGCTGTTTTCATTGCGCTCCTTTGCCGAGCTCATCAAGAGCATCATTAAAATCAGCGTGATCGGCATGGTGGCATTCATCGCCGTCTATCCGGAACTGGCGCAGATTCGCCGGCTACCCAACAGCACGGCGGAAGCCATGCTGGCGTTTCTTGCCATGCTGGCGCTGCGCATGATGATCGGCATCACGATTGCGATGTTTTTCATCGCGATTCTCGACATCATGTACCAGCGTTTCCAATATTATAAATCCCTGCGCATGACGCGGCAGGAGATCAAGGACGAGTACAAGCAATCGGAAGGCGACCCGATGGTCAAGCAGCGGTTGCGGCAATTGCGGCAGGAGCGCGCGCGGAAGCGCATGATGGCCGCCGTGCCCAAGGCCGATGTCGTCATCACCAACCCGACGCACTTTGCCGTGGCGCTGGTCTATAATACCAAAACCATGAAAGCGCCGACGGTGGTCGCCAAGGGGCAGGATTTAATCGCGCTTAAAATCCGCGAAGTCGCCGAGGAGAATAATGTACCAGTGGTAGAAAACCCGCCGCTGGCACGCGCGCTGTACGACTCGGCTGACCTCGACGAGGAAATCCCCGTCACCCATTACGAAGCAGTGGCGAAGGTCATTTCGTACGTCTACCAGCTTAAGGGAAAGAAAGCGGCTAACGCGTAAGAACTATAAAAAACTCTTGTTATTTTACAATAATTTCATAAAGTGCCCCCATGGCCACACGATATACCGACCTCGATTTCATAAGCAGCGGCGCGCGCGATTTTGTCATCCGCAAGCGCACTCCGACCCTCCTTCAGTTGTTCGGCCTATTCCTTATTACGCTTTTGGCGTCGGTCAGCCTGGTGGTGGCGATTAGCGACAAGTTCATGCTGGCGATGATCCTGTTCGGCGTCATCGGCCTTGCCGGCTGGTACGTTATTTTCACCATGCAGCGCAACCGCGACCTGCTGATGGCAACCGAATTCCAGAACGCGCTGTTCGCGTCGGCGCTTGGGCTGAACAACAAATTCTGCATGATCATCCGCAGGAACGGCAACGTCATCTATCTCGACCGCACGTTTCAGGACATGTTCCCGGATTTCCTGAAGCAGCCGCACCGCTCGATCGATGTGCTGCTGGACCAGGGCAAGGTGTCACGCTCGGACAGCGAGAAGATATTCTCCTCCATTGAGCGCGGCGTCTATGAGAAAGTGGTGTTCGACATCCGCGACGGCGAGAACCACTACAATAAAATCATGATGTCGATCGAGCCGATCCTGCGCCCGAGCGGTTTCATCCTGCTGCGCGGCCGCGAATTCATCGAAACCCGCAAGGCGGCGGATGTGGCCGGCAAAGGCGGCGGCAACCTGATGAGTAAATCCAATATCACTCTCTTTTCACATGTGATGGATACCATGAACATGGGCGTCTACATGGCGGGACCCACCGGCAGCATCATCTACGCCAATCCGGTGCTGGAGCATTGGCTGGGTTATGGCGAAGGTGAAATCACCACCGGCAACCTGTCATTGCAGGACATTATCCAGCAGGGCGGCGGCGCGCGGCCGGACACCATCGAGCCGGACAATTACGAAGGCGAAGTGATGCTGATGAAAAAGACCGGCGGCACGATGAAGTCGTTCATCAACCAGAAAATCATCCGCGACGATACAAACAAGATCGTCGGCTGCACAGCGCTGGTGCACAATTTTGTCGAACAATCCAATACTAAGAAAAAGAAGCTGTGGTAGCCTCGTCTTCCAGCTTCGACACAGGCGGCGACCTCCAGCTAGACAGCTTTATTGAAAATTCCCCGTTTGCCATCGCCAAGCTCGACCACGAAGGGAAAATCATCGAGTGCAATCATGCCTTTCATGCGTTGACGCAGCAAACCATCGCCGGCCGCACGTCGGTGGCGTTTTTGGATTTTGTCTCCGGCGGCAATAAACAGGAAGCGCAATCGATCTTAAACAAAGCGCAGCAGGGACAATTCACCAATGAGCCGGTGACATTCGAATTGCTGCTTCCCAATAAGGCCGAAGTCGTGGTGGCCGCCTATTTCAGCATGGTGGCCAGTAAAATCGCCGGCAAGCGCCTGATACTGCATCTTATCGACATCACTGAGCAAAAGAATCTGGAGCTACGGTTTACGCATTCGCAAAAAATGCAGGCGGTCGGGCAGCTGGCGGGCGGCATCGCGCACGATTTCAACAACCTGCTCACCGCCATGATCGGCTTTTGTGATTTGCTGCTGATGCGCCATCCCGCCGGCGACCAGTCGTTTGCCGACATCATGCAGATAAAACAAAACGCCAACCGCGCCGCCAACCTGGTGCGCCAGCTACTGGCCTTCTCGCGGCGGCAGACGTTGCAGCCCAAGATTCTCGATATCAGCGACGTGCTGGCGGAATTATCCAACCTGCTGCGCCGCCTTATCGGCGAGAATATCGAGCTCAAGATGATTCACGGTCGCGATCTCGGGCATGTCCGCGCCGACCAGGGGCAGCTGGAACAGGTGCTGATTAACCTCGTCGTCAACGCGCGCGATGCCATGAAAAATGGCGGCGTACTGACCATAAAAACCAACAAAGTGATTGTCGGCCGCGACAAAGCACTTCTGCGCGATTTTACGCCGCCGTCGGAAGAGGATGCCTTCATGCCCGAGGGCAATTACGTGCAGGTGGAAGTGATCGACACCGGCTGCGGCATACCAAAACCGCTGATCCAGAAAATATTCGAGCCGTTCTTTTCTACCAAGGAAGTCGGGTCGGGCACCGGACTGGGGCTGGCCACCGTCTACGGCATCATCAAGCAGACCGGCGGCTACGTCTACGTTTCCAGCAAGGAAAATGCCGGCACGAATTTCAGCCTGTTCTTCCCGACGGTGGAGCCGCAGGAAGCGGTGGCCGCCGCTGCCGCCGCCGTTGAAATAACCGAAAAATCGGAAGCGATTGATTTGACCGGAAAAGGCACCGTGCTGCTGGTGGAAGATGAGGCGCCGGTGCGCATGTTCGCGGCGCGGGCGCTGCGTAATAAAGGATATACAGTGCTGGAGGCCGATTGCGCCGAAACTGCCATCGAGCTGATGGAAAAACATGGCCGCGAGGTGGAAGTCATCATCACCGACGTCATCATGCCGGGCATGAACGGCCCGACGATGATCGATAAAATCACGCCGCCGTTCCCTAATATCAAAGTCATTTTCATCTCCGGCTACGCCGAAGACATATTCGTCAATAATTATGGCTCCGACCGCCACTTCAACTTCCTGGCCAAGCCGTTCACGCTGAAACAACTCGCGGGCAAGCTCAAGGAAGTGATGACGAAATGATTGCCATCCCCGTGTAGGCGGGGATCTCAAGCCGCAAGGATGACGCCATGCCTTTTCTCTTTCCCATCGACATCTACTGCGAGCGAACCGACATCGGGTTCTGGAATGAGCCTGTAAACGCGCTGTCCAATGCCGCATTTTTCATCGCCGCGGCGTTACTCTATAAAATATATGCCGCAAAAGGCGTGAAAGACCGTGCATCGGCGCTGCTGATTGCCATGCTGGCGCTGGTGGGCGTCGGAAGTTTCCTGTTCCACACCTTCGCCGTTCAATTAACCATGATGGCCGATGTTGCCTCGATCGGCCTCTTCGTTATCTGTTATTTATGGATAGCGTTGCGGCGTACGCTGGGAACCACGCGGCGGATGGCGGCGATTGGCGTTGTCGGCTTGCTGGCCGCCATACTGTTGACTGATCGGATTCCCGAGGCATACCATTTTAACGGCTCGATACCGTATTTCCCGTGCCTGATAACCGTCATGCTGCTGGCGGCGGCGCTGCGTAAAACGCCCGTATTCAATGTGCTGATATTCGCCGCCGGCTGTTTCATGCTATCGCTGACGTTCCGTTCCCTGGACATGGCGCTGTGTCCGGCGCTGCCCATCGGCACGCATTTTCTGTGGCATATTTTAAACGGCGTGGCGCTCTATGCCTTAACCAGGGCTGTCCTCGTTTTTCCGCGCGCGACTGCCAATTAGCCGTTGCACCGAGCAATAAAGGGTGTATTTTAATCATTCTTTAACGTCATCAGCAGGGGAAATGTATGGACAAGAACAAAGCACTCGAAACCGCGCTGTCGCAAATCGAAAAAACATTCGGCAAAGGCTCAATCATGAAATTGGGCGAAGGCCATTCCGAAAAAGTTGAGGCTATCTCAACCGGCTCGCTGGGGCTCGACCTGGCGCTCGGCGTCGGCGGCGTACCGCGCGGCCGCGTCATCGAAATTTACGGCCCGGAATCTTCCGGTAAAACCACTCTCACATTGCACATCGTCGCTGAAGCGCAGAAAAAAGGCGGCACCTGCGCCTTTATCGACGCCGAGCACGCGCTCGATCCCTCCTACGCCAAGAAACTGGGCGTCAACACCGACAATCTCCTTATCTCGCAGCCCGACAGCGGCGAGCAGGCATTAGAAATCGCCGATACGCTGGTGCGTTCCGGCGCGGTTGACGTCATCGTCATCGACTCGGTGGCGGCGCTCGTTCCCAAAGCCGAATTGGACGGCGAAATGGGCGATTCGCACATGGGCCTGCAGGCGCGGCTGATGAGCCAGGCGCTCAGGAAGCTCACCGGTTCGATTTCGCGCACCGGCACCACCATCATCTTCATCAACCAGATCCGCATGAAGATCGGCGTCATGTTCGGCAATCCTGAAACCACCACCGGCGGCAACGCGCTTAAGTTCTATGCCTCGGTGCGTATGGACATCCGCCGCATCGGCGCCATCAAGAACGGCGAAGACGTCATCGGCAACCAGACGCGCGTCAAAGTCGTCAAAAACAAAGTCGCGCCGCCCTTCCGTCAGGTCGAGTTCGAAATCATGTACGGCGAAGGCATCTCCAAAGTCGGCGAGTTGATCGACCTCGGCGTCAAAGGCGGCATCATCGAGAAATCCGGTTCGTGGTTCTCGTATGACGGAAGCCGCATCGGCCAGGGCAAGGAAAGCGCCCGCCAGTTCCTGAAGGATAATGCCAAAGTCGCAGCCGCCATCGAAAAGAAAATCCGCGACAGCGCCGGCGTCATCACGCAGGCCTTAGCCGGCAACCAACCCGCCGAAGAGCCGGAAAAAGAAGACGCGGCGTAGTTTTTAGCCATTTTTGTTCATAAACCTGCGGCCTTGCGAGGCCGCAGGTTTTTTTGTATGTTCAAGCCCTTATGACAAAAAACAGCGTCAACGACGTCCGCGCGACGTTCCTCGATTTTTTTAAGCGACATGGGCATGAGATCGTGCCCAGCTCGCCGCTGGTGCCGCATAACGACCCGACATTGATGTTCACCAACGCCGGGATGAACCAGTTCAAAAATATTTTCACCGGTGCCGAGAAAGTTCCCTATTCGCGCGCCGCGTCGTCGCAGAAATGCGTGCGCGCCGGCGGCAAGCACAACGACCTCGATAACGTCGGCTATACGGCGCGGCATCACACCTTCTTCGAGATGCTGGGCAATTTTTCTTTCGGCGATTATTTCAAGGAAGAAGCCATCAATCTTGCGTGGGAACTGCTCACCAAAGATTACGGCATCAACCCGGAAAAACTGTGCGTCACCGTCTATCACGACGACGACGTGGCGTGGAACCACTGGAAAAAAGTCACCGGATTCGCCGATAGCAAGATCATTCGCATTTCCACCAACGACAACTTCTGGTCGATGGGCGACACCGGCCCCTGCGGCCCCTGCTCCGAGATTTTCTACGACCACGGCGAAAAAATCGCCGGCGGCCCGCCCGGCTCCGCGGACGCGGACGGCGACCGCTTCACCGAAATCTGGAATTTGGTGTTCATGCAATACGAGCAACTGGAAGGCGGTAAACGCATCAACCTTCCCAAGCCTTCCATCGACACCGGCATGGGCCTCGAGCGCATCAGCGCCGTGATGCAGGGCGTGCATGATAATTATGAGATCGATTTGTTCAGGAACCTGATTGCCGATATTAAAAAATCGGTCACCACTCTCGGCGGGCAACCGGCCAGAGAATCCGCGCCTTACAAAGTCATCGCCGATCATTTGCGTTCATCGTGTTTCCTGATCGCTGACGGCGTGATGCCATCGAATGAAGGCCGTGGCTATGTACTCAGGCGCATCATGCGCCGCGCCATGCGTTATGCACATCAACTGGGCTGCCGCGAACCGCTGATGCACAGCCTGGTGCCGTCACTCGTCAATGAAATGGGTGGTGCCTACCCCGAATTGAAACGTGCACAAGCGAACATCATTGAAAATCTAAAAACGGAAGAAGAGCAGTTCAAGCGCACGCTCGACCGGGGCTTGAAATTACTCGAAGAGGAAACTGCCAAGGTGAAGAAGGGCGATAAATTTCCCGGCGAGGAAGCATTCAAACTTTATGACACCTACGGTTTCCCCATCGACCTGACGCAGGATATTTTAAAAAGCCGCGGCATCGAAGTCGATACCGCCGGTTTCGAGAAATCCATGGAAGGCCAGCGCGAGATGGCGCGCGCGGCGTGGAGCGGCAGCGGCGAAAAAGCCACCGGAAAAATCTGGTTCGAGATGAAAGAACAGCTCGGCGTCACCGAATTCGACGGCTACAAGAAAGACGAATCCGACAGCAAAATATTTGCCATTGTTAAAAACGGCGCATCGGTGGAAAGTGCCAATGCCGGCGAGGAAGTGTATCTCATTCTCGACCACACGCCGTTTTACGGTGAATCGGGCGGACAGATTGGCGATACTGGCACTTTTACGACTAATGGCAAAAAAATCGCTGATATCATCGATACGCAAAAGCCGATTGAAGATTTCATTATTCACAAAGCTAAACTTAGCGCACCGATCAAACTCGCCGATAGTATCCACGCCGCCATCGACACCAAGCGCCGCGACGCCATCCGCGCCAACCATTCGGCGACGCACTTGTTGCATAAGGCGCTGCGCGAGGCGCTGGGCGATCATGTGACGCAAAAAGGCTCGCTGGTAGCGCCGGATAGATTGCGTTTCGACTTCAGCCATCCCAAACAGGTGTCGCGTGAGGAGCTTTCCAAAATAGAGAAGAAGGTCAACGAAGTGGTCTGGCGCGACACAAAGGTCGAATGCAAAGTCATGGCGCCCGACGATGCCATCAAAGCCGGCGCGATGGCGCTCTTCGGCGAAAAATATGGCGATCAGGTGCGCGTTTTAAGTATGGGGATTAGTGATTCGGGATTAGGGATTAGAGAAGAAAAAGTTACTACCTCCAATCCCCAATCCCCAATCCCCAATGCCTACTCGGTAGAGTTATGCGGCGGCACGCACGTCCAGCGCACCGGCGATATCGGCGTATTCAAAATCGCCAGCGAAGGATCCGTGGCCTCAGGCATCCGGCGCATCGAGGCGGTGACCGGCGAAGGCGTGCGCGCCTATGCGCTCGAGGAATTGGAAAAAGGTAATCAGCAGCTGCAAAAATTACAAGAAGAGCATAACCGCTTGAGTAAAGAATTGGGCGTAAGCGGCTCCGCCAAAACCTATAGCTATTCTCCGGAAGTTTTAAAAATGGCGGCGCTCAAAGACCTCAGCGCGCTGTATGAAAAAGAATTCGCGCGGCAGCAGGAGTTTGCCTGGCATCTGCAAGAGGAAAATAAAAAGCTCTTTAAAAAACTAACCGAGGCAAAAAAACAAATGGCGATGGATGCCGCCGGGACCGACGTTAAAATGGAAAAAATCGGCAATATTCAATTCATCGGCAAAATATTCGATGGCCTTGATCCCAAGGAACTGCGCGGCATCGCCGATAGTTACCTGAAGCAAATCGAGCCGGGCATCGTCGTTGTCGGCACGCAAGTCGAGGGTAAAGCCTCGGTCGTCGTCGGCGTCGATAAATTTCTGACCGATATGTATAGCGCCGTGACGCTGGTGCAGGCTGCCGTTGCCGAACTCGGCGGCAAAGGCGGCGGCGGTAAACTCGAGATGGCGCAAGGCGGCGGGCCGGATGCGGATAAGATTGGCGCGGCAATAGATAAGATTAAAGCATTGCTCTCGTAAAATGAAAAAAGAAGCATTTGATAAACTCGCTAGGCTGAGCCGGATGCGCTGGCTGGCGAGAACCGTAGCGCAGCGTACGTTTGGATTACGTGAGCAACGGAAGCGCAGCCAGCCAAGCGAGCCGGCCAGCCTAGTAGAGTTTATATGACCACATATATTACGGTTGCTTTCGGCGACGGCATCGGTCCGGAGATTACGGAGGCGGCATTGCATGTCATGCGCGAGGCCGGTGCAGCGCTGGAGATAGAGGCCATCGAAGTCGGGCAGCGTATTTACAATATGGGCGGCGTGGCGGGGATTTTGCCGTCGGGCGTGCATCGGTTGCAGAAGCACCCTATTCTTTTCAAAGCGCCGACCGCGGTTCCGGGCAATGCGGAGTTTACGCCGGTTACCGAGAGCATTTGCCGGTTTTTTGGCCTGACGGAGGAAAATCGCGCGGTGCATGCCAATGATTTTATTCCGGAAATTTCCGTGGTGTCTCACATCGGCGAAAATTTGGCCATATTCGAGCCGGGTCAGGATGTGGCGTCGAAAATCGCCGGGAAAAATAAATCCAACCCTTCCGGGATGCTGCTGGCCGGTGTTATGATGTTATCGCATATAGGCCAGCGGGAAACGGCCGGACGCATCGAGTATGCCTGGCGGCAGACGTTGGCGGAAGGCATCCATACCGCTGATATATATGCGCGAAATACCAGCCGCACGAAGGTCGGCACGCGAGAATTCGCGGCGGCGGTTGTCGAGCGATTGCCCGTTGCCACCATAAGGCCGCTACTGTATAACCCTGCCATCTGAAGGATGGGATTATGAACCAAGAAGACAATCATCTGCTGGAGACATTTAAGAGCGTGCTGGTGCCGATTCACCCCGCCGGATGGATGTTTATAGCCATTTTTGCTGTCGTTTCGCTGCTCTTAAGCATGATTTTGCCCCTTTTTGGTACCATCGGTTTAGTGCTAACCGCCTGGTGTGTATATTTTTTCCGTGATCCGGACCGCATTTCGCCGCTGCGCGAGGGCTTAATCGTCAGTCCGGCGGATGGAGTGGTGCAGAAAATTGTCAAATGTTCGCCGCCGGCGGAATTGGATTTGGGCAACGCGGAGCGCACGCGCATCAGCGTTTTTCTCAACGTGTTCGACGTGCATGTGAACCGTATTCCGATGGAAGGCAGCATCAGTAAACTGCATTACCATGCCGGAAAATTTTTCAATGCCGCGCTCGATAAGGCCAGCGAAGAGAATGAACGCCAGATGATAAAAATCACGACTCCGGACGGACTGACACTGGGCGTGGTGCAGATCGCCGGGCTGGTGGCGCGCCGCATTCTCTGCAACCTGAAGCAAGGCCAGTCGGTCAAGACCGGCGAGCGCTTCGGCATGATCCGCTTCGGCAGCCGCGTCGATGTTTATTTGCCGGTCGAGGCGTCGCCATTGGTCATCGTCGGCCAGCGCGCCATCGGCGGCGAAACCATTTTAGCCGATCTTAAAAGCGGCGAAGCCGAGCGCGTGGGAACCAAACACTAATGAGCCGCCGCCGCGACGATAAATATTCTCCCGGTTTGCGCCGCAAACTGCGCGAACAGCCGCTCTCGCGCCTCTTCCCCAACATGATCACCATCGCCGGCATGTGCTGCGGCCTGTCAGCCGTGCGCTTTGCCATGATCGGAAAATGGGAATTATCCGTCGCGTTCATTCTTGCCGCGGCGCTGATCGACGGCATGGACGGCCGTGTCGCACGCATGCTGGGCGCCACCAGCGTCTTCGGCGCGCAGCTCGATTCGCTGTCGGATTTCATCTGCTTCGGCGTCGCGCCGGCACTCGTAATGTATATGTGGCAGCTGCACGACATACGCGGGCTGGGCTGGGCGGTGGCATTATTCTTTGTCGTCTGCGTCGCGCTGCGGCTGGCGCGTTTCAATACCGCGCTCTTCGACGACAATAAAGAGCCGTGGGAAAAACAATTCTTTATCGGCATCCCCTCGCCCGCCGGCGGCATGTTGTGCCTGCTGCCGCTCGTTATCACGCTTCAGTTTGAAAGTAATTTCATACCTTCGGCGCTCATCGCCTGCCATATGGTGTTCATCGGCGCCCTGATGGTCAGCCGCATCCCGACCTTTTCCGGCAAACGTCAACGCATCAAGCACGAAACGATTTTGCCATTCATGATCATCAGCAGCATTATTCTGGTGCTGTTCATCATCGAGCCGTGGCTGTCGTTGATTATCCTGAGTCTGGGTTATCTGGTGTCGATTTATTTCAGCAGCCACCGCTGGCGCCAGCTGAAAGCGGAACATTCGCCGGCTGCTACGGCGGAATAGCCCCTATCTTCCTCTTTTCTGCATTTTCCCAGCAACGTCACAAAATGCGGATGCATTGGCTATTACATCAAATAACGGTCCGGGTTTTATATGGCCGAGCGTTTTGTGCAGCCCGCAGCGATCAATAAATTGCTGCACCTTATCGAAATCGCATTGCGCAGGCAGGCTTATGGGTTTTTCATGTAGAAAATCACTTGCGACATTTTCCAATCTGGGAGGAACCGTCGGCATGGTATCTACGTCCATGCAATACGTCACATAGGCTAATAACAGCAGTTGTTCACGAAAAATTTCGCTGGTGGCACGCGCGCCGGCATTTTGATTAATAAACTTGTCCGCCGCGTTGCCTAGCTTGGCTATCGCCAAATCCACGTTATTATAAAATACAGGATCCGATTTCTCCTTTATTTCACGCATATATTCCTGCACTTGCTCATTCGCATAGTGCGTTTTATCAAACTCCGCAACCTGCCGTGCGTATTGTTTTAACTGATCCTGCGGCGATGGCTTGGGTGTCATAGCGTTACGCGATTATCCATGCCTTATTTTCATCACCAAAATAGAAAGCGCCAGCACGAATGTGATGCCGTTGGCCAGCATCACGGAGGGGCTATCTATCATCACGCCGTAAACGAACCACAGGGCGATACCGGTGGTTATCAGGCTATACATCCCCAAGGACAGGCCGTCCGTATGCCGCTCGCGCAGGACTTTGAGCGTCTGCGGCACATAGGCGGCGGTAGTGAAAAACGCCGCTAAATAGCCAATCCATTCGGGATTCATACATTTTACCTAAGATTCCCGCTTGCGCAGGAATGAGAAAAGAGGCTAATTTCTAGCTGGAATAATAAGATTTTCAATGAATTAAATATGTCCAAAGCGTTACTCCCCACCGGCTGCTACGATTTGCTACCGCCGCAAGCGCGGCAGGAATCGGAATTGTCGTCGGCGCTGCTGTCCGTGTTCGAAAGTTTCGGCTACGAGCAAGTCTCGCCGCCGCTTCTGGAATACAGCGATAGTTTGCTCGCCGGACGCGGTGCGGAACTGAGCCCGCAGATTTTCCGCATGATGGATCCCGGCGCGCACAAGGTAATGGGGCTGCGCGCGGACATGACGCTGCAAATCGCACGCATCGCATCGAGCCGCCTGGCAACGTCGCCGCGCCCGCTGCGCCTGTGTTACAATGGCCTTATCTTGCGCATGCAGGGTGAACAGCTGAACGGCAATCGCCAGTTGCGACAGGCCGGCATCGAACTCATCGGCGCCGCATCGCCGGAAGCGGATGCGGAAGTGATACTGGTCGCCGTCGAAGCGTTGAAACGCGCGGGCATCACCAACCTTTCCATCGACCTCAACCTGCCCGGCATCGTCCCGACGCTGCTGGCGTCGGAAAAACTCGACGGAGATACGCTGCAATCGCTGGTGCAGGCGGTGGCGCATAAAGATATCTCGACCGTCCGCGCCTTGCCCATCGCCTGCCGCGACGCACTGATAGGATTGATGGAATGCGCCGGTCCGGCGGAAGCCGCACTCACCGCCATCGATAAAATCGCATTGCCCGAAGCCGCGCGCCGCCAGTGTAAAAATTTGCGCGAGGTGATTGCCAAATTAACGGCGGCAGGAAATTCCGGCTGGACGCTGACCGTCGACCCGACTGAAGGCCGCGGATTCGCCTATCACTCCGGCATCAGCTTTTCGATGTTCGTGCCGGGCGCGGCGTGCGAAGTCGGCCGCGGCGGCCGCTACTTCATCGACGACGCCAAAGGCCGCGCCGAGGAAGCCACCGGATTTACGCTTTACGTCGAAACGTTGCGCAATTTATTGCCAGAACCAAAGCGGCAAAAACGCGTGCTTGTCGCCGATGGCATCAGTGATACCAAAGCCGCGTCGCTGCATGAGCAAGGCTATGCCGTTATCTACGCCCTGTCCGAATACGGCAGTGATGAAGAAGAAGCAAAGCGGCTGGGTTGCGGATGGATTTGGAAAAATGGGAAAGTGAAAGAACTCTAATATTGTCATTCCCGCGAAAGCGGCGAGATAAGATCCCCGCTTTCGCGGGAATGACAAAGGAAAAAGAATGACCAACGTCGTTGTAATAGGCTCCCAGTGGGGAGATGAGGGAAAAGGGAAAGTCGTCGACTGGTTGTCGGAGCGCGCCGACGTCGTCGTGCGTTTTCAGGGCGGGCATAATGCCGGGCATACGCTGGTCATCGACGGCGTGACGTATAAATTGTCGCTGCTGCCGTCGGGCATCGTGCGCAGCAATAAATTATCCATCATCGGCAACGGCGTCGTCATCGACCCGTTCGCGCTGTTTAAAGAAATAGAAACTGTCGGCAAGCTAGGCGTCAAAGTCACGCCGGACAATCTGCGCATCGCCGAAAACGCGCCGTTGATACTTCCTATCCACCAGATCGTCGACCAAGCGGCCGAAACCATTCGCGGCAAGGGCAAGATCGGCACCACCGGCCGCGGCATCGGCCCGGCCTATGAGGACAAAGTCGCCCGCCGCGCCATCCGCGTCTGCGATCTTGCCGACGCAGCGCTGCTCAAGGACAAGCTGGAAAACCTGCTGGTCTATCATAACGCGTTGTTACAAGCCGCCGGTGCAAAGCCGGTCGGCGTCGAGGAAATATTAGCGCCATTGCTTCAGGTCGCGCCGAAAATATTGCCGTTCGCGGCCCCGGTGTGGCTGCTGCTGCACACGCTGCGCCGCGACGGCAAGCGTATTTTATTCGAGGGCGCGCAAGGCACGCTGCTCGACGTCGATCACGGCACCTATCCTTACGTCACCTCGTCGAACACACTGGCAGGCATGGCGTCTATCGGCTCCGGCGTCGGCATGAACACCATCGGCTATGCGCTGGGCATCACCAAAGCGTACACGACACGCGTCGGCAGCGGTCCCTTCCCGACCGAACTGCATGACGATATCGGCGCGACGCTGGGCAAGGTCGGAAAAGAATTCGGCACCGTCACCGGCCGCCCGCGCCGCTGCGGCTGGTTCGACGCCGTGCTGGTGCGGCAGGCGATACGGATTTCCGGCATCCACGGCATCGCACTGACCAAGCTCGACGTGCTCGACGGCTTCAAGACCATCAAAATCTGCGTCGGCTATAAGCACGATGGCAAGCTCTACGATTATCTTCCCGCCTCGATGAAAATCCAGGCCGAGGTCGAGCCGATCTACGAGGAAATGCCGGGCTGGTCGGAAAGCACGCACGGCAAGAAAAGCTGGGCCGACCTCCCCGCCGCCGCCATCAAATACATCCGCCGCATCGAGGAACTCATCGAATGCCAGGTGGCGCTGCTTTCCACTTCGCCCAAACGCGAAGACACGATTCTGGTCAAAGACCCGTTTGTAGACTAATTATCCACCCGTTTTTCATCATTTTTTAAGAGGTTTGCTCTACCGTGGCGGCTTACATCCGCATTGGGCTGGCCATGGCTGAACCACAGGTAGCGACTTCCGACGCCAAAGACGATACGCAGTATCTCGTCACCCTCAATGATTTTTTCCGCAAATACCGTCTGCAAAGAACCGAGCCGAAACGCGACGTCATCGATGTGCGTTACCAGATCGACGTCAATACGCCGCTGCCGGAATTCGATAATAGAAACGCGCGCGCCTATGCCGTCACCGATACCCTGGCCGGCGGCAAGCCGTTGTTCGCCCTCGTCTGCAACCCTAACGCCGTTCAGCGCCATGCCCTGATTACGCCGCTCAAAGCCATCAGCCATCCGGGTATCATGAAATTGCTGGCCGCCGGGTGGGTGCCGCTGTCGCAACCGCAGCAGGAACGTTTTGTTCTGATCTATGAACGGCCACAGGGTAAAAAACTCTCCGAACTCATGGCAACGCGCACGGGCGCCGTCAACGAAACCTTCCTCTACAAGAATATCATCGCGCCGATCGCCGCCGCCGTTGACCAGCTGGCCATAGCCGGCATCACGCACGGCTCCATCAACCCGGATAATATTTATTTTAGTGACATGCCGGTTCTGGGCGATTGCATCTCGACGCCCTGCGGCTACAACCAACCGTTTTATTATGAACCGCTGGAGCGCATGCAGGCGCTGGCCGCCGGAAAAGGCGACGGCGATCCTTCTCAGGATTATTATGCGTTGGCCGTCATCGTATTATATATGATGTACGGGCCGGAGCATTTCGCCGACATGACACCGCAAACGCTCTCCACCGCCATCATGCGCGAAAGCGCCTACTCAGCCCTGACGCGCAACAAGGAATTCTCGGAAGTGTTCCAGGATTTTTTCCGCGGGATATTATGCGTCAATGCCGAAGACCGCTGGACCTACGATCAGATAAAATCGTGGCTGGAAGGCAGGCGTTATAACGTACTGCTGGCGCCGCCGACGCTGGCATCGCGGCCGTTTGAATTCGCCGAGCAGCAGGCCAACACCAAGCGCGAACTCGCCCATATATTATATTCGAACTGGGCACGCATTCCCTCGGCGCTCGACAACGGCCAGTTGGCGCAGTGGATAACGGTAAGCCTGCGCAATAAGGAATTGGGTGAAGCGGTGGCGCGCCTGTCCAAATCCGCCATGGAACTGGGAGGAAAGAATGAAGTGCAATTCGGCGAGCAGCTGATGCGCCTGCTCCTGCTGCTCGACCTCGCCGGGCCGATCCGCATCGGGCCGCTCTCCATGCATGTCGACGGCATCAGCTCCATGTGCGCTGAACTGTTCATGGCGAAAGCGGAGAAAGACCTGTATCTGCTGGCGCGATTTATCGAATTCAACATGGTCAGCTTCTGGCTGGACCTGCAGCGCAAAGACCCCAATTACACCATCCCGAACTCCGTCAATAATACGCTGATCAAGCTCGACAAGCTGCGGTCGTGCATTCGCAATACCGGCTTTGGCTTCGGCCTGGAGCGCATGCTATATGATCTCAATCCGGAACTGCCCTGCCAGAGCCCGCTGTTTGCGAACGATACCGTTGTCAGCCTACCGTCTCTGCTCGTCCATCTCGACCAGCTGGCGCCCAGCCTAGCGGGAGAGCAGGATCCCATCGACCGCCACATCTCGGCCTATATCGCCAGCAAAGCCAATATGCAGCACGAAATGAAGCTGCATGAGCTGGCGGCGCTGCCGTCGCTGGCGTCGCACCGCGGCATGATCGCGCTTCGGCTGCTGGCGCTGGCGCAACAAAAGACCGGCAACCTGACGCTGCCGGGACTAACGCACTGGCTGGCGCTGCGCATCGCACCGGCGCTGGAAACGCTGCGCAGCCGCAGCCTGCGCTACCGCCTGCATTTATCGCTTGTGGAGTGCGCACAATCCGGATCGCTACAGATGCTGGCGGAAACAATGATCAACCCCGCCTACGCCGAGGCCGACAGAAACGGGTTCGAGCAGGCATGGCATTTGTTTCAGTTGAATGCGCTCCGCATCGCGCAGTACCGTAAAGGATCCAACGTCGACCAGGCCTGTCAGGAACTGGGGCTTATCATGTCCAAGGCGCTGGCGTTTCTGGCGCTCGGCATCACCATATTCAGCGTTGTAAAGTGGTAACCTATGGCTAAAGCAATGTTGCCCATCCTTATGATTCTCAGCATTGCCGGCATCGTTGTGCTGCAGGGCGGATTTATATTCCTGCTGCTGGCCATGCTGCCGGCGATCATGGCGTATTTCATGGATCACGCGCCTGATAAATCCTACTTCAAAACCGTGCTGGCCTGTAATTTTGCCGCCACTATCCCGACACTGGTGGTAATCATCAAGGGCGTCATGCAGATGAAACGCGCCGATGTCGGCATGATCATGAGCACGCCTTCGGTGTGGCTGTTTGTCTATGGCGGTGCAGCGGCGGGCTGGTGCCTGATTTACCTTTGCCGTCTGGTCGCACGATTATTTATTGTCTTGTCCAACGAATATAAAACCGCCGTACTGGAAAGAATGCAGAAAAAATTACTGGAAGAATGGGGACAGCAGCTTCAGAGAAAATCTTCTGAATAGTTTTTCCAGCCTATCTTATTAGTTGTATATATGCTGTTTATTTCTATTTATATGTTGAATAACCGTATCGGAACACGCTACACTCTACCCTAAGGAGCAACGCCGTGGAATATGTTAGTACCCAACAAGGGCTGAATATGCGCATCGGTCTTTCCGGACAACTTACTTTTGCCGACCACCAGAAATTCCGGCGCATCATAGATGAAATCAAGGGAAATAACCTGGAGTCGCTGCGGCTGGATTTTTCCAAAGTGGATTTCATCGATTCCGCCGGCTTGGGCATGTTGCTGCTGCTCCGCGACGAATGCCAGAACCGGCATATCGCTCTGGCGCTGAACAACGCACACGGCCAGGTGCAAAAAGTATTTACGATCTCGAAATTCGACCAACTGTTCAAATTAGAAGCGTAAGAAAGAATATTTATGCATGATGTTATTGATCGCGAACGCCTGCACAACGCATTGATTCTGGTGGTCGATGACGCTGAAATCAATCGTAAGGTGCTTAGCCATAGTCTGAACTCTCAAGGCTATAACAATGTTGTCATCGCCGAAGACGGATCACAGGCGCTGCAAATGACGCACGACCTGAAACCCGATCTCGTTATTCTTGACCTGATGATGCCGTCTATGGACGGGTTTGCCTACTGCAAGGCCGTACGCCAGAACCAATCCTTCAGTAACATGCCGATCATTGTACAAACGGTACTGGACGATATGGAGCAAAAACTCAAGGCATTTCAAACCGGCGCGTCCGATTATATCTGCAAGCCGATCAACCCCAGCGAACTGGTAGCGCGCACCAACGTGCATCTGAATCAGCGATTCCTGGTGGAGGACCTGCGCGCCTACCGTGCACGTATTTCCGCCGACCTTGATGCGGCGCGCGACATGCAGAACCGCCTGATGCCCGGCCACCCGCAAATTGAAATGTGCGAGCGCGTCTTCAACATGAAAATCGCCAGCCATTTTGAAACCTCCTCGGCACTTGGCGGCGATTGCTGGGGGATGCATCCTTTGTCCAATCATCGTTTGGGCGTCTATGTATTCGATTTCGCCGGCCACGGCACCAGCGCAGCGCTGAACGTGTTCCGCATGCATACGATCATGCAGGAATGTCTGCAAATTGCCGGTGATCCCGGCAATTTTCTGTCGCTGCTCAACCAACGCCTGCATCCGTTGCTGGGACGCGATGAATTCGCCACCATGTTCTACGGCATCATTGATACCGAAGCCGATTGCCTGCAATACGCCTCGGCAGCGACACCGCCAGCCCTCGTCTTCGCCAAAACGGCGAAAGATCCGATGATGCTCGACGGGCGCGGATTTCCCATCGGTGTCGTCGCCAACGCCGCCTATGATACAAAGATGATACCCTTTATGTCTTCCGACATGTTGTTGCTCTATAGCGACAGCATCATCGAAACCAAAAACAGCGCCGGAAAATTCTTAAGCGACACACAAGTGAGCGAGACCGCGCAAAGAACGCTTGCCGCCAATCCTAAGAATCCGGCAGTGGAGGCGGTGGACGCGCTGCTGCATCTCTTGCGCAAACATAATCCGCAGCCGATGCTCGATGATTTGACGATCAGTGCCTATTGGCGCTGCCCGAAAGCGGCAGGCAAGCACTAACCCGTGATCCAGCCGCCGCCCAGAAGACGGTCGCCGTCGTAGGCCACGCACGCCTGCCCTGGCGACACCGCACCTTGCGGCTCCATAAGCGTCACACGCGCGCGATTACCCTCTAGTTTCTCAATCGTGGCACTGCAGCCGGTATGCATCGAGCGCAATTTAACCGTCACCGGCTCTCTCCCGACATCGCCTAGCCAATTGGTATTCCGTAAAGTGAATTCTTGCTTCAGCAACGCCTCTTTTGGCCCAACAATCACCTGTTTCTTTTCCGCATCCAGACGGATGACGTAGAGAGGTTCTCCGCCGCCAATACCGAGGCCTTTGCGCTGGCCGACGGTGTAATTAATGATGCCGTCGTGCGTACCTATCACGCTCCCATCGACGTGCACAATGTTGCCTGATTCCAGCGCGCCCGGACGTAATTTCTCAATGACTTTTGCGTAATTTCCCGACGGAACGAAACAAATATCCTGACTGTCCGGTTTATCCGCCACTTCGAGGCCGAAGCGCGCCGCCAGTTCCCGCGTCTCTTTTTTGCTCTTGAGATGCCCTAGGGGAAAACGCAAAAAATCAAGCTGCTCCTGCGTCGTGGTAAAAAGAAAATAGCTTTGGTCGCGGTTCATATCGGCGGCGCGGTGCATCTCGGCGTGGCCGTTTTCTTTTTTGCGCTGGACGTAATGGCCGGTGGCCATGCAGTCGGCGCCGAGGTCGCGCGCCATCTTGAGCAGGTCGCGGAACTTGACCGACTGGTTGCACTTGACGCACGGTATCGGCGTCTCGCCCGCCAGGTAGCTGTCCGCGAAATCGTCCATCACCTCCTGCTTGAAGCGGTTTTCATAATTCAAAACATAATGCGGGATGCTCAAGCTTTCCGACACACGCTTGGCATCGTGAATATCCTGTCCGGCGCAGCAGGCGCCCTTCTTCCCGATCATCGCGCCGTGGTCGTACAACTGCAACGTGATGCCAACGACCTGATAGCCCTCCGAATGCAACAGCGCCGCCACCGCCGAGCTATCCACCCCGCCCGACATCGCCACCACCACTTTCGTATCGGCGGGATTTTTATTGATGCCTAGAGAATTCATAATATTACCCTATCCTACACCTTCTCCGCCAGCGCCGCCGTCAGGAAATCGTCGATATCGCCATCGAGGACGCCGCGGGTGTCGCTGGTTTCGGCGTCGGTGCGCAAATCTTTCACCATCTGGTAGGGATGCAGCACGTACGAGCGTATCTGATGCCCCCAGGCGTTGTCGGTTTTGCTGTCCTCGACCACTTTCGCCTTGGCCTCGCGGATGCGTAGCTCGCGTTCATATAGCCTGGCTTTGAGCATATTCATTGCTTCAGCCTTATTGGCGTGCTGGCTGCGGCCGGCCTGGCATTTCACGGCGATTTTCGTCGGCAGGTGCGTGATGCGGACGGCCGACTCGGTTTTATTGACGTGCTGGCCGCCGGCGCCGCCGGAGCGCATGGTATCGATCTGAATATCTTTTTCTTCGATGACGATGTTGATTCTGTCGTCGATCACCGGATACACCCACACGCTGGCGAAGCTGGTATGGCGTTTGGCGTTGGAGTCGAACGGCGAGATGCGCACCAGGCGGTGCACGCCGGATTCGGTTTTCGCCCAGCCGAAGGCGTTGTGGCCGCCGATTTTCAACGTCGCCGATTTGATGCCCGCTTCCTCGCCGCGGCTTTCGTCGATCATCTCGGTTTTATAGCCGCGGCGCTGCGCCCAGCGCGCGTACATGCGCAGCAGCATCTCCGCCCAGTCCTGCGATTCGGTGCCGCCTGCCCCGGCATTGACTTCGAGGAAGCAATCGTTGGCATCGGCCTCGCCGGAGAGCAGGCTTTCCAGCTTCAGTTTATCGAGCGCTGACGCCACGTTTTTTAACGCGGCCTCGGCCTCGCCCAACATGGAGGTATCCTTCTCCGCCTCGGCCATGCGCGCGAGTTCCATGTTATCGGAATATTCCTGATTCAGGCGCTCGTAGGCGCCGAGTACGTTATCGAAATAGGTGCGCTCTTTCAGTAGCGCCTGAGCTTTCTGCGGGTTGTCCCACAGCTTGGGATCCTCGACCAGCGCATTTATCTCGTCACGGCGCTTAACCGCATTATCCCAGTCAAAGCGACCTCCTTAGCAGTTGCTGCGACTGCTGGATATGCTTGGAAAGGGTTTCAATTTCTGCTTTCATGCCGATTACCTAGCATTACAAAGCATTTTATGCAAATTTGAGCTACTATTAAACTTTTCTTATTAGATTGTGGCTATGATATACTATTGCAGTAAACCTAATCGGAGATAGCGGCGCATGGCGGGTTTTACTAAGACAAATCAAGATGGTTTCTCCTTAATTACTATCAGTCTGGTGCTGGTCGTCGCCAGCGTGGTGCTGATCTCCATACTGCCCGGCGGTAAAAGCAGTGACGCCGAAAAAACCAGCCTTACCAAAGAACGCATGTATGCGATTGAAGAAGCCACGAAGAACTTCATGGCGACCAGACTGCGCCGCCCGTGCCCGGCCGATCTGACTCTCGCCCAGACGGACAGTGATTTTGGCGTGGAGGCCGACACCCCCGGAACCTGTACCGGCGGTTCGCCGGCGGCTAATCTGGCCGACGACAACAATTACGGTCTGGTTGTCGGCGGCGTGCCCACTAGAACACTGCAGCTACCCAACGAATACGCATTCGACGGTTTTGGCCGACGCATTTCCTATGTTGTGGACAAACGTGCCACGAAGTCCGCCGCCGGCACCCTCAGCGGCACGTTACAATCGTGTTTTGACCTGCAATCCCAGAATAAAAAAGGCGCGTTGATCATAGGATCTCACGTGCAAGCGGCAAACGTTACCAGCATTGAGGATTACGCTATGTGGGCGCTGGTCTCTCATGGCAAGGACGGCCTTGGCGGTTACTCGATGGAAGGCGGCGCTTCGCGCATAAGCACCATGACTACGGATGACGACAGGCTCGCCAACTCCTTCTTCGACATCGATAACGGCGCTTATGTCGATTATTTTTCCGGCACCCTCGTAACGCGGGGATATACTTCGGCGTTTGACGATATCGTCTGGTATGCAGAGGCGACAAAAAATACCTGCTGCATGGGATCTTCCTGCCAGACGGGGTTCGGCATCAGCAACATTCCTGCGACTGTCGCTGGTGCCCCAACCACCGTTGGCAGGATGATTGCCACCGGCGATATCAACGGCGATAGCATAAAAGACGTGGTATTCGGAATGAACGGCGGAGCAACAGACTTAGGCTACACCAGTAAAATGTATGTTGTTTTCGGCACAAAAACTGGGTGGCCGATCAGCTATCCCGTAGACGTTACAACGCTGGATGGCACCAATGGCTTTGCAATTAACCTGGCCGGTTATTCTAACAGCGCCACGGGCGGTGGGCAAAGAACAATCGCGGTCGGCGATCTGAATGGCGACGGATATGACGATATCGCCATCGGCTTCACTAAAACCCTCACCAGTTTCCAGGCGTTCATTCTTTTCGGCCAGGCGACTTTCGCTTCTTCCGTATCGCTTTCTAACCTTAGCGCTCCCAGCGGAGCACCGGTAGCCAATTCCGGCATTATCTTAAAAACCTTCTCCAGCGGCAGCGTTTCCCCAAGCGGCATGGCCATCGGGCATGTGCATGATTATAACACCGACGGCTATAAAGGCTGCGCCAACTGCAAGGATCTCGTGTTTTCAACCGCCAGCACAAACGGATCGACGTCCGGCGGACAAAATGCCGTATTCGTGATTTACGGCCGCACCGACTGGACAAGCTGGGCGGCGCCCATGACCTACGCCGCCGGTCCGCCAAGCACCATATCCGTCCCCAATACCTACTACAGTGTTGGCCTTGCCGACGGGTTCAAGATTGCCACGTCGGATTCCACCAACAGCCCCATGGGCGGAAGCACCGTCTTGCTAAACACGTTGGCTTTGGGCGATGTGAACGGCGATACCTATGACGACATCATCGTCGTCGACAACAAAGCACCCAACAACACCAGCGTCGGAAAAATGTACGTTATTTTCGGCAAAGCCAGCTGGCTGGCCGATATCGCCTACACCACCGGCGCCGCCGCCTCAATTTGCTATGATACTTATAAATGCGCCAACATCGTCACCCTGCTTACCGATGTTTCCGACGCCGTGTTATTCACCGCCACCGGCAGCAGCAAGCTGGGCAGCACGCTGGCGGTGACGGATTACGATGGCGACGGCTATAAAGACATCTTCGTCGGCGACACCACCCACGTCTACGGCTACAAAGGAAAAAGCGGCGCCTGGGCGACGGTCGACCTCAACGGCGGCAGCACCTTCACCATCGACACCAGCACCAGCCTTCCCTCATGGATCACCGCCGCGCCGATGCCCTATTTCATGACCACCGGCGACGTCAATAATGACGGCAAGCCAGACTTGTTGCTGGGAAGCCCCAACAGCACCACGCCCAGCGACTGCGCGAAACACGCCAACACCGGATCGGTATATGTCTTGATGCAGCCGAGCAGTGGCTGGGCCAGCGGCAATTTATTCGTTGCTGACGCGGATACGGCCTGCGACGCCGATGAAATCAATACCGCTTCATACCCCGGCAGCTTCCGCATCGACGGCACCAGCGCTTCCGGCGGCAGCACCAGCGATTATGCTTTTACTGCCACCGTCGCTGATATTAACCACGACGGCAAAAACGATATTTTTATCGCCGCGCCGGGATTCTTTTATGATAATGGTAATGATTACTATGGCGCCGTGTTTTCTCTCTACGGTCGCCAAACTTGGAATTCGTTCTACAATTTAACCGACCTGCCTGCCGCAGCCTATATGATTAGCATTGCCGGTGGTGGCGGTGGCGGTGGCGGCGGTGGCGGTGGCGGAGTTTTTGAGTGATATAATCCGCGCTATATTCTAGCGGCGCATCACCCTCTTAATATAAACCACCGGGACCGGTTATCGCATCGGGCGATTCGGCGGAATCAGGGTTAGCCGGTAAGATAGCCGCCGGTTTGTTTTCCACGGAATTATCGGAAATATTCTCCGGCGTGATGCCTGGAACATACAGCGATTTTCCGGTCACGAACGCTTCTTCGATAATGGGGCCAGTGGCCGGGTTATCTGACGTCACCGGCATGCCGGTTTTAAGATCGACCTGCACTAACTGGATGCCGCGCGGCACATTGAACGGTTTATTCTGCTTGTCCTTAAGCGCGTCTTTCATAAAGGATATGAACGCAGGCAGCGCCACCGAAGCACCGGTTTCTTTCTCACCCAGTGTGCGCGGCTTGTCGTAACCGATATAAACGCCGGCCACGAGATCGGGCGTAAAGCCAATGAACCAGGCATCGTTGCTGTCGTTGGTGGTGCCGGTCTTGCCGGCGACGATCTTGCCGATTTCGCGGGCGCGGGCGCCGGTCCCGCGAATGGTGGCGCCCTCCAGCATCGAGATCACCTGATAGGCCACGCGCGGATCGACTATCTGCTCGCGGGTATCGCCGGGTATTGGCGGTGGGTTGCTCATGTCGGCATCCTGCAACGTTGCCAGCATGCAGTTGGGGCAGTTGCGGTTATCGCGCCGGTAAATGGTCTGGCCGTGACGGTCGTCAATACGTTCCACCAGCGCCGGCGCGATGCGCTTGCCGCCATCAGCGATAATGCCGTAAGCGTTGGCGATTCGGAACAAAGAGGTTTCCGCCGATCCGAGCACGATGGAAAAATTGCGCGCGGGATCGTCGTAAATTCCGAAGCGTCTGCCGATCTCCATCGCTTTCTCAATGCCGAGCGTCTGTGCGATGCGCACCGTCATGGTGTTGCGCGATTTCTCCAGGCCGACGCGCATGGTCGCCTGCCCTAAAAACTCGCTCTCATAGTTTTGCGGCTGCCACATCGGCAGTCCCTCGCCCTGACTCATCTCGATCGGCGCATCTTCGATGACGGTCGATGGCGTGTATCCGTTTTCCAGCCCGGCGATATAGACGAACGGCTTGAATGCCGATCCCGGCTGGCGCTTGGCCTGCGTCACGCGGTTGAATTCCGAACCGCCGTAGGCATAACCGCCCGACATCGCCAGCACGCGGCCGGTATGCGGATCGAGTGCGATCATACCGCCGTTGACTTCCGGTATCTGCTGCAAATCCCAGGTTCTCTTCTGGTCACCCAGCGTCAATAATTTTTTCTGCTCGTTGCCGATCGGCCCGACCAGTATGACGTCGCCCTGCTTCAACAACTCGGACAGTTTCTTGCTTCCCGGCCATTTCGACACCAGAGGCGATAACGCCCCGCGCACCTCGTCCTCGAAGGCAATGGTGATATGCTTGTCATCCAAGGCGGTAACCATCGCCAGCTTTTGCCCGTTGAATAAATGAAAAGCATGTTCTTTGGAAAGTTTGGCCAGCTGATCTTTCCAGTTGCCGTTTTTATCGATACGGGCGATGGGGCCACGATAGACGCCGCGGCGGCGGTCATAATCCACCAGCGCCTTCCTGAGCGCATTATCGGCGTATTGCTGCAACTCCGGGTCGAGCGTTGTTTTTACCACCAGCCCGCCTTCGTAGAGCACATCGTTGCCATAGGCTTGCGCCATCCAGCGCCGCACTTCCTCAGCGAAGAAATCGGCGTGGGCAATTTCGCTGGCGCCGCGGTTCTGTAAGACGATCGGCGCCTGTTTTGCCGCCTGCGCTTCCTCGGCAAGGATGTAATTTCCTTCCAACATGCGATCGATCACCCAGTCGCGCCGCTCCTTGGCCATGGCGTAATTCTTGCGCGGATCGTAAGACGCGGGCGCTTTCGGCTGCGCTGCCAGCAGCGCCGCTTCCTCCAGCGTCAGCTCGTCCATCGATTTGTTGAAATAATTCTGCGCCGCCGCCGCCACGCCATACGAACCCAGCCCCAGATAAATTTCGTTGAGATAAAGCTCGAGGATTTTATCCTTGCTGTAGGCCTGGCTGATGCGCATGGCGAGGATGGCTTCCTTGATCTTGCGCTCGATGGATTTTTCGTTGGTGAGCAAAAAATTCTTGACCACCTGCTGCGTGATGGTCGAGCCGCCGACCAGCGATTTCCCCTTGCCATAATGGATGATGTTGTTGCGCACGGCGCGGATGATGCCTGAAATGTCGATGCCGGTATGTTCGTAGAAATTTTTATCCTCCGCCGAGATGAACGCCTGTATCACGCGGCGCGGCACGGCTTTCAAGGGCACGAACACGCGCTTTTCCGTGGCGTATTCAGCCAGCACCCTGCCGTCGGCGGCGTAAAAGCGCGTCACGGTCGGCGGGTTGTATTGCGCCAGCTGGCGGTAATCGGGAAGGTCTTTACTGTAATAGTTGAAAAAGATAATCCCCAGCACCGCGCCCAATATCAGCACCGTGCACGCCAGCGAAAACAGCCAGCTGCCGAATATCAGCAAGACGCGCAGCAGCGGATTCATTCGCCGTCCGTTTTTTTCTTGCGGCGGAAATAGGCGTCGACGCCGCGGGCGATGCCGCTGGTGACCTTATCGCGATATGCCTGCGACTTCAGCAATTTTTCATCGTTCCTGTGCGATAAAAATCCCAACTCAACCAACACCGACGGAATGTCCGGCGCCTTCAGCACGGCAAAGCCGGCAAAGCGATGTGTTTTAGGCAACAGCCGTACCTTGCTTTGCAAGGACACCACCAATAAATCGGCAAACGTCGCCGAGCGGTTTTTCGTTTCACGCTGCGCCAGGGAGATAAGGATGTCGGCGACATCCTGCCGCTCTTCCGACAAATCCATGTCCGCCAGCACGTCGGATTTATTTTCGCGCGCCGCCAGCGCCTCGGCCTCTTCGTCGGACGCCTGTTCCGACAAGGTATAGACCGAAAGCCCGCGCACATTATCCGGCGCCGAATCGGCATGCAGCGAAATAAACAGGCTGCCCTGCGCCTTGCGGGCGATCTCAATGCGCTTCCTGAGCATGATGAAGGTGTCATCGTCGCGCGTCAGGATGACTTCGTACTTGCCGCTCTTCATCAGTTTTTCGCGCAAGGCTTCGGCATAGTCGAGCACGACATCCTTTTCCTGCGTGCCATCCGCCGCGATGGTGCCGGGGTCAACACCGCCGTGGCCGGGATCGATGACGATCACCGGTTTTTCCGGCCTTTTTGCCCGGGCGGATTTCTTACCGCTTTCCGCCGCTTCGATTTTAATCAGTATCTGCGCGCCGTTTTTATCCATCCCGGTATCGGTATCGATAACGCGCACCGGCTGCTTTAGATCAAAAACGAACCGCGACGTCGCCTTATCGAATTGCCCAAAACGCAGTTCTTTTATCAGCTCCCCATCGTAAGATGACGGCAGGGTGACTTTCTTTTGCTGTGCGAGCGGCATCTTTATCTGCGGCACATCGACCACCATCCGGTCGGGATTTCCGATGGTAAAAATCTTATAGGGTTCGGCGGTGGGGACGGTCAGGGTGATGATTTCCGTGCCCTCCTCGCCGGAAACGGCCACCTGAGGTAGCGCCTGCGCCGCCGGCGCCATAGCCAAAACCAGGGCCAGGCCGGTAAAAAAGTAAGATATTGTTTTAATTGAATTATACATATCGTTCACGGTTTTAGAATGTGCTCATTTTCGCCGGGGTTGTAAAGTTTATTGTGCAATTATTTTTTATGTCTATAATGAAGGTCGATGCGTCATGCAGGTGCGTGACGCGCTAAAGAATGTGGTTAAGGCTGTTTTCAGACACTCTAAAAACGGACTTGGCCCTGAAGTAACAACGGTATTTTGATACAAACCTCGCCCTCATGGTGCGAGCGTCAGATTCGTATGGGACATTCCTTCCGTCATAACAGTAAGACAACGCGCGGGCTTGGCACCGGCGGCGCAACTTTGCGCGCGCGGCCGCTTTTACTGCGATCGTTTACGGAACCGCTTCCCCCCGGCTGATGCTCCTTCCGTGAGGCGACCTAATTAGGAGTCGCTCTCATGACTAAAAGAATGCTTATCGACGCGCTGCACCCGGAAGAAACACGGGTCGTCATCGCCGATGAAAGACAAATCTACGATTTTGATTTCGTCAGCACCGCCAAGAAACAATTAAAAGGCAATATTTTCCTCGCCAAGATCACGCGCGTGGAGCCTTCGCTGCAAGCCGCGTTCGTCGAATACGGCGGCGGCAAGCAAGGATTCCTTCCCTTCTCGGAAATCCACCCCGATTATTACCAGATCCCGACCTCGGACCGTAAACGGCTGATGGAAGAAGCCGAGAGCGAAGCCGCCACGGAACAGGTGAACGAACCTTCCGCCTCCTCCGAAACCGAATCCATTGATGCTGCCCCGGCCGACATGCCGATGGAAAACGCACCGGCGACGGAAGAGCTTGCGGAACAAACGCTGTCGGAACATCCGGCCTATCTTTCGCAAGGTGCTCTCGACATTCCGCCGGAAGAAACACCGCGCGATGAATCGCCCGTAGCCGAAAACACGGAAACGGCGGACGCGAATGAGGCCGCCATACCCGAAACAACCGAACCCGCCGCCGGCCAGGAAGAAAAACCGGCCGAAGAGGCGATGGAAACCTTGCCCAACGAAGAAGAGGAAATGCGCGACAAGCGTAACAAGCGCACGTTCTTCAAGCGCTACCGCATTCAGGAAGTGATCCGCCGCGGTCAGATCGTGCTGGTGCAGGTCATCAAGGAAGAACGCGGCAACAAGGGCGTATCGTTGACGACGTACCTGTCATTGGCCGGACGTTATTGCGTGCTGATGCCCAACTCGCCCAAAGACGGCGGTATTTCACGCAAGATCGCCAGCCCCGAAGACCGCCGGCGCCTCAAAGCCATCTCAAGTGAACTCAAATTTGCGCGCGGCATGAGCGCCATCATCCGCACCGCTGGCATGGACCGCACCAGCGCCGAAATCAAACGCGACTACGAATATCTGGTGAAGCTGTGGAACCGCATCCGCGAGGACACGCTGCAATCCAACGCCCCTGCCCTCATTTACGAGGAAAGCAACATCATCAAGCGCGCCATCCGCGACCAGTATACCGGCGATATCGATGAGCTTATCATCGAAGGCGACGACGGCTACAACGCGGCCAAGGATTTCATGAAGCTGCTCCTGCCCAGCCACACGCCCAAAATCAAACACTATAACGAGCCGACGCCGCTGTTCTACGCCTATAACGTCGAAGACCAATTGCTGCAGATGCACGACCCGGTGGTCAAACTGCGCTCAGGCGGTTACATCGTTATCAACCCGACCGAGGCGCTGATTTCTATCGACGTCAACTCCGGCCGCGCCACCGGCGAACGCAACATCGAAGAAACGGCAACGAAAACCAATCTCGAGGCCGCCAACGAAGTCGCGCGCCAATTGCGCCTGCGCGATCTGGCCGGGCTTATCGTCATCGACTTCATCGACATGCTGGAATCGCGCAACCGCCGCAACGTTGAGCGTTCGCTGAAAGACGCGCTCAAGGCCGACCGCGCCAAGATACAGCTTGGCCGCATCAGCCCGTTCGGGTTATTGGAAATGTCACGCCAGCGCCTGCGTCCCTCCATCTCCGAAACCAACATGGTGCAATGCCCGCATTGCGTCGGGCGCGGCTACATACGCTCCAACGAATCGATGAGCATCCAGATCATCCGCGCGCTGGAGAAGGAAGCCTCCACCGGCACCTGGAGCGGATTCCGCCTCATCGCGCCACAAGCGATCGCGCTGCATCTGCTGAACACCAAACGCGATGCGCTGAAAAGCATTGAAGACCGGCATACCGTCACCATCCAGGTACTGGCCGACGCCGAGCTCGCGCTTTCGGATTACAATCTGGAGAAAATGCGCCGGCCGCAAAACCAGGCCGCCGACGCGCGCAAAACCCGCCAGCCGGTGCGCGATGCCGAGATCATCGATTTCCCGCCCATCGCCGATCATGAGGAAGGCTTTGTCGCCGAGGAAACATCCTTCAGCGGATCGACGCCGGAAGAAATCCCCGCCAGTGATACCACCACCGGTCACGCCAACAGCGACCGGGGCAACCGCGGTGGACGCGGCGGCCGTCGCGGGCGTCGCGGCGGACGCGGCGGCAGGAAAAATTTTGGCGATTCGCCGCGCCCGGCCAATGCGCCGGAAATGCCGCAACCGGCGCCGGACCAGAATACGGGATCGAATATCACCGAAGTTTCGGAACCTTCGTCCGGCGGCACCGACCGTCCGGAGCGCGGTTCGCGCCCTCCCCGCCAGCGCGGCGGACGCGGACGCCGCCCATGGCGCGACGACAATCGCAGCGGCAATAAAGATTCACGCCCGCCCCGCCATGACCGCACGGAAAACACCGGCGCCGTTGACGGCCAGACGCTCCCGGCATTCACCCGCGAATCGGCGGCTCCAGCGCCCGTAGCACCTCCCGCTCCGGCACCGGTAGTCGAATCCACCCCGCGCGATCCCAACGCACAGCCTAAAAAAGGCTGGTGGCAGAAGATGATTCAATTGGATGATTGATCTAGCCCCGCACTCGTTGCGGGGTCCAGTTCATTTACCTGAGAAAAAAATCAGCCGCGGACAGACTCTTTAGGCGCATCAGGATCATCGCCCGCTATGCGCGCGTGCTTGCGCTTGCGGCGACGATCCAAGGCATTGTCACCGGCATTTCCTAATTCGTTACCCACAACTCCAGCTAAAGCTGTACCCAACCCCATTAATGCCACAGGAATAAGGAGTTCTTTAGAAGCTGGGATGGGCGCACGGGAATTTATAAAAGATTCTTCCAGCTCGGCATCTGCCCGTTGTTTGGCGGTATAAAGAGCTAAGAATTCGTTATAGGCAATATTCTTTTCTTCTTCAGTCATTACCTGTTTTTCGCGCATCTTCTTTACGGCAATGCTGGCTAATTCTTGCGGCGAGCGCTCATCGCTATTATGCAACTGAGCCATTATCTCGGGATTTTGCTCTACATATTGGGCACGTTTTGGCGCTTTCATATCTTCTATTGTTTTATCACCAATCACGCCGCCTGCTACCAGTCCACCTATAGCTCCCAGTACCCTTCCCGCTTTTTTCAAATTCATCTTATCATTATCTTCCGACATAAGTTCCTCCGTTAGTTCCTCCGTTGTTCTCTGCCAACGATTATAACAGCCACGCCGGCTGATAATTATGAAGATTTGGTGAAGATTGTTTAATGGATTGTTTTATCAGTTCTTTTCTTCACTCTTAGTGGGCAGTATGATAGAATTGGCACAAAGGATTACACATGATGGCTTGCCGTTTTCTCTTCTGTTTTCTGATTTCCATCATCTATCTTCTGCATGCTGAAGCCGCCCTCGCCGCACCCTTAATCCGCGATGCCGAGGTCGAGCACACGCTGCGCCTGTATGCCGATCCGATTTTTACCGTGGCGGGGCTTAAGCCCTCGGCGGTCAGGATTTTCATCGTGCAGGACGATGCTTTGAACGCCTATGTCGCCGGCGGCAGCAACCTGTTCATCCACACCGGCCTGATAGAGACATGCGATACGCCCGACATGCTGATCGGCGTCATGGCGCATGAAACCGGCCACATCGCCGGCGGGCATCTGGCTCAGGGCACGGAAAAGCTCAAGAATGCCGAAATGGGTACCATCTTCAGTTACGTACTGGGCGCGGCGGCGGCGGTGGCGTCGAAAAAACCGGAGGCGGCGGCGGTGGTAATCAGCGGCAGCGCGAATACTGTCGGCCGTAATTTTATGGCTTTTACCCGCGCGCACGAAGAAGCGGCAGATCAGGCGGGACTCAATTTTCTCGACAAGCTGGATATTTCCGCCAGTGGCCTGCTGAAAATCTTTACGCTGCTCAAGCGCCACGAGCGCGAGCATTTCGGCGCCATCGACCCGTACCTGATCACGCACCCCTTGAGCAGCACCCGCATCGACCACGTGCGCCATGCTGTGGAAATTTCCAAAATCCCCGAAGGCCAATACCCAAAGAATTTCGATATGCCGCATAAGCGCATGGTAGCGAAACTGTACAGCTTCCTTAAAACGCCGGAGCGCACGTTCCAGAAATATCCGGTCGCCGACAAAAGCGTCCCGGCGCGGATGGCGCATGCCATCGCCTATTATAAAATGCCGGATCTGGTAAAATCGCTGGCGGAAATGGATAGCCTGATTAAAGAATCGCCGAAGGATCCCTTCTTCCATGAACTGAAAGGGCAGATATTATTCGAGAACGGCCGCATCCCCGAAGCGCTGGAAAGCTATGCCAAAGCGTCACAGCTGCTCCCCGGTTCGGCCCTGATACTGACCGATCTCGCCAAGGTGGAACTGGCACAGAAAGAACCGCGCGTTCAATCAGCCATCAGCCATCTTGAGAAAGCCAACAGCATCGACAACACCAATCCCGACACCTGGCATTTCCTGACGATCGCCTACGGCAAGGCCGGCAACAAAGGCATGTCGTATCTGGCGATGGCGGAAGAAGATGCGCTCAATGCTGATTTTAAATCAGCGCTGTCGGAAGTTAATCAGGCATTAACCTTACTTAAGGAAGCAACGCCCGCGCGGCAGAGAGCGCAGGATTTGAAGGCGCATGCGATAGCAATGCAACAGAAAGAAAAAGAAGAAGAGTCGCGCTTTTAATATTTTTGACTTTCGCCGTAACTCCTATTAGATAATGACTGGTTCCCGTTATCCATTAGGAGATTACAATGTCGTTCAACCGCGCCCTGCTTTACACCGCCTCTTTCATCTGCCTGTCGTTTGCCGCCAGTGCAGAAACGCCACCTCCTCCGGCAGCCGCCATCCCGACGCCGCCTGCCGCTAATCCGGCAGCACCGCCGGCGGCGATGCCGCGTCCGACGCCGGCTCCGGCCGCCGCGCCCGCAGGTGTCACGCGTCAGGAACTTCCGGCGCTTATAAAAGAAACGCTGATGAACGACCCCGACATCATCATGCAGGCGATTCAGAAGCTGCGCGAAAAACAGGCTGAAGAGGCCAAGCAGAAAGCGTCTGAAGTGCTGACAAAGCGCAAGGACGATTTGCTGAATGATGCCAGCTCGCCCAGCATCGGCGATGCAAAAACCGCCGATGTCACCGTCGTCGAATTCTTCGACTATCACTGTGGCTATTGCCGTCGCATGATGACAGACCTGACCAAAATCATCAGCGAAGACAAAAAACTACGCGTCGTGTTCAAGGAATTCCCGATTCTGGGCGAAGACTCGGTGGCGGCATCCCGCATGTCGCTGGCGGTCAGCCGTTTGGCCAAAGACAAATACTTTGAGTTCCATAGCGCGCTGATGAAACATGAAGGCAAGTTCGACGAAAAATCCATGCTCGAAATCGCCAAGAAGCTCGGCATCAACGGCGAGAAGCTGAAAGCCGAAGCCGCCAAGCCGGAAATCACCGCCATCCTCGATAAGAATCGCGCCTTGGGTGAAGACATGGGCATCCGCGGCACGCCGGCTTTTGTCATCGGCAACGAATTCACGCCGGGCGCCATGGGCTATGACGACCTCAAGAAAGCCATTGATGCTGCACGCGGTGGCAAAAAACCGGATGAAGTGGCGGCTCCCGCCGCTGCTCCGGCTGCTGCTCCCACTGCTGCTCCGGCTCCGGCTGCCAAACCGGCCGCCGCTCCTGCTCCGGCACCGGCCGCTAAACCCGCCGCAGCACCTGCTGCGGAGAAGGCCGCACCTGCGGTCGCCGTACCGGTTACCGCTCCGGCGCCCGCCGCTCCGGTTCCGCCACCGCCGGCACCTGCCGAAGGCAAATAGGTTTTACGTAATCGATTATTTTACGCGCCCTCTTCTTAGGAAGAGGGCGTTTTTTTTATGGCGGTGGCCACGGCCCACCACCTTGGAAAATCGGCACGGATTTTTTTTAGCGCCGCTTCGCTCTTGGCCGCATCATCGAATAATGCGAAACAGGTGGCGCCGCTGCCGGCCATCCGCGCCAACCGGCAATCATTCAGGCTACGTAACCAGCCAAGCATATCAGCGATCTGGGGCATAAGCCGGATAGACGTTTTTTCCAGTGCGTTATGCGTGGGCGCGATAAATTTTTGCAACGCATCGAAAGATGCTATACGCGGCGGCATATCACACAGTGCGGTGAACTCGCCTTTAAAATTCCGGAAGACGTCCGCCGTCTCAAGCGGTAAGAGCGGATTCGCCATCACCACCCACGCCTTTGCCGTCAGTGGCAACGAGTGTATTTCTTCGCCGACGCCGCGCATCAGCGCCGGTTCTCCGGTAAGGCACACCGGCACGTCACTGCCCAGCGATAATGCCAGCGCGTTGAGCGTGTTCTGCGGCAGGGAGATATTCCACAGCTTGCTCAATCCGCGCAACGCTGCCGCCGCATCGGCGGAACCGCCGCCCAGGCCAGCGGCAACCGGGATGCGTTTGTGCAAGACCATGCGCGCACCTTTTTTGCCGCCGCTCTGTTTTTGCAACAACGTCGCCGCTTTCATGACGCTGTTGTCCGGCGTCAGACCGGCGGCGAACGGACCGGTGATATCTAATGTAACGTCATCGGCGGGATGGATTTCCAGCGTGTCGCCGAATTCGGTGAAGACGACCATACTATCCAAGAGATGATATCCGTCCGGGCGCTTGCCGGTGATGTGCAGGAATAAATTGAGTTTAGCCGGCGCGGGTTCGATGATGGCGGCGTTCATCAGGGAACAGCGATTTCCGGGCGGCTGCCATCGGCGATCACCGGCGGCATGCTGGGAGCGCTGGCAGCCAGACCTTGCTTGAGTTTTCTGCGCAGCGCACCGGTTTCTTCACCATCGGGCAAGAAGGACAGCGAGCGTTCCCACTGGAAGCGCGCTTCGATTTTTCGTCCCAGTTGCCAGTAGACATCGCCTAGATGATCGTTGATGGTGGGGTCGCTGGGTAGCAACTCCAATGCTTTTTCAAGATAAAGCGCCGCGTCCTTATACTGCTTGAGCGAAAACAGCGCCCAGCCCATGCTGTCGATAATCTGCGGATCGTTGGGGCGCAGGCGCACCGCCTTTTCCAGCATCTCGCGTGCTTCGTCGACACGCTCGCGGCGCGTGAGCCAGGTGTAGCCCAAATAATTGAGCACGTCCGGCTGGTCGGGTTTCAACGTCAGCGCCTTCTGCATATCCTGCTCGGCGGCTTTCCATTTTCCCTGCCGCTCGAAACAGACGCCGCGCGCAAACAATATCGGCCAGTGCTGGCTGTCCAATTCGCCGAGGCGTTGCAGCGCCTGCGAATAGGCATCGGCGGCTTCACCGAAACGGGAATGCGTGCGCAACAAATCGCCTTTGGCCACCAGCGCTTCGGAGCGCTGCGGCAGATTGCGGCTTATTTTATCGAGCAGCGCGATCGCGTCGCGGAATTTTCCCGCCTGATTGTAATTAACGGCAAGGCGCAATGCAGCCTTGTTATAAAGCGCGCTGCGTTCGTTGAACATCGCATACATAGCGTTGGCCTTGTCGTATTGCTTGAAGTCGCTGTAGGCATCACCGAGACCGAGCGTCGCCAGCGGGAAATTCGGTTTCAGGTAGCGCGTCATCTGCAGGTAAATCACCGCGTCTTGCGGGATACCGGCGCCCTGCATGATGCTGCCCATGGTGAACAGCACCTCAGCGATGCCGTCCTGCGGCGTAGTGATCGCAGCCGATGCATCCGGTGCGGTCTGGCCAGGATTGAGCTTGCGGTAGGTTTCTACCAATGGCGTAAGTGCGGCGGGCGCGTTATTATCGTCGTAAAACCGCAGCAGCATATCCATTACATGCGCGGGAGGATTGACCGGATCGTCGACGGCGTTTTTAAAATTGAGCGCGGCGGCATCTTTAAAACCGGCGTAGCTGTTGAGCAGCGCCAGATGATATTGTACCAGCGACGTCGCGCGACCGGCATCGCTGCTCATGCCTTCCAGCGTGATCGGCTTTTGCGGCTTGCGCAAGCTGATGTCCAGCCACGCTGAAACCAGCGGCAGCCAGAGCTGCCCGCTATTGGCGTCGAAGGCGCCGTTGAGCACGGCGTTGGCGTGGTCGATGCGTCCCTGCTTGACGGCGTGCAGGCTGACCAGCAGCGACGAGATGGGATTGACATGTTCCGCCTGCGGTATGTTTTCCGCCAGCGTGATTGCCTCCTCGACATCGCCGTTTAACAGCAGCATGCTTTGCAGCTGGAGGCTGATGTCCGCGTTACCGGGATTTTCCCGCTGTGCGCTGCGCAGGTAGCGGATGGCTTTGCCGATGTCGCCGGTGGCTTTCGCGAACTGGCTGGAGAGATACGCGCCCGCCATGCCATCGGACATGGTGACGGGGATGGAATCAGGGACGGCGGCGGAATCGGCGGCAACTTGATCTTGCAGGATTTCCGGACCCTCTACGTCGCCAGCGGCAGCAGCAGCGGCATAAAACGCCAGCACCATCACGGCGGGGCACAAAAATTTGTATTGGTTTTTCATACGATTACTATAATAAAACAGAAATACGGCAAAATCACCTTAAAAACGCTTGCGACTTCGCCATATATTAATAGAATCCTGCGCTCTCAACTAGACGATAGTTATATAACGTAAATCAGAGCAAATATAAGGCCAAAGGACACCTATGAGCAGCAAAAATAACCCGGACGCGCGTGGCGAAGTAACGGCACTGCGCAAATACAACGGAAAAGTCGTGAAACCGGTGCTGTTCATCCAGCGCGGCGTCGGCAAATACATCGCCGCCGCCTACGAAGACGGCAGCCTCGTCATCGACAAAAACACCAAACTGCCGGTGGCGTATAAGAACGTCGCGGCTTAGGGCTAATCACATATTCGAATAATTCGGCCCGCCGCCGCCTTCTGGGGTTTTCCAGAGGATGTTTTGCGTCGGATCTTTGATGTCGCAGGTTTTGCAGTGGACGCAATTTTGCGCGTTGATCTGCAGCTTGGACATCGACGCCGACGACACGATCTCGTACACGCCAGCCGGGCAATAGCGCTGCTCCGGCGCGGCGTATTCCTTCAAATTCAGTTCGATCGGCACTTTGGCGTCTTTCAGCGTCAAATGCGCCGGCTGGTCTTCGGCGTGGTTGGTGCTCGACAAAAACACCGACGACATGCGGTCGAACGCAAGTACGCCGTCCGGCTTGGGATAATCGATTTTTTTGCACTCTGCTGCCGGTTTCAGCGACAGGTGATCGGGCTTGTGATGGAATGTCCACGGCGCGCGGCCCCAGAACAGGAACGTATCCAGCGCGCCATAGATCAGGCCGGGAATCAGCCCGAAATGGAACGCCGGGCGAATGTTGCGCACCTTATATAATTCATCGTGCACCCAGCTTTCTTTGAGCGCTTTCGGGTAGGCGCTGAGGTCGGCGCCGTCGCCTTTTTGCAAGGCGTCGAACGCCGCCTGCGCCGCCAGCATGCCGGATTTCATCGCCGTGTGCGAGCCTTTGATCTTGGGCACGTTCATGAATCCGGCCGAATCGCCGATGATGGCGCCGCCGGGGAAATCGAGCTTGGGGATGGACTGGAACCCACCTTCGTTGAGTGCCCGCGCACCGTAGGATATGCGACGCCCGCCCTCCAGATATTGGCGGATATAAGGGTGCGTCTTGAAGCGCTGGAATTCCATGAACGGGTCGAGGTAGGGATTTTCGTAATCGAGGCCGACGACAAAACCGATCGCCACCTGATTGTTGTCGAGGTGGTACATGAACGAGCCACCGTAGGTGCGGCTGTCCATCGGCCAGCCAACGCTATGCGTGACCAATCCTTCCTTATGTTTTTCCGGCGGGACTTCCCACATTTCCTTGATACCGAGGCCATAGGTCTGCGGATCGGCTCCGGCGCGCAGGCCGAATTGTTTCATCAGACGCTCGGATAAAGAACCGCGGCAGCCCTCAGCCAGCAGCGTATATTTTCCGCGTATCTCGACGCCGGGCTGGTAGCCGGATTTTTCCTTGCCATCCTTGCCGCGGCCGAATTCGCCGGTGACGACGCCGGCGACGCGCCCGTTTTCGACGATAAAGTCGGCGGCAGGGAATCCGGGGAATATCTGCACGCCGAGATTTTCAGCTTCGCGTCCCAGCCAGCGGCAAACGCCGCCCAGACTTACGATATAATTGCCGTGGTTCTTCATGGAAGGCGGCGTCGGCAGGCGGAAAGCTTTCTTTTTGGTCAGGAATACGAAGCGGTCGGCGGTGACTTCCACCGTAATCGGCGCACCTTTTTGCCGCCAGTCGGGCAAGAGTTCGTTGATGGCGCGCGGCTCCATCACGGCGCCCGATAAGATATGCGCGCCAATCTCCGAGCCTTTTTCGAGGATGCAGACGCTGACATTTTTCCCGGCAGCGATGGAAAGCTGGCGCAGGCGGATGGCTGCCGCAAGGCCGGAAGGGCCGCCGCCGACGATGACGACATCATAATTCATGCTATCGGCGCTTGTCATTTCCTGTGGCCTCCGTATTTTCCATGGACTATATAATATGTTTATGAACAAGAAAACATTATTGCAATGGCATATCGACATGGGCGCCGATGAAGCCATCGGTGAAACGCCGGTCGACCGTTTCGGAATTAGGGATTCGGGATTAGGGATTAGGGAAGAAAATAAAACTGTGGAAAAAACTCCCTCTAAACTTGAAACCAAACCTGCGCCCAAAATTATTTCTCCCAAACCCCAAGCCCCAATGCCCAATCCCTCTTCCTTACAAGTCGCCCAATCGACGGCGCGGATACTGGCCGACCAATGCACAACGCTGGAGGAATTAAAAAAAGCCGTCAGCGAGTTCGACGGCTGCGCGCTTAAGAAAGACGCCAATAAAACGGTATTTGCCGACGGCAATCCCAACTGCCGGGTGATGGTCATCGGCGAGGCTCCGGGCGCGCAGGAAGATATCCAGGGCATCCCGTTCTGCGGTCCCAGCGGCCAGCTGCTTGATAAAATGCTGGCCATCATCGGCCTGACGCGCGCCGAAAACCTCTATATCTCCAATACGGTGTTCTGGCGCCCGCCGGGAAACCGCCAGCCCAGCCCGGAAGAGACCGCGATCTGCCTGCCGTTCGTCGAAAAGCACATCGCCCTTATCAACCCGAAACTGCTGATTTTGTCCGGCGGCACGGCAACGACGACCCTGCTCAAAAAAGAGCAATCCATCTCCCGGCTGCGTGGCCAGCTCTATGAATACACCAATAGTTACCTTACCCGGCCGCTGCCGACCCTCCTTACCTACCATCCATCCTATCTCATGCGTCAGCCATCAGCCAAAAAACTAGCCTGGAATGACATGCTGATGGCAAAAGCCTTCCTAAAGGCCAATATCTAACCTATTGTAATATATATATTCACGATAAAAATTTAACCAAAATGTCACATTTGGCGCTTGCCGGTCATGGTAATATGACTTAAAAGGACGCCTATGGTTAAGAATTCGTATATCGTGTTGCTGCTGCCGGTGGCCCTGCTTTCAGGGTTCATGTGGTTCGGCCATGGCACCACGCCGTCCGCCATACCGGGCGATACCGTAGAAGCCTACCAGTCGGACGCCGTTCCCTCCATGCTGTCCAGTTCCGACCGCAAGCTCTATCAGAATATTTTCCAGGCGCAGAAGAACGGCGACTGGAAGCAGGCCGATGCCGCCATCCGTCAGGTCAAAGACCCGCTCCTCATGGGGCACGTGCTGGCCGACCGTTATTTAAGCCACCGTTACCAGCCCACCTCCGCCCAGCTTACGGATTGGTTGAGCCGTTACGGCGACCACCCGCAAACGACCGCCATCTATGATCTGGCACTGGCCTCGGCGCCCAAGGACGCCCTGCCCGCCATACGCAAACCGGCCATGCTGTCCGGCTATGGCAACGGCGCGCTTAACCTGCGCTTCGCCAGCACCGATCAGGCCGCCCACTGGCAGCGTGGCATTCAGGCCTGGAGCGCCGGCAGAAAAACCGAAGCGGCGGCGATCTTCGTCAATTTGAGCGATAATACCGCCTTATCTTCGGCGCAAAGAACGGCAGCAGCCTATTGGGCCTACCGTTCCCTCGTCGCCATCGACGATCCTATCGACGCCAAAAAATACCTGCGCCGCGCCGCCACCGATTCGCACAGCTTCTACGGCATCATCGCCCGCAAGCAACTCGGCATAGCGCTGACGGCGGGCAACCAATCTTCCGATCTGGATGAAAGCGACGTCCTGACGCTGACGGGCGATCCCACCGTCCGCCGCGCCGTGGCGCTGACACAGGTGGGCGCCAGCGATATCGCCGAGCGCGAGCTGCGCGTCGCCTTCCCGCAGGCGGATGAGCAGGACAAGCTGCGCCTTCTGGCGCTGGCGCGTGAACTGCGTCTGGCCTCGGTGCAGATCAGCATGGCTAAAGAATTACGCGCGTCCGACCATTCGCTCGATTTCGCCCTCTATCCCATTCCACACTGGCAGCCCAAAAACGGCTTCAAGATCGATCCGTCGCTGCTTTTTGCGCTGGCGCGGCAGGAATCCGGTTTCCGCGCTACCGCCGTCAGCCCCGATGGCGCGATGGGCTTGATGCAGCTGATGCCGAAAACCGCATCAATGATGCAAAAAATCAGCGGTGCGCATAAAGATAACGCCAGCGATCCCTCGTCTAATCTGGCGCTGGGACAGGGCTATGTATTGCACCTTCTGGACAACGCGCTGGTCGACGGCAACCTGATTTACATGCTGACCGCCTATAACGCCGGCCCAGGAAAATTGCAGGAATGGAAACGCGAATTCAGTCAGGCCGACCCGCTTCTCTTCATCGAAAGCATCCCCTACGGCGAAACGCGCGCCTACATCATGCAGGTGATGACCAATTACTGGATGTATTCGGAACTGGCCGGCGATTCCAACCGCTCGATCGCCGCCCTCATTAAAGGCACCTGGCCCAACTACAGCACCAGCACGCCCGTGGCGTCGCGCATGTCCCTCGGCCAGGCCGGGTAATAGGTTACTCTTCCCTTGCCATTCAAGAGGTAATGCCTATTACTCATTACCATGCTCGGATATCCTAATCTCTCTCTAGAAGATACGCACGGCGGCATTGTCGCTGGTGTTGACGAGGCGGGCCGTGGGCCGTGGGCTGGGCCGGTGGTGGCTGCCGCCGCGATATTAAATCCGGCGCAACTGCCCGCAGGCATCAATGACTCCAAAAAACTGTCGGCGGGGAAACGCGAGGCGCTTTTCGGCAAAATCTTATCATGCGCCAGAACCGGCGTCGGCATCGCCTCGGTCGAGGAAATCGACGCACTCAATATCTTGGGCGCCACCATGCTGGCGATGCGACGGGCGCTGCTGGCGCTGCCAGTCATGCCGGACATCGCCCTTATCGACGGTAACCGCGCGCCGGACATGCCCTGCCGCGTGGAAACCGTCATCGGCGGCGACGCCAGAAGCCTTTCCATCGCCGCCGCCAGCATCATCGCCAAAGTCACCCGCGACCGCATGATGGCCGAGCTGGCGCGTGAATTTCCGCATTACGGCTGGGAGAAAAACGCCGGTTACGGAACGGCCATACATCAAAAAGGGCTGGCCCTGCACGGCATCACTGCGCATCATCGCAAAAGCTTCGCGCCGATACGGGTGCTGCTGGAAGATGAGAGGACAACCGGATGAGCCTCTTCCCGAAAACGCTGGCAAAAATCGTCGAACCGCTGACGCGCCCGTTGTTTAAATCGCGCGGGCTGGCGGGAACGCAGCTCCTTACCGACTGGCGGCGCATCGTCGGTGATTCGCTGGCCGACCACTGCGCACCGGAAAAAATATCCTTCCCGCCGGGAGTAAAGACCGGCGGCACGCTGACGATTGCGGTTGAAAATGGATTCGCGCTCGAAATGCAGCACATGCAGCCGGTGATTTTAGAGCGGCTCAATATTTATTTCGGTTATCAGGCGGTCACGCGCATCGCCATCAGCCACGGCTTCCAACCGGCAGCGGCTAAGCCCACCGCCGCCCCGCCTGCCGTCGTGCTGGACGAAAGCTCCGTGCTCGCAGCCGATGCTGTCAACGATCCCGAACTCAAGGCGGCGCTGCAATCGCTTGCCAATTCCTTCAGCGGCAAATATAATTAAGACTCACTTATTTCAGAGGATATTCATGCGCCATTTCATCGTCATCGTCTCTTTGGCCGCCGCACTTGGCATCGGCATCACTGTTTATGCCCAGCAGTCGCCGGCACCGGTCTACCAGGCGCCGACCAAGCCGGCGCCAACGGATATGGCGGCAGAACCCAACATGAAAATGCTGCGCGACAGCGGCGGCGTATCCACCTCATCGCTTATCAACCGCGCGCCGCTTGAGGACGATTTTGTCATGGGCAAAGAGGATGCGCCGATAGTCATCGTCGAATACGCCTCGATGACCTGCCCGCACTGCGCGCATTTTACCAATACCGTCATGCCGGAGCTGGAAAAAAAATATATCGATACCGGCAAAGTACGTTACATCCTGCGCCAGTTTCCGCTTAACGAGCCGGCACTGAAGGCTGCCGTGCTGCTTGATTGCGTCGGTAACCAGAACAAGGCCAAATATTACGTGTTCGCCAAAGTGCTGTTCGATGCGCAAAACAAATGGGCGTTCGACAATAACTACATGGCCGGCCTCGAAACCATTGCTGCGGTCGGTGGCCTGAGCCATGAGCAATTCATGGGCTGCATGAGCAACACCACCCGCGAGATGCGCGTGCTCAAGGTCAAGAAAGCGGCGACAGATGAGCTGAAAATACCGCACACGCCGTATATCTTCATCGGCGGCGAGGTCTATTCGGGAGAACATTCTTTTGAATCTATTTCCAAATTCATCGACGCCAAGCTCGAGGAAGTGCAAAAACACCCCGGCGTAGCGAAATCCATCGGCAATATGCTGCGCTAAATGGGTGATGACGACTCCCTGAAAGCGCTGCGGCAGCGGATCGATAAAGCGCAGGGTAGCGCCCGTCCGGATGCGCGCGATTCGGCTTCTTCCTCGCAAGGCGTAGGGTTTGCCATGCGGCTGGCGGTGGAGCTGATGGCAGGCGTGGCGGTGGGAAGCCTCGTCGGCTATGGGCTGGACCACTGGCTGGGCACGATGCCCGTCTTTTTCATCCTCTGCTTCTTTCTCGGCACCGCCGCCGGGTTTAGAAACCTGTGGCGGGAAGCGCAAAAAATATCCACAGAAAAAGATGATTAAATATCAAAAAATGTCTGGCACTCCCCGCAAAATTTATTTATATGAGGCAGGTCAAAAAATAACGAGTCCTTAAATGTCGGAAGCAGGTCACGGCCATAGCCCTTTAGCACAGTTCGAGGTGCATTCGATCGCACCATTCAAACTTGGGCATTTTGACGTCAGTTTCACCAACGCCTCGCTGTGGATGTTTATTTCCATCGCCGCCGTCGGCCTCCTGATGTATCTCGGCATACGCAACCGCCAGCTGATCCCCGGCCGCACGCAATCGATGGCCGAGGTACTGGTGCAGTTCATCCACGATACCACGCGTGACATCGCTGGACCCGAAGCGCTAAAATATTTCCCGCTGATTTTTACCGTCTTCATGTTCATCCTGTTCGCCAACATGGTCGGCATGCTGCCCTATGCGTTCACGGTCACCAGCCATATCATCGTCACCTTCGCCATGGCGATCGGTATTTTCCTGTTCTGCACCGTGCTGGCCATCGTCAAACACGGCCCGTTCAAGTTCGCGCATTTCTTCCTGCCGCACGGCACGCCGCTGTGGCTGGCGCCGCTGATGATCCCGATCGAGATATTCTCCTACCTCACGCGGCCGGTCAGCCTTTCCGTCCGTCTTGCCGCCAACATGATGGCCGGGCACACCATGCTCAAGGTCATCGCCGGTTTCGTCGTCATGATGGGATTACTCGGCGGCTGGCTGCCGCTGGCGTTTCTGGTCGCACTCACCGCCTTTGAAATCGGCATCGCCATTTTGCAGGCGTATGTTTTTACAGTTCTCACTTGCGTTTATCTGAACGATGCTCTTCACTTACACTAAACTTTAATCAACGAAAGGAACTACACTATGGAAGTCGCTGCCGCTAAATACATCGCCGCCGGTCTCATGGCCGCCGGTCTGCTCGGAGCCGCCATCGGCGTCGGTACGGTTTTCGCCGCCGCCATCAACGGCGTCGCCCGCAACCCAGGCGCCGAAAGCAAATTCAAGATCTATATCTTCCTGGGCATGGCGCTCTCGGAAGCGATGGGCTTGTTCGCGCTGGTGCTCGCGCTCGTTCTCATCTTCGGATAAACGATGCCGCAACTTGACCCCACCTGGTTTGTTTCGCAGCTGTTCTGGCTGCTGGTAGCGTTCGTGGCGCTGTACGTGATGCTGTCACGTTTTGCGCTGCCGCCGCTGATGGAGATCATGGCCCGCCGCCAGCAGACGGTAACGTCCGATCTCGACCGCGCGCAACAGATGACCGGCGCCGCCGATCGCGCGCGTCAGGACTATGAGCGCGCGCTGGCCGAAGCCCGGTCGGGCGCGCAAAAATTCCTGAACGATGCCGCGGCCATGCATAAAACCAAGGCCGAGGAAGCGGGAAAAGCCATGGACAATCAGGTCACCGGTATACTTTCCGAAGCGGAGAAAAAAATCGCCGCCAAGAAAGCAGCGTTGGTCAAGGAATTGACGCCGGCCTCGGTCGAGCTTGCGGGCATGATCGTCGAGAAATTGACGAAACAACCGCTGGCCAACGACCGTATCCAGTCCATCGTCAACGACGTCCTCAAATCTTTCAACAGGTGAACCCGTGCAGGAATCTTTCCTTTCCGATCCGAAATTCTGGGTAGCCGTGTCCTTCTTCGCCATGGTGGCGCTGGGCTACAAGAAAGTCTCCGCCTTCATCACCGGCGCGCTCGATCAGCGTTCGGCCAAGATAAAGGCTGAACTCGACCACGCGCGCACGCTGCGCGAGCAAGCCGAAGCGGTGCTGGCGGAATATAAAAAGAAGCAGGCGGAATATTTGAAAGAAGCCGAAACCATGCTCGCCAAGGCGCGTGAAGACGCCACGCTGTTAAACAAACAGGCGGAGCGGGAATTGAAAGATCTCCTCGATTCACGCATGAAGCAGGCGCTGGAAAAAATCGCCCGCGAGGAAACGCAGGCAATACAGGACGTGCGCAACCATGTCGTCGATATCGCGCTGGCCGCCGCGCGCGCCGCCATCACCAACCATGTCGGCAAACTGACGCAGGAAGACCTGATAAAGCTGGCGCTGGCCGACATCGAACGCAAGATTCACTAAAAATCAGATGTCCGATGTCAAGAATCCTTCTGGCATCCGTCATCTGGCATCTGATATCCGGCTGCAACGCAGCCTACGCCGGAGCATGGACGCAGCCACCCGGCCACGGCCAGATCATTTATAGTAGTTCCGCTTACGCCACCGAAAGCTATTTCGATAATCGGGGACGCCGACAATCGCAACCGCTGTACCGTAAACTCGAATTCAATCCTTATATCGAATACGGCCTCTTCGATGGCGTCACCATCGGCGCTAGTTTGTCGTACCAATATGCCGACCAGGATGTATTGTTCGGACGATTCTGGCACCGGGGACCCGGCGACAGCGAATTTTTTATACGAAAACGCCTGTGGCAGCAGGATGGGTTCGTCGTCTCCACCGAGCCGATGGTTAAACTCCCCAGCCCCACCTCGCCTGCGGTTTATCCCCGGCTGGGCAGCAGCACGCCAGATGCCGGACTTGGATTCCTGTTCGGTTATGGTTTCGGCAGCGGAGATTTGCACCATTTCGCCGATATCGACATCGGCTACCGCTATCGCTTCGGCGCGCCGCAGGATCAGATACGGCTGGCAGGAACGCTGGGCTACAGCCTGACGCCGAACTGGATGGCGATGCCGCAGGTATTTATCACCCGGCGCCGCGGCACCATGCAGATGCCCATGTTCACCCTGTCGCCGGCGGATGATTACGACCTTGTTAAATTGCAGCTTTCCGCCGTCTATAAATTCAATGAAAAAATTTCCCTACAATGCGGCATGTTCAGTCATGTCGCCGGGAAAAATACCGGCGGCGGCGGCGGTTTAACGGTTTCACTATGGCAGAGTTTCTAATGCCGCACAGAAAACTAGGCGAATTACTATGCCAGCGAAAAATGCTGGATCAACCGAATCTGGATCGCATGCTGCGGTTACAGGAGCAAAGCGGCAGTCGCTTGGGTGACATTGCCATCAGCGAGGGGCTGGCGGATTACCGTTCTCTCTATGAGGCGGTGGCCGAGCAGCATGATCTTTCGTTCGTCAACCTATTGACGGATCCGCCCGATGCGTCGCTTCTGGTTGCCAGTCAGGCTGAAACCTACCTGCACCTGCGCGCATTGCCCTGGAGGCGGGAAGGCAACGTTATCACGGTGGCGGTCGCGGAAATTTCCGATCATGTGCTGGCCTGGGTGAGAAAAAATTTCAATGATCAAACACGGCTGGTCATCACCTCACCGTTCGACATCCGCCGCACGGTAGAAAAATTCTTCAGCGGCAGCCTGGAGCAAAAAAGCCGTAATGCGCTGTGGCAGCACCAGCCTGTTTCCTCGGCACGCTTCATGTTCTCGCAGCATCAGCAACAGATGTTTCTGGGAGCGATCACTCTTGCCATCGCTGCCATGGCGTGGATGCCGATATATGCCGCGCTGGTGTTCATCATTCTTTGCCATGTCACCTATACGCTGACCATGCTGTTTAAATTGCTGGTATTCACCACCGGTATTGTCGTGTCACGCCGGCAGCGGCAGGAAATTCCCCTGCCCGACGACCGCACCCTGCCGCTTTATACCGTATTGATCCCGATGTACCGCGAGACAGCCAGCCTGCCCGGCATGTTGAGATCCATGCAGCAGATGGATTATCCGGCGTCGAAACTCGACATCAAGCTGGTGCTGGAGGCGGACGACAAGGAAACGCTGGCGGCAGCGCTGGCTCTAAGGCCCTGCTATCATTTCGACATCATCCGCGTGCCGCCCAGCGAGCCGCGCACCAAGCCCAAAGCCTGCAACTATGCGCTCAAGTTCGCGCGTGGGGAATACGTCACCGTTTACGACGCCGACGATCGGCCGGAACCGCAGCAGCTTAAAAAGGCGGTGGCGGCGTTCCGCAGCCTGCCTCAGGATATCGTCTGCCTGCAGGCGCGCCTTAATTATTACAACGCCAACGACAATTTGCTGACGCGTTTCTTCTCGCTCGAATACACCATCCTCTTCCACTTCATGCTTTACGCGCTGGAGCGGCTGGATATCCCCATCCCGCTGGGCGGCACCAGCAACCATATCGCGTTGGCGCGTTTGAAAGAACTGGGCGAGTGGGATCCCTACAACGTCACCGAGGACGCCGATCTGGGCGTACGGCTTTCGGCGTTCGGGCTGCGCACGCGCATGATCGATTCCTATACGATGGAAGAGGCCCCCAACCGCAGCATGCCGTGGATCAGGCAGCGCTCGCGCTGGATTAAAGGCTATATGCAAACCTGGTTGGTGCATATGCGCCGCCCGCAGCAGTTGTGGCGCACGCTGGGTCCCAAGGGATTTATCGGCTTTCAGTTCTTCGTCGGACTGGCGTGCTTTACGTTCCTGACGTCGCCGGTGGTGTGGGCGCTGTCATTGCTGTGGCTGGGGAAACTCGCAGCCATCCATCAGGTGGAATTTCCGGCCTGGCTGGCCTGGATTACGGCCGCAAACCTCGCATTCAACATTCTGACCCACTGGTATTTATCTCTGTATAGCGCCCTGCTGTACCGAAAAAACAGGTGGCCGCTGCTGCAGGCAGGGCTTTTGTACCCGCTTTATCTGGTCCTGCATTCGATCGCAAGCTATAAGGCGCTATGGCAATTGGTGGCAAACCCGCATTTCTGGGAAAAAACCACGCATGGGCTCGCCAGATGCACGGATTCGGTGGCGGTGGAAGGAAAATTAGGTTGACGGGCGGTCGGCAATCGGCTAGAAAAGCGCCTCATTTCGAGCGAAAGCAAGGGTTATGAAAGTACTGAGTTCTTTAAAATCGGCCAAAAAACGCGATAAAAACTGCCGCGTCGTGCGCAGAAAAGGCCGCGTTTACGTCATAAATAAAAAGAACCCCCGCTTCAAAGCGCGTCAAGGCTAGACGCCCTTTTGCCGGTAGCGGCGGATAAAAGCCTTGTCATTTCACGATAATTTGCTACGTTGCCGCCTCCGTCGCAATGGGAGAAATCCCAAAAAGCACCCGTAGCTCAGCTGGATAGAGCATCAGACTACGAATCTGGAGGTCGGGCGTTCGAATCGCTCCGGGTGCGCCATTCTTAAGCGTGTGTGTTCCGCATGACCGTCGCCGCGAAAAACGTCCTGGAATTGATCGGCAACACGCCGATGGTGAAGGTGACGCACATCGACACCGGCCCGTGCGAACTGTTCTTAAAACTTGAAAGCCATAATCCCGGTGGCTCGATTAAAGATCGCATCGCGCTTTCCATGATCGAAGCGGCGGAGAAAGACGGTAGCCTGAAACCCGGCGGCCTGCTGGTCGAGGCGACCGCCGGCAATACCGGTTTGGGGCTGGCGCTGGTGGCAAGCCAGAAGGGCTATAAGCTCACGCTTGTCATCCCTGACAAGATGAGCCAGGAAAAAATCTTTCATTTGAAAGCGATGGGCGCCGAGGTGTTGATGACGCGCTCCGACGTCGGCATCGGCCACCCCGAATATTATCAGGACATGGCCAGACGCATCGCCAAGGAAAAAGGCGGCATATACGTCAACCAGTTCGAGAATCCCCATAACCCGATCGCGCACGAGCGCACCACGGGCCCGGAGATATGGGAGCAGATGGAACATAAAGTCGACGCTGTCGTCTGCGGCGTCGGTTCCGGCGGCACGCTGACCGGTCTGGGTCGTTTCTTTGCCAAAGTCGCACCCAAAGCCGAAATGGTGCTGGCCGATCCCAAAGGTTCGGTGCTGGCGCCTTTCATCAACACCGGCGAGATGATCGAGGCCGGAAGCTGGCTGGTCGAAGGCATCGGCGAGGATTTTATACCCAAGAATTGCGAGCTTGATTTCGTCAAGCATGCCTATACCGTCACCGACGCCGAGAGCATCGCCTGCGCGCGCGAGCTGCTCAAGAAAGAAGCGATTATCTGCGGATCATCGTCGGGTACTCTGCTGATGGCGGCGCTCAGGTTCTGCCGCGAACAGAAAACCAAAAAACGCGTCGTCTCGTTCGTCTGCGATTCTGGCAACAAATACCTCTCGAAGATTTACAACGAATTCTGGTTGGAAGACCACGGCATGATCACGCGCGAAGAAACGCACGATCTGCGCGACCTCATCACGCGGCCGCATACCAAGAAGAACGCCATCACCGTGCCGCCCACCGATAGCCTCGCCGGCGCTTACCGCAAGATGAAGATGTACGACGTATCGCAACTGCCGGTGATCGAGGAAGGCAAGCTGATTGGTCTCTTGAGCGAAACCGACATCTTGCTCGCGGTGATGAGCAACCCCAAAGGCTTCACTATCCCCGTCGCCGACGCCATGACGAAAAAACTGGTGACCATCGGCCCTAAAGACGGCATCGAGAGCCTGCCGCCGATTTTCGAGCAGGGCATGATCGCCATCGTGATGGACAAAGGTGAATTCCTCGGGCTAATTACACCCATCGACCTCTTGCAATATCTACGCAAACGGATGGGACACGCATGACACGCAAAAAAGACCTCGGCTTCGACACCCGCGCCATCCACGCCGGACAAAGCGCCGATCCCGCCACCGGCGCCGTTATCACCCCCATTTACGCCACCTCGACCTACGCGCAGGAATCCCCCGGCGTGCATAAGGGTTTCGATTATGCGAGGAGCCACAACCCGACCCGCTTCGCCTACGAGCGCGCCGTCGCCGATTTAGAGGGCGGCAGCGCCGGATTTGCCTTCGCTTCCGGCATGGCCGCAGCGGCAACGGTGCTGGAATTATTGCCGTCCGGCTCGCACGTCGTCGCCATGAACGACCTTTACGGCGGCACCTACCGCCTGTTCGAGCGCGTGCGCAAACAATCCGCCGGGCTGGAATTCTCGTTCGTCGACCTGACCAAGCCGGAAAAACTGAAATCGGCGATCAAGAAAAATACGCGTATGGTCTGGGCGGAGACGCCAACCAATCCGCTGCTGAAGCTGGTTGATCTGGAAGCCGTGGCCGCCATCGCGCGCAAACATAAATTGATTACAGTGGCGGACAATACCTTTGCTACGCCGTGGAACCAGCGGCCGCTGGAGCTTGGCTTCGACGTGGTGATGCATTCGGCGACGAAATACCTAAACGGCCATTCAGATATGGTCGGCGGCATCGCCGTCGCCGGAAACGACAAAGAAATCCGCGAGCGCCTCGGTTTCCTGCAAAACTCCGTCGGCGGCATCGCCGGCCCGTTTGATAGCTTCCTTGCTCACCGCGGCGTAAAGACGCTGGGCCTGCGCATGGAGCGGCACTGCACGAGCGCACTTGCCATCGCCCAGTGGCTCGAACGCCATCCCAAAATCGAGCGCGTGATTTATCCGGGGCTTAAAAGCCACCCGCAGCACGCGCTGGCCAAAAAACAGATGCGCGCCGGCGGCGGCATGATTTCGGCCGTCGTCAAAGGTGGCGTCAAGGCGGCAACCGGCATGCTGTCGCGCTGCAAAATCTTCACGCTGGCGGAAAGCCTGGGCGGCATCGAGAGTTTAATTGAGCATCCCGCCATCATGACGCATGCTTCCATCCCCGCCGACGTGCGTAAAAAAGTCGGCATCGAGGACGGCTTGATCCGCCTTTCGGTGGGCATCGAAAATGTCGATGATCTGATCGGCGATCTAGAAAACGCCCTGCGCTAATCAGCGAAACACCAAATCAAACGTCGCGGGATTGTAGCCGATCACCGTCGCCTTATCGGGTATGTTTTTTCTAATGACCAGCTCGGGGCCGATGCGCGCGCCCTTCCCGACGGTCACATTGCCGATAATTTTAGCACCGGCGCCAATCAGGACGTCATCGCCGATGGTCGAGGCGCCCAATAATTCAGCGCCGGTATTGACGACAACGCGGTCGCCGAGCTTGGGATGGCGGCGCTGGCCTTTGGGGAGCGGCTTCCCGTCGCTGCCCAGCGTCACGCGGTGGTAGAACATCACGTCGTCGCCGATGATGGCCGCCTCGCCGATGACGATGCCGGTGCCGTGGTCGATGAAAAAGTTTTTGCCGATGACGGCGCCGGGATGTATCTCGACGCCGGCGGTGATGCGCCGCGCCGCCTGCCCAATCTGGCGCGCCTCGACGCGTTTTCCTTTCTTATACAGCGCATGCGCCTTGCGGTGCAGCGCGATGGCGTGCAGCCCCTGGTAGAGCAGCAATTCCTTTTCCACCTCGCGCCGCGGCCGGTTCCATAACGCGAAATCGTGCTCGATGGCGCGGTCTATCCACTGCGGCTCGGCTTTCAAGAAATCGTTGACGGCGGCACGCAGCGTCTTCTCATCGACGGTGGGCAGCAGGTTGAAATCTTTGGGTACGGACGGCATGGTCATTTCCTGCGTTTGGCCAGTTTTTTTCTCTTCTTGCTGGCCAGCGTGTTGAGGAACTCGACGAACATCGAGAAGCCGAAAGCGAAATAGACGTAAGGTTTCGGCACTTCGACGTGCATGCCCTCGGCCACCAGCACCGTGCCGATCATGAGAATAAAGGACAGCGCCAGCATCTTGAACGTCGGGTAGTCGCTCAGGAATTTCGAGATGTGGCCCGAAATCGCAATCATCACGATCATGGAGACGACGACCGCCGCCACCATCACCCATAAATGGCTGGCGACGCCGACGGCGGTGATCACCGAGTCGAACGAGAACACGAAATCGATAACGACGATCTGGAAAATAGCGCCGCTCAAGGTGGCTTTCCCGACCATGGCGCGTTTTTCCTCGATGCCGCCGATGTCGGCGTGCATCTCGAACGTGGCCTTGGCGATTAGGAACAGCCCGCCGCCTAACAACAACAGGTCGCGGACGGAAACCTCATGCCCCTGCACCGAGAAAAGCGGCTCGGTAAGCTGCATGATCCACGATAGGCTGGCGAGCATCACCACCCGGATGCCGAGCGCCAGCGTAAGCCCGGTAATGCGCGCGCGGTTCCTATGCTTCTCCGGTAAATTATCCGCCACCAAGGCGATGAAGATGAGGTTGTCTATGCCCAGCACGATTTCGAGCAGGCTGAGCATGACGAAGCTCATCAGCAGTTCGGTACCCATGAATTACTCCTTTTGCTTCTTCTCGCGCAATTTTTGCCAATATTCAAGCCGTTTGACAATCTCGCGCTCGAAGCCGCGCTCGGCGGGCTGGTAATAATGGCGGCGCTTCATATCGTCGGGAAAATAATTCTGGCCGGAGAAGGCGTCCTCGGCGTTGTGGTCGTAATCGTAATCCTTGCCGTAGCCGATGTCCTGCATCAGCTTGGTTGGCGCGTTCAATATATGCATCGGCGGCATCAGCGAGCCGTGCGCCTTGGCATCGCGCATCGCTTCGCCCTGCGCCACATACGCCGCATTGGATTTGGGCGCGGTGGCGAGGTAGAGCACGCATTGCACCAGCGCCAGCTCGCCTTCCGGTGAGCCTAAGAAATCATAAGCTTCTTTGGCAGCCAGCGCCTGCACCAGCGCCTGCGGATCGGCGAGAGCGATATCCTCCGACGCGAACCGCACCAGCCGCCGCGCAATGTAAAGCGGGTCTTCTCCCCCTTCCAGCATGCGGGAGAGCCAATACAGCGCCGCATCGACATCCGACCCGCGCAGCGATTTATGCAATGCGGAAATCAAATTGTAATGCGCTTCCTGGCGCTTGTCGTAAAGCGGCGCCCGTTTTTGCAAATAGTGCGTGAGCGCAGCTGAATCGAAGGGCTTCTTAGCGTTATACCCAAACAGTATCTCACAGAAATTGAGCAATGCGCGGCCGTCGCCGTCGGCCATACCGATTAATGTTTCGCGCGCATCATGGTCAAGCGGTAACGCCCTGCCCATATGCTTCTCCGCCCGCGCCAGCAATTGCTTCATGCCCTCGGCGTCGAGGCGTTTTAAGATCACCACCTGCATGCGCGACAGCAACGCGCCGTTCATCTCGAAAGAGGGATTCTCCGTCGTGGCGCCGATTAAAATAATCGTGCCGTCCTCGACTACCGGCAGGAACGCATCTTGCTGGGCGCGGTTGAAGCGGTGGATTTCGTCAACGAAGACCAGCGTGCGCACGCCGTCCTGAAGCCGCGCGCGGGCGCGGGCGAATATTTCCTTGAGCTCGGCAACGCCGGACGCCACCGCCGACACCGTCTCGAATTCGTAGCGGCTGGCCTGGGCGATCAGCCGCGCCAGCGTCGTCTTGCCGCTGCCGGGCGGGCCCCACAGCACCAGCGACACCGGCGGCGCTCCTTCCAGTATGGATTTCAGCATGTGATGCTCGGTGAGCAAATGCTCCTGGCCGATCATTTCCGCCATCTTTTTCGGGCGCAGCTGATCTGCCAGCGGCGCGGTGCTGGAACGGGGCTGTTCAAAAAGTGTTTTCATAACGGCCATTTTGGGATATTAGACATCCTTATACATAGTGCATCAAGGAGATATATGAATAGGGAACGCCTGATAACGCTTTCGCTAATTATCCTCGCCGCGGCGGTTTCAAGAATCCTGCCGCATCCTGTTAACGTAACGCCGATTGCGGCGCTGGCGCTTTTTGCCGGCGCCCAGTTCGAGCGCAGATGGCTGGCATTCGCCGTGCCGATGCTGGCGATGTTTTTAAGCGATGCCGTCATCGGATTTTACTCGCAAATGTGGGTAACCTATGTTGCCTTTGCCGTTATCGTCTGCCTGGGGTTCGCCTTGCGCGGGCGGATTTCGCCGCTGCCGGTCGTCGGCACGGTGCTGGCCGGTTCGGTGCTGTTTTTCCTGATCAGCAACTGCGCACTCGTGATGCACGGCGAGCTTTATCCCGCGAATTTTGAAGGCATGATGGCAAGCTACACCGCCGCCCTGCCCTTCTTCCGCAACACGTTGCTCGGCGATATGTTCTATGCGGCGCTGCTGTTCGGCGGGTTCGCGCTGGCCGAGCGCAAATACAGCTGGCTGCGGCTGCCGCAGGCTGCTTAATCACTTACGGCGATAGAATATCCAAAGAACCGCCGCCGGTGCGCTGGCGACGATATTGATCAATCCCAACTCGATCGAAATCATCAGCGCCGCGGTGGACGGCACGCCGGCCAGGCCCAACATTCCAACCATCGTTGCCTCACGCACGCCCCAGCCGCCGATAGAGATCGGCAAAATCGACACCAGCACCACCAGCGGGATAAACAGGATGCATTGCAGCAACGTCAGGTCGATGCCGAAGCTCTGCGCCAGCACGTAACCGATCAGGCAATAGATGAGGTGCGAAACGAAGGCATAAATCAGGGAAATGGTCGATACCTTGGGATAGGAAAAAAGCGCGCGCAGACTTTGCAGAAAATAGAGCAGCCAGCGTACCGGCGGAATATGTTGATGCCTCGCCAGCAGGCGCGGAGCGTGGATAAAACCCGACCAGCCGATAGCAAGCGTCAGCAATACCAACGGCCATACATAATAGGCATTGATATCGAGGTAGGTTCCCAGTTTCGGTACGGTAAGCAGCACCAATATTACCAGCGCCGCCAGCGCGATCATGCGGTCGATGATGACGGAATTAATCGCCGTTTGCAGCGGCACATGTTCCGATTTTGCCATCCATGCGCGCACGACATCGCCGCCGACCGTGCCGGGTAAACAATTATTGAAAAAAACGCCGATATAAAAAATGATGAACGAGTCGAGTTTTTTAAGGCCCGGATGTTCCGGTGTGGACAACACCGAAAGCACCAGCTGCCAGCGCAATGCACCAAGTAAGATCTGCACCAGAAACAATATGGCAGCAAGCATCAGGCCACTGGTCTGCTGCATAGCATATGCCGCGCTTAAACTACTGAAATCGATGCCGCGAAACGCCAGCCAGAATGCGGCCAGCGTCAGCCCCAGCTTGGCGACGAGGCTAGTTATTCTGGACGTTGTAATGATGGCTTAAACGGAGGCCAGCGATTTGTCGCCGACCACTTCGGTTTTGGATTTCGGGGTGTAGACCGGTGCCAGGTCAAGCATCGAGAGTACCATCCTGATGCCTTCGTATTCTTCGCGATCCGGCACCTGAATGTCGTTCCTGATTTCCCATTTGAGGCCAAACAGGCTTGCCGCCTTGCGATAGTTACGCGCCAGAGTCGTCGGTGCCAGGGTGAAAGCATAGCGAGCCTTCATTTCCGCACCGCGCTTTAAAAGCTGGCGGGAGAGTTCGAGCAACACGACACTGTTCTGGAATTCCGGCAGGATGGCCATGCGGGAGATTTCGACATAGGTGACGTCGGAGAACGGTATGTCCTTTAAATGTTCGGCAAGAACAAAATCGCTTTTCTCCATCGGCAGCCGGTTGGAGGCATGCGCGTTGTGGAACGTCAGACGGCAGCCGCCGATGACGTGGTTGCCGCGGCGCGCGACCATGATATCGCTCTGGTCGTCATATTCGTCCTTGGTGCCGTTGAAATGTTCGAGTCCCCAGATATGGATGAACATTTCTTGACGCAGGCGGAAATACTGGTGCAGGTATCCGGCGTCGCGGGTCATTTCATAGACCACCTGCTCCGGCTCGCGTTGCGGGCGGGAGAATTTGCGCGTCAGGAAATCACCTGAAAGCTCTACGTCGGAAGATAAGGGGAAGGATGTCGAGGGAGTATGCGCCATAGGTTCGCTATGAATGAGCCCGAGGTTGTCCATAATGTTTCCTACCCTTTTTATGTGCCCGTGCGGCAAACTCAATGGTTAATAATTGGTAAAACATTATAGAATTTCTCCAAAAATTCAACCATTATTTTCTAGCCTAACTAGCTTTTATTGCATAGTTTTTATTTTGTATCATCCTGAAGCAGTAGCAAATCCTGTCAATATACCATAGCTAGTTATTATATATCCAAACTAGGTAAATATTACCTAGTTTATAGTGATAATATACTATACAACCCGCTCAATTGCAACTTACTATTGTATCGCCGCAAAAGATTGCTATCTATTCGCCTATCTATTTGTTTCGTCATAAATTTCCTAAATATATAGTACGTTTCCATGTGTGGCATAATTGGCATAACCGGCACAAGACAAGTGGTTTCGCTGCTGGTCGACGGCTTAAAACAGCTCGAATACCGGGGATACGATTCCGCCGGCGTTGCCGTCGTCGGGAAAAACAGCATCGCCCGTGTGCGTGCGCAGGGAAAATTGATCAATCTGGAAAAGCAACTGGCCGCTTCGCCGCTTTCCGGCACCACCGGCATCGGCCATACGCGCTGGGCGACGCACGGCGCGCCCAACGAGATCAATGCCCACCCGCATGCGACGGAAAAAGTCGCCGTCGTGCACAACGGCATCATCGAAAATTTCCGCACCCTGCGCGACGAGCTTACGAAACTTGGTTATTCTTTCGCCAGCCAGACCGATACCGAGACTGTGCCGGTGCTGGTCACCTATTACCTTGACCAAGGGTTGAAACCGCAGGAAGCGGTGACGAAAGCCGTGCGGCGACTGGAAGGCGCGTTCGCGCTGGGATTTATTTTCGCCGACCATCCGGGGCTATTAATGGGCGCCCGCCAAGGGCCGCCGCTGGCCGTCGGCTACGGCGACGGCGAGATGTATCTCGGCTCCGACGCGCTGGCATTGTCGCACCTTACCTCCAGCATCAGCTACCTTGAGGACGGCGACATCGTCGAACTCACGCAGGCGCAGGTCACCATCCACGATGCCGCCGGAAAAGAAGTTTCGCGGCCGGTGACGAAGTCGGCACATAGCAGCGCCGCCATCGGCAAAGGCAATTACCGCTATTTCATGGAAAAAGAAATTCATGAGCAGCCGGGCGTCGTCGGCGAAACCATCAAGAGCTATTGCAATCCGGTAGATCTCACCATCGGCCTGCCGAAGCTACCGTTTGACCTGCAACGCATCGAGCGCATACAGCTTATCGCCTGCGGCACGTCGTATTACGCAGCGCAGGTGGCCAAATACTGGCTGGAGTCGGTGGCCAAGGTTCCAACCGAAGTCGATATCGCTTCCGAATACCGCTACCGCTCGCCGATCATCGACGGCAAGGGACTCACCATCGTTATCTCGCAGTCGGGTGAGACGGCCGATACGTTAGCGGCGTTGCGCATGGCCAAGGCCAGGCAACCGACGCTGGCCATCGTCAACGTGCCCGAAAGCACCATCGCTCGCGAGGCCAGCGGCGTGTTTTACACCTATGCCGGGCCGGAAATCGGTGTCGCCTCCACCAAGGCCTTCACCACGCAACTGGCGACGCTGGCCTGTTTCACGCTGGCGCTGGCGGAGGCGAAAAAGACCATCGCCGCCGAGGAACGCCGGCGGCTGTGCCAGCTGCTGCTCGAAACGCCGCATGTGATGAACGATATTCTGAAGCTCGATGCGCATGTGCAGGCGCTGGCGGAGAACCTCACTCACGCGCGCGACATGCTTTATATCGGCCGCGGCGTCAGCTTCGCCTTAGCGATGGAAGGCGCGCTCAAGATGAAAGAGATTTCCTATATCCACGCCGAAGCCTACGCGGCGGGTGAATTGAAGCACGGCCCCATCGCGCTGATCGACGATAAAGTACCGGTCGTCGTACTGGCGCCGAGCGATGCGCTATTCGAAAAAACCGCGTCCAACTTACAGGAAGCCTCGGCGCGCGGCGGGAAGATTATTTTAATCAGCGACGCGAAGGGTATTAGCGCTATGGGCGACATGGCCAGCGCCAGCCTGTGCATGCCTGCGGCCGACCCATTTATCACGCCGCTGCTTTACGCGCTGCCGGTGCAGATGCTGGCCTACCATGTGGCATGCTTGAAAGGCACCGACATTGATCAGCCGAGGAATCTGGCAAAGAGCGTAACGGTGGAATAGTTATCCGTACATCACCACCAACATCACCGCCAGCCCGAACGGCACGGTGATCGGAATCTTTTCCCATATCCGGCTCAAGAGATAAAATCCGGAAAATACCAATAATAGCAGCGGCAGTTTTGCAAACCCGACGCAGATGCCGCCCACGGCCAGCAGTTGCCCCAGCAGCGGCGGCACGTAGATGTGGCCGACGCGTTTTATTTTCTTATATTGCAGCACGGCGCCGATGATGAGGCCGGAAAACCCGCCGATAAAGAATCCGTAGATGGAATGGTCGGCCAGCGTGCGGTAGAGCATGCCGAATATGGCGATGCATAATAATATTTTCACCATCAGCATGCGCTCATTGGCTTCGATGGCCGCCAGCGTTGTCAGGAACGTGCCCAGCGTCACGATCAATATATATTCCTGACTGAAATTAAACCGCAGGAAGGCGAGCATGAACAGCGCGCCGATAATCACTTCCGTCCAGGTATGCGAGGTTGGGAACGGCGCGTTGCAATAGCGACAGCGGTGCTTTAACATCAGCGCCGAGACGACGGGAAATAAATCCGGGACTTTCAGCAGTGCGCCGCAGGTGCCGCAATAGGGCGTTTTATCCAGCAACAATTTTCCACGCGGCAGGCGGTGCACAAGGCTGCAGGCGTAATTCCCTACCGCAAGGCCAAATGCCAGCGACAATATCAGGCCGCAGAGGATGTAGGTGGAGGAAGAATATATGACGCCGGCTAGCACGGATTAGTTTTCGATAGTCGAAGATGGATCCAGCAGCGCATCAATATAGCGTCCCTGGAACAACGAGATGCCAAGCGCCTGGCCGTATTCCACCGCCTGCTTGCTGTCACAGCGGCAGAGGATGATGCGCTTGTTGCCGCAGGCCTGGATGGCACGCATCAGCTCCTGATTCTCGGCCGTTTTCAGGTCGCTTTCGGCATCGGCGTTCCACTGGATTTTCAGCAGGTCGACTTTCAGCTTATCGCGTTCGATATTGACGAAGCTCTTGGTGTTCAACCCGTCGAGGCAGACGCGGTAGCCCAGCTTCTGAACCTCGTTTCTGGCGACAATGAATCCGGTGATGTCGGCAAAGACGTCGACCACCGGCACTTCGATCACCACCGATACTTTGGTCGAGGGCGGCGTCAGCGCATCGAAATCGGAGAATGCCTGCGACAGCAGCGTTGCCGCGTTGAGGTTGAGGCTGATCGGCGCGTTCAGGTATTCCGCCGCGTTGCTGCCGACGAATTCGAGCACGCGCTCGTCGAGCAATTGCGTGACGTATTTGAACAGCCAGCGGTTGCTGAAAAAATCCACTTCCGCTTTCAGCGAATGGCGCAGATGCGCGATGTGGATATAAAGCTCGTCAAATACTTTACGCACGCCGCCGCCCGGTAATACAGCGCATACCGGCTGCCGGCGGATGACTTTCGATAAATCGGCGCGTTGGATGTCCTGCTCTACATTAGGCAGGCGCGCTGAACTGAAATCGACGACGGTGGAAGGATGGCTTATTTCCGCGGCCGCCCCTACCCTCGCGGTTGCCCGGCCACCGACAACGGCAGTTTTCCGTACGGAAAGCGCCATGCGTTTCGAGGCCAGATCCATAAATTCGCGCCAGTCCTTCTCGAGATTGTAGACGCTGCAGAAATGCTGGTTCTCATCGCCGCCTTCGGCATAGGCCAGCGGATCATCCATATACAGGTAGCGCAACTGGAAGATGAGCTTGTTCTCCAAAGTTTTTTCCAGCCCGTTGCAGAGCAAGACGATGCCGCGGTCAGCCAGCATGAAAATGCCGCCGTCATAGGGCTTGAGCAGGTCGGTAATCAAATTGATGGCGATTTTTATCTGGTAATCGCTTTTGTATTCCTCGCGCAGGCGGTCGAGATGGAAGTGAATGGCCTGCCAGCCGGACGGATCCTCGATGGCGTTCAGCGTCTCCACCAGTTTCACTTCTGCCGCGCGTGCGATGAGTTGCAAGGTCATAACGTTACGGACTCACGCTGCTGCCGACAAGGCGTTTGGCGACATACGCTTCGAGCGAAGACGTATCGACCTGCATCTCCGGCGCGCCGATCGGGCCGGAAAGCTGGATGGTCATCGTCGGCACGGTTTCCGACGACATGCCCGAGAACTGGTACAGCGACGACAATTGCATCGTCCACGGCACCAGCTTCATTTCGCCGGTCAGGTTGCCGACGGCGGCGGCCGTTTTAAGCGTCACGCCCGGCGTGCGCAACACGCCGTTTCTAATATTGAGGTTGCCGTCTACGGACATTTCGGTTGATCCCTGAACCAAGGCGAGATTGACATTATTTACCACATCCGACGCCGTGCGGGATACGGCCACCGCATCAGCCACGCCCTGCACGTTGAAATTATTCACGTTCACGCCGCGCGCCGCGACCACCAGCTCCACATTCGACTGCGATATCCATGACAGATAGTTTACGCCGGATGTGACCAGAGTGCCGCTGACGCTGACCTTACCGCCGATATTGTCACGTCCGGTGAGAGACTGCAACATCTCTTGCAGCTCGGCGTTATAGAGTGTGAAGCCGACGGAAATACCGGGCACGGTACCGCCGTAAATGGAACCGCTGACGCTGCATTTTCCCTGCCAGTAATTGAACTGGAGGCTTTGGAAAGTAACCGCATTATTTTCGAGCTTGGCGCGCAGCTTCAGATTGGTGAACGTCTTATCCTGATAAAGCATCTTGCCGGCGCTGATGTCGAACGTGCCGTTGATGCCGTCCATCCATCCCATGTCGATTAAAGTCTCCGGCCAACGTTTGTCCGCGGGTGCGGCGGCAGGCGGCGGCACGTCCGGATTGGCGCTGAAATATTTCGTATCGAGCACGCTGGTATTGAGCAGCACGTTGACCACCGGCTGCTCGCCTTTGGCGTCGAGGCTGAAGCTGGCTTCCAGCGTATCGCCCGGGTAATACATATGCACGTTGTAAATGCCGAATTCGCCTTCCTTGGCAAAGAGGCGGAACGATGCGCTGTCGCCGGGACGGTCGAGGAAGGTGAAGTGTTCGACATTGACCCGAAAATCAATATTGGTTTGCAATTTTTTCAGCCAGTTGAGGTTGGCGCTTTTGTCGTATTTAAGGAAAAACTCTTTCGGATTGTTGTCCTGTTTCTTGCGCCAGGAATCGCGGAAATAATCGAAGTTGATGTCCTTCAGCTTGACGTCGGCTTCCAGGCGCGGATTGGCGTCGAAATAAGCAACCAGCCCGCCATTTAGCTGCAAATCACTGATCTTGGCATTGGCCTCTGACAGGCGCACCTGATCGGACGCAATGTACAGATTGGAACGGATGGAAAAATTCCCGGATCCGAGTTCGGGCAAGCCGATCGCCGATTCGTCGAACACGGTCAGCATCTGGCGTAGGTTGGGACCTTGCGTTTCCATGCTGCCTTCGAAACGCAGCCCGCCGGTGCTTCCCGGCGATAAAATACCGAACAGCGACAGCGACGCTTCGCCCGGCAGCAGCATGTTGAATTTATTGACGGTGACGACGGCTTTGTCGAGCCCCAGTGATAACTGCACCTTATTCCAGGTCTGGCCGCCGACATACAGTTTGTCCGCTTCCAGGCTCAGGTTCAGCGCCATATCGTTCGGCAGCGGGTTTTCCTGCTGGCTCATGCTGTTTTTGACTGCCAGTGACAGGTTGCCGTCTGCCTGCAATGCGCCAAGCAACATCGACCACTGGCCATAATCCAACGCCGAGAAATTGAGTGCGGTGGTGATTTGCGGGATATCCGTCCACTCAATGTCCATCGTGCCGGATGCGGCGGAGTTAAGTCCGGTGAACTGCCCGTTAGTCAGGTGCGCGGCGCTGCCGGTCTGGTTCCATTGACCGGAAAAACTGACCGGCAGAAAAACGTCTTTCTCTTCTTTCTGTGTGGAAACATTGGTGATCTGATCGAGCAGCGAATGTTTCTCTTCCGCCTTGGGTTTGGTCCAATCCAGAATATTTTCCAGCGTCAGGGTGAATGTGCCTTGAACGTGCGGCGCATCGGCCGAAAAATCAACGGCGCCGTCAAGCTGCAGCGTATTATTTTTATCGGAAGAGAACGTTACGCTGACCGGAAGCGGCGCGGAGGCAGAGGGGGGCTTGGCTCTCGCTTCAAACTGCAATCTATGACCATAACTTGAGAATGATCCGCTGATGTTCGATTCGGCGCCGGTAGCGCCTTGCGCGTAGATATGGTCGATGGCCACGTCTTTATCCGTGCGCCGGTTGCGGTAAAGAATTTGCCCTTCGCTGATGGCGATCGACACCGATTGCGGCGAGGCCTGAGTGATCGATTGTAAAAATGCGCTGTTCAGCCAGTCCCAGTGGATCCGGTTATCGTCCAGCCGGTCCAGTTCCAGCGCCGGGCGCTCTAAAATAATGGAAGCGGCGCGCGGCGCGCCGGAAAAAATCGACCCGAGGTCAGCGCGAATATGCACGATGTCCACCGTCAATGTCGGTGCCGGTTTATCGTTGCCGATATCCCTGAGCTCGACGCCGGTAAGATAGAGCGTCGGTATCGGCACCAGCGAAACGCTGACGGCACCTTTGATATTGAGCGCCTTGCCGGTGCGGTCTTTCACCAGTTGCTCTATTTGCGCGCGGTAGTAATCGGTATGGATGAATCCTTGCAGGAGCAGCGTCAGGCCGAGCAGAAACAATACCGCCATCATAACGATGACGAGAATCTTTGATTTCAGCAAGATATTGATATTCTTAGCCATGATTCCTTTTTACGCACAATAATCCAAGGGTAATGTAGGAGCAAAAAGATAATTTTTCACTAATAGTTTCCTGTTTTTCCTTTGCTCACACGACCTTGTTTCCTTGACGCGCGGCGACATTACGATACTATGCCCCCTCCCATAATCAGCCACGCCCCTTATGAATGATACAGAACTTTCCGCCTTACGGCAGCAGATTGATGCGCTGGACGATAAAATAATCTCACTGATTATCGAGCGTACCGGCGTCGTCGCCAATGTCGGCGCATTGAAAAATAAGGCGCTCCCGGGACAATGCCACATCCGGCCCGGCCGCGAAGCCGATATGGTGCGGCGCGTGATGCAGAAATTCGAGGGCAGCGCGTTCAACCCATCGGCGGCGGCGGCCATGTGGCGCATCCTTATCGGCTGCTCCACCTGCGTCGAGAGCCCACTCACGCTTTCTGTATACACGCCCGACCGCAACGACACTTTATACTGGCTGGCGCGCGAATATTTCGGACCGACGCTGCCGGTGATTCGCCAGCCGCACATCAAGCGCGTGATCGGCGACGTGATGGACGGCAAGGCTTCGGTCGGCATCGTGCCGACGCTGCATGACGACGCGGCGGGCGAATGGTGGCCGGCGCTGATGCCCGCCAGCCCGCAGGCGCCGAAGGTCTTTGCGCATGTGCCGTTCATCTATGAGAACACGCCGGGCGCCATTATTCCGATGGCGCTGGCGATTGGCCTGGTCGCGCCGGAAGAAACCGGAAACGACCGGTCGCTGCTGGTGCTCGACACCGATTACAACCTCAGCCAGAACCGGCTGCAGACGGCGTTCGTCAAAGCCGGCTTGGAAGCGCAGTGGATCAGCATCTCGACGCCCGCCTCTTCCACCACGCGCCGCCACCTGATCGAGTTCAAGGGATTCATCGCGCCGTCACACGCGGCGATGAAAGCGGCGGTGGCCGATCTCGGCACGGTGATTCAGAATATCGTTTTCCTGGGCGCCTACGCCACGCCGCTCATCCTCAACACCAACGCTCCTGCCATCGCTTATGCCGCACACTCTGCCAAAGCCTAAGCCGGGAGTGATGGATATCGCGCCGTATGTCGCCGGGAAACCGGGCGGCAAACCCAGTGCCGAGATCGTCAAACTCTCCGCCAACGAAACGCCGCTGGGCGCCAGCCCGCTGGCGGTGAAAGCCTATGCCGACGCCGCGTCGTCGCTGCATCGCTACCCGGAAGGCAGCTGCCTGCATTTGCGCCAGGCCATCGGCGAGGTGTATGACCTGCCGCCGGAACGCCTTGTCTGCGGCGCCGGATCGGACGAGCTGATCGGCCTGCTGATGCACGCCTATGCCGGGCATGGCGATGAGATATTGATGAGCCGCCACGGCTTCCTGATGTACAAGATTTACGCGCAGGGATTCGGCGTCACGACGGTGATGGCAGCGGAAAAAAACCTGCGCACGGATGTCGATGCGCTGCTGGCGAACGTCACCAAGCACACCAAGATCGTTTTTGTCGCCAACCCGAACAACCCCACCGGCAGCTACCTGACGAAAGACGAAATGAAAAAATTGCAGGCCGGTCTGCCGCCGCACGTCGTGCTCGCGATCGACAGCGCCTATTGCGAATACGCCATCGAATCCGATTACAACGATGGCCGCGATTTGGTCGACGCCTGCAACAACGTCATCATGCTGCGCACCTTCTCGAAGATTTACGGCCTGGCGTCGCTGCGACTGGGCTGGGCGTACGCGCCGGCGCACATCATCGATGCCTTAAACCGGATCCGCGGCCCGTTCAACGTCTCCGGCCCGGCGCAAATGGCAGGCATCGCCGCCGTGCGCGACGTCGCCTTTACCCGCGCCGCCCGTGAATTCAACGGCACATGGCGGCCGTGGCTGGCGAAAGAACTGACGGCGCTTGGGCTCACCGTGCATCCCAGCATCGCCAATTTTCTGCTGGTGAAATTTCCCGGCGGCAAGCACAGCGCCGAAGCCGCCAATGCCTACCTTACCAAGCATAACCTCACCGTGCGCGATGTTGCCGGCTACGGCCTGCCCGATCATCTGCGCATCACCATCGGCCTGGAAAAAGATAACCGCGCCATCGTCGAGCTTTTAAAAGCATTCATGGCATGACCGCAGCTATCGTGTTCGACCAGATCGGCATCATCGGCCTCGGCCTGGTCGGCAGTTCGATAGCGCGGGCGGTACGCAAGCATCACCTTTCGGAATTTATCGTCGGCTGCGACAACAACGACACCACCCTCGCCTATGCGCGCTCGCATAATTTCATCGATACCGGCGTGCGCGATCCGGCATTAGCCGCCAACGGCAGCCAACTGGTCATCATCGCCACGCCGCCTTCCAGCCTCGGCCGGATTGCCAAAGAAATCGCGCCCAACCTGCAGCCGGGCACCATCGTGATGGACACGGCTTCGGTCAAACACGCGGTCATGGAGATGATGGGCGCGCACCTGCCGGTGCATACCAATTTCGTGCCGTCGCATCCGGTGGCGGGCAGCGAGCTTTCCGGCATCAGCTACGGCAGCGACACCTTATTCCAGCGCCGCCGCATCATCGTCACCCCAAACGAAGCGCTGCCGAGGGAAGTGCTGCAGGCCGTCACCAGTTTTTGGGTCGGCATGGGCGCCCGCATCGAAGCGATGCCGGCAGCGATGCACGACCGGATCTACGCCTATATTTCGCATCTGCCTCACCTCCTTGCCTATGCCGCGCGCGACGCCATCGGATCAGAAACCATCGACCCGGAAGACGTTGCGTTGCAAAAATTCCTGCGGCTCAGCGCGTCGCGGGTGACGCTGTGGAGTGAGATATTCTCTCTCAATAAGGATAATTTGCTGATGGCGCTGGAGCATTACCTTTCTGCGTTGCAGCAGATCGAGGAAGAGCTGTCATCGGCGCCGGAAAATGCCGGTGAAACACCCGTCGACGATGCCCTCGTGCGCACCGTCCTCTTTCCGCGCATCGCCGCATCGTGCCTGATTACCGCCGTCATCGACGCCGAAAAACAAACTGGGCTGTCGTTCGCCCGCTATGCCGGGCGCGGCTTTGCCGATTTCACCTTCGCCGCCAGCTCGCCGCCGGAAGAGGACATCGAAACCATTTCCAACCACCACCGCGCCGTATGCCGCGTCGTCGGCGAATACGCCGCGCGCCTCAGGTCATGGAAACAATTATTGTCCGACGGTCAATTCATCAAATTACAGCAAGAAATCGCCTCGGCCGGGCATAACGGCTAGAGCAACTTCAGCATCTCGTCGTGTGTGTGCACATGCGCATGATAAGGAAAACCCTGGTAATGGGTAGGCGTGTACGAGGCATGCGCTTTGGCCAGTTCGCCGTAGAGGATCGCCGTACAGCCGCAGTTCATGGCGCATTCGAGATCGATCTCGCTGTCGCCGACAAACCAGACGCTGCTGTTAGGTTTAACGTGGCTTTCTTGGAACGCCAGATGCACCGGGTCGGTGTACGGCTTGTCGCGCTCGGCATCGTCGGATCCGACAATGGCATCGAAATAATGGCCCCAACCGATCTTTTCGATTTCCTTGCGCAGGTTGTCACCCTTCTTATTGCTGACGACGGCGCAGAATAATTTTTGCCAGCGCACGCGCTTCAGCACGTCCTCGGCCTGCGGCAGCGCCTGCAGCTTTTCCAAATGGCTGGCGCGGTAATATTTCTGATACATCTCACCCGCCTGCTCCCACCCGTCGCCGAAGATTTCAGGAAAAGCGTCGCGCATCGACTTGCGCACGCGCATTTGTGTTTGTTCCAGCGTCCACGGTTTTTTTCCCATGGCGGCAAATGTAGATTCCAGCGCCGCATGGATGATCGGCCAGGTATCGACCAGCGTGTTATCCCAATCGAAGATGACGGCTTTGGGCGGCGGCAAATTCGTCATGCTCTTTGCCAGCCCGTCTGCTTCATGATATGCGCCGCGTAAAGCTCCTGCAGCCGGTGCGTGATTTTTCCCGGCTTGCCGCTGCCGATGGTGATGTCGTCGACCTTGACCACCGGCAGCACGTTGGCGCTAGTGGAAGTCAGGAACGCTTCCGCCGCTTTTTTGACATCGGCGACGGTAAATGCCCGCTCGCTGACTTCGATGCCATCCTTCTTCGCCAGCCTGAGCACCATTTCGCGCGTGATGCCGCCTAAAATATAATGGTCGGCGGGATGCGTGACAATCTCACCGGCGGCAGTGACAATATACGCGTTCGACACCGCGCCTTCGGTGATGAATTTTCTATCCTGTATCAGCCAGGCTTCGCGCTGCTGGTGCTTCGAGGCTTCCTGCTTGGCCAGCACGTTGGCGAGCAGCGATACCGACTTGATGTCGCGCCGCAGCCAGCGCAAATCGGGATGCGTGATGACGCCGACGCCGTTTTTGATTTCATTGTCCTTGGCGAATTTCGGCGCGCAGACGGTCATCACCAACGTCGGCTTCACCGGATATTTGGGAAACGGGTGGTCGCGCCGCGCCACACCACGCGTCGCCTGCAGGTAAAGCCCACCGTGCTCGCGGCCGTTCCTGGCGATCAGCTCGCGCATAATCAATTTGAGCGCAGCAAGGGTTACCGGCATCGGAATGGAGAGTTCTTGTAGGCTGCGTTTCAGGCGATCGAGATGCGGCGCTTCGTCGAGCAGCGTACGGTTATAGAAGGCAATATACTCGTAGATGCCGTCGGAGAATTGGTAGCCACGGTCCTCGACATGCACCATCGCCTGATGTTGCGGCAAATAACGCCCGTTGACGTAGGCAATAGCTGACATTTATCGATCCTGAATTTGCGTTTTTCTTAAAAAATCGCTAGGCTGAATCGGATGCGAAGGTTTGCGAGAACCGGAGCGGAGCGTACGTTTGGAGTACGTGAGCACCGGAAGCGCAGCAAACCAAGCAAGCCGATCAGCATAGTAGATTTTGTACATTAAAATCCTTCGATATCCCGAATACCGGCGCTTAGGAACGGACGGGGATTAAAGCCGAAATCACGCGCGGCGTCATCATAAAAGAATACCAAATCGTCGTTCATGCGGCGGGCGATTTCGCCGTTGATGTAGCGCAATCCGGGCAGCCAGCCTACCATATCGAGAAAAAACGGCAAGAGCGTCGTCGGCACGATGCGCAGGCGCAGGCCGTAGACGGCAAAAATCCGCTCCAGCATCTGGCGGTAGGTCAGCACGTCTTTCCCGCTCAGGTTATACATTTTTCCGATGCTTTGCGGCGCGGCGGCCAGCTGCATCACCGCCAGCGCCAAATCATCGGCGTGCACGGGCTGGCGGCGGCCGAACGCCGGCGGATAGACGGGATAAAATCCCAGCCGGCGGATGATCTTGGCCATGGTGGTGATATTGACGTCGAGCCCCAGGCCGTAAATCATCGTCGGCCGCAGAATCGTCCATTGCATGGCCAGAGCATCGCACTGCGACACAACTTCGTTTTCGGCGCGAGCCAGTTTGTTCACCAGGTCTTTTTCATGCGCGTTGCGGGAGAGCGCCTTGCCGAAAACCGACGTCGAACCGAAGGCGACGACGCGCTTGGCCTCCGCCTTGGCCAGCATTGGCAATATCGGCGGCAACGCCTGAAGCGGCGCCGTATGCACCGCGATATCGATCAGGTAATCGTGCAGATGCATGGTTTCGTCGCCAAGATTGGCGCGCAGCCAGCGCAGGTTCTCGTGCGCAAACGGTATCGGTTCGTTTTCCGTCAGCGCCAGCACCGAAGCGCCGCCGGCCAGCATCCGCCGCACGACGCAAAGACCGATCTGGCTGGCCGCATCGGTAACCAGCACGGTTTTTCCCTTCCAGTCTTTCGTCTGCGGCAAGTCGGCGAGGCCGGAGGCCAGCACCATCAGCCGCTTGGCGGCGACGCTGTGCCCGCCATCCGGCATCGGAATGAATTTTGCCGTAACGTTCATGACCGTTTTGCAGGCGAAACGAACCCACACCGCCGCATCGGCCAGCCACAACAACGGCAGAAATATCTTGCTGCCGAAATGCTTGTGGAAATAGCGAATCAGCCCGGCCGTTTCGTGCCAGAGCGCGGCGCGGCGCGGCATGGCGCGGTCGGCGTGCAGCATGCGCGTGGCCTGTGCCGCCGGCACACAAAGAACCGTTCCACCGGCAGCGCGGATGCGCATACAGAGATCGAAATCCTCGATGTGCAGGAAAAACCCTTCGTCCATGCCGCCGAGCCTTTGGTAATCGTTGCGGCTGATGCACATGAACGTGCTTGAGATGGCTTCGACCCCGTGCGTCTCGCGCGGCATCGGCGTGTGGTAATTGAGGGATGGCATGTTTTTAAAAATCCGGTGCAGCCCCAGCGTTTCCGAGAGCGCCGTCATCGGCGAGAGCGAGCGGCGGCGCGTGCCCTGCTGTTCGTCGCCGTTGGGATTTTTAATCCAGCCGCCGGCCAGCATCGCTTTCGGAGTTTCCTTGAGCGCCGCCGTGGTTGCGGCCAGCGCGTCTGGCGACAACAGGCAATCGGGGTTGAGCAGCAGGATGAAATCGCCGGTCGCGCGCGCGGCGCCGACATTGCAGCTGGCGGCGAACCCGGCATTGCCGTGCCCACTGATGACCACAAGCCTGGGCTCGGTCAGCTTCATCTGCTGCAGGCGCGCCAGCACGTCGGGCGGGTTGCCGTTATCGACCAGGATCAATTCCGCCAGCGGCGGCTGTTTCAACACGCTCTTGACGGCGGCGAACAACGCCGCGCCGGTGTGATACGACACCATCACTACGCTGCACGACGTCATGATTGCGGGCTGAAACGCACCGGAATGAAGAATTCCAGCAATTCGCCGTCGGGATAATCGTTCGGCACGGCGGGCACCGGATTGGCGCGGCGGATCATCTCGATGGCGGCGTGGTCGAGCTCGGCGGAGCCGGTGGTGTGTTCGAGCATGTAATGGCGGATGTTGCCGCGGCGGTCGATGCGGACGCGCATCACGCTGTCGCCTTCTATATTCTGCGCGCGCGCCTGTTCGGGATATTGTTTGAATTTAAGCACCCACGACGCGATGATCCGCTCGTAGCGTTTCACGATTTCGGCGTTTTTTCGGCTGTCGCCCTTGGTGCCGCGGCCGGTGGGAACGGCCATGGCGCTCTCGGTATCGCGCACGAACTGGTAGGTGATGTCCGATACCCTGGAGTTCTCCGGCAGGGTGTGATTGCGGATGGCCGCTTCAATAGCGGCGGCGGTGGCATCTCTGCCGATATCTTCTAACGCCTTTTCTGCGGCGCTCACAGATTGCGGGCGTATCCTCTGATTGGCTACCGCCGACGATATCGCCGTTTCCACTTCATGGCTGTTGGAGGGCGGCAGCACGGCAGCCGCATCATCACCATTGCCGAGCGTGATGTTGAGCGGCCGCACCGGCACTTCGATCACCTGCGACTTAGGCAACAGGCTCCACACGCCGAGCGCGGCAAGATGCAAAAACACGGCGACCAGGATAGCGGCCAAAAAATATTTTTCGCCGGGCATGTCGGCCGGTTTATAGACCGCAGCGGCGCCGCCGGGACGAAGCGCCAGCAGCTTGGGACGGATGGCGGCGAATAACGGGTTCTTGTTCAGTTTATTCAGCATAGAGCGGCGCTTTCGATTGCGTGACGATGGAAAGGTTTTTTCCACCGGCAGCTTTGATAGCGTCCATGACGTCGATGACGCGGTTGGCGGATATGGTGGCATCGGCCTTGACGGTGATGATTTTATTGGGGTTGGCAGTGAATTGCGGCGCCAGCATTTTCTGCATTTCCGCCGCATCGGCCACGATGTCGTCGCCGACGATGATCTCATCGTGCCGCCCCAGCAGGATCACGATATGCCCCTCGTCCATCAGCTTGCCGCTTTGCGCCACCGGCGGATCGACCGGAATCACCTCGAACCGCTCGACCGAACCCGCCAGCATGAAAAATATCAGCAGGAAAATCGAGACGTCGATCAGCGGAATCAGGCTGATGGTGATCTTCTTACGTTTGGCGCGTGCGAAGTCCATTATAGTATGCGTCCTTCATCGGTTTGAGCTTTAAATGACAATCCAAGCGGCTCTAGCTTTTCATTTACTACATCGAACATTTGCTGCGACCTTCTCATTCCGCCTATCAATGCATGAATTGTATCGTGAGTCACGCCGAGTGCTACATTCGCATCAAGATTAGGCACCGCGCCGCTTTTTGCCATTTCGCTTATTTTAATTCTCATTCCTGTGATACGCCGGAACATATCGTCATTCAGAGTTTCTTGCAGGGCTATGAGATCCTCCACATGCTCATCAATAAGAACAGGCTCTCTCTCCAATGCCGTACATATATTGCTTAGAGTGTCGCAATCCACTTTTAATGTAGTCAAGGCAGCGGTTGCACCCAGTAAATCCGGTCTGTCTTTTTCAGTAAGTGATGCAAGCGTATTAGAACTTTTCATATAAGCTGCCTTTAAAAAGGCGCGCGCTTCTATAAACTTTTTCACTTCATTGGGGTTCAAGGGAATTTTAATCTCGTCCATCATTCCCCCCACAGATCGAGGATGGAGGGTTTATTCGGATTCGATGCCGGCTTTTTTTCTTGCGTCAATACCAGCGCCGGCGCGGTTGTCTCGGCGGCGGTTTGCCATTTACGCACGAACAGGCTTTTGCCGCCGGCGGAATAGATGCGATCCATGATGGAAACGAGTTGCTGCATGGTAACGCCGTCTGCCGTGAGCAGCATAATTTTCGTAGTGCCGTCGCCGCCCAGCAAGCGTGACAGCGACTCGCCGAATTCGTCCCGGTCGATCTTGCGCCTGCCGATGGCCATGTCGCCGTTGGCATAAAGAAACAGGCGCACGACGTCGTCTTTTTCGGCGGCTTTACCAGCGGCGGAGGGCAGGATCAGCTCCATCGACTCGACGCGCATGAACGTCGTCGTCAGCATGAAGAAAATAATCAGGATGAAAAGAATGTCGATCAGCGGCGTCAGGTTCAGGTCACCCAGCTTGCGCCGGGGCATGCGTTCAAATTCTATAAAAGATGTCATTTTAGCTCCCCCCTTGCGGGGGAGCGGCTGAGAGCGCGTGCCGCGCACGAAGCTCGAAGCGTGGGGGGGTGTAAATTATTATCCCCCCACGGCTCGGCTTCGCCTCGCCCGCTCCCCCGCAAGGGGGGAGCTAAAAAAATCACGTCACTACTCAAGACGCTCCCGTATATTTTGGACTCAGCAAATGCAGCGTTGACGTTTTCTGCGGCGCGACGCGGCGCTGTTCCTCCGCCCATTTCTCGGCGTCGTCGCGTTTTTTCTTATCGGTATCGGCCTGCTTTTTGCGGTCGGCCTCGAGGCGTTTGGCTTCCTCGACAGCAAGCAGGCGCTCGTTGCGGCGGAACTCGTCTTCGAGCGAGAGTATCTGCACCGACACGTCTTTCATCGTCGCGCGCACTTTCTCGATGATGCCATCTAATATGTAATGCACGGCCAGCGCCGGAATGGCCACCGCCAAACCGCCCGCCGTCGTCAGCAATGCCTGCCAGATGCCGCCGGCGAGCAATGTCGGGTCGACGCGCGTGCCGGCGATGCTGAGTTTCGAGAACGAGGCGATCATGCCGATGACGGTGCCGAACAAGCCCATCAAGGGTGCGATGGCGGCGGTCATCTCCAGGCCGCGCAGGTGCGATTCCAGCACGCGCAGGTCGCCGGAGCCGACGCGCATGATCTCGGCCTCGCGGCTTTTTGGCGACATATCGCGGTTAGCGACGCACTCAAATGTGATGCGCATAATGCGGGCCACCGGGCCTTTGATGCCGCCCAGGGTTTTGGTGGCTTTTTCGCGGTCGCCCTGTTTTATTTCGTGCAGCGCCGGATCGATGAAGCTGCGGTCGAAGACATTAGACTGGTAAAACTGGTAAATTTTGAAGATCGTCACTGCCAGCGCGTAGATGGAAAGCGCCACCAGGCCATACATGACCACGCCGCCTTTTTCGAACAATGCGATTTCCGGCATAAAGGCAATCCCTTGTTGTGAATTCTATTTGTTCTACTATATCTATGGTATTATGGTCTAGCGCAAAGTGATTTTTTTTCATAGCATTTTGATATGTCATCCGACTCGCCACTCCTAACCGTCGTCGTCCCGATGTATAACGAATCGGGCGGATTGGAGTCTTTGTTCAGCGCCTTGATGCCGGTGCTCGGTAGCATCACGCGCGAGTGGGAAATTCTTTGCGTCAATGACGGCAGTCAGGACGACACGCTGCCGCGTCTCAAGCACTGGCACGGCAAAGAGCCGCGCATCAAGTTCTTATCGCTGTCGCGCAATTTCGGAAAAGAGGCGGCATTAACTGCCGGCCTGCATCATGCGTACGGTCAGGCCGTGATCCCGATGGATGCCGACCTGCAGGATCCGCCGGAGCTGATTCCGGATATGGTGGCCGAGTGGCAAGCCGGATATAAAGTCGTATTGGCGACGCGACGTTCGCGGCATGGCGAGGGTTGGTTCAAGCGCGCGTCGGCGTGGGCGTTTTATAAATTGATGGGCAGCATGCTCACCATCCGCCTGCCGCAAAATACCGGCGATTTCCGTTTGATGGATCAGCAGGTGGTCGAAGTCATGCGTCATCTGCCGGAGCGCACGCGCTTCATGAAGGGCCTCTTCGCCTGGGTTGGATTTTCCACCACGCACATTTATTACGATCGCGGGCCGCGGGCGGTGGGGTCGGCGAAAATCAGCTTCAAGGCGCTGTGGCGGCTGGCGAAAGATGGTATTTTCTCGTTCACGACGCTGCCGCTTCGACTGACCACTTATCTTGGCATCGTGATTTCCGCCGGTGCGTTTTCCTATGCCGGCTGGCTGATCGCCCGCACCATGCGGTACGGCATCGACGTGCCGGGTTATGCGTCGATCATGGCGGTGGTGCTGTGCATGGGTGGTGTGCAGTTGGTTTCCATCGGCATTCTGGGCGAATATATCGGCCGCATCTACCGCGAGAGCAAGCACCGCCCGCTCTACGTCATCGAAGAAATGACCGAAATTGGGCGATAATTAGCCCGGGTTAGGTGCAATTTTGCTGCACTTAAGCCAGAAAATACCATCCATTAAGAGCCATATTTTTAGGCTATTTTTTAGATTCTCTCTTTCCGGAAGGGGAAATGGCATAGATCCAATTTATATAAAATGTCACAGAAAATTCACAAAACTCTATTAATTGATTAACTCAGTATTAGAGATTCTTTGTTAGCATGAGAACAGTTAGGAAGGAGACTGTTTATGAAAACAAAGATCTTCGCTCTTACCGCACTTCTCTCTCTAACCGGCTGTATGATTACTCCTCGTATCGAAATGGCGGAAACGCTGCACTTCGATTACGTGACACCGAACATGACGCCGATGAGCTACAGCGACCTCTTATGCTGCTACGATTGCACCGCCTGATTTGATTGTCACAAAACTGTCATAATGGTTAATTGATTAACTAACCGACAGCAGTGCATCATTCCCTTTTTCGCGATTCTGTTCCAGACGCACCTTGCCGTATGCCGGATCGTCTGCGGCCAGGCAGCGGCCGTGCATAACCGTATCGCCGGCATTATGAAGCAGGTTTCTCTGCTCCTTGGAGAGATTGCCGTTGTCCCTTAAGAAAAGCAGGAAATCACGGTAATTGGTTTTGCGCTCGATGTCGTCGGTGAGCTTTCCCAGCGCTTGCGTCAACGCCAGCTGCACGCGGGTATCTTCCATTTTTTGGCCGGTCAGCGCCGCATACGCCATCAGCGCCGATTTCTTATACGTCTCCACCTGATACCTGAGGTAATCCAAAGCCCTGGTCCTGATGCTATCTTCCTGATCCGGCGGGAGTATCATTTTCTCTATCTTCTCTCTGAGCGTTCCGAATACACGCCGATGCGTGGCTGCCAACCCGAACGCCATGCGATCCATGGCATCGTGCAAGGCGGGTGATTGTTTACAAAGTTTTTTAACCCGTTCCGTCGTTTGGTGCGTGCCCATGGCATCATTGAGATGTCCCCATAATCCTATCGAACCGAACCAGGAGGGGATGATGCCGGCCTGCTGATAGGTTTCGCTCATGCCGATGGTGCGCATCTTTTTAACCGGCTCCGGTTTGAAGATGACAGGTTCTGCCGCTTGCTTTTCTCTGCTATCCGATGGCTTTTCCCGTTCTCCGCGCGAACCTTTAGTGCCGGCATCAAATTCGCCCTTATAATCGAGCAGTTTCAGTTGAGTACCCATGCCTTCATCTCTAAAATCGTTCGCCTCATATTGTTCGCGCGTTTTAATCAGTGCGGCAATGGCCTTGTCGTCAATCGCTTCTTCCTCCGCCGATCGCTGGTTCTTCACCAGCCATTTTCCGTCTTCCTTCTTGAATTTCTCCGCCGCGTTGAGGAACTGGCGGGTGAAGAGGCGTATGTTGGAGCCGGTCGTATTGAAATAATTGAGCAGGTCGCCGCCCTGGAAAGTGAATTTCATGAAATCGTGTAGCCTGAAATCGTCGACGGTCGCCGAGATGGAGCGCACGCCGTTGCGGTAGGCATCGGAAATACTACCGCCTTCAAAGAACTGCGTCCGGATGCCGAATTCCGCGTCAACCACGCGCTGTTTCTTATGCGCGGCATGGATGTAGCCCCTCGCCGCCGGTAACCCGCAGCGGCGCGCGCTGTCGCTATGCGCGATCTGCACCTGCTGCGTTTTATGGCCGTTGTGACGGACGGCAGCCACTTCCGCAAGATGCTGCTGATAGGCGGGGTTCTGATAGGCTTCCCGCATGATTTCAGCGCTTTGCATCATGGTTTGAGGTTCTTCAAACAGCGGCACCACGCCCAGGCACGGCGCTTTTTCCCGACCATGGGCGGCGAATTTCTGCAAGAGCACCGTCTCCAGCATATTGGCAACGGCCTGGGCGCGCACATTCTCGGCGCTGGCGTTTTCAGCCAGCTGTCCGCATTCGGAGAGCACGTTATTTCTTATCATGTCGCCAAAATCCGCCGCCAGCTCCATGCGCCTTAGCGTGTGGTAGGCGATGGGCAGCGGATCGTCGGGACTGTAGGATTTTATCGTCCCCGCCTCAAGGATGCGCGCCCTGGCCTCTGTGAACCACTGCGCCAGCTCGGGCGGGTTTTCCGTCAGAAGCTGCGTCAGTTTCCGTGTCCGTTCTTCGGGCGTCATTTTCTCGTAGCCGGGGATAATAACGCCGACGGCGCGGCTGTATTCGCTGGCTTTTTCGCGGTATTCAATATCGGCAAACCTGAACCCGAATACGCGCACTTTGCGGATGAGGTCCAGGACTCCGGCGAAAGATTTCTGCCCCTTGAGCGCGATATGGTAATCCGATTCCAAATCCTTCAGGAAGGATTTCTCGTCAAGACCGGACCGTATTTTTACCAGCTCTTCCGACAAGGCATCGAAACGCTCGACGATCGTCGGCTTCCTGTCCTGCTTCAGGCCTTTTCTGATGTCGCCGGCATTGGTGCGAAGGAACGATATATCTTCGAGCAGCGATTCCAGATCCGTCCCGACGCCATTCAGTTTCTTTTCCCATTTGCTTAGTATGTCCGAGGGCGCCGCTTCGAGAATTTTTTTGAGGTCATCGTGATAATGCTTCACAATCTCGTCGGTGTGCATGGCAACGGCCTCGAGCGTGTCCTCGGCGGTGATATTGTAGTTGCCGTCCTTATCGCCGGCCGAACCCCAGGACGCAGGCCGTATTTTCAGGTTCAGCGTCAGCGGATCGTAGGTTCCGGATTTCTTTTCGAGCGGCGCATCGAACTGCTCATATATCTTCGGCAGATCTTTATAGATGTTCCCCAGCGAGTCGAGCACCATCCGCGTTTCGTCGTAGACGGTGAAATTGCGTGTTTCGCCGTTCTCCTTTTTGAGCAGCGGGAAGGTCAGGAATTTCTGGATGGCGGCTTTGACCTGATCGATATCGCCGGTGGCAATAGCCTCGGCGATTTCACGCTGCACGCGCATCGACTCGCGCGAATTGACGTTGGTGGGATGCTGCGTGAGCACCGGCTCGAAGACCGGTTGATTCAATCGCTCGACCGCCGCGTCCGCATCCGTCTGGGCTTCGACAAAATCTTTCGCACCCTTGGGAGTGCCGTACTTGCTGAAAAAATTATCGCGGGCGGCTAAAGCGGCGATCTCGTATATATGCCCGAGGCGTGCATAGCCTTCGAGGAGCTGCGTTTTTTCGTCCGGCGACAACCCCGCCACGACGTCATTGAACAACGCGGTTCTGTCGCTATTTTTTCTGCTGGAGCCGCGCCATGCCGCATCGCGTAACTGGATCAGCTTGTCGGCAATCTTATCGCTGCCGAAATGTCTATTGGTGCGTATCGCATCAATCAAAAGCGTGCTTATGCCTAACGCCAGCGTAAGGGGGTCAGTCGAGGTGAAAGAGCGGGTCATTTATCAAATTTAACGACTTTACCGCCAATACACAAATTAAGATACTGTGACAATCAGTAACATGCTAATAAATAAGGTCTTTTATTGCTAGAATTTATAGTTATATTTGACCATCAGCAGGTCGGGCGCGGCACTGGCTTCCCAGCGCGAATTATCGGGGGCGTAATGCAGCTCGACGCGCTTGATGCCGCCGCGCGACGACGTGTCGCCCGGCACCGAAGAAGAAGACAACCGGTAACGCAGCGCCAGCTTGCCTCCCGGCACGTCACGCTCAGCAAGGTTGAGGTAGCCTTCGTCAATATGCTCATCGATCGTGCTTGCCAGGTTTGTAATATCGGGGTCGTTGATGCCCATGGAACTGAGCGCAGCGAGGAGTTTGCGGGCATTCTTCGATTCATGCTCGGGAGGTTCAGCTGCTGCAGCTGGGTTTCCCAGTGTGGCCAACAGCAGCAGCGCTACTATTAAGCCTTTAGTACTCATGTTATAATTATATCACATTTTATCTATTGTGCAATGCACAAAGTATAAAAATGCTAGGTTTTCTGCGGGTTTCAGTGGATAGGGCTAAAAATGACGCTATTCCAGTCGCTTGGAACCGGCTCTAGGACTTGCTTTCCCATTTCAGCACCGGCTCGCGGGCGGCTTTGACCTCATCCAGGCGCTTGCGCGGTGTGCTCTGTGGATTGGCCTGCAGCTCGGCGGAAGCGCCCGCCGCCGCCTTCTCGGCGATCATTTTCATCACGGCGATGAAATGGTCGAGCGAGGCTTTGGTTTCGGTTTCGGTGGGCTCGATCAACATCGCGCCCTGCACCACCAGCGGGAAATAAACCGTCATCGGATGGATGCCGTATTCGATCAAGGTTTTGGCGATGTCCATCGTCGTCACTCCCTGATCTTTTTGCAGCTTATCCGAGAGCAAACATTCGTGCATGCACGGCGCATTGCCAAACGGCACGTGATAAAGGTCGCGCAGCTGGCTTAAAATATAATTGGCATTGAGCACGGCATCTTCCGCCACCTGGCGCAGGCCATCGGCACCGTGTGACATCATGTAGGACAGCGCGCGCACCGCCATGCCGAACTGGCCGTTGAAACCTTTGAGACGCCCGATGCTGTTTTCATCAGCGGTTACCAGGTGGAAATGATCACCGTGCTTGACAATTTTAGGTACCGGCAGATAGGGCGCTAATTCTTCCGAAACAGCGATCGGGCCGCAGCCGGGGCCGCCGCCGCCGTGCGGCGTTGAGAAGGTTTTGTGCAAATTGAAATGCATGACGTCGACACCGAAATCGACCGGACGAACTTTGCCGACCAGCGCGTTGAAATTCGCGCCGTCGCAATAAAAATAAGCGCCGACCTTATGCAGCGCGTCGGCGATTTCCTTGACACGCGGCTCGAACAATCCGCAGGTGTTGGGGTTGGTGAGCATCAACGCAGCGACGTCTTCGTTCAGCATCGACTTAAACGCATCGACATCGACCGTGCCGTCTTTGGTCGAAGGAATGGTTTTGGTTTCGTAGCCGCAGGCGGCGGCCGTCGCCGGGTTGGTGCCGTGCGCGCTGTCGGGAATCAGCACGACTTTGCGCACCTTGCCTTTTTTCTCATGCGCTTTGTGGATCACCATGATGCCGGCGAATTCGCCGTGCGCACCGGCGGCGGGATTCAGCGTTACATGCGGCAGGCCGGAGAGTTTGGCCAGCCAGCGCTCGAGTGTATAAATCACTTCGAGCGCGCCCTGCACCGTTTCTTCCGGCTGCAACGGATGCGCGAGCGCAAAGCCCGGCAGGCGCGCGACTTTTTCATTGAGGCGCGGATTATGTTTCATCGTGCACGAACCCAGCGGATAAAGGCCGGTGTCGATGGCGTAATTTAATTTCGAGAGGCGCACGAAATGACGCATCACCTGCGGCTCGCTGACTTCCGGCAGACCTATTTTGGCGCGCGCCGGAAAGCCGGTCTTGAGCGGAATGTTTTTGGGCGCGGGCAAATCGACGCCGCAGGCGCCATTGGCGCCCTTCTCGAACAGCAGGTTCTCTTCAACGTTAAGGCCGCGATCCTGGAGCATCATGCGACCTCCTTGGTGCGCGCATCGGCACAGGCCGCTTCAAGCGCACCGCACAAAGCCGCCATATCGGCAACGCTCGTCATTTCGGTAGCGGCCACCAAGAGCTTTCCGCCTTCGAGCGGCAGGCCGGCGATGATGCCTTGCGCCGCCAGTTTTTTAACCGTGTCTTTAGCGCTGACGGGCAATTCGATTACAAATTCGTTGAAGAATGTTTTATTGAGCACTTTGATTTTTTTGATTTTGGAAAGCCGGTCGAACAGTTCGCAGGCGCGTTCATGGTTCAAAACCGCCAGTTGCTTGAAACCAATTTCACCGAGCAGGCTCATATGAATGGTGAACGCCAATGCGAACAGGCCCTGGTTGGTGCAGATGTTCGACGTCGCTTTCTCGCGGCGGATATGCTGCTCGCGCGCAACCAGTGTCAGCACGTACGAACGCTTGCCGTCTTTATCGACCGTCTGGCCGCAGAGGCGCCCCGGCATCTGGCGCACATATTCCTTGCGGCAGGCGAAAAACCCCAGATGCGGCCCACCGAAACTCATGGGAACACCAATCGACTGCGCTTCGCCGCACACGATATCGGCTTCCGACGGCGGCGGCAAAATTCCCAGCGATAAAATTTCATTGATGACCACGACCAGCATGGCGCCGGTCTCGGTGCATTGCTTGCGAAGTATATCTAATTTTTGCGGCTCGCCGTGGAAATCCGGCGTCTGCACGATAACGCAGGAAGCATCGGCGTCCGGCGCGCCTTCTTTGATGGCGATATCGGGATAGGTGCTGATGTAGGTCTCGATCAGCTCGCGGTACTGCGGATGCAACGCGCCGTGGATATGGATGTTGGGGCGCTTGGTGAGGCGCCGCGCCATCAGCACCGCTTCGGCGGTGGCGGTGGCGCCGTCATACATCGAGGCGTTGGCGACATCCATGCCGGTTAAATTCGCGATCATGGTCTGGTATTCGAAAATGGCGGTGAGCGTACCCTGCGAGATTTCCGGCTGATACGGCGTATAAGACGTCAGGAACTCCGAGCGCTGCACGATATGATCAACCGTAGCCGGCGTATGGTGATAGTAGCAACCGGCACCCAGGAAAAACGGGCCAGCGGATGCCGGATGATTTTTTGCCGCCATTACCGAGAGCGCCTTTTCGACTTCGATCTCGCCCTGGTGCATCGGCAAATCGATCAGCTTGGAGAGCATCTCGTCTTTGGGCACCGAAGAATAGAGATCATTGACCGACTTGATGCCAATAGCCTGCATCATGTCGGCGCGGTCTTTTTTGGTGAGTGGAAGATAGCGCATTAGGCAGCCAAGCTCTGATAGGCCGCCGGTTCGAGCAATTTGGAAAGTTCGGCTTTGTCGGTTGCGCGAATTTTGCAGATCCAGCCGCCGTCATATGGCGCGCTGTTGATCAGCGCCGGATTGCCGGAGAGAGCGTCGTTGACTTCCACCACTTCGCCGGAGATGGGCGCATACACTTCGCTGGCGGCTTTGACCGATTCCACCACAACAAACGCTTCGCCGGCTTTCACCTGACGGCCTTTGGCCGGGAGCTCGACGAACACGAGATCACCCAGCGCCGATTGCGCGTGGTCGGTGATGCCGACGGTGGCGACATCGCCATCCAGCTTCAGCCATTCGTGTTGCTCAGTGTATTTCAAATTCGCGGGGACGTTCGATGACATGTTATGCACTCTTCTTGGTTGGTTGTTTGGTCCGGGCCGGCATAAAAGTGATGCCATGAATGGCGGCGGGAATCTTTTTTCCCCGCACCTCCACGTCCACCGGCTGGCCGTCTCTGGTAAATGCGGTTTTAACATAGCCCTGGCCGATGGCAAGCTTGAGCGAGGGCGAAAATCCGCCGGAAGTGAGACTACCGATTTTTTCGCCGCCGACATAGATATCGGCACCTTCGCGGGCGATGCCGCTTTCTAAGAGTTTGATGCCCACCCTCTTCTTATCCGCGCCATTCGCCAGTTGCGGCAGGATTTTATCGGCGCCGATAAACCCGTCGTGGCCTTTGGTGATGACCCAGCCAATCGACGCCTCAACCGGCGTGATGTCTTCATTCAAATCATGGCCGTATAGCGGATAGCCCATCTCCAGGCGTAAGCTATCGCGCGCGGCGAGGCCAATGGCTTCAACGGCCGGATTGGAAAGCAGCGCTTTCCAGAACTCAGCGGCTTTGGCAGCGGGAATGCTAATCTCGAATCCATCTTCGCCGGTATAGCCAAGACGGCTGATGAAAATGGGAGTTCCCTTCCATTTGGCTTCCTTCATGCGCATGTAACCCAAATCGAAAAGCCCGGCATCGGGACATTCCTTGGCCAGCACGCTTTCGGCTTTCGGGCCTTGCAGAGCAATCAATGCATTGCCAGCTAGTTCTTCAAAAGTGACACCAGCGGGAAGATTTTTCTTCATCCAGGCGATATCGACATCTTTTCTGCCGGCATTGAACACGACAAAGAATTTCTGGTCGGCCATACGCGTGATGATGAGATCGTCGATGATGCCGCCCTTGTCGTTGGTCAAGACCGTGTATTTGGCAACACCATGCGGCGTTTTCAGGAACGATGACGGCGTGATGCGCGAGAAAAATTCCGCAGCGCCGTTGCCGCTTACTATCGCCTGCCCCATGTGCGAGACATCGAAGAGACCGGCGCTGGTGCGCGTCCATTCGTGCTCTTTCATGACGCCGAGCGCGTAATTAATCGGCATGTCATAGCCGGCGAACGGCGCCATCTTAGCGCCAAGCGCGGCGTGTTCCGAATAAAGCGGTGTTTGCTTGTTCATGGTGGCCAATATAGTGCGCCACCGGCCTAAATCAAGCAAAGCATAAGGAGAAAATAGGCGGGGGATTACGGCGTCGGCCTGTCCGACTTACCGCCAAGTATGCGCTGCATCCACTTTGGCGGCCAGGCATGTAAATGTTTGCCGGCGATAGCGACGCTGGCGCCGAGAATGCCTATCGCATTGGGTATGCCCCACATGCAGCCGGCGGTTGCCATTTCGTGCGCCTTATGCTCCGACATACCGGTCGTCTTGTGCAATATGCTGGCGGCGTGGTGAATGACGTCATCCGTTACCGGCGCCAGTTGGTTGTTAAATACATACAGCGCGCCGAACGTAGGGATTTCATCGGCCAGGAATATCATGCGTTCTTCGGTGAACATTTGATTCCATTTTTTATCCTTTTCCCCATTCAGCCAACGCCGCCCGAGGAGTTTCGCTTCAAACGAAAGCACAATGCCCGGTATATACGTAAGAAGAACCCTGGCCAATCCTTCCGCGCGCTGGAGGCGCGGCGTTCCGGGATCGGGACGGCATTCCTTGAGCTTGCACACTTTGCCGACGACGTTTTCCACCGGATCGAGTACGGGTTCGATGCATTTGGCCAACGCGCTTACGGCAACACCCATGGCCTTTTTAGGAATCATCTGGGTAAGAATGGCGGAGCCGATCCATGTGGCTTCCGCAATCATTTCGGCGCCCATGAAACCAAGAATTTCGCCGGGAATTTTATGCTTACCGTAACCGCCATTGCCGTTATGGCCGTTATGATGTGGTATGTTGCCGTTATTCGCCATGCGTCATTATCCGGTCAAGAAACACTTTTTCCCATTATCAGGATACCATATCCCGGGGGCCAGATTTGTGACAGTTTTGTGAAATCTGATGAAATGGAAGGCTTTTTTACCCTTACTATCCATTATCTTGGCCGGTTATACACGGTTTGCGGCCAATGATACGGCGTATAATGTGCGGGCTATTTCTCGGAGGCCAGATCGGCCAGGCGCTTCCAGTTAGAGGTCGAAGCCAGCGCCAGATAGATAAACGGCAGCCAGCCTTTTTTGCGGAATTCGAGAAACACTTTTTCCGGCAGTTTGCTTAATGCTTTCTCATCGATGGCCTGAAAGCCGGAGAGTCCCAGTTTTTTGCCCGATGTCAGCGTCGCTTCGGATTGATAAGGTATCAGCAGCTTATGCGCTTTAAGGGCATCGCAAAAATCGCGCGTTGCCTGATAATGCTGATAAAAGGCCGTGCAGAATTGCAGCGCATGCTTGGTAAGGTTGGACGGCTTGCCGTCTACGGTATAAAGCGGCGTGGCGCCTGCGGGCTGGCTGGGATAATAATTCGCCGCCGCCTCGTCGATGCACAGGTACATTTTTTTCCGCCGCGGATCCTCAAAGAAAATGAACGGGTACTGCCGTGCATACGCCGGAATATAGGCGCCAGCCTTCCAGCGATTATCCGCCTCGACGAAATAGTTGCCGCGCTCCAGGCCGAGGATAGCCACCGGCGTCGGATTCTCACCTCCGGTAAAGACAACGGGGTAATACTTGACCGCCTCGATAAACTCGACGGCGTTCAACGTGATGGAATTGGTATCGCTGGCGAAAGAGAAATCGCCGCCGGAAGAAACCGACGCATGCGCGTGGCGCACGGCATCCAGCGGCTGCGGCTTATGAAAAAAAAGCGGCAGGCCGGACGATCGCGCCGACGCTGCCGCTGCAGAAGATTTTCTAGCCATGGGCCTTATGCCGCCCGTTTACTGTGCCGCGCAATTGATGCTGTTGGCGGGGAAACTATCGTCGCAAGAAAACAGGCCATTGCTGTTACCGTTGCCGGTGTTACCACCTGCGGACGGGGAGAGGCTGGCAAGATCCTGCGTTGCCGGGTTTCCGGTATCCGTAGTATCCAGCGCGCCGGTGTCGCCGTTCTGGAACGAGCCGCCGATGACCTTATCGAGAGAGATGTTGTACGTAATATGCGATCCCTCGTCCGCGCCCAGAACGGTGGCGCCGCCCTGAGTGGTCTCTTCCTGAGTGTTGTCCGTGAAATCGGGCGAATCGATGATCGCCGCTATCGACGGAACCAAGCGCGGATGATTCGTCTGGCGGAGCTCTCCGCCTTTGACGTACACCACATCGCTTAAATCCGGATCGACGTTATAATCAATCGTCCTGGCGTTGGCCGCGGCTTCCTGACTGGCGTTGAAGTTGTTGCCCATCACACCCTCGAAATATTGGCCGCTGGCGTCGATATAGCTGCCGGCGGAGAGAGCGTTGCTGAACGTGCTGCCCACGGCGCCATTCTCCAGAATGAAGTAGTAGTTCTGGCCGGAGATGTAGCTGGCGTCGCCGGTGAAGTACATCGAGCTGCCCCAATCACCGCCGCCGATCATGAACGCGACATCGCCGCCGGTGATGGTGGCGCCGCTGATCGCCGTGTCCGACGACTCGTTGGTGATCTCAAAACCGGTACCGTTGTTGTTCAGCACCAGATTGTAAAGAGATGCCGAGTGGCTGTGGTCGAGTTTGACGCCGATGGCGTTGTTGGTGAACAGGCCGCCGTCCAGGAACACGTTGTCGCTGTTCTGGAGCAGCACGCCGATGGCGCTGTTGGTCACGGTGTTGTTGCTAAGATAAGCGCCGTGGCTGTCCGTCAGGGAGATGCCTGCTTCCGAGCCGCCGTTGATGGTGTTGTCCTTGACGGTGGCGTTGCTGACGTTATCCAGATGGACGCCCATGATGCCGATGTCGATGGTGTTGCCGTCGACCATCACTTCATCGCTATAGGCGACATGCACGCCGTCGCCGCTGCTGACGATGTGGTTGTCCGAGATGTCAATGTCATAGCCGTTGGCGTAGATGCCGTCCTCGTTGGCGTAGATCGTGTTATCGCCGACATAGAGGTAATTGACGCCATTGGCGTAGATGCCGCTATTGAAGCTGTCGATGAAGTTGTCATCGATGGAGACAGCCATGCTGCCGCTGATGTTAACACCGTGGCCGAAGGCGGTGATGTCGTTGCCGAACGCATCGATCGAGCTGCTGTCGATAATATTAATGCCGAAATTGTCAGCCAGAACTGAGTTGTTTTGCATCAGCACATCGCTGGTGGTGTTGACCTCAATGCCGTTCACGCCGGCATAGATATTATTGCCTTGTACGACGACATTATAGAACGGCCCTTCGCCTTCCTCGCCGCCGCGCTCGATATCGCCGGCGCCGGTGATGGTGACGCCGTTAATGCCGGCAAGGATGCTATTGTTTTCAATAGTGCCGATGGTGACGTTATTAAAATCGATACCGTCATAACCGGCGCTGATGTTATTGCTCTCAATTTGCGCCTGGAAGACGTCCTGCAGCGCGATGCCATCATGACCAGCGTAAATTTTATTATTGTCGGCGGTAAACTGGTTAACGTTGGTAGCCTTCACGCCGTCGCCGTTCAGCGCTTCGATATCGTTGTTGGAGACGAACGCGCGGTCGATGGTGTCAAGCACGATGCCGCTCTCGTTGTTATTATAAATCCTGTTGCTGGCGATATTGACATCGTTGCCGTAAGACAGGCTGATGGCGGCGCTGCCGACGTTACCGATCAGGTTGTTGGTGATGTCGATGCCGTTAACGCCGTTGGCTTTAATGCCGATGCCGCCGGTTAGGATAGTGCTGTCTTTGATATTGATCAGGTTCGAATCCTCGATTTCGATGGCATTTCCGGCCGGACCGGTGAAGAGATAATTGTCATCGAGAGTGATGGCAACGCTGCCGTCATCAATGCGGACGCCGGTGCCGCGCACGAACACCCGGCTTTTTTTCAGGGTCACTCCGGCGCTGTCGCGAATCAATACGCCGCCCATGGTGGAATCCAGTCTCGCGTCATTGAACAGGATGTTGTCAATGGTGATCCCATCCGAATTCAATATGCTTAAGATATAATTCGCATCGATCTGGCCGCGTTCGCCGCGCATTCTGATCGCCGTGCCAGTGGTCTGGCTGCCGGCGATGCCGCTGCCGCGCAGGGTGAAATCATGCATGCCGTTGATGGTGACGGTCTGGTTGGTGAATTCGCCTGCTCCCAGTTTCAGCTCCGAGCTGCCGGCATCGCCGCTGATGGCGTCGATGGCGTTCTGGATGCTGCCGTCTTTGCTTTGCTGCAGGTAGACATGGTTGGCGTTGAGCACGTCAGCCGTGTCGCTGAAGAAGACGCCGTCGTTATCAAGAATGAGGTTGCCGGAAGCGGAGATCGCGCTGCCGAGCAGTGTGAGATCGACGGAGTTGAAGACGACATCGCCATGATCGGCGCGCACATTGGCGCCGGTGGCGGTGATGTTGCCGGTGGCGTTGACCGAGGCGACGCTATCGCCGTTGATGTCGCCGCCAAGCGTGATGTTTTTTCCGGCGATGGTAACGGAGCCGACATTATCCACGCCCGAAGCGTTGACGGTGCCCGCGACATTGACATTGCCGTTGCTACCACCATCGAGGATGATGACGCCGCCCTGGCCGACATGGGCCGAGGTCGCCTGAATGATGCCGGTGTTGTTGACGACATTATCAAGCACGTCGCCCGCGACTTTAGCCGAGAGAACCACTTTCTGCGCCTGAATCGTGCCTGCGTTGGTAACGCCGGCACCGGCGGCGCCGGTCGCCTGACCGAGCGCGAATCCATACAAGTTATCGCCGTAGAAATCGATGCTGACCGTCTGGGCGGCGCCGAGCGCGACCGTGCCCATAGTGGCCTGGATCACGCCGTCGTTAACGACATGGGGCGCGACCAGCGCGACAAGGCCGCCCTGCGCGGCGGTGATGTGGCCGTGGTTGATGATGCTGGCGTCGGCATTGCCGGGGGTGTTGAAGTTCATATGGCCGGCCATGAAGTCGTCGTTGCTGATATCGGCGGTGGTAGCCACCAGGCTGCCGACGTTGACCTGCGCACCGGCGCCGAAGATGACGCCGTTCGGGTTAACGATCATGACGCGGCCGTTAGCCGAGAGCGTGCCCAAAATCTGCGTGGCGTTGCCGCTGGTGATGCGGTTCAAGACGATGGAGTTGGAGCTCAGCTGATTGAAGACGGTCGATTCGCCGCCCAGAATGTTGAAGCCGGTCCAGTTGATGACGGCATTGTTGCTGTTTTGGTTGACCGTGACCTGCGTCGCGCCGTAGTTGATGTCGGCGCTGCCGCCGACCACCGTGCCACCTTCGGGCAATGCGTATGCGGCTACCGGCATCGTGGCCAGCAACAGCGAAGCGCACGCGGTGCGAGAAAGAACAGAGCTGTTCTTCAACTGCTGGTGGGAGGCGGTAACAACGAAACGAGAGGTGGTGGAACGCATGGGGTGAACTCCTTCACAAAAAATAAATAAAAACCGGCCGAATTTGAGGCGCACCATAGCGCAGAAAATAGTTAAAATCAAGTTAATGTGATATTTTTCTTTAAGGGTTCCTTAATCGAGAAACCCAAAAAGCGGGATATGCAAAAAAGTGGCTATTTTCCTAGCTAAATGCTAGTAGCGCACCTGCAGATTGAAGAAGGCGCGGGGTCCGTAGCCGTCCATGCCGTTGGCGGATACCGGACGATTCAGCGGCAAGGCAAGCTCGGCGCCGCCCGAAACAGAGTGAGTCAGGTTGAAGCGCGCGCCGAGACCGGTCGAGGTCAGCGACGCGTGTTCCGGCTCGCTTCCGGGAACGATGTCGCGATTAAAGACGCGGCCGCCGTCTAAGAATCCATAGGCCTGATAGGACTGTAGAAAGGATAAGGCAGCGGGTCGGCTGTAACGCAGCTCGGCGCGCGCGGCGATACCGGCATCGCCGGTCAGTTCCGCCGAATCGTAGGCCGAGCCGAAGGTCTGGCCGCCGATGGCGAATTCTTCCGCCGCCAGCAAGGCGCGGCTGGCATACTGGCCGCTCATGGCACCGAACAGATCCCAGGGACCGGAGATGGGTTGCAGGCGCGTGGCAGTAGCGGCAACTTTGACGAACGACGCGTTGCCGTTGCCGCGCGAATGGAAGCGGCCGTTATTATCGGTATCCCAGTTGAAGCCTTTGGACAGGTTGACGGCCATCTGGTTGACGGCGGAGGTGCTGTCGATGAAGTCGTAACTGCTGCCAGCCGTCAGCACGCGCAGGTGATCCTGATAGAGATTGGTGGTGCCGAAGATGTCGGTGTTGACGCGCCGCGCGGTGAAATCGGTGTTGACGAACCAGTTGCTCTGGCGGCTGCGCGTGAGCGGATGCGTGAGCCCGGCGCTCACCGAAGTGCTGGTGCCGTCAAGCAGGAGCGAGGCAAGGTTGAAGCTGGGCTTCGTGCGCGCGTAGTTGGCGTCCAGAATCAGTTTGGTGCCTTCGCTGCCGATCGGCTCCTCGTGCCGGAGATCTATGTACCGCAATTCGTCGGGCGAGAAGACGGAGCTCAGCACGCGCAGCTCGGTCTGCTCGTTCATGCCAAGCACGTTGTTGACGGCCAGCGTCGCACCGCCCTGTTCGGGGCCGAGGAAGCGGCTGCCGCGGTTATCGAGCGTTGCCGAGGCTTCCACCGTTTTGCGCGTGACGGTAATAACGACGTCGGCGGCGCCGGGCGTCGTCAGCGACGGCATGAGCACGGCGGTTGCTTTTACGCCCGGCAGGTCGCCCATTAATAACAGGTAGCGCTCAAGGTCTTTGGAGTTGAGCGGCTTGGAGTTTCTGATTTTGTCGGCATAGCGGCGGATGACGCCGTTTCCGTCGCCGGCGTCGCCCTCGATTTTCACTTCACTGATGAAGCCTTCGACGATGCGGACGGCGACGACGCCGTTCTCGATGCGCTGCGGCGTCAGCACGGCGCGCGTGAGGATGAAGCCGTGATTCCTGTAGAACGCGGTGATCTCGGCGACGATGTGATTCAGTTCTCCCAGCGTGATGTTTTTGCCGAGCTTATCCTGATAGAGGGGTTTTAGATCCGCTTCGGTGAATTGCGTCAGTCCCTCGAACGTGATGCGTTTGAGGACGAAGCTGATGCCGCTTTTTATTGTTACTTCTTCTTCCGCCGGCGCCGATATGATCGGCGCGCCGGTGACTTCCGGGCGCGTGTCGATGCGGTTTTGCCGTTGGATGAATTCCGGCCGCGACGGTCCGGGCGGAACGACTTGCGCTAAAGCGGCCGCACTATCAAGCACGCCAAAAAGGGCGGCAAGAATGAGGAAGCGGTTAAAGGGGCAGTTATGTCGCATGGTGCTGATATAGCCGTTGATATCAAACTAGGCAATACACCATATAATGGCGCCGGGCACTAGATGAATTGAAGTTTCCCGTATGATTCAGGAGGTATTTATAGTCGGCAGCAGCAAATTTGCCACAGACGGCGGGTGTCGATGCCTGCGCTTTTGACGGCGCAGGCATCCACGGTTAGTCGCGTTTAGCGTAACGCGGCCGCTTTCAGTTTCGACAGCGGACGAATCTTGACGCGCACCGAGGCGGGCTTCGCAGCCGCCTTCATCATTTCACCGGTGGCGGGATTGCGGATCATCGTACCGGCCGGACGCGCGGGAACTTTGCGCAGGACGATTTTGAATAGACCCGGCAGTATGAACGTGCCGACGCTGCTGGGGTGTACGCAACCCATGATGATGCTTTCCAGGGTGGCAAGCACGTCGCCCGCCTGCTTGCGGGTGATTTCGTTTTTCTCAGCGATCATGCTGAGCAAAGCCGACTTGGTCATGTTTTCCTTGATCGGGCGAACGGCGATAGCGGTTTTGCCTTTACCGGATGCCATTTTCTTTTTTGCACTTGTAGCCATGTGATGTGTCCTTGTTTTGATGAGGTTGAAAAATAGTCAGGTAGTTCAGGTAGTGTAGTCTGGGAGGCCTATATTAGTGATTTATTAGAAAATGCAAACCTAATAAATCGCTAAATGCAGAGATTTTTGTTATCAGGCTTCAGGGGGGTGGAAGGGGTGTTTGGGGGGGCGGTGTGCTGCGCTATCACACCGGACGAGGCTATAGCGCCGCTATGGATTATGCGAGATAATTTTGGCTGGGCGCGGGAGATTCGGCGATACTATGGGTGGGCGTTGTTTCTTGGCACACTCTTGGATCGGGCTTTCTTTAGTCGATCTTCTGAAGGCAGTATATTGATTGTGAATTCGGGAGTATTATCACGAAGATATAACCTCTCTTCATTGGAGAGAGCATTAATTTCTGCAACAATTTCTCTTCTTGTTTCTTCGTAGATAGCTTCTATCCATTTTTTGGCAATTTGTGCGAGTCTCTCTAGGTCTTGAACATCGCTCATACCAGAAAATGGAGCCTTAATCATGAAGGATACAGCTTCGATTGCTGTAGCATTTTTATCTAATACAACAAGTGGATATTCTCCCGGATATAAATGGTCATCATGAGCTACCATTTGATTCCTGATAAGGCGTAATCGCTCTAGGCAAACTTGATCCGCATCATTAAAGATATCTTGTTTTTCTAATGGTTTTTGTCTTAGACCAAACGTACCTTCAAAACAGGATCTAAACTTAATAAGCGCGGCAATATATAACGCTTCTGTCCTAGGGTCAGAAGGATCAAGATTTTTGGCGAGTGATATCCACTCACATGCACTCCTCAAGTCGCTAGCAAATAGATGCAGACGACTTAGTTCCTGAGCTTTTGGAATACCAAGCCCTCTAACAGATGCTCCCTCGGGGTACCCATCTAAAAGAATCTTTGAATTTTCAAATCGAATAGTAGTTAGTTTTGATGTCATAGTTACAAGTACCTAGCATAGTTCTGTGACAGCTTTCCTATCGCCACATACTACTAAATCCATTGATTGTCCTGACTAAATGAATCCGTACTGCCGGTTTCGAGAGTATAGGACAGGATGAATTTATGCCCGTACTATCGAAAAAATTATGCTTATGCGGTAGCTATAAAGTCAGTATTCAAAAATGTTTTTTGGCGAACGCGCGGCCGGAGCTGGTCTTAAGGTATAGCTCAAATATATCCGCCCTGGCGTGATCTGAGAAGGCAACGTAAGTCACCAACCTCCATGGCTTGAATTTATTCGTATGCGTGGACTTTCCCTCATTATGCTCGGAAAAACGGCGTTTTAGGTCAGGTGTCGAGCCAACATAATACCGCTCAGGATCGACTTCGCTTTGCAGCATATAGACATATTTCATATAGCCCGTCTCCGCTACGCTACGACGTGGCATCCGCTTCTCTAACGCTCCGCCGCGATTGGCAAGAGCCAATCACGCCGTAGCGTAAGCGAAGGCGGATGGCGGAGTGCGTGAGCGTGGCATCGAACCTCTCTCTTCGACGCTTTCAATATGT
>CAZNPA010000008.1:0-88886 GCA_964575095.1 uncultured Rickettsiales bacterium
AGGGGGGTCGAAGTGGTGTACGATTCGGTGGGCAAGGCCACCTTCATGGACTCGCTCGATTGCTTGAAGAAGTTCGGCATGATGGTGAGCTACGGCAACGCTTCCGGGCCGGTGCCGCCGTTCGAGCCGCTACTCTTATCCTCCAAGGGATCGCTCTATTTCACGCGGCCCAACCTGATGAACCACATCGAGGACAGTGAGCTTTACCGCGCCTACGCCGCCGATTTATTCGATTTAATAGGGCAGGGGGCGCTCAAAATCACCATCGGCGGCCGCTACAAATTATCCGAGGTAAAACAGGCGCATATCGATCTAGAGGCGCGCAAAACGACAGGGTCGTTGGTTTTAATGGCATAATAACTAAAATCGGTTAATCTATAAAGTCTTATGGCCGAATATACATTCGATACGATTGTGGTTGGCGCCGGTTTGGCAGGCATTGCCGCGGCAAGAACACTCGAACAGGATAATCGTGCGCACGGCAACAACGACAATGCATACACTCCTTACGTTGTACTAGAGGCCGATAGCAAAATCGGCGGACGGGTGCAAAGCAAAATTATCGAAACTCCAGACAAAAAGAAAATCATCATTAACCCTGGCGCGCAATGGATACACCGCGACGTGCGTGATGGCGCTCCAGAAAATCCTTTGCTGCCGCATGTCCTGGCCTCCGGCGACCTATTAATTCGCGACCCCATGCCGCGCGAATTTTGGAACCGCGGCAAAATGGATAATTTTGTTCATAATAACAATCTTATTAAGGCGGCGCGAAAAAAAATCGATGCGCATAAAGGTCCAGACACCGATTTGGAAGCGCTTTTTACTCAACATGGGCTCGGCATCCCCAGCTCATTGATTACTACGTTTGGGGAAGTAGAAACCGGCGCGCCGCTTCGTGCAGTCAGCACCGCGGATGTACATGACCTGGTGGCGTGCAACCTTGGCGACTTCACACGCAAGGGCTTGGGCGCTTTTGTTGAACACTTTGCCAAAGACGTGATGCCGCATATTCGGCTGAATACAAAGATAAAAGAGATCCATTGGCAGCCAGGAGGCGGTGTTGATGTCTACACGCAAGGCGGTGACGTGTATCACGCCAAGCGATGTATTCTTACGGTTTCCATTGGCGTGCTGAAATCGGGCGATATCGAGTTCAAGCCGAAACTGCCCAGGGCCACCCGTGATCAGCTTTCACATATCAGAATGGGAGATTTCAACAAAATATTTTTGGTATTCGATCCTAAATTCCGTTTTCCAGTCAACCATAATACGCATCTGGATGTACGTACCCGCGAAGGGGATGATATTTTTTATCTCGCCAGGGATAATGGTCAACCGCTAGTGACAGCGTTCTTGGGCGGCGAACAGGCAGTGAGATGCGATCGTGATTTAGAAGGCGCCCGCGAATTTGCTATCAATAAATTATGCGAAATCTGGGGGGATAAAATAAAAAACCAAAGGCATATTATCGACAGCCACGTCACACAGTGGGGTAATAATCCGCTTATTCGCGGCGGCTATTCACGCGTTGATATCGGGCATCACCGCGTGAGGGAGAAACTTGCCCAACCTATTGGCGATGCAATTTATCTCGCTGGCGAAGCTGTGGGCGCCAAGCATCCCGAGTCAGGTCGTAATTGGGCTACCCATATGGCCGGAGCGGCGCTTTCCGGTGAGCGCGCCGCTAATCTGGTGTTAAAGGAGCGGGAAAAAGAAAGCCCGACTTCTTACAGAAAGGCACTTGATAGAAAAAACAGGGGGAACTCTCCCGGCGGCGCTTCCCTAGGATAATTCGTTATCCATTCAACATCGCCGCGTTTATCAATGTCTTGGTGTATTCCGACTGCGGATTGGCAAAAAGCTGCTTGGTAGGGGCATGTTCGACCATTTCCCCCCGATGCATGACCAGGATATGGTGGGCGATGGCCCTGACCACGCGGAGATCGTGACTGATGAACATGTAGGAAAGCCCGTATTTGCTTTGCAGGTTTTTAAGCAGGTCGATGATTTGTTTTTGTACGGTGAGGTCGAGCGCGCTGGTCGGCTCGTCCAGGACAACGAATTTGGGTTTTAAGACCATGGCGCGGGCGATGGAGATGCGCTGGCGCTGCCCGCCGGAAAATTCGTGCGGGAAGCGGTGCTTGATCTCCGGCGAGAGGCCGACCTCCAGCAGGATATCGTCGACGGCCCGCACGCGCTCCTTAAGCGCGCGGCCGGGGTAGTGCACCAGCAAGCCTTCCTCGATGATTTCCTCGACGCTCATGCGCGGGTTCAAACTGCTAAAGGGATCCTGGAATACGACCTGCATCTCCCTACGCAGCGGACGAATATCTTTCGTTGTAAGCCCGTTGATATCGTTTCCCATAAACACGATTTTTCCGTCGCTTTTGATGAGCCGCAGCAGCGAGAAGCCCAGCGTCGTCTTGCCCGATCCCGATTCGCCGACGACGCCGAGCGTTGCGCCTTTGGGAATGGAAACGCTGATATCGTCTACCGCCTTGACGTAGCCTTTCGTGCGCCGGAAGACGCCTTTTTTTATCGGGAAATAGGCCTTGAGGTTTTTGCATTCGATCAACGTTTCGGCGTGAGCGGGCAGGGGCACCGCCTCGCCTTTCGGCTCGGAAGAAAGCAGCTTTTGCGTATAGGGATGCTTGGGCGCGGCGAAAATGTCGGCGACTTTGCCCTGCTCGACGATCTCGCCCTGCGACATAATTGCAACGCGGTCGGCCAGTTTCCTAACCACCGTTAGATCGTGGGTGATGAACAGAACCGCCATGCCCATCTCTTTCTGAAGCTGCTTGATGAGCGCCAGAATTTTGACCTGGATGGTGACGTCGACCGCTGTCGTCGGCTCATCGGCAATGAGGAGGGCAGGGCGGTTGGCAATCGCCATCGCGATCATCACCCGCTGCCGCTCGCCGCCCGAGAGCTGGTGCGGATAGGCATCGAGACGGTTATGAAAATGGGAGAGGCCGACTTGGTCGAGGAGGGAAAGGATGTGGGGATGTGGGGATGTGGGGATGTGGGGATTAGATTCTTTCTTACTCCACATCTCAAGAATCTGCTTCCCTATCGTATGCAACGGATTCAGCGCCGTCATCGGCTCCTGGAAGATCATGCCGATTTCTTTGCCGCGGATTTTTTGAAATGTCTCCGCTGCGCGCCTACTGACGCTCGCATGAGACGCCGCTTCGCGGGCTGACGGCTCGGCGGCCTGCTGGCCGCCCAACAGTTCCATTCCGTCAAATGTAATGCTGCCGGAAACGGCGGCGCTTGGCGGCTGCAACCCCAGGCACGACAACGCGGTCAGCGACTTGCCAGAACCCGATTCGCCGACCAGTGCCAGCATCTCGCCTTTTCCTATCGAAAGCGACGCGTTTTTTACCGCCGAGCGCCCGCGAAAGGAAAGCGATAAATCATTGATGGCAAGCAACGTCATTTAATCGCCTTCCTCGGATCGTAGGCGTCGCGCACGGCTTCGGAGATAAAGATAATCAGCACCAATAAAATGGCGATGGTGAAGAAGCCGGTGAGGCCCAGCCACGGCGCCTGCGGGTTGCTTTTGCCCTGCAATAATAATTCGCCGAGCGATGCCGAGCCGGGCGGCAGGCCGAAGCCCAGGAAATCGAGCGTGGTCAGCGCCGTGACGCCGCCTGCCATCAGGAACGGAATCATCGTCATGGCGGCGACCATGGCGTTGGGCAGCACGTGGCGCACCATGATGGTGAGCTCGCCGACGCCGAGCGCGCGGGCGGCGCGCACATAGTCGAAATTGCGCGCGCGCAGGAACTCGGCGCGCACCACCGAGGTCAGCGACATCCAGGTGAAAAGCAGCAATATGCCGAGCAGCCACCAGAAATTGGGCGTGACCAGCGATGCCAATATAATCAGCACAAACAATTCCGGCAGCCCCGACCAGATCTCGATGAAGCGCTGAAAGATGAGATCGACCGCACCACCGAAATAGCCCTGCACGGCGCCGGCCATGATGCCGATCGCGGCGCTGGAAATCGTGAGCGCCAGGCCGAACAGCACCGAAACGCGAAAGCCGTAGATGAGGCGGGCGAGCACGTCACGGCCCTGGTCGTCGGTGCCCAGCCAATTTTCGGCACTGGGCGGGGCAGGGGCCGGGCGGCCGAGATCGTAATTGATGGTCGAATATTCGTAGGCGACCAGCGGCCACAGCATCCAGCCGTCCTTATTTATTTTCTCGGCCACGAACGGGTCGCGGTACATGGCCTCGGTATCGAAATCGCCGCCGAATGCGCGCTCGCTATAGACCTTAAACACCGGGAAATAAAGCTCGCCTTTGTACTCCATGACGATGGGTTTGTCGTTGGCGATGAATTCGGCAAAAAGCGTGAGCAAAAACAACGCCAGAAAAACCCATAACGACCAGAAGCCGCGCTTGTTGGCTTTGAAAAGAACGAGGCGGCGTTTTGTTATCGGTGAATCAAACATCGCGTTTCTCAAAATCGATCCTGGGATCAACCAGCATATAGACGATGTCGCCGATCAGGTTAAAGACCAGCCCCAGCAGCGTGAAGATGAACAGCGTGCCGAACATCACCGGGTAGTCGCGGTTGATGACGGCTTCGTAGCCGAGCAGGCCCAGGCCGTTCAGCGAGAAGATGATCTCGATCAAAAGCGCGCTGGTGAAGAGGATACGCAGCACGGCGCCGGGGAAGCCGGCGATCACTATCAGCATGGCGTTCCTGAACACGTGCCCCCACAGCACCTGCCGCTCGGAGAGTCCCTTGGCGTAGGCGGTCAGCACGTATTGCTTGCCGATTTCGTCCAGGAAACAATTCTTGGTGAGCATGGTGAGGCTGGCGAATCCGGAGATGACCATGGCGGTGACGGGCAGGGCGATGTGCCAGAAATAATCGATGATCTTGCCGCCGAAACTTAGCTCCGCCCAATTATCCGAGGTGAGGCCCTTAAGCGGGAACCATTGGAAATACTGCCCGCCGGCGAAGACGATGATGAGCAGGATGGCGAACAGAAAACTGGGGATGGCGTAGCCGATGAAAATCGCCCAGCTGGTCCAGAGGTCAAATGTGCTGCCGTCGCGCACGGCCTTCTTGATGCCGAGCGGTATCGAGATGAGATAGACCAGCAGCGTCGTCCACAGCCCCAGCGAGATGGTGACCGGCAGCGTATGCGCGATCAACGAGAGGACCGATTCGTTGCGGAAGAAACTCTCGCCGAAATCGAACGTCAAATAATTGCCCATCATTTTGAGGAAGCGTTCGAGCGGCGGCTGGTCGAAGCCGTACATCTTCTCGATGCGGGCGATGATTTCGGGATCGAGCCCGCGCCCGCCGCGATAGAGCGATTGCGAAGCGTTGCCGGTCAGCGCCTGCGGCTTGGCCGCCATGTCGGAGCTAGAGCCCGCAATGCGGGCAGTCGCATCCTGCGACGTGATGTCGGTCAGCTGCGCGACCATGCGCTCCACCGGCCCTCCCGGCGCCGCCTGCACGATGATGAAATTCAAGATCATGATCCCAAGCAGAGTAGGGATCATGAGAAATAAGCGGCGGATGATGTAGCTTGTCATAGCGGTTAGTGGCCAGTGATTAGTGACGAGTGATGTATAACAAAAAATCTAGCCGCTCGCCACTCATCACTCGCTATTTTTCTTAATCCACCAACCCTGGAAATTGAGATTGTATTTCGCCTGTACGGCGGGCAGGCCGAATTTGTCCCAATAGGCGATGCGGAAGGCGCCGGAGTGCCAGTTGGGGATGACGTAATGCTCCCACAATAAGATGCGGTCGAGAGCGCGTCCGGCGGCTTTGAGCGATTCCTCATCCTTGGCCGAGATGAGGGCTTGCAGCGCCGCATCGATGGCTTTATTTTTGGCGCCGGCGAGGTTGCTGCCACCTTTGACGTCGGCCTGACTTGAATGCCATAGCGCCATCTGCTCGTTGCCGGGATAGAATACGCCGCGATTTATCCAAATCGACACGATGTCGAAATCGTAGCTGTCGGTGCGTTTCTGGTATTGCGAATCGTCGACCATGCGGATGGAGGAGGCGATGCCGAGGCGCTCCATGTTCTTTCGCATCGGGCCGATGACGCGTTCCATCGTCGGCTGACGCAGCATGAATTCGATATTCATTTGTTCGCCTTTGGCATCGACGCGCTTGCCGTCTTTTACCACCCAACCGGCCTCAGTCAGGAGCTTATCGGCTTTGAGCAAATTCTCGCGCGCATTGCCGGAACCATCCGTCTCCGGATTCTTAAACGATTCGGTAAACAGGGCAGGGGGCAGGCTGTCTTTATGCGCCTCAAGCAATTTCAGCTCGGCGCCGGCAGGTACGCCTTTGGATTCAAAATCGGTGTTCTCGAAGAAACTTTTGTTGCGTTTGTAAGCGCCATAAAAAATCGTTTTGTTGATCCATTCATAATCGAGCGCCAGATCGATGGCTTCGCGCACACGGCGGTCAGAAAATTTATCTTTGCGCGCGTTGAAAATAAACGCTTGCATGCCCTGCGGCGTCATGTCTGGTATTTCGTGCTTGATGATGCGTCCGTCCTTAACCGCCGGCGCGTCGTAAGCAGTGGCCCAGTTGCGGGCGATGTATTCGCGGCGGAAATCGTAAGCGCCGGCTTTCAGCCCCTCAAGCGAGATGTTTTCGTCGCGGAACATTTCGTAACGTATACGCTCGAAATTATACATGCCGCGGTTAACCGCGAGCTTCCAGCCCCAATAGTTGGGATCGCGTACATAGGTGATCGAGCGGCCCTGATCGACGCTTTCGACCTTATAAGGGCCGCTGCCCATCGGCGTTTCCAGCGTCGTCTTGTCGAATTCGTGCGTAGCGTAATAGGCTTTGGAAATAATCGGCAACTGCGACGCCAGCGTCGGCAATTCGCGGTTGGTGGTATCAGCGAAGATAAATTTAACCGAGCGCTCGCCGGTTTTTTCGGCCGATTTCACCGGCGTAAAAAGTATCTTATAGGTCGGGTCGCCTTTGTCCTTGAGCGTATTGAAAGAAAACACCACGTCGTCAGGCGTGATGGGCGTGCCGTCATGCCACCTGGCTTCCTTGCGAATCACGAACTCGACTGAGCTACGGTCGGATGCAATGGCGGCGCTTTCGGCAATCAGCCCATACATCGATTGCGGCTCGTCAAAAGAGGGAACCATCAGCGATTCAAACAGCCCCTGAATAGCGGGCGCTTTGACGCCTTTTAGAATAAACGGATTCAAATTGTCGAAGGTGCCCATCTCAGCGAGTTTCACCGTGCCGCCCACCGGCGCGTTTGGATTCACATAATCGAAATGGTCAAACCCGGGCTTGTATTTGCACTCGCCATAAAGCGTGAGGCAGTGCGTGGGCGTTGCCGCAAAACATGAAAAAATGATGAAGGATGAAACGATAAAAGATGAACAGATGGCCGCAATCGTTTTCGGTTTATCTTTCATCATTTTATCTTTTATCTTACTTGGGCCGAACGATCAGCTTGCTGCCCAGGTCATCGACAACGATGACTTCAGACGCGGCCTCCAGCAATTCAGCACTGCAATCCTGCGCCAAGAGCGCACGCTCGATCACGCCCGAGCGGGTGACTTCGCCGATATTGTCTTTGCAGAGTCCCTGACTTCCAACATAGGCAGTGTCGCCCACACGTTCACGAACGCGTTGTTTCCTGAGCTTGGCCAGCATGAGTTGCTTCCCTATTTGAGGGTGTTCAGATAGGCGATCAGATTGGCGCGGTCTTGCGGATTTTTAATGCCAGCAAACGCCATTTTGGTACCGGGAATATATTTGGACGGCGCCGCCAGAAACTCGGAAAGCTCCTGATTGCCCCATTTTTTATCCTTCATCGCGAGAAGAGCGGGGGAATAGGCATAGCCTTCCTTATGTCCAAAGTGCGTACCCATCAAGCCCCACTGGTTGGGGCCGACACCGTCTTTGCCGCCTTTATCGAAGGTGTGGCACGAAGTGCATTTCTTGATCATGGCTTCGCCGGCCTTGGCGTCAGCCTTGGGCATCAAGGTTGCGATATCGACCGGTTTTTCTTCTTCCTTGGGAGCGGTAGCGCCTTCGCTACCGGCGGTTTCAGCGCCGGCGATGGTGTAGCCGCGCTTGGCGTCTTTTTCCTCGTGTTCGGAGATGGTGCCGTGATAGAGCGCTTCGGCGACAAGTCCCGATACCATGGCAATGAACCCCGCCAACAACACCGCACCGGCGATTTTATTTATCTCGAATTCGTTGTTTGTCATAAGACCCCTGAAGCGTTTGTACTCCGGATCCTTATAATATGCTGGCCATCAATATTCAATAGATTATACATGACGTTCATGCATCCGATCATTCTCATCCCGGCGCGCATGGCGTCCACGCGGCTGCCGAACAAACCGCTGCTCACCGTCGGCGGCGCGCCGATGATCGTGCAGGTTTGGCGGCGCGCTAAGCTGGCAAATATCGGCGAAGTCGTTGTTGCCTGCGACGGACAAGATATCGCCGCCGCCATCATGGCCGCGGGCGGCATCGCCGTTATCACCGATCCCGATTTACCCTCCGGCTCTGATCGCATTTATGCCGCGCTGAAAAAAATCGACCCGCAAAAAAAATACGATATCATCGTCAACCTGCAAGGCGACATGCCGACGATTGATCCTGCCGTCATTTCCGCCGCCGTATCATTGCTGGATGACCCGGCGGTGGATATCGGCACGCTGGCGGCGCCTATTGATAATGAACGAGACAGAAACGATCCGGCGGTGGTGAAGGTGGTGGTGAGTGGCGAGTGGCGAGTGGCGAGTGGCCGAGCTATTTCTTTCACGCGCCAGACACCGACAAGCGGAGAAGTTTTCCAACATATCGGCATTTATGTCTATCGGCGCGGCGCTTTGGAAAAATTCGTGAGCCTGCCGCCGAGCCCGCTTGAACGAAAAGAAAAACTGGAGCAGCTTAGGGCGATGGAAGCCGGGATGCGCATCAACGTTGCGATAATCGATACCGCGCCGGTTGGTGTTGATACGCCGGCGACATTGGAACAGGCGAGAAAAGAATATGAGCGCTAAACCGTTGTACGACGTCGTCGGCATCGGCAACGCCATTGTCGATGCGCTGACCTTCTGCGATGACGCCTTCCTCGCCAATCTAGGGCTTATAAAAGGCAGCATGTCGCTGGTGGACGGCACGCGCGCGGCGGAGCTTTACCGCACCATCGGCCCCGGCCAGGAATGCTCCGGCGGATCGGCGGCCAACACGCTGGCCGGCATGGCGTCGCTGGGAGCCAAAACCGCGTTCATCGGCAAAGTCAGCGGCGACCAGTTCGGCTCGGTATTTATGCACGATTTACGCTCGGTCGGCGTGCATTTCACCACCGTGCCTGCCGCCGGCGACATCGCCACCGCCATGTGCCTGGTTCTGGTCACGCCGGATGCCCAGCGCACAATGGCGACTTATATCGGCGCCTGTTCGTTGCTCTATGAGCAGGATATCGATGAAAAACTGATCGAGCAGGCGGCAGTGATCTACGTCGAAGGCTATCTATGGGATACCGAAAACGCCAAGGCCGCGATCAGGAAAGCGATGACGCTGGCGCGAAGCCACGGCCGCAAAATTGCCTTCACTCTATCGGACGTGTTTTGCGTCGATCGCCACCGCAAGGAATTTCTGGAGATGATCGGCCGCGACATCGATATTTTATTCGCCAACGAGAACGAGCTGAAATCCCTCTACCAAACCGACGGCATCGACGCGGCGCTGGCGAAAGCGCACGGCGCCTGTCCCATCGTCGCCTGCACCCGCAGCGAGAAAGGCAGCGTCGTGCTGACGGCAGCGGCGGTGGAGGTTGTGCCGGCACAGCGCGTGGTAAAAGTCATCGACACCACCGGCGCCGGCGATCTATACGCCGCCGGATTCCTGTTCGGCCTGACACGCGGCTGGGATTTAAAAACCTGCGCCGCACTCGGCAACCGCTGCGCCGCCGAAATCATCACCCAGATCGGCGCGCGGAGCTTGCGGCCGCTTAAAGAGTTGGTGGCGTGACTATCCCTGCACTTGTTGCGGGGTCCGGTTAAACTTGCTTCTTCAGTTAATAAATGCTAACTTTTGCCGATTTTGCGAAAGGAAAAATTATGCCGTTTACCGCCAAAAAACGCGTCGTGCAATTCAAAGTCGGAGATTCCGTCCAGGAATGCGCGACGCTTTTCAGCCCTGAAAACCCTGACATGCCGACGCAGGTGCACATAGACGCCAGTTCGGGCAATGCCGAGGAGATTTTTGAAATTGCCAAAGAATTGCAGGACGCCATTTACAGGCGGACGAAAAGCCTGTGGGAACCGGTGGTGATCGGCCCGTTAACACATCGGGATGCGGATTTGATAGAAAAACTGTTGGACAGGAACATCCGCTCGACGTCGTTTGATTTCGAGAAATACGTCAGGGAAATGTTTGGTGAATTGACCGCTTTTCATGATACTCCGCCGCATAGTGAGCAAACCAAGAAAATTAGGGTAGGGCAAGGCGGAGGTTATAATATTATATATTTCAAAGTCGGTGATTCTATTGACGAGTGCCTTGCTCTGATCAAAAAAGATTCACCAACTGCTCTCTGGCAAATATATGTCGATGGCGCCTCGGGAACGAAAAAAGAAGCAATCGAGATAGCTCATATTCTTGACTCTCGCGGAAAGGAAGTGCGCCTTGGGTCAGGTCCGTTGCCTATAATTATTGGTGTGCCTGCTACGGACGGCGCTGTTCCTCATTGCGCAATGAAAACTTACGAGGAAACATCTAAAACTTTTGACGAATATTGCTCTGATTTGCACAATGAGTCTGTACAACGGGGTGAGGATATCCCTGACCAAGGATCGCCAGGCGCGTGGCTGGATAGGCTAATTGAGACTGGGGCGCCCAAAGGGGAAAAACCGCGACGCGGCGGTATCACATAATATGCGGCTAACCAGACCCCGCAATGTGCTACGCTTATGCGGGGTGTATGCCCACCCCAAACTCATCATCGTCCTCTTCCTCGGATTCTGCAGCGGGCTGCCGCTGGCGCTCACCGCATCGACGCTGTCGGCGTGGCTCATGGAATCGGGCGTCGATAAAACGTCGATCGGGTTATTCGCGGCGGTGGCGACACCCTATGCGCTGAAATTTCTCTGGGCGCCGCTGATGGATGCAATGCCGTTTCCATTGCTTTCAACATTACTTGGCCGCCGCCGTGGCTGGATTCTCGCCACGCAAATCACGCTGGTGCTTTCCATTCTCGGCCTTGGGCTCGCAAGCCCCGCCGTCAACCCGTGGATGACGGCGCTCATGGCGCTGATCGTTGCCGTTTGTTCCGCCAGCCAAGACATCGTGATCGATGCTTACCGCGTTGAAATCCTGACCCCAGAACAGCAGGGCATGGGCGCCGCCATGGTGCAATACGGCTACCGTTTCGGCATGCTGGCCTCGGGCGCGGGCGCGCTGGCACTTGCCGACCACATCAGCTGGATGGCGACCTATATGATTATGGCCGGCGTCATGGGCGTCGGCATGCTCGTCGTTTTATTCTCGCCGGAACCGGAAGTGAGCGCTGCGGTGAAACCCGTTCCGGCCGGGCACTGGCTGCGCGACACTCTCGTTGCGCCTTTCGCTGATTTTATGACCAACCGCCATTGGGTGCATCTCCTGCTCTTCATCATGCTCTATAAATTGGGCGATGCGTTTCTGGGCATCATGACCAATCCGTTCCTGCTCGAAATCGGTTTCACCAAAACCGACATCGCCACGGTGGTGAAAGTCTATGGGCTGGCTGCAACATTGATCGGCGTGTTTTTGGGCGGCGTGATGACGCTGCGCCTCGGCACGGTAAGAACGCTCATGATATGCGGCATCGGCCACGCGCTCACTAATTTGATGTTCCTGGTGCAGGCCAGGGCAGGGGCCGATATCCATATTCTGGCGCTGGGCATTTCCCTGGAAAATTTAAGCGGCGGCATGACGGCCTCGGCGTTCGTCGCCTTCATCAGCGGTCTCACCCATGCGCGCTACACCGCGACGCAATACGCGCTGCTGTCATCGCTCGCCGCCATGGGGCGCACCTGGCTTACCACTACCGCCGGCTGGACCGCTGAGCGTTTCGGCTGGGAATGGTTTTTTATTATTTCCGTGCTGCTGGCCGTACCTGGCCTGGCGATTTTGTGGTGGCTGCAGAAAGAATTTAAGGCCACTTCACCTCGGGCGGCAGAGACATAAGGATAGCCTCGGTATTGCCGCCGGTTTGCAGTCCGAATTTGGTGCCACGGTCGTAGAGTAAATTGAATTCCACATAACGTCCGCGTTTTTTGAGCTGGTGCTCGCGTTGCTCCGACGTCCAGCTTTCATGCATATGGCGACGCACGAGCGCGGGATAAATATCGAGGAATGTTTTCCCGACGTCTTGCGTGAATTCAAAATCCTTCTGCCAATCGCCGGTGTTTACGTAATCGTAAAATATCCCGCCGACGCCGCGCGGCTCGTTTCTATGCTTCAGGAAAAAATACTCATCGCACCATTTTTTAAATTTGGGGTAATAGTCGGGACTGTATCGATCGCAGATTTTTTTGAACGCCGTATGGAAATCGGCAGTATCGGCATCATTCGGATACATCGGTGTAAGGTCAGATCCTCCTCCGAACCATTGTTTAGTAATGCTCCCGGAGTTTTCTGCTGAAAACTCCATGGAGCGCCGCTCAGGGCTGGCGCGGTCTGCTGACCGCGCTCCGCCGAGCACAATCATCCGCGTGTTCATATGTACCGCCGGCACCAATGGTGAACACATATGTGCCACCAAAGAAATGCCGCTGGCCCAGAATTGCGGATTCTCATTTGCGCCGGGAATTTCTTTTCGCATCGTCTCCGAGAATTCACCGTGCACTGTTGAGATATTGACGCCGACTTTCTCGAACACGCGCCCCTTCATCAACGACATCTCCCCACCGCCGCCTCCCTCACGGACCCATGGGGTTCGTATGAAGCTTCCTGGATCTGCGCGGTCAGCAGACCGCGCCAGCCCTGAGCCAGGTCCCATGGAGTTTTCAGCAGAAAACTCCGGGGACATTTCTATTTTCTCAAACTCGGCGCAGACTTGATCGCGCAGTTTCCTAAACCAAGCGGCAGCTTCTTTCTTTTGCTCTTCGATGTTCATTGCGTTTGCCTTATTGCTTCTCCCAGCACCATGCTCGCGGCCAGCGCTACATTAAGCGAGCGAGCGCCATTGTGCATGGGGATCTTTATCCGTATGTCTGCCGTATCATGCACATACCCCGGCACGCCCGATGTTTCGCGGCCGAATAACAATATATCGTCTTTCCTGAATGTGCATTGCGTATAATTTGCTTCGGCGCGTGTGGATAATAATATCAGTCTCCCTTGCTTCGCATCGAGAAATTTCTGCCACGAGCTGTGCCGCGTGATGCCTGCCAGATTATAATAATCGAGCGCGACGCGGCGCAGTTTCTTATCATCGAGCACAAACCCGCACGGTTCAATGATATGAAGAATAGCGCCCATGCAGGCCGAAAGCCGTATCATGCTTCCGGTGTTCTGCGGGATATCGGGCTCGAATAACGCAATTTGCATATTTTTCAAATAGTTATAGCTGACGCACAAAATTCATAAAAAAGCGATATATGATGACGGTGATTTTTGGCACAATAGTCACAGTATTCAACTGCATTGTGACATTATGATTGCCGACCCCCGATTCAATGTTTTCTTTCTGCTGACCGGCGCCACCTTTATCGCTTTTGCGTCCGGCTTCGGTGTCTGCCTGTTTAATCTGGATACCGTGAGTGCGTGCCTTGCCGTCTCGCGCGACTGGCTGGAAACGTTCCGTGACATGGGCGATCACATCATCCAGTGGGGCATTGCCATTGGACGCGGCGCGTTCAAATCATAGAATAAAGGCCGGCAATAATTTCTTTAAGTTGCAAATCCACCAAATTTTGTTATAGAAACAATTCGATACACCACTTATCGAGTTTTTTCATGAATCCTCCTTCTGCGCCTTCTTCCGCACAAAATAAGTCTTCTGAACCTACCCGCCGTGACTTCATCGCGCTTACCGCCGCGTCGCTGGCCGGCGTCGGTGCCGCCGCCGCTGTCTGGCCGTTCGTACATAGCATGAACCCCGCCGCTGACGTGCTGGCGCTGTCTTCGGTTGAGGTCGATTTATCGCCGATTAAGGAAGGGCAGACGATCAAGGTCAAATGGCGCGGCATGCCGGTTTTCATCCGCCACCGCACCAAGGAAGATATTGAAGAATCGCGCAAAGTCAGCATGGGCGACCTCAAAGATCCCGAGTCCGACGACAAGCGCGTTAAAAAAGGCAAGGAACAATGGCTGGTCATGGTCGGCGTATGCACGCATCTGGGCTGCATCCCGCTTTCCGGCGCCGGCGAATATAACGGCAAGGACGGCGGCGGCTGGTTCTGCCCGTGTCACGGCTCGCATTACGACACTGCCGGCCGCGTGCGCAAAGGCCCGGCGCCGAAGAACCTCGCCATCCCCGAATACGCCTTCCTCTCCGACAACCGCATCAAGATCGGATAAATCATGGCAACCGCTCCTAAAAAACAAGAGCCCGGCATCAAAGGTTGGATTGAATACCGTCTGCCGATATTCTCATTTCTGGATAACAGTCTGGGCAGCAAATACCCGGCGCCGAAAAATTTAAATTATCTTTGGAACTTCGGTTCCATCGCGGGAATTATTCTGGTCTTGCAGATATTGACCGGCATTTTTCTGGCCATGCATTACACGCCGGACGTCAGCAAAGCCTTCGATAGCGTCGAGAACATCATGCGCAACGTCAATTACGGCTGGCTCCTGCGCTACGCCCATGCCGTCGGCGCTTCCATGTTCTTCGTCGCCGTCTATATCCACATGTTTCGCGGGCTTTATTATGGCTCCTATAAATCCCCGCGCGAAATATTGTGGTGGATGGGCGTCATCATTCTCATCGTCATGATGGCGACCGCCTTCATGGGTTACGTGCTGCCGTGGGGACAGATGAGTTTCTGGGGTGCGACCGTCATCACCAATCTGTTCTCGGCGATTCCGGGGGTAGGAGAATCCATTGTCCACTGGCTGTGGGGCGGTTTCTCGGTCGATAACCCGACTCTGAATCGTTTCTTCGCCTTACATTACCTGCTGCCGTTCGTTTTGGTCGGCGTCGTGGTGGTGCATATCTGGGCGCTGCATACGCACGGCTCGAATAACCCGACCGGTGTCGATGTTAAAAGCGAAAAGGACACCATCCCCTTTCATCCCTACTACACGTACAAGGATTATTTCGGTTTCGGCGTGTTCTTCCTCATCTTCGCCTGGTTTATTTTCTTCTCGCCCAATTCGCTGGGGCATCCCGATAACTATACGCCGGCCAACCCGATGGTGACGCCGCCGCACATCGTCCCCGAATGGTACTTCCTGCCGTTCTACGCGATACTGCGCGCCATGCCGGATATCGGCATTCCGTTTACCAATATCGTATTCATAGAATCGAAGCTGGCCGGAGTGCTGGGCATGTTCGGATCGCTCATCATCCTCTTTTTCCTGCCGTGGATCGACCGTTGCAAGGTAAGGAGCGGTCGTTACCGCCCCATCTTCAAGTGGATGTTCTGGGTGTTCGTTGTCGATTGCTTTATCCTCGGCTATGTCGGCGCCAATCCGCCGGACGGTTATTTTGTTCTGCTCGGCCGCGCATCGCTTGCCGTCTATTTCGGATTCTTTGCCCTGCTGTGGTTCATCAGCAAAAATGAGAAAACATTGCCGGTGCCGGAAAGTATCAGCAAAGCAGTCGAACAAAGTCACGGCGGACATTAATCATGAAAAAAACAATCCCCTTAGTTGTTGCTGTAACGGCTGTAATCGTGGCCGGTTCGGTTTTGGCCAGCGGCAACGAGCAAAAAATGCCCAAACACACGGACTGGTCGTTTGACGGCATGTTCGGCAAGGTCGATAAGCCATCGGCGCAGCGCGGATTTCAGGTGTATAAAGAAGTCTGTGCCGCCTGCCACGGCCTGCAGCGCATTGCTTTCCGCAATCTAGCCGAAATCGGATTTACTGAAGCCGAAATCAAGGCGCTGGCTGCAAGTTATCAGGTAAAGGACGGTCCCAACGATTCCGGCGACATGTTCGAACGCCCGGGCAAGCCTTCGGATATTTTCCCGTCACCTTATGCCAACGAGCAAGCGGCGCGGGCGGCGCAAAACGGTGTGTATCCACCGGATTTAAGTCTTATTGTCAAAGCGCGGCATGACGGCGCCAATTATGTCTATTCGCTTATGACCGGTTATGAAACCGCACCGGCTGATGTCCACATGGCACCCGGCATGCATTACAATCCGTACTTCCCCGGCGGCCAGATTGCCATGCCGGCGCCGCTTTCCGACGGCCGCGTCGATTACGCTGACGGCACCAAGGCTACGCTTGATCAGGAAGCGCGCGATGTGGTGGCGTTTTTGCAGTGGGCAGCCGAACCGGAAATGGAGGCGCGCAAGAAAATGGGCATCAAAGCGCTGGTCTATCTCCTGATTTTCACCGGCTTCATGTATGTCGCCAAGCGGAATCTCTGGCGGAAAATCCATTAAAAGTATATTATACCGACGTTTCACCATCACGCGGTAAGGAATGAAGCCTCCAGCGCGACTACGAACGTCTGTACACTTTAAAACGCAGTGCCTGCTGGGAGCGGCGGCGGTGCTTGGCCTCGGTGTCGGCGCGGTGCAAGCGGCAGGGGTGACCACCAAAGTCGAGCCGGGACCGGCGATGCCCAAAACGCGCTTCGTGAGCAAGCCGATGGCGTCGCCTGATGATCCGGTTCTGCTTGAGGCCGAACAAATCGATTACCAGCAGGATAATGGCCTCGTTATCGCCTCCGGCCATGTCGCCGTTACGCAGGGCGACAGCATCCTTCTTGCCGATAACGTTGCCTACGATCAGGAGGGCGATCTTGTCATCGCCCAGGGCAATGTCAGCCTGCTCGACCCTTCGGGCAACGTCATATTTGCTGATGAAATTGAATTGACCAACGACATGAAGGAAGGCATTGCGCGACAATTCAAGGCGCGCTTCAACGACGACTCGGTGATCGCCGCGGCGTGGGCCAATAAAATCAACGAAAACAAAACCGAATTATTCAAAATGGCTTATACGCCTTGTAAATGTAACGATGACCGGACGCAAAAACCGATAAGTCCGATGTGGCGTATCACCGCCCGGCACGCGCTGGTGGACGAAGAGATCCAGAAAATCGTCTATAACGATACGTTGTTCAGCGTCTACGGCGTGCCGGTATTCTATACGCCGTATTTTTCCCACGCAACGCCGGGGGCAGACAATAAAAGCGGGATCTTAATACCGGAATACCAGCATAATAATAACGTCGGCACCATCATCAAGGTTCCGGTTTATTACGCTATCGCTCCCAATCTCGATGCAACGATTACCCCTATTTACACCAGCGACGCAGGATTGGTTATGGCCGGCGAATACCGCCATAAATTCGATAAGGGGCAGATGCGCTTAAGCGGCAGCATCACGCAGGTTGACAATACCACCGCTGCAGGCGATCGCACCTTTGGGCAAAAAATACAGGGTAACATAGACGGCACGGGAGCATTTAAAATCTCACCCGATTCGGACTGGGGATTTGATATCCACCGCACTACCGATGACACTTACCTGCGACTCTATGATTTTGACCAGGCGACATTGCTGACATCTAAAATGTACTGGCAAAGATTCAACCTGCCCGGCACCAACAATCGCTCCTATGCCGCCGTGACCGGCCTTGCGTTCCAGGGATTAACGGCGCAGGATAATGCCAGCAAGTCACCCATGGCGCTGCCGCTGGCGACGTTCAATTACCAGAGTGACCCGCTGGCGTACAATTCGCGCTTCCTGCTTGATGGCAACGCATTAGTGGTTTACCGCGCCGACGGCGCGCAGAGCCGCCGCCTTTCCACCACTACCGGCTGGAAACTTCCCTATATCACCGACGACGGGCAGATCATCGAGTTCAATACGCAGCTGCGCGCCGACGCCTATTCCGTACAGGATGTACTGCTGGAAAGCGGCAATAGTTTCAGCGGTGTCACCGGGAGGCTCGTGCCGCAGGTTTCCGCCTTGTGGCACTACCCACTCATCAACCGCTGGGACGATTCGAGCCTCTTGATCGAGCCGGTGGTGATGATGGCCGTAAGCCCCGGCGGCGGCAATCCGGAAAAAATACCCAACGAGGATAGCGGCGTGCCGGAATTCACCGACACCAACATCTTCGATCCCAACCGCTTTGCCGGCTATGATCGCATCGAGAACGGCCTGCGCATCAGTTACGGCCTGCGCGGTCAGGCGCAGGTGCTTCGTAACAAATACCTCGACTGGCTGTTGGGGCAGAATTATCGCATCAGCAATGACCGCACCTTCCCGTTCTCCAACGATCTGTTGGGGCATTATTCCGACTACGTCGGTAAAGTCGGCATCACCAGCAACCCGATAGCGCTGGCCTACCGGTTTCGTCTAGACCAGAACACCCTGTCGACGAAACGCGACGAAATCATCGCCAGCTATTCGCGGCTGCCGCTGGATGCCTCCATCTCGTATCTTTCCTTGAACAACGATCCGGTGCTGGCCGACAAGAAGGCCGTCACCGGCACGGCAACCGTCAATTTGACCAAGGAATGGTCGTGGAACATCAACGGCAGCAAGGACCTTGCCCTGCACCAGATTACCGGCGCCGGGACAGGGCTTACATTTCAGAACGAATGCGCTATCATCAGCGGCACTATGGTCAGGGAATTCACGCGCGATCGTGACTTGAAACCCTCGACCTCATTCTTGTTCAGGATATCGCTCAAAAATCTGGATTGATTACATGAAGCTACGTGCATATGCATTACTGACGTTGACGCTGTTGCCGCTACCGGCGACGGCGGCGCCCAACCCGAAACTTGCCATTGACGCCGTTGTCGGGTCGGAAGTTATTTCTTCGTATGACGTCAACAGCCGTTCGGCATTCATTGTCGCCACAGCGCACCTTTCCAGCACTCCGGATGCGATCGCCCATATCAGGCCACAAATCATCCGTATGCTAATCGACGAGCGGCTGCAAATGCAGGATGCCGAGAAAAACAAAATCGCCATCAGCGATCAGGACGTCGCCGACACCATCGCCGCCATCGAGAAAGACCGCGGCATGCCGTCAGGAGGCGTGTTCCAGATGATGGCAGAAAAACGCATCCCCAAAGAAACGTTCGTGCAGCAGATCCGCGCGCAGCTGGCATGGCGCGAGATCGTGCGCCGAAAAATCCGCCCCTTCATCCGCATCAGCGACGAGGAAGTGAAATCAACGCCGGTTTCGGCAAATACCGCAACAACGGATTTGAAAATTGCTGTGCTGACCTTGCCGGTCGATTCGCCAAAACGTGAGGTCGAAGTGCAGCGTCTGGGCGAGAAGCTGGCTAAGGATATACGCGGCGGCGCCAATTTCGAAGAAGCGGCGCGACAGCTTTCGGTGAGGGCGGGCGGAGGAAGCACCGATACGTTCTGGGTGCGGCCGGAACAGCTGGACCCAGCCATGGCGCGTGCGCTGGCCGGAGCGGAGGCGGGCGCCATCACCAACCCGATACGGACCAGTGCGGGCTTTGTCATCGTAAAGATCTATGAGACACGTGCGCGTGACAGCGAGACGGCGCAGGATACCGAGGTGCAGCTTAAGGAAATACTGCTGAAACTGAAACCGGAAGCCTCACAGAAAGAAGCGGATGCGTTGCTGGCCATCAGTGAGGAGGTAGTAAAACACCCGGGCACATGCGAAGAAAAAACCATCGCCGGCGTTAACAACATCCCCGAATCCGACATCGAGATAATCTTCCGCCGCGATATGGTATCGAACCTGCCGACGGCAGTGCGCACCATCGCCATGGGTCTTAAGGTAGGAGAAATCTCAACACCGTTTGCCAGCAGCCAGGGCATCCGGCTTTACATGCTCTGCGACAGGAAAGACACGTCTTCGGCCATCGCCGCCACCGAACGCGTGCGTACCCAGCTCTTCCAGCAGAAATTGGAACTGGAAGCGCAGAAATACATGCGCAATCTAAGGAAAGAAACGTTCATTGAAATCCGGTAATTAGAGCGAAAACGCCCTACGCCATCACTTTGACGTAGCTGCCGGGCGCGTCTTCGATCGGCTTTAATTTTCCGGCGCCGATTTTGCGCGCCGGGACTTTCTTTCCTGAATGGGATTTCTGCCATTCCAGCCAATCCGGCCACCAGGAGCCTGGCTTTTCTTTTGCCGTTTTGAGCCAGCTTTCCGGCGATTTCGGCAATTTTTCATTGATCCAGTGACTGTATTTTTTCTTGGCCGGCGGGTTGACGACACCGGCAATATGGCCGCTGGCCGCAAGCACGAAGCGCACGGCGCCCTTATAGATTTGCGTCGCGGCATAGGTGGATTTCCACGGAGCGATGTGGTCTTCGCGCGTGGAAAGAATGTAGGTCGGCGTCGTGATCTTGCTAAGGTCGATGGCAACACCGCCGATTTTGAGCTTGCCCGGCTGCGCCAGCAGGTTTTTTTGATACATGTTGCGCAAATAGAAGCTGTGCATCTTGGCCGGCATCCGCGTCGCGTCGGCATTCCAGTAGAGAAGATCGAAGGGGAAGGGCTCCTTGCCCAGAAGATAATTATTGACGACGAACGACCAGATCAGGTCGTTGGCACGCAACATGTTGAACGTCATCGCCATGTCGGTGGCCTCAAGATAGCCGGTTTCCGACATGCGCCGCTCCAGATCATTGATTTGCTCTTCGTCGATAAAAACACCCAGCTCACCGGCCTCGGTAAAATCGACCATGGTGGTGAGGTACGTCGCCGTTTTGACACGATGCGCCTGTTTTTTAGCGGTAAGCCAGGCCAGCATCGCCGAAAGCAGCGTGCCGCCCAAACAATAGCCGGCGACGCTGATTTCTTTTTCGCCTGTGATTTTTTCGATGACATCGAGCGCAGTCAGCGGCCCTTCGAACAGGTAATCATCAAACGTTTTTTTACTCAAGCGCTCGTCGGGATTGACCCACGACACCACGAACACGGTATGGCCGCGGTCGATCAGATGTTTCACCACCGAATTTTCCCGCTGCATGTCGAGGATATAATATTTATTGATCCAGGCCGGCATGACGAGGAGCGGCGTTTTATACACGGTTTTGGTGGTGGGCGCATACTGGATGAGCTGCATCAGATCGTTCTGGTAGATGACCTTGCCCTTGGTCACCGCCAGATTTTTTCCAACCTGGAACGCCTTGGTGTCGCTCATGCTGATGCGCAGGTGGCCTTTGCCGCGCTCCATGTCTTTCAACAGGTTCTGCAAACCCTTGACTAGGTTCTCGCCCTTGCTGTCTATCGTCGCTTTGATCACTTCCGGGTTGGTCATCAGGAAGTTGCTGGGCGACATGGCGTCGACGAACTGGCGGGTATAGAAATCGACCTTCTGCGCCGTATGCGCATCCATGCCTTCGACTTCACGGGCGGTGTTCTGCATCCAGCGGGCGGTGAGGAGGTAGGATTGTTTCAAAAAATCGAAGAGGGCGTTGTCGCGCCAGGCTTCGTCGCGGAAGCGGCGGTCCTTGGCTTCCGGCTCAACATAGGCCTTTCCATCCTCGCCCAGCATGCGCTGCGTCGCCGATTGCATCAAGTGCGTGTACTGCTCCCATAGCTCCCACTGTTTCTCCATCAGCTTGGCCGGATCACTCATCAACCGCGTCAGCAATTCGGTGAAGGCGCTGCTGATTCCCATCGGGTCGAACGGGGAGTTGCCCATGTCTTTAGCCTGCCGGCTCAGGAATTCCTGCATGACCTGCTGGCATTTCTCCGCCGCCGCACCCATGTTCTTGGCGAACTCGGTCGCGTCGTCAGGCGTTTTCTTATGCGATGCGGTGGTGGACGGCATGTGATTCCTTATGAATTAGGCAATTGCGCTCTTCTGCAAGCTACGGTATATTTTGCCTCAGAGTAAGGGTTTTTGTGCCCATCCGCAACCCGCCATAACGTATGAAATACCGAATGATTTCCCTTAAACGCACTTGCATGTTGCTTTGCAGCATCATAACGCTTTCCGCCTGCAGCCAGAACGGTCGCCCCGAATGGGTTAAATCCATGCTCGGCGAGAGCGATCGCGATGACCGGAACATCGTCGTCGGTGCCAAACATGCCCCGGCATTCAACCCCAAGACCGGCGATGCGAATGCCTCGCGCGCGGGGCATGCCATAACGCCACCGCCGTCCATGAAAACCAATCCTTACGATTATTTCGATGATTACGGCAACCCGATTACGCCGTCACCGTCAGCAATGCAGCCTCCACCGCCGGCAAAGCCGGTACCCATGCCGCGCCGGAGTTTCCCCGGCAGCGCTCCCGAACCGCAATCATCGCTGCAGCCGCTGACCGTGCCACCACCGGTGCCGGTGACCGAAACGCCGGTAGCGCCGCCAGGCGCCGCAGAAAAAGATGCCGAAAAAGATCTGAGCTACCCGTCGCTGTCATCAGTGCCGAAGATACCGCCGCAAATGCAGGCGATAAAAGCCGGCAGACAACAGCAGATGGAGGACATGCGGCAAACCCACCTGCAGGCCGAAGAGCAGCGGCAGGCCATAGGCGCCGAGCCGATGCAAACACCCGCTGCAACCGCCCCCTAGCGTGGCACACTCATGAACGATGCATTTTACCGTATCAAGCGGCTGCCGCCCTATGTATTCGCCGAGGTTAATACGGTGAAGGCCAAGGCGCGTGCGGCCGGAAACGACATCATCGATTTCGGCATGGGCAATCCTGACTCCAAACCGCCGGCGCACGTCATCGAAAAATTGAAAGAAACGCTGCAGGACCCAAAATCCAGCCGTTATTCGCTATCGCGCGGTATTCATGGATTGCGCAAGGCGCAAGCCGGATATTACAAGCGCCGGTTTGGCGTCGATCTCGACCCCGAATCGGAAATCGTCGTCACCATCGGCTCGAAAGAGGGGCTGGCGAATATGGCGCAGGCGATCACCGGCCCCGGCGATACCTTCATTGTGCCCGATCCCAGCTATCCCATCCATATGTGGGGATTCGTCATCGCCGGCGCGGCGGAAGTCTGCACCATTCCTAACACCACCGGCCCGGAATTTTTCATGGCGCTAAAAAAACTGCTGGAAACGTCGGCAAAGAAGCCGGTGGCGCTGGTGGTCAATTTCCCCTGCAACCCGACGACGGCGTGCGTCGATCTGGCGTTTTACGAGCAGGTAGTGGAACTGTGCCGCCATCATGGCGTTTATGTATTATCCGACCTCGCCTACTGCGAGATTTATTTCGACGGCAACAAGCCGCCGTCGATTCTACAGGTCAAGGGCGCCAAGGACATTGCGGTGGAATTCACCTCAATCAGCAAAACCTATTCCATGGCCGGCTGGCGCATCGGTTTTGCGGCAGGAAATAAAAAGCTGATAGCAGCCTTGACCAAGATAAAATCCTATCTCGATTACGGCACGTTCCTGCCGGTGCAGGTGGCGGCGGCGGCGGCCATCAATGGCCCGCAGGACTATGTCGTGAATATCCGCAAACTGTATAAAGAGCGGCGTGATATCCTGGTCGAAGGGTTGATCGACGCCGGGTGGGACAACGTCACCGCGCCCAGCGGCTCGATGTTCCTGTGGACGCCGATACCGCAGGCCTACCGCCATCTCGGCAGCCTGGAATTCTCGAAACTTCTATTGCAAAAAGCCGATGTCGCCGTGGCGCCCGGTGTCGGGTTTGGCGCCGGCGGCGAAGGCTATGTGCGCATCGCCATGGTCGAGAACAAGCACCGTACGCGCCAGGCCCTGCGCAATATCAAACAATTCATGGCCGGGAAAACGGAAAAAAACATCCGCAAAACAAGGAAAATAAAATGACCACACCGCTTCAGATCGGCATCGCAGGGCTCGGCACCGTCGGCAGCGGGACGCTCAAAATCCTAAGCGAAGACGCGGCGCTGCTTGAAGAGCGCGCGGGGCGGGCGATTGTCATTTCCGGCATCAGCGCCCGCGATAAAAACAAAAAACGCGATACCGATATTAAAAAACTGCGCTGGTTCGATGATCCATTACAGATGGCAACAGATAAGGCTATCGATGTCGTTGTCGAATGCGTCGGCGGCGAAGGCGGCGTGGCAAAAGCGCTGGTCGAAAGCGCGCTTACGGCAGGAAAGCCGGTGGTCACCGCCAACAAAGCGCTGATCGCGCAACACGGCATTGCGCTGGCAGGACTTGCCGAAAAAAACCATACGGTATTGGCGTTCGAGGCGGCGGTATGCGGCGGCATACCAGTCATCAAAACCTTGCGCGAAGGACTTTCTGCAAATCGCATCACACGCATCGCCGGAATTTTAAACGGCACCTGCAATTATATCCTGACTTCGATGGCCGAGCGGGGGTGCACTTTCAACGACGCGCTGAAACAGGCGCAGGCCAAAGGCTATGCCGAAACCGACCCCAGTTTCGACATCGATGGCACGGATACGGCGCATAAGCTCGCCATCCTCGCCGGCCTCGCTTACGGCGCGGCGCCGGCGCTGGATAAGATTCACATCGAGGGCATACGGCAGATCACCGCCGCCGATATCGCCTTTGCCGCCGAGCTGGGATATGCGGTGAAGTTGCTCGGCATCGCCGCCATGGAAAGCGGCGCATTACTCCAGCGCGTGCATCCATGCCTGGTTCCGCTGGCGGCGTCGCTGGCGAATGTACGCGGCGTGTTTAACGCCGTGGACATCGACGGCAGCGCGAGCGGCCCGGTGTTTTTCGAGGGTTATGGCGCGGGGGCCATGCCAACAGCGTCATCGGTGGTGGCCGATATCGTCGATATCGCGCGCGGAGCGGCCTATAAACCCTTCATCTTGCCGGTTGACCGGCTGAAATCGCTGGCCTACGCTAGCATTGGGACGCTGATTTCTCCCTATTACCTGCGGCTTTCGGTGATCGACCGACCGGGTGTTCTGGCCGAGGTGACGGCGATTCTGAAGAATGAACAGATTTCGGCGCGCTCGTTCCTGCAGCATTCGCGCCAGCCCGGCGAGACGGTGGAGGTGGTGATGACGACGCATGAAACGAGCGAAGCCGCGATGCAAAAAGCGGTGGGCGCCATTGCAAAACTGGAAAGCGTGAAAGAGCAACCGTGCATGATAAGGATTGAAAACCTATGAGCGCAGCCGCCAAGAAAAAACAAACAGCCAAGCAAATCTCTTTCTGGTCGGACCGAAATCTGGCCTTGGAGGCCGTGCGCGTCACCGAAGCAGCAGCACTTGCCGCCTCGCGCTGGATGGGGCAGGGCCAGGAAAAAGCCGCCGACCGCGCGGCGGTGAATGCCATGCGCGAAGCGCTAAACGGGCTATCGATTGATGGCACCGTAGTTATCGGCGAAGGCGAGCGCGACAAGGCGCCGATGCTCTATATCGGCGAAAAAGTTGGAAGCTCCCCCGGCGGCGGGCGGCAGATCGACATCGCGCTCGATCCGCTGGAAGGCACCACCATCTGCGCCAAGGGCGGCGTCAATTCGCTGGCGGTCATCGCCATGGCGGAGAAAGGCGGCTTCCTGCACGCGCCGGACGTTTATATGAACAAGATCGCCGTCGGCGGCGGATTGCCGGAGGGCGTCGTCGAGCTTGATAATAGCCCGGCCACCAATTTAAAGCGCCTCGCCAAGGCAAAAAAATGCGAGATTTCCGATCTCGTCGTCTGCATACTGGAACGCGATAGACACGAAGCACTGATCGCCAAAACGCGCGAAGCCGGCGCCCGCATTAAACTGATTTCCGATGGCGACGTGGCCGGCGTCATCGCCACCTCGGTGCCGGAAGCGGGCATCGATCTTTACATCGGTATCGGCGGCGCGCCGGAAGGCGTGCTGGCGGCGGCGGCGCTGCGCTCGATCGGCGGCCAGATGCAAGGACGATTGCTGTTCTCCAAGCAGGAAGAAAAAACCCGCGCCAAGCGCATGGGCGTCTCCGACCTGAACAAAACCTACCATCTCGAAGATTTGGCCAAGGGCGACGTCATGTTCGCCGCCACCGGCGTCACCGATGGCTCAATGCTGAAGGGCGTTCGCCGTTTTCCCGGCGGCGCCACCACGCACTCGATCGTCATGCGCTCCAAGACCGGCACCGTCCGCACCATCGAGGCGCGGCATAATTTCACGAGAAAGACGTGGGGGGATCCTCAGTCGTAGACAGCATGACAGATTTTCGTAGCAAAGAAACCAAGCGGCTGGAGGACAAAAATATCGACCTGGTGGCAGCGTGGAACGAGATGAAAATTTTTCTTAGGAAACGGCTCAGAGAAGGGCGCGAACAAGGTATCTCTGACGGCAGTGGCCATTACCAAATACGGGGGAAATCGGTGTATTTGCCCACCGGCACTACTTATTTTTTCCAGGCGCAGCAATTGCCCACCGCCTGGAAACCCTTCATTGATTGCCGCGGGACGATGTTTGAAATACACCTTGAAAGATTACGCCAAGGCGCCCTTGAAAAAGGTATCATCACCGGCAATAACCGTTATGCGGAAGATAAAATATTTAACGCACTGGTTGAGCGCATCACCGCCGGCCGCACGGCGTTTATGGCCCACGGGCAGTCGGTGGTAAGCCCGGTCTATCGCTAAACGCTAATGCAGATTTCCTGGAAACGGAATGACGTTTTCCGGCGGCATGACGACTTTTTCGCCGCCGCCCAATAGCGGCCGGTAAAATTCCATATCCCCACCGTTGATACGCTGAAGAAAATCGGCCAGGGTTTCCTGCACCCCCACTTCGGCGCGAAGATTATCGACATGATCGGGGTCTTCAAGTGGTTTAGGCACAAAGCAACCGTTGGTGACTTCGCGCACCTGCGTGCCGAAACGCTGATGGCGCTCGAGATTGCACAAAATACGGTCGGTAAGACAGGCAAGGTAGGAAAGCTTTAGGCGGCCTTGCTTGGCCAGCTGCAGCATGAGCTGATGGCATAGCATCTGGAACTCAGGATCGTAATCGGAATGCAGCACGACCAAAAACGACGCTTCTTCCATCTCCAGGTCGAATTTGGCAGCGCTCGGCCAGCCGTTTTCGGCAATGAAGGATTTCAGCGCCTCACTTTTCTTGCGGTGGATGCCCTCTAGAAAGCGCAGCGAGCTTAGGTTATAAGCCGGACTTACCCGCGGTGGCAATTCGGCAGCGGTTTTAAGGCTGAATAGATGACTAATGTGTGCGGCGTCGAGCATTTTTTGGTGTTTCTTTAGTTCATTATAGCGTAAATTTTACGGGCTGTCATCGCCGTAAAACCCTAAAAGCCGCAGTTTTTAAGGCTATTTCATGATTGCTTGGACTAAACATCTTTATATTCAGGTTATTATCGCCATCGTTCTTGGGGTCGCTTTTGGCTGTATGATGCCGCACGAGGCGGCAGCGATGAAACCGCTGGCGGATGCGTTTATCAAGCTCATCAAAATGCTGATCGCTCCCATCGTCTTTTGCACGGTGGTAACGGGTATTGCCGGCATGAAGAATATGGCCACCGCCGGACGCATCGGCCTTAAGGCTATTATTTACTTCGAGGTGCTGACAACGCTGGCGCTGCTCATCGGGCTGGCCGTGGCGCACCTGCACCAGCCCGGACTCAACCTGCATATCGATATGAGGACGCTCGATGCCGGTAGCATGAAAGACTATACCGCAAAAGCTGCTGCAACCGGCTCCGGCGTAGATTTTTTTCTGCATCTCATCCCGACAACGATCGTCGACGCCTTCGCCAAGGGCGACATGCTGCAGGTTCTGCTGATATCCGTTCTCTTCGCACTGGCGTTGATGAGTCTGGGCGGGCGTGGCGAAGCGGTTCACAATTTTATCCACCAGCTTTCCGCCGTTTTATTCACGATGATGGGCTGGGTCGTGCGGCTGGCGCCCATCGGCGCCTTTGCCGCCATGGCCTTTGCCGTCGGGAAATACGGCGTCGATATATTGACGTCGCTGGCGGCGCTGATGCTGGATTTTTACCTGACCTGCATTGTATTCATCGCCGTCGGTCTGGGCGGCGTCATGCGCCTGGCCGGGCTCAGGCTGTGGCCGTTCCTCAAATATATCAAAGAGGAAATCGTGCTGGTGCTCGGCACTTCATCGTCGGAAGCGGCGCTGCCGCGCATGCTGGATAAAATGGCGAAACTCGGCTGCGCCAAACCAGTCGTCGATATGGTGATCCCGACCGGCTATTCGTTCAACTTGGACGGCACCTGCATTTACCTCACCATGGCTGCGCTCTTCGTCGCTCACGCCACCGGCACCGAACTGACCTTTGCCGACGAACTCACATTACTGGCCGTGTTGCTCTTAACCTCCAAGGGCGCGGCGGCGGTCACCGGCGGCGGGTTCATCGTGCTGGCGGGAACGCTTTCCGCCATCGGCCATATTCCGGTCGAAGGGCTGGCGCTTATTCTGGGCGTCGATCGCTTCATGTCGGAGGGGCGCGCCATCACCAACCTCATCGGCAACGGCGTCGCCACGCTCGTCGTTTCCAAATGGGAGCGGGCGCTGGATATGAAAAAAGTAAAAGCGGGATTGGGAATTCGGGATTAGGGATTAAGAATAGTGATTTCTTTTTTCCTAATTCCCAATCCCGAATTCCCAATCCCTAACTTTGCCTCACGGCGGGCGATATAAACCGTACTGATGACGATGAGAAGCGCGCCCATCAATGTCGAAACCGTGATCGTCTCCCCGAACATTATATAGGCAAGGATACCGGCAAAAATCAGCCGCGTGAAATCGAACGGCATCAGGACTACCATGTCGGCACGCATGAAGGCACGCGTCAGCGCCAGGTGCGCCAGGGTCGAAAGCAGGGCGATTAAAAACACCAGCCATAACTGATAGGGCGTAACATCGTGCCAGTAAACAATAGCGGGCGGCACCGACCACGGAATCATAAAGAGCGCCATATAAAAGACGATAGTCTCCGGCGGTTCGGTACGCGTCAGCGTTTTCACCAGCACACCGGCTACCGCCATCATCGCCGACGACATCAGCACAAAACTGGCGGCCGGGCTGATGCCACCGATGTCCGGCCGCATGATCACCAGCATCCCGGTAAAACCCAGCACGATGGCGCCCCAGCGATGCAGGCCGGCTTTTTCGCGCAGGAACAGGATGGCAAAGATGGTGGAGAAAATGGGCGTCGTGAACGAGAGCGCCGTCGCCAGCGTGATCGGCATGATCGAGAGCGAATAAAACCACAGCTCCATCGACACCACCCCCACTGCCGCGCGCCAGAAATGGCTTTTAAGGCGTCGGGTCGGAAAACGCGGCGAGCGGCGCTGCAACGCCGCCGCCCAGACGACGATAATCACGAGGCTCATGACGTTGCGTAAAAACACCATCTCGGCCGGGTGCATGGTAAAGGACAGCAACCGGACGACGCTGGTCATAGCGGCGAAAAGCGCCATGCTGGCCAACATCAGGCCCATGGCGACGATGGTTTTCGAGAATGTCGGCATAGTGTTTGGATTGCTAAAAAATCACTGTATCATAGCGGCCGTATGACCGCCATCGCCACTTTTTCCACACCAACACTACATGAACAGCTGACGAATTTCATGGACGCCGATCGTGAAAAAATGCTGGCGCATATCCGCCGCTGGCTGGCGACGGAAAAGCATCGCCTCAGAAACCGGTTTGTGTCCGACGGCGATGTGGCCTACCTGCTTTCGGGCGAGACTGCTCTTATCGACACACTGATAGCGGCGCTGTTCGGCCTTTACCACCGCGACAGCGAGGCGCCGGTGGCGCTGGTCGCTGTCGGCGGCTACGGGCGCAAGGAATTATTCCCGTATTCGGATATCGATCTTTTGTTTTTGCATGACGGCAGAAACGGCCGCACGGCGGAGCACATCGCTAAGAATATCCTGTACGTATTGTGGGATCTTGGGCTTGCCGTCGGCCAGGCGCACCGCACTATTGATGAGGCCATAGCGCTGGCCAAAGACGATATTACCATCAGAACGTCGTTACTCGATGCAAGGCTGGTGGCCGGCGACGCTAAAATACTTGAGCGTTTTCAGTCACGGTTCCGGCAGGAAATCATTTCAAAAACCATCCCGCAATTCATCGAGGCTAAATTGGCCGAGCGCGACGAGCGGCATCATCACTTCGGCGATTCGCGTTATGTGCTAGAGCCCAACGTCAAAGAAGGCAAGGGCGGGTTGCGCGACTTGCACACGCTGGCATGGCTGGCGCGTTACAGCACCCCCATCCACGACCTGAAAGACCTGATCAAAAAAAACATACTCACGCGTGAGGAATACGCCGCGTTTGAAAACGCACAGCAATTTCTAAGCAAAGTGCGGGCGCATCTGCATATTCTGGCCGAACGCGGCGAAGAGCGGCTGACGTTCGACCGTCAGCACGCAGTGGCGGTGGCGATGGGTTATGCGCACGCCAACCCCAACCGGGCGGTGGAGCGGTTCATGCGCCGGTATTTCGCCGCCGTGCGCGTGGCGGGGAACGTGACGCGCGTATTCTGCGCCTTGTTTGAAGCCATGCACCGGCCGGAGCCGCGCAAGCTGCTGACATGGCCGTGGACACCGGGTAAATTCAAGCGCGAAGGAAAGCGTCTTACTATCAAGAGCGCGCAGAGTTTCTCGCGGCAGCCCATTTTGATGCTGGAATTGTTCCACCTAAGCCGGATACAAAATCTTGATATTCATCCCGAGGCGCTGCAGGGGATCGCGCGGAATCTTTTCCGCATCGATCATAAACTTCGCAACGATCCGCGTGCCGGCGAGATATTTCTCGACCTGTTGTTGACGGAAAACGGCGCCGAAACGAGCTTACGTAAAATGAGCGAAGCCGGGGTACTGGGACGGTTCATCCCGGAATTCGGCCGCGTCGTCGGCCAGACGCAGTTCAACATGTACCACGTCTATACCGTCGACGAGCATACGTTGGTGGCGATCGGCATCCTGCACGCCATCGAAAATGGCGAATTCAAGAAAACGCTGCCGCTGGCCAGCCTTCTCTTTCATCGCATAAGAATGCGGCGCGTGCTGTATCTCTCGCTGTTCTGCCACGACATCGCCAAGGGCAGGGGCGGCGACCATTCGACGCTGGGCGAAAAAATTGTGACCAAGCTGGCGCGGCGTTTTGGATTCTCCGAAGAGGAGGCCGATACCGCCGCCTGGCTGGTGCGCCAGCATCTTCTTTTTTCCAACACGGCATTCAAACGCGATATCGACGACCCTAAAACCATCGAGGATTTCGTCGCCGAGGTGAAATCGCCGGAACGATTGAAGCTGTTATTGCTGCTGACGGTGGCCGATATGCGCGCCGTCAGCGCCACGGTATGGAACGCATGGAAAGCGGCGCTGTTAGAAGAGCTTTATCACGCCGCCGAGCAGATGATGGCCCAGGGCGAAGTCGTGCGCGAGCGGCAACAGACGAAAGAGTTGCGGCATGGTTTAATTGCGGCGCTTCCCGGCTGGGAAGAAAGCGCCATCGACGCCTACATTGAACAGGCGCCCGCCGGATTTCTGACTGGCCTGCCCGCCGCGCGCCATGCCGCTATCGCCCGCATGCTGAAGGAATCGGCACCGCTATTACTTGATACTGCACATGATTACGAACGGGCGATGACGGAGATCACCGTGGCCACGCCCGACCGGCCGGGATTGTTTTCCAAACTCGCCGGCGCGATGTCGCTTTCGGGCGTCAACATTATCGGCGCCAAAATTTTCACACTCAAGAACGGCATGGCGATCGACGTCTTTCAGGTGCAGGACACGGCCGGCGATGTCTTCGACCGCACCGACCGGTTGGCCAGAATGTCGGCTGCTATCGAGCAGGCGTTGTCGGATGAGCTTAACCTGCCCAAGGCGCTTTCCGGACAACGCAAGCATTACGGCCGCACCAGCCGCGACGCGCATGCTGCCGCCGGGCAGGTGTTCATCGATAACAACGCCAGCAATATTCACACCGTGATCGAGATCACCGGCCACGACCGCCCGGGATTTTTGTATCAGGTGACGCATGCTATCGCCGTGCTGGGGCTGTCTATTGCCAGCGCGCACATCTCGACCTACGGCACGCAAATCGCCGACGTGTTTTACGTTAAAGACGCTTTCGGTATGAAAATTCTGCACGACGCCAAAATAAAAGAGATACGCGACACCATCCTGGCTGCGGTCAATAGCCCAGCGTCTGTTTGACAAACGGGATCGTCAGGCGCCGATGTTCAGCCAGAGCCTTCCGGTCAAGCGCATCGACAATTTCCGCCACGCATGCAAACGAGCGGTCAATGCGAGGCAGCAGGAAAAGGATGACGTCTTCGTCGACCTTGAGCTGTCGATCAGAGAATTGCTTGCGCAGGGCGGCGGAGAGAACTTCGTCGTCGGGTGCGGTGATGCCGACGGAAGAAAGCGCCTTAAGCCGTGACGTAAGATCAGGCAGCGTAAACGGCAATTCAGAGGACGGCAGCGCCGATGTCAGGAGCAGGGAAAATTTCCGTTCGCGGCTGTAATTTATCAGATGCAGAAATTGGCGCTCATCACCGATACGTTCGATATTTTCAATCAGCGCATGCGTTTGTAATGCGTCGGGCACGGGCAGGGCATCATAAACTTCGGCGTTCGTATGCGCTGCCCAGATATGACCAAGATGCGTTTTACCGGCACCGCCCGGACCATGAAGCAACAGGGCGGAAGACGGCCAGTCCGGCCAGCGCGCGATCCACGCGTGCGCATCGCGGTTGCAGGTTGAGACATAAAAACTGCTTTCGGAAAATACCGGCGGCAGCTGGAGTGTGAGCGCGTATTGCGACATAGGCGATATCTATTTCTTCGCGCGATCGCTGGTGTAATAACCGCTGTCAAGATACTGATCAAGAGCGAAACGGATCAATACGCCGATAACCGCCGTCACCGGCACCGCCAGCAAAATACCGACGAAACCGAACAGCGCCGCGCCGGCCAGCATACCGAAAATAATCCACACCGGATGCAGGCCGACCTTGCTGCCGACCAACTTCGGCGTCAGAAAATAGCCTTCGAGCACCTGCCCGATCAAAAATACCGCCGCCACCGCCCCGATTTGCGCATAATTGTCGAACTGGAACAAGGCAACGCCCAAAGCCACCAGGAGTCCGAACAGCACGCCGACGTAAGGCAGAATGACAAGAAATCCGGTGATAGCGCCGATGACGATGCTAAATTTAAGCCCGGTCAAGCCAAGGCCGATGGAATAGTACGCTGCTAAAATCAAGCAGACATTGATCTGCCCACGCAAAAACCCGGCCAAAGTGTGATTAATGACGGAAAGTTGCTGACGAATGGTGTGCGCATGCGCTTTGGGCAGCAGCCGGTTCAGGCGCGCCAGCATACGATCCCAGTCGAGCAGCAGGTAGAAAGTAACAACCGGAGTAATAAGAAGCAGCGACAGCAGGTTGACGATGACAATGCCGGACTGGAATACTCCGCTCAGGAAATCGCCGACCAGTTTAAGCAGCACGCCGGAAATATTGGTGATCGCCTGCTGGATGTCGGCCGCCGGCGCCGCCGGCAGCTTGCCGATAAAGCGCGAGATTTGATCGCCGTACTGCTGGCTGATGGCATTGGCGTATTCAGGTAGCGTCGAAATCAGGCCGGAAAACTGATCGATCACTATCGGCGTGATCCACAGGCAAAGCAGGATGAGCACAAAAAAGAAGCAGGCGGTGATAAGAAGCGTCGCCAGCCCGCGCGAAAGTCCTTTGGCCTCCAGTTTGTCCGCCGCCGGATCGAGAAAATAGGCGGTCATGACGCCAACCACGAACGGCAGCAATATGCTGCGAATGAGATAAAGGAATACGAAAAAAACGATTCCGAGCGAAAGCCAAAACATCCAGCGTTTAGTCACGTGAGATTACCCAATATTTGTCGTTTTTCACCAGGCGCAACCCGCTGCCGGTAATGCCTCCAGCTAGAGATTCCAGCGAGCCGCGGTAATGGATGACCATATCCACCTGCTGTGAGGACATGGCCAGCATTTCGAGCTGCTCGATCATGGGTAGCCCGGCCAGCTTCGCCTTAAGTTGCGTCCACGAACCCAGGGTCGTGATGCTGGCCAGCACCATGATCTTGCCTTTTTCGCCGCCGCGCACGCCCTGCGTGTTCGATATTTCTTCGTTCTTTTTATTTTGCAAATTGTCGGCGATATCGCGGGCGGCGCGCGCCAGCAGCATATCTCGCGTTTCCTGCGCATCGGCGCGGAAGCTGAGCGCATTGACTTCATTGGCAGCGCGGCTGATGCGGCGCTTGAATACGGTTAATACCATGTCCGGATTTTTCGTGTATTTCGCCTGCAGCAGGATAACGTCGCTGACGCCGTAGCGCACGGTCATCGGCGCCAGCATGGCGTAGGTAGGGTTGGCCATGGTTTTCGCGTCGATGGTGGCCTGATCGTTATTGTCGCCGTAGGGAACGATGATGTCGCCGGTGCTGCTTTCAAGCCCCAGCATTTTCCAGACGTTGCGCCACGGGTTGCGCTCTTCCCACAGCAACACCGTGCCGTCCTCCTCATAGGAAGTAATAAACAAAAACGAGCTGGTCTTCGACGGCACGTCGCTCTTATCGGTGCCGATGCCGAACTTGCTGATCAGGTTGCTGACTTCATCGGCGTCGAAACTGACGAGAAGCCGGGCGCGATAGCGGTTATCGGTGATTTTTTCCTCAAGCACCTCCGTGCCGCGCGTCATGGCGGCGATTTTCTTCTGGTCGAGCGTGGCCATGATGTTGTCGGCCTGACCGGGTGATGCCAACTTGTTCAGGAGATCGGTCAGCGCGTCGGACGCAGCTTTGCCCATGGCGATCTGGCGCGCATCGACAGCGTCCTTGCCGACAGCGTCCACCGACACTTCGCTGTTAACGATGGCTTCGCCGGCCTGCGCTGCGATAGAATGGAGCATGCCAACTATCAGCAATAACCCAATATATTTTGTGTACCGCATCCTTACCCTACATTCGTCATCCCCGCGACTCGCCTTGGCGAAGCCTTGGATAATATTTCCTAAGTAGGAAAATGCCAAGGGCGTAGCCAGGAGGCGGGGATCCAGAGCCAAACGGATACGTCCATCCATGCAGCCCCGGACCCCGCAACAAGTGCGGGGTGACAACCATTCATCGCTTGAATCCTGCCTTGGCTTCTTGTACCTAGAAACCAGCCAAATCGCAAGGATATTGGATGAGCACGCAGGGAGAAGCCACCTATAAAGACGCCGGGGTCGATATCGATGCCGGCGATGCGCTGGTCGAACGGATCAAGCCCTTTGCCAAGGCAACGCGGCGTTTAGGCTCGATGGATGATCTCGGCGGGTTCGGCGCGCTGTTCGATCTCAAAAAAGCCGGGTACAAACGCCCGCTGCTGGTATCCTCCACCGACGGCGTCGGCACCAAACTTAAAATCGCGCAGGCGGTGGGAAAGCACGACACGATCGGCATCGACCTTGTCGCCATGTGCGTTAACGATCTCATTGTGCAGGGCGCCGAGCCGTTATTCTTCCTCGATTATTTCGCCAGCGGAAAACTGGACGTCAAGGTTGCAACGCAAGTCATCAAAGGCATCGCCGACGGCTGCGAGCAAGCCGGTTGTGCGTTGGTCGGCGGTGAAACGGCGGAAATGCCGGGCATGTATACCGGCGGCGACTACGACCTTGCCGGATTTTCGGTGGGCGCCGTCGAGCGCGGAAAAACGTTGCCGCGCGGAAATCTTAAAAAAGGCGATATGGTATTGGGGCTGGCTTCAAGCGGTGTGCATTCCAACGGCTATTCGCTGGTGCGCCATATTGTCGCCAGACAAGGTCTTGATTACGGCGCAAAATCGCCGTTCGATAAAAACAAAACGCTGGGGCTCGGCCTGCTTGCGCCCACGCGCATTTACGTAAAGTCTTGCCTCAAGGTCATCCGCAAATTCCCAAAAGGCATGAAGGCGCTGGCGCACATCACCGGCGGCGGGCTGGTCGAGAACCTGCCGCGCGTGCTGCCGAAAACGCTGGGCGCCAGTATTGACCTGTCAGCATGGGAGACGCCACCGGTATTCGAATGGCTGCAACAGGCCGGAAATGTGCCGTGGAACGACATGTACCGCACCTTCAACTGCGGCATCGGCATGGTGCTGGTCGTGGACAAAAAATACGCCGATAAAATTGCCGCCAACCTCAGGAAAGGCGGTGAGCAGGTATTTTACATCGGCGAAATCACGGCACGAAAATCCAAGGCCGTTGTGTTGCATGGCTAAGAAAAAAATCGCCGTCCTGATTTCCGGCAGCGGATCGAACCTGCAGGCGCTGATCGATGCTGCAGCAGCGGCGGATTACCCGGCCGAAATTGTGGTGGTTATCTCCAATAAAGCAGAGGCTTATGGCCTTATCCGCGCCAAAAATTCCGGCATAGCTACGCATGTCATCAACCACAAAGATTATGACAGCCGCGAGGCGTTTGATAACGAAATCCAGCGGATTTTGCTTGGATATGGTGTCGATATCGTATGTTTAGCCGGGTTTATGCGCATGCTTTCGCCGCAGTTTGTCAACCGCTGGCCGGGGAAAATGCTTAACATCCATCCGTCGCTGCTGCCTGCCTTCAAAGGCGCGCACGCCGTGCATGACGCGCTGGCGGCCGGCGCAAAAGAAACCGGCTGCACCGTGCATTTCGTCACCGAAGAGATGGATGCCGGACCGATCGTGTTGCAGGCGCAAGTGCCCGTACTGCCGAGCGATAGCGAAAAAACATTGCTCGAACGTATCCACGCCGAGGAACATCGCATCTACCCGCTGGCGCTCCGCAAAATTGCCGAGTCCTTATAAAATCCAAATGCACGCTTGACAGACAAGGTTAAAAAGTGCTTAACTTTTGCCATGCAATACACGCATAGCTCATTTGATGGTTCTTTCCGCGCCGCCGCGCCGCGTGCTGCCATGCGTATGCGTTTTTTTTATGCGGCAGCACAACTGGTAATGGTCGTGATTACCGTTGTGGGCATTCCAGGGGGCGGTGTCGTGGTTTTATAATCTAAAAAAATCCAGACAAAAACCCGCCCCTCCCAACAAAGGAAGCGGGTTTTTTTATGGTCATAACTTTCGGAATAAACAATGTCTGAGCAGGTTGAAAATTTATACATCGTCGTCGGCGCCCGGGAAGAAACCGGCGCCCGCTACCGATCGGCATTGGCTGAAAAGCGCGGGAATCTCTGCCTCGGCATCGACCGCAATCTGGGCTCTTCGGAAGTGTATTGGGAAACGCGCGACAAAGGCATGTTGCGCATCGACTGGCAAAACACCAGTGATGAAAAAATCGACCGCGAGCTGGAAGCATTCATCGACACGCATTGCACGGCGCTGCCCAGGCAGGTCACCCTCTTATTCGCCAGCAACGCGCCGACGGCAACCGCCCAGCGCGTGGACGAAAAAACGCTCAAGGCCGACGAGCTGGCGCTCAAGAACCTAACGCTCAAAGTGAATAGCCTGCTGGAGCAGCGCGCCCGAGGCGAACAGCGGCCGGTATCCTTAAACGTCGTCGCTTTAAGCAGCGCCGAAGTCACACATCCCGGCACGGCACTCGCCCCTTCGTACGCATTATCGAAAGCGCGCATGGAATCTTTCATCCGGACGTTCGTCCATAACCCATCTTCGCCGCATGTCAAAAAAAGCGGCCTGGCGCTGCGCACGCCGCTGCTTGCCGCCGGGACATCCCTGCATCACGACTCGGATATAACCGCAGAAAAATTGGTGGATATCACCTTGCCGGCCATCTGCTCACCGGAAGAGGGAAACAACCGCATATTTGATATCGAAAGCGGGGCACAGGCATCGCCGCCGCAAGCCAAACCGCGCGAAGCATTAGGGTTCGGATCGATCGATAGCTCGATAGTGGGCTCTTCGCTCAACACGCTGACCGAAATGGCCAGAACCGGGCGCATCGGCCATCCGCACGCCACCTTACTGGTAAAATCCGGCCAGGCGCTTAGTTAGCCAACGATTTCACAATCACTGAAGAAAAAGCGGATTTCTTTTTCCGCATTTTCGGGCGAATCGGAACCGTGGATGGCGTTACGCTCGATGCTTTCGCCGAATTCTTTGCGGATGGTTCCGACGGCGGATTTCGCCGGATCGGTGGCACCCATGATTTCGCGGTTCTTGAGAACGGCGTTTTCACCCTCAAGCACCTGCGCCACCACCGGGCCGGAGACCATGTACTCCACCAGCTCGTCATAGAACGGGCGCTCCTTGTGCACGGCGTAAAATTCACGCGCCTGCAGGCGCGAGAGGCGCGTGCGTTTCTGCGCGACGATGTGCAGCCCCTGCTCCTCGAATTTGGCGTTGATTTTTCCGGTGATATTGCGCGCGGTGGCGTCGGGTTTAATCATCGAAAACGTACGTTGTTTGGCCATGGTCATTTACCTTCATTGTTATTGCTGCCGGGCTTATACGGCCTATGTGAAGATAAGGCAATATTTTTAGCCCTATACAACCGAAATAAATCCGCTATGTTACTTTTATGCGCCCCTTTATCCTGTTGTTTTCGCTGTTATTACTGGCCGGTTGTGGCCATTTGCAGCAGCTGCAGGTTTTAAATCCCGAAGCCAATGATTTTTCGAGTTCGCTTTCGGCGGAATACCTGGCCTATGCCAGCGCCGAAGCCGAGCAGGGACATGCGCTTAATGCTGATTACTTCGCCGGCAAAGGGCTTCAAGCCTGGCGCGGCGACCCGGTTGAACTGGAGCCGGTTGATGCCACGCTTCCAAAACCGGCGCAAGCCAAACTGAATTACGCCCGCAACATGCTTTCGGCACTTTTAACCGACGATGTCAAACACGTAGCGGCGCAGAAAGCGGCACGGGCGCAACTGCTGTTCGATTGCTCGGTGAAGCAGGCGGCGCTCAAAACGAAACCAACCACCGTTTGCAGCGAGGAGCTACAGCAGGCGCTGCTCGATATCGAGACCGTCGCCTCGTCGTTCATGCTCGGCAAGGAAACGATGCATGAGATACGTTTCTCCGCAGGCAGCGCATCTTTAAGCAAGGCGGCGCTGGCGCTGGTCGATGAAATCACCGGTTATGTGCAGGACGAAACGGCGTTTGCCATCGATCTTGAGGGCCGTGCCGACAACGCCGCCGGCAAACAGCTGTTTGAAAAACGAGCAAGCGCGCTGCGCAAAGCCTTCGCCGCACGCGGCATCATGGAAGACCATATACAAATGCAAAGTACCGGCAGCGCCAACGGCAAGGCCGTGTATTTAAGCTGCGACGATACGGTCAAAGATAAAAATAAGATCCGCGTCACCATCCGCGTCTTCGGTCAGGATAAAAAAGAAACGGGAGCGCAAACGTCATGAAGCGCTGGCTGAAAATAGCGGGACTAATGGTGCTGGTGGCCGGCCTTTCCGGTTGCTGCGTTTACCGCATGGAGGAGCTTCGCCGGGCCGAACCGACCGGCACGCCGTTTGAAAAGGCGCTAACCGCAGGCTATCGCGATTTTGTCGCTATCGAAGAAGAGGAATATGACTGGTCGGCGGCGGCGTATTTTGCCGAAAAAGGGTTGCTGACGGCCTATGGCGTCGACGTCGAACCGGAACATCCCGAGGCCTGGGGCATTCAGGAGGCGTTATCCGAATTGAAAAAGGCGCGGGCGCAGTTAATGAAAGCATTGACGCGCAGCACGAAATCGATGTGGCCGGAATTAGCAGCAAAAGCTCAGGTATCCTATGATTCCTGGGTTGAGCAGCAGCACGACGGCTGGCAACGGCTGAAAATCAAAGAAGCCCGCGATGCATTCAACGATTCCATGAAAAAAATATCCGCCGCGCGCGAAGCGCTGCATAAAAAACCAAAAGCAAAGGTAGCGGCAAAACACGTGAAGCATAAAGCCGCCGTGAAAAAACCGGCAGCGAAGAAACCGATAGCGAAAAAATCCGCGATAAAAACAAAGCCAAAGGCGGTAGCCAAGCCTGTAGCGGCAGCGGTAGAAAAGCCTGCGCCGACGGCTTTCAATCCGCCGCCGATCGTGTCGGAAACCAAGGAGGCGGAAAAGGCATCTTACATGGTGTTCTTTACCCCCGGCACCGGCGAATTATCGCCGGTCAGTCAGAAAATTATCGATGCCGCCGCCGAATCGCTGATGGCGCTGCATTCGTACCATATCACCATTGACGCCGGCGCTGATCTCCCGGCGGGCGCCGACCCGACGCTGGCGATGGCGCGGGTCGAGGCGGTTAAGGAGCGTCTGCTCGTCGCCGGAATCAAGAGTTCGGCCATTGACATCGTGGCACAAGGTGGGGCAAAGTCCCCGACACCTGCCGCCACCCCGATACCGGTGGAACGCAAGGTGGAAATATTTATAACCGAGTAGTTTTTCCGGCATGACCGACCGCATTCTTATTCTCGATTTTGGAGCGCAGTACACCCAGCTCATCGCACGGCGCGTGCGCGAGAACAACGTCTATTGCGAAATCCGCCCGTTCAATATCCCCGATGCGGAAATTGTGACATTCGGCGCCAAGGGCATCATTCTTTCCGGCGGCCCAGCCTCGGTGCACGAGGAATTCTCACCCACCATCAGCACAAAAATATTCACGCTCGGCGTGCCGATTTTAGGCATCTGCTACGGCGAGCAGCTTATGTGCCAGCTTCTGGGCGGCAAGGTCGAATCAGGGCATCACCGCGAATTCGGCCGCGCCATGGTCGACGTCGTTTCCGACTGCGCGCTGCTCAAAGGCGTCTGGAATGCCGGCGACAAAAAACAGGTATGGATGAGCCATGGCGACAAAGTCACTGCCATTCCGGAAGGCTTCAAGGCGGTGGCAACCACCCCCAGCGCGCCGTTTGCCGCCATCGCCAACGACGCCCGCCGCTATTACGGTATCCAGTTTCACGCCGAGGTCGCGCACACACCCGACGGCGGCAGGCTGCTCAAAAATTTTACGCATACGATCTGCGGTTGCCGCGGCGACTGGACGATGGCCGCCTTCCGCCAGACCGAGATCGCGCGCATACGCGATCAGGTCGGCAGGGGCAAGGTCGTCTGCGGCGTCAGCGGGGGTGTCGATTCCTCGGTCGTGGCGGCGCTGTTGCACGAAGCCATCGGCGACCAGCTGGTGTGCATTTTCGTCAATACCGGCCTGTTGCGCGAAGGCGAGCCGGAACAGGTGGAAAAGCTGTTCAAGGAGCATTTCCATATTCCGTTGATCCATGTCGATGCCAGCTTATTATTTTTGCAGCGCCTGCAAAGCGTCAAAGACCCGGAGCAAAAACGCAAGATCATCGGCGAGACGTTCATTGAGGTGTTCGAAAAAGAAGCCGAACATGCCGGTGGCGCCGATTTTTTGGCTCAGGGCACACTTTACCCCGACGTCATCGAGTCAGTCTCGTTCACCGGCGGGCCGTCAGTCACCATCAAATCACACCACAATGTCGGCGGGCTGCCCGCACGCATGAAGATGAAGCTGGTCGAACCGCTGCGCGAACTGTTTAAAGACGAGGTCAGAAAGCTGGGAAAAGAACTGGGCATGCCCGAGAGCATGGTCGGACGGCATCCATTCCCGGGACCGGGGCTGGCTATCCGCATCCCGGGCGAAATCTCCGCCGATAAGCTGGCGCTGTTGCGCAAGGCCGATGCCATCTATATCGAAGAAATCCACAGCGCCGGGCTTTATAAGGAAATATGGCAGGCGTTTGCCGTGCTGCTGCCGGTCAAAACCGTGGGCGTCATGGGTGATGCCAGAAGTTACGATTTCGTCTGTGCCCTGCGTGCCGTAACATCGACCGATGGCATGACGGCGGATTCTTACCCCTTCCAGCATGAATTCTTGAGCCGGGTCAGCAATCGTATTATCAATGAGGTGCGCGGCATCAATCGCATCGTCTACGATGTCACGAGCAAGCCGCCGGGAACGATCGAATGGGAATGACATGAGCGAATTATTACGCGAGCTGCAGGAAGACCTGCACCAGGAGCGGCTGCACAGACTGTGGCACAGCTTCGGCAAAGTCATCATCGGCCTCAGCATCACCATCATCTTGGGAACGGTGGTGATGGTGGCGTGGCAGAATTATTCGCGCGCGAAAGCGGCGGGCTATACCGGCCAGCTGATGAAAGCCGCCGACCGCATTAAGGTTGAAGATTACAAAGGCGCCATCGTCGTGTTCGATGAGCTTACCAAAACGCCGGGTGGGCGCTATTATTCGATCGCCATGCTGCGCAAAGCGGAAGCGCAAACGGCGCTGGGTACGAACGACGCGGCCATGGCCACTTACCGGACGTTGGCGCAGAACAGCGGCAATGACGCGTCGGATTCTTTCGGGGCGCTGGCCAAGCTGCTGGCGGCAAACGATGCGGATGCGCCCATTAGCGTCAACGAGGATTCGGCATTCCACCACTCCGAACGCGAGCGCCGGGCATGGCAGCTGCTTGCCGCCGGCAAAAAAACCGAGGCGGCGCATGAGCTCTCACTGTTACGCGACAACGACGCCGCACCGCAAAGTCTGCGCCTGCGCGCGGCAATGGCGCTTAATACCTTGCCGCCGGCGAAAACGGATGCGAAAGCCGTCGAAAATGAATAGGCGGTTTCTTGCTATTGCACTTCTGTCAGCGATGGCGCTGGCGGGCTGTAGCCATCTGCCATCGTGGATGGGCGGCAAAAAAGAGGAGCCGACAAAGATCGGCGGCGACCGTCTGGCTGTGCTTTCGGAAAACACGCCGTTAACGCCGGATGCCGCGCTTAAATCAACGGCTTTTGTCTTGCCGCCTTCGACCAATAACGCCGACTGGGCGCAGCACACCGGCATGCTTACCGCTACCTCTAGCAATCTCAGTTTTTCCGGCGCGCTGGATAAAAGCGAGAGCGCACGCATTGCCGGCGGCAACGATTTCGAGCATACGCTGATTCCGCGGCCGGTGGTTGCCGGTGGCATGGTGTTCGCCATGGACGCGGTGGGAGAAATCTCGGCGCATGACGCCGCCAACGTCAGCAGCACGCGCTGGCAATCGAACGGTGTCGCCGAAGAGGACGAACCGGACGTTTATGGCGGCGGACTGGCTTACGACCAGGGTAAATTATATGCTGTTTCCGGTCGCGGTATGGTCGCCGCCTTTGATGCCGCCACCGGCAAGGAATTATGGCGAAAAGCGTTGCGCGTGCCGTTCCGCTCGGCGCCGCGCGTGGATGCCGGCAAGCTGTTCGCGCTCACCATCGACAGCCAGTTTTTTGCTCTGGATGCAGCCACCGGCGCCGTTCTCTGGACGCATCGCGGCATTTCCGAAACCACCGGCATGATGAACTCTGTCTCTCCTGCCATCGCTTCCGGCACCGTAATCGTGCCTTACGGGTCGGGCGAGATTTATGCGCTGGGGGAAATCAACGGCACTCCGATCTGGGGCGACTCACTGGTGCAGACAGCGCAGACCGTGGGTAGCAATTCGTTTTCCGGCATCGGCGGCGACCCCATCATTGACGGCGAAGCGGTGTTTGCCGTCAGCGCCGGCGGCAGGCTTGGCGTATTCAATCTGGCCGGCGGCCAGCGCCTGTGGGACATGCCTGTCGCTTCGATCAACACGCCATGGCTGGCGGGGGATTATTTGTTCGTGCTTTCTTCCGACAACACGGTGGCGGCGCTGGTAAAATATACCGGCCACGTGCGCTGGGCAACGAAGCTCCCCGATTTCGAAAATGAGGAAAAGAAAAAAGACCCCATCGTCTGGCGCGGACCGGTGCTTATCAACGGCAAACTGACGGTCGTCGGGTCGAATGGGCAATTGCTGCTGATTTCTGCCGCCGATGGAACTATCCTCGAAACCAAATCCATCCCGGATAAAATTTATACCGCACCCGTCGTCGCTGGCGGTCGTATGTACCTGATCGACCAGAGCGCGATGCTGTATTCATTGCAGTAATTTTATGACGTTCACCGTTGCTATTGTCGGCCGGCCCAATGTCGGTAAATCGACATTATTTAACCGCTTAACCGGCAAGCGCCGGGCACTGGTCGATGACGAGGCGGGGACGACGCGCGACCGGCGCGAAGGCAAGGCCAAGCTGGGGCCGTTGGAATTTCGCATCATCGATACCGCCGGGCTGGAAGAGGCGAAAGCGGAGACTCTGGCAGCGCGCATGACCAGCCAGACCAAAGAAGCCCTCAAAGACGCCGACGTCGTGCTGATGATGATCGACGGCCGCGCCGGTGTGACGCCGATGGACCGGCACTTCGCCGAAATCGTGCGCCGTGCGCAAAAACCCGTGGTGCTGGCGGTCAACAAGGCCGAGGGCAAGGAATCGAAAAGCGCCATCGCCGAGGCGCACGCGCTGGGGCTCGGCGCGCCGGTGCCCATTTCCGCCGAGCATAACGAAGGCCTCGCGGATTTGTACGAGGCGCTGGCACCTTTTGAGAAAGGAAGTGGGGATTCGGGATTCGGGATTAAGGAAGAAGAAACAAATTTTATTCCCCCCAATCCCCCGCTTTCTATAGCCATCATCGGCCGGCCCAATGTCGGTAAATCGACGCTGATGAACCGCATTTTAGGCGAGGAGCGGATGCTGACCGGCCCCGAGGCGGGTATCACGCGCGATGCGGTGATGGTGGAGCACGCATTCGAGGGGCGCCCTCTGGCGCTGGTCGATACCGCCGGGATGCGCCGCAAATCGAACGTGAAGGAAAAAGTCGAGAAATTGGCGGTCGCCGACGCGCTGGAGTCGCTCAAATACGCCGAGGTAGCGGTTCTGGTGATGGATGCCGAGATGCCGCTCGAAAAACAGGACAACGACATCGCGGCGCTGATCGAGCAGGAGGGTCGTGCTGTCGTCATCGCCGTCAATAAATGGGATATGGTCGAAGATGAGAAGGCGTTTCTTAAAGCCTTCCGCCAGCGGCTGGAATACGTGCTGCCGCAGGTGGCGGGTGTCGCCATCGTGCCGGTGTCGGCGGAGAAGGGGCAGGGCATCTCGAAGCTGCTCAAGGAATGCATCAAGGCGCATGCGGTGTGGAACAAGGAAATCTCGACCAGCCAGTTAAACCGCTGGCTGGAAGAGGCGCTTGCCGCCCACGCGCCGCCGCTGGTCAACAAGCGACGCGTCAAGATCCGCTACATGACGCAAAAAACGGCGCGGCCGCCGACGTTCATCTTATTCGCCAACACCGGCGACATTCCAGAGAGCTACATACGCTATCTGGTCAATTCCATGCGCGAGCACTTTCATTTGCCCGGCACGCCGATCCGCATTAAAATCCGCAAAGGGAATAATCCGTATGCCGGCCGCGATTGAGATAAAAAAACTCCACAAAACCTACGGCAGCGACAAAAAATCTGCCACGAAAGTCGCGCTTAAAGGTATTGATTTAGATGTCCCGCGCGGCTCGTTTTTCGGGTTGCTGGGCCCTAACGGCGCCGGGAAATCGACGATGATCAACATCCTGGCCGGACTGGTACTCAAAACCAGCGGCGAGGCACGCATCCTGGGCCATGACATCGAAAAAAACATGCGGCAGGCGCGGCTTTCGCTCGGCGTCGTGCCGCAGGAGCTGGTGCTCGACACGTTCTTCACCGTGCGCCAGGCGCTCGACATCCATGCCGGTTATTACGGCGTGCCTAAGCCTAAGCGCAAAACCGACGAGATCATCGCGGCGCTGGGACTTACCGACAAGGCCGACATCAATTCGCGGCGACTGTCGGGCGGCATGCGGCGGCGGCTCTTGGTCGCCAAGGCGCTGGTGCATTCGCCACCGGTATTGATTCTGGACGAGCCGACAGCGGGTGTAGATGTCGAGTTGCGCACACAATTATGGAATTATGTGCGCGCGCTGAACAAGCAGGGAACCACGGTGCTGCTTACCACGCATTACCTGGAAGAAGCCGAGGAGCTCTGCGACACCATCGCCGTCATCAACCACGGCGAGGTGGTGGCGTGCGACAAAAAATCGACGCTGCTCAAGCAGTTCGACAGCAAGCAGATGGTCATCACATTGCCACAAAAATTGACGGAAATTCCGGCGGCGCTGGCATCATGGCCGGCAACGATTGACGGCGAGGGCAGGCTGGTCATCAGCTACAAGCCCAGCAAAAACTCGATGCAGGATATTTTGGACGCCGTGCGCACGTCCGGCCTTAGCATATCGGACATGACGACACGCGAGGCCGACCTTGAGGAAGTGTTCATCCACTTAACGCGCGCGGCGGCGTAATGCTGTGCCGCTTGCGCCTTAAAAAAGGCAAGGATGCCGCCATCCGTGATGGCTTTCCGTGGATTTACGCCAACGATATCATCGATTCTTCCGAGTGGAAAATGGCTCCAATTGGTAGTTTGGCGCAGATTGAAACGGTGCGCGGAGAATTTATCGGAATCGGCTATGTCAACGCCGCGTCACAAATTGTCGGGCGTGTGCTCTCGCTCAAAAACGAAAAGATCGATGCGGCGTTTTTTACAGCGCGGATTAAAGCTGCGCTGGCGCGGCGGGAAAAAATCATCGGCGTGCCCTATTACCGGCTGGCGCATTCCGAAGCCGACGGGCTGCCGGGGTTACTCCTGGACAGGTTCGGCGACATCGTCGTCGCACAGGTGGGAACGGCGGGCATGGAGCGGTTGCAGCCATTATGGATAGAGGCATTGGAAAAAGTTGTTTCGCCGAAAATCATTGTACTGCGTAACGACGCCGGCGCGCGGAAATTGGAGGGGTTGAAACAGGAGACAACCATATTGAAAGGCGAGGCAGCGGGTGTAATCGAAGTCCGCCAAAACAACCTTGTCTATTTCGCCGACCTGGTGAAAGGCCAGAAGACCGGCTGGTTTTACGACCAGCGCGACAACCATGCGCTGGTGGCGAATATGTCTAAAGAAAAAACCGTGCTCGATGTTTACGCGCACTCCGGCGGGTTCGGGCTGCTGGCGGCAAAACACGGCGCGGCAGAGGTCACCATGGTCGACAGCTCGGCGCTGGCTTTGGATTTAGCCAAGAAAGCGCAGGCGGAAAATAATCTAAAACATTGTGATTATATTCAAGGCGACGCGTTTGAAATAATGGAGAAATTAGCGGGCGAGGGCAACCGCTACGATATCGTCATCACCGACCCGCCGCCCTTCATCAAAACCAAGAAAGACATCGCGTCGGGGTTGAAAGGCTATGCCAAGATGGCAAAATTGGCAGCTGCGTTGGTTAACCCCGCCGGACATTTATTTGCCGCCTCCTGCTCGCACCATGCCTCGCGCGGCGCGTTTAACAACGCGGTGATGGAAGGCATTGGGAAAGCCGGACGCGCGTCCACGCTGCTTAAGCAAACCGGCGCCGCGCCCGACCATCCCATTCACCCTAAATTACCGCAAAGTGAGTATTTGAAAGGCCTGCTGGTTCGGCTAGACTAGCGGCAACTAAGGAGGGATTATGCTCAACGAATTCAAGCAATTCATCGCCCGCGGCAACGTCATTGACCTCGCGGTCGGCATCATCATGGGCGCGGCGTTTACCGGTATCGTTAGCTCGCTGGTAAAAGACATCCTCATGCCCCCCATCGGCAAAATCATGGGCGGTATCGATTTTTCCAATTTCTTCGTCAATTTGTCCGATGGCAGCTACGCCACGCTGAAAGCGGCGCAGGAAGCCGGTGCTGCGACGATCAATTACGGTATCTTTTTAAATCAGGTCATCAATTTCCTGATCGTCGCCTTCGCCGTGTTCATACTGGTCAAGCAAGTCAACCGCTTCCACCGCCGCGAGGACGCCAAGCCCACCGTCGCCCCGCCGCGGCAGGAAATGCTGCTCGAAGAAATCCGCGACCTGCTGAAACGGAAATAGCGTCGTGTCGAAAATTAAAAATATGTGGTCGGCTTTGGTCGGGAAAAAGGGCCCAAAAGAGCGGATCGAACAACAGCGGGAAATTCACAAGGATTCGGATTTGTTGCTTCAGGTGCTCGATTTCATGCTGGCCAAGCGCAACACGTGGGAGTTAACCGCGGACGAGTTTGAGCGGATCAGCGCCATCGGCCGATCCGTTAAAGGGGATGCAAAAGAGATACGCGGCGCCGTTGTCCAGGCGCTTATTTCCATGCATCAGGAATTCGCCGCCGACCTTGATGACATCGTTTCCGGCCGCAAGCGTTCGACAAGCGGCGGGACGGAACAACTAAAAAAGCATGTAGAGGAAGACCTCTTGGCCGGCGAGTTGTTGGTATCCAAGTCTTCTGGTCCCGATAAATCCCAGGGACGGTAACGCTAATTTTCCCCCGAAAGCAGCGCCAGATTCCCGCCGATGGCGGTGGTGTTGATGGTGAGGGTGCGTTCGTTCAAAAATTTCAGCAAATAATGCGGGCCGCCGGCTTTGGGGCCGGTGCCGGACAAACCCTCGCCGCCGAAGGGCTGCACGCCGACCACCGCGCCGGTCATGCCGCGGTTGACGTACATGTTCCCGGCCTTGATACGCGAAGCAAAGAAATCAATGTGATCCTCGATGCGGCTTTGCAGCCCGAACGTCAGGCCGAAGCCGGTCGAATTGATGTCCTCCGCTACCTGCTCGAGCTCGGAGGCCTTGAAACGGATGATGTGCAGCACCGGCCCGAAGACTTCGCCCTCCAACTGGCGGATATTTTTTATCTCGAAGGCGTGCGGCGCCACGAACGACCCGGCGGCGGCGATGGCGGGCGCGACGGGCGAGGCAGCAACCAGGCTTGCTTCCTGCTGCATACGCTCGATGTGCCGGTAAAGCTCGCGCCGCGCTTCGCCGTCGATCACCGGGCCGACGTCGGTGGCAAAATCCATCGGGTGGCCGAGCCTCAGTTCCTGCATAGCGCCCGCCAATAAATCCATCAGCGGCTCGGCAATGTCTTCTTGAACATACAGCACGCGCAGTGCCGAACAGCGCTGCCCGGCGCTTCCGAAGGCCGAGAGCACGATGTCGTCCACCGCCTGCTCAAGCAGCGCCGAGCTGTCGACCACCATGCAGTTCTGGCCGCCGGTCTCGGCGATGAAGGCCGGGATAGCGCCTTTTCGCGCCGCCAATGCCCGGTTGATCGACTGCGCCGTTTCCATCGAACCGGTAAAGACGATGCCGCTGATGCGCCCGTCTTCGGTCAGCGCCTTGCCGATGACGCTGCCGCTGCCGGGAATGAGTTGCACCGCCTCGCGCGGGATGCCGGCCTCGTGCATCAGGCGCACGGCATAGGCCGCCACCAGCGGCGTTTGCGCGGCAGGCTTGGCGAGCACGCAGTTGCCGGTGGCGAGCGCCGCCGCCACCTGACCGGTGAAGATCGCCAGCGGGAAATTCCATGGGGAGATGCAGCCGAACACGCCGCGCGGGACGAGGCGGAGCGTATTGCTCTCGCCGGTCGGCCCGGCCAGCGTTTCCGGTTCATGCATCAATTTTTTTGCTTCCGCCGCGTAGTAGCGGCAGAAATCGGCGGCTTCGCGGACTTCGGAAATACCGTCGGCGATGGTTTTTCCCGCCTCGCGCGAAAGCAGGGCGATCAGCTCGGCAGCGTTTTCCTCCATGCGGTCGGCGACGCTTTCCAGCATCTCGGCGCGCACCGCCACCGGCGTTTTTGCCCAGCCTGCGAACGCCTTATGCGCCGCCTCGATGGCGCGCGGCAGTTCCTCGGCGGCGATATTGGTCGCTTCACCGACGATATTTTCCAGCCGCGCCGGTTCGACTATTTCGCGCGCGATGCCCGCTGCTTTACCGGAAGCACAGGACGGCGCAGCTTGCCACTTTTTCTGCCCGAAGGCAGCAAGCTGCGCCTGCAGCCGGTCGCACATGTCCAGATTGCCGAGGTCGTAGCCGCCGGAATTCTTGCGCGCTTTTCCATAAATGCCGCGCGGCAACGGGATGGCGCTGTTGGGAGTTGCGCCGCCTTGCCTGGTTTTTGCCACCGGATCGGCGAGCAGCACGTCGAGCGGCGTTTCCTCATCCATCAGCAAATTGACGAACGAGGTGTTGGCGCCGTTTTCGAGCAGGCGGCGGATGAGGTAAGCCAGCAAATCTTTATGCGGACCGACCGGCGCGTAAATGCGGCAGGGATGACCTACGACCGCCGCGTCGTATAGCCCTTCGCCCATGCCGTGCAGCCGCTGGAATTCAAATTCTTCCTTGTTCACGCGGTGATGTTTTGCCATCTGCCCGATAGTGGCGAAGCTGCGCGCGTTATGCGTGGCGAACTGGGCGTAAAAACAATCGTGGGCGGCCAGTATTTTATCGGCGCAGGCAAGGTACGACACGTCGGTGTGCTCCTTGCGCGTGAATACCGGGTAGGCGGGATGCCCCCCCACCTGCGCCCATTTGATCTCGGAATCCCAGTACGCGCCCTTGACCAGCCGGACGGGGATGACTCGGTGGTAGCGGCGCGACAGCACGATTAAATAATCGATGACGTAAAAAGCGCGCTTCTGGTACGCCTGCACGACAAAGCCGATACCGTTCCAGCCGGTAAACGCCGCATCGGCGAAAATTTCGGAGAAGAGCAGCATCTCGATATCGAGCCGTGTGGCTTCCTCGGCGTCGATGGAGACGGTGATGCCATATTGCTTGGCCAGCAATAATATTTCCTTGAGGCGCGGCAGCAATTCTTTCAGCACGCGGTCTTTCTGCGAGAACTGGTAGCGCGGATGCAGCGCCGAGAGCTTCACCGAAATGCCGGGCGCTTCGAACAGAGGCTTGCCTTTGGCGGCCTTTCCGATTTCGGCGATGGCGTGGCGGTAAGCGGCGACGTAGGCCTGGGCCTGGACGTCGCTTCTGGCGCCTTCGCCCAAAATATCGTAAGAAAAGCGGTAGCCCTTTTCGCCGTAAGATTTGGAGCGGGTGAGCGCCTCATCAATGGTTTCGCCCAAGACGAACTGCGTGCCGATGAAGCGCATGGCGGATTTTAGCGCTTCGCGGATCACCGGATCGCCGAATTTGGATACGAGCTTGCCTAAGATATGGGCCGGTTTTGCCTCCGTGCCCGCGCCGAGCTCAACGACTTTGCCGGTGAGTAACAACCCCCAGCTCGAGGCGTTGACGAACAGCGATTCGCTGCCGCCTAAATGTTTTTCCCACTCGGTGCTTTCGAACTTGTCGCGGATCAGGCGGTTGGCGGTTTCGGAATCGGGGATGCGAAGCAGTGCTTCGGCCAGGCACATGATGGCGACACCCTCGCGCGTATCGAGCCCGTATTCGTGCAAGAATGCCTCGACGCCGATGGCGGATTTATGGGCGCGGATTTTGCCGACCAGCGCCTCGGCCTCGCGGCGTATGTCCTTCTCCATGCCGGAAAGATGCGCGAGTTGTACGAGCAGCCGCTCCACGCTCTCCTTTTCGGGAAGCCAGGCCTTGCCGCTGATGTCCTGCTGCAATGCCAGGGGCGACGCAGCCTCTGCCGTATGTATTGCCGGTTTTGCCATAGGGGGCGTTTTACTCGGGAAAGCGCCGGTTTGCAAGCATCAGAGGGAGGGATTAAGCCCTTGTTCCGGCGCGATTTGCATGCGGCTTTGCCAGTTCTCAGCCAGCGCCGGGGATTGTTTTTGGCTCACTAAAACCAGTTTTTTATGCAGCAAAGAAGCGATCTCCGGCGCGGTTTTCTTGATCTCCGGCTGGCTGGATAAATAGCCAGCGATATTCTGTACTAGGGCTTCCTGCAATTCAGGATGCTGTGCGGCGATAACCTTAGCGGAAACATCTGCTAATGCAGAAACTGCGTTATCGGTGGATTTTTCTCTGGCGCCAGCGCCAACATTGTCTTTAGAGGACAATGTGAGCATACTATTTGCAAAAAGATAGCAGGCAACGGTAAGGAATTTGAACAGATAGCTTTTGTTTTTGGTGTCCTTTCTTGCCCCGAAGTAATCTTTTCTTTCTCCATAGGCGCTGAGTGTTAGGGCCACGTTGTTGGCCATATATAATGCGCCAGTTAACCGTAATGGTTTCTCGCGTATCCAATCCATTGCTTGCGCGATAGCGCCATGCGGTGGGTGATCGGAATCCGATTTTCCTTCAGTAATCAGCAATCCTGCAAGTCCACCGGCAGTCACACATACGCCGGCAACGGCATCCCAAGGTTTGTTCTTTTTCCTTCCAGATTGAAATAATTGGGTGCCGCCATAAGCAAACATAAGATTTAAAATTTGTGTTGGATATTTATATAAAAAAGTCGTGATATGCTCGAGCAATCCCCCCGGTTTTACCATATCCACTGTGGTAGGAGACTTTGGAATCTCAACGCCCTGCTTTTTGAGATAATCACCCAACCGTCGAATTAGAAGCTTTAATTGTTTGTCGGCGCTGGGGTTGCCAAATAAAGCGCAAAGTACTCCACCTAAAGCATAAAGCGCACCAGCATTTGCTTCTTTATTTCGTCCGGCCATTCTCCCTGAAACAAATAGCGAAGCATCGCCTGCTAGATAAGCAAGACCTGAGGCCTTAAGACTAATGTCCCTAAGGTGACTATGGGTTTTTTCTTCGGATTCTTTATCCAAATTTTTTGCCATAAGCATTACGCACTCTTGTTCATCTTCTACTATACCATTCAAATGTGACATTTTTATGGCGATGGCTGAAATATAAGTGTATATAAAACAAAACCTTATAAAAGGAGCCGGTTATGGAGCCCTCTAACATCTCTGGATTTGAGCATTATTTCGGGGTGGTGACCGATGCCATGGCGTCGGTGCTGTTTTTCAACATCGGCGGGTTTCCGTTCATTGTGTTGTGGCTTACGGTGGCGGCGGTGTTTTTCACCGTCTATCTGCGCGGCGTCAATTTCCGGCTGCTCCGGCACGCGCTCCAGGTCGCCATGGGCAAGTTCGATAAAAAGGGCGAGGCGGGAGAGATCAGCTGCTTCCAGGCGCTGATGTCGGCGCTGGCTGCCACCGTCGGCCTTGGCTCCATCGCCGGCATCTCGGTCGGTGTCGCCATCGGCGGGCCGGGCGCGGTGTTCTGGATCGTTGCCGCCGGCTTGCTCGGCATGGCCACCAAATTCGCCGAGGTCACGCTCTCCATGTGCTACCGTAAAATTGATGCCGACGGTAAAGTGTTCGGCGGGCCGTTCCAATATATCGAGCGCGGGCTGCAGGACATCGGCAAGCCCGGCCTGGGCCGCGCGCTGGCGCTGCTCTTTGCCGTATTCTGCTTAGGGGGCGCGCTGGGCGGCGGCAACATGTTCCAGTCCAACCAGGCGGTCAAGATCATGACGCAAACCTTCGCGCCGCTTGCCGATTTAGGCTGGCTTCTGGCGCTTATATTCGCCGGCTTCGTGCTGGTCGTGCTTTTGGGCAGCATCAAGCGCATCGCCAAGGTCGCCGACGTCATCGTGCCGATGAAGGGTTTTCTCTATCTCGCCTGCGCCGTCGTCATCGTCGCCGCCAATATCGATAAGCTGCCGGCGGCGCTGTCGCTCATCGTCAGCAACGCCTTTACCGGCGCTGCCGCCACCGGCGGATTTATCGGCATGATCAGCGTCGCTTTCAAGCGCGCCAGCTTCGCCAACGAAGCGGGCCTGGGCTCGGCGCCCATCGCGCACGCCACCGGCCGCACGCAGGAACCGGTGCGCGAAGGCGCGATTGCGTTGCTTGAGCCGTTATTCGCCGCCATCATCGCGCTCCTAACCGGCCTCATCGTCGTCGTCACCGGCGCCTATGACGGCGCCACCGCCGAGCAGGGAGTGATGATCGCCAGCCACGCCTTCGGCACGGTCGCGCCGTGGTTCCCGATGCTTTTGGCGCTCAACGTATTGGTCTTCGCCTATTCGACCACCATCGGCTGGAGCTATTACGGCGAGATCGCCTGGTCGTACCTGTTCGGGCGCAAGGCGATAAAACTGTATTATCTGGTGTTCTGCACGGCGACGTTTTTAGGCGGTATCGTGCATTTTGGCGTCGTGCTCGATTTCTCCGACCTGCTGATTCTAGGAATGTCGTTTCCGAACTTAATCGTGGTTTACCTGCTGCGCGGCCGCATCAGGAGCGAGATGGACGCTTATATTAAAAAGCACGCGCTTTAGAACGGCTTGAAAACGACCAGCAATACGATGCCGACCAGGAGCACGGCCGGCACTTCGTTGAAGAGGCGGAAAAACCTCTCGGATTTTTTATTTTCGCCGCGTGCGAAGGCCTTGCGGTAGCGCGACATCATGGCGTGGGCGACCTGCATCGCCATCACCAACCCCAGCTTGGCATGCAGCCAGCCGCCGTTGGCGGGGTCGAAGGCGTTGACAGTAAAGGCCAGCCACAGCCCCAATATCCAGGTCGCGATCATCGCCGGATTGATGATGAGGCGAAGGAGCTTCTTCTCCATTTCCTGAAACATCTTATCGGTCTCGCTGCCGACAGCCACGCGCGTGTGATACACAAACAGCCGCGGCAGGTAGAGCATCCCCGCCATCCAGGAAATCACGGCGATGAGATGCAGGGCTTTCAGCCAGTGGTAGGTCAGATCCATTGTTCTTCCTCGCGCAGGCAGGCGCATTTTTCAAAATTGCGCGGGCAGAGTATGCCACCGGTCGAGGAATGGGTGCCCTCTTCCTTGCCGACGGTCGTGCATAGGTTGGCCAGCGCCTCAATGAAAAGCGGGTCGGCGGAAAGCGTCGGCACACGCCAGTAACCACTTACACCCTGTGCGTCGGCCAATTGGCGGTACTCGATATCAAGCTCGACCAGCGTCTCCGAATGTTCGGAAACAAAACTGACCGGAACAACCACTACCGGAACTTTGTCCTGACCGGCGCGCAAGATTTCCTCTTCGGCCGAAGGCGCGAGCCACTCAAGCGGGCCGACGCGGCTCTGGTAACAGACGGTGTAATCCAGCGCATCAATCGCCAGCACTTTGACGATGGCGGCCACCGTTTCTTTTATCTGCCACGGATAGGGATCGCCGTCGTTGGCGATGCGCTCGGGCAGACCGTGCGCGGTGAAGAGCACGCGCGGCTTTCCGGCTTCGGACGCTTTCCAATACACGTCTTTTATCAATCGGGCGTGCGCGGCGATGAAATGATTATCGGTGGGATAGCAGCAAATTTTTGTGACGGGCGCCGTAAGCCCGGCGCCTTTGGCCGAAACATCCCAGGCATCGAAAGAAGAGGCGGTGGTGGTGGTGGAAAATTGCGGATAGAGCGGCAGCAGAATCACACGGTCAGGCGCGTAGGCATTGACGTTTTTGGCGACGATATCGCTCATCGGGTTCCAGTAGCGCATGGACACGAACACTTTGTGCTCGCCTTTTTCCTTTAGCATTTCTTCCAGTGCTTTTGCCTGTGCCTGTGTTCCCTCCAGTATCGGCGATCGGCCGCCGATCTGCTGATAAATGGCGCGCGCCTTGGGCGCGCGAGCGCGGGCGATGACCCATGCCAGCGGCTTTCTTAAGAACGCCGGCAGGCGGATAATCGCCGGGTCGCTAAAAAGATTATTGAGGAACGGCCGAACGGCTTCCAGATTATCCGGCCCCCCGAGATTAAATAAAACGACAGCTGTTTTCATGATGACCGCTTTAAGAATTCAGATAACGCCTGCATATGCTCTACCGGCGTCGGCGGCAAAATACCATGCCTTAGGTTAAAGACAAAAGGTTTGTCCAGTGTTGAGAGAATTTCTTTTGCCTCGGCGAGCATCCCGGCTTTGTCCTCCGCCAGCAGGGCGTTGCTCAATGCGCCCTGCACCACACATAGGGGCTGCAGGTGTTTTTTCACCCAGATGAGGGATACGCTGTTATCGAAACTCACGACATCGACGCCGGTTTCTTTGGCGTAAGCCGCGAATTTTTCTCCCGATTGGCGCGGAAAGCCTATAATCGGAACCTCGGGATGTTTTTCCTTGATCGCGGCAACGATACGGCGCGTGGGCGCGATGATATAATCCTGATATTGCCGGTCGCTGGCCATCCCTGCCCAGGAATCGAAGATCTGTATGATTTCAGCGCCGGCCTCTATCTGGTTGAGCAGATGCTCAATAACCGCATGTTCCAGCACCTCTATCAGGCTTGAAAAAAACTTTTCATCGGCGGCGGCCAGCGCGGTTACGGCGGCAAAATCCTTACTGCTTTTACCTTCGATAACGTAACAGGCGAGCGTCCACGGCGCTCCGGCAAACCCGATTAATGCCGTTTCTTCCGGCAATGATTTTCTGGTAAGTCGTAACGCTTCATATACCGGCGTCAGTTTGGCTGTTATCTTCGAGACGCCCAGCGTTGCCAATGCTTGTGTATTCCTTAGGGGTGTGAGCACCGGGCCGATGCTTTCCTCGAAGCGTACGTCCACCCCCAGCGCATGTGGAACGACGAGAATGTCGGAGAAGATGATGGCGCCGTCCATGCCGAAGCGGCGGATGGGTTGCAGCGTGACTTCACAGGCAAGCTCCGGTGAATAGCAAAACCGGAGAAAATCTTTTTGTTTCTCACGAATCCGGCGATACTCGGGTAGGTACCTGCCGGCCTGACGCATGAACCAGAACGGTACCCGGTCAGTTTCTTTTCCCTGACAGGCAAGAATGAGACGCTTCTTACTACACTTCATTCTTTATATATAAATAAGGTAGTAGTAGTTGAAAGCGGTATATTGAGGGTGGATTTTTATCCCGGGAGATAAGCACAGAAACACAGGAGAGAAATTTTTGTGAATAACAGATGTATTAAATATATAGTATGTTGAATAATATGATTAATTATAAAATATGAATTATGGGTATTTTTATTATTTTATCACTCGCCCACAACGCAAGAAAAAAATATTCACCTGTGGACGGATATGTGGAACCGGTTCATAAATATTTGGACACAAAACCGCACAGCTTTTACAACGGCACTTATACAAATGTTATTCACATGAGCGCCGCATGAAAAAATTCAGCCTGCATCTGGTGTCCGATTCGACGGGAGAAACCGTAGGCGGGGTGGCGAGAGCGGCGCTGGCGCAATTCGATAACATCGAACCGGAAGAATTCACCTGGACGCTGGTAAGAAGTGACGCGCAAATCGAAAGGGTCATCGACGGCATTCGCCAGAATCCGGGCGTGGTTATGTATACGCTGGTCGATAACGCCCTGCGCGACAAACTTAAAATGGAATGTGCGCGGCGCGGCCTGCCGTGCATTGCCGTGATCGCCAACGTCGTCAACGAGCTTTCCTCCTATCTCGGTCAGGAGACGCACGCGTTGCCCGGGAAACAGCATGCGCTTGACGAAGAATATTTCCTGCGCGTCGACGCCGTCAATTACGCGTTGGCGCACGATGACGGCCAGGCGCACTGGGAGCTGGGCGACGCCGACATCGTGCTGGTCGGCGTGTCGCGCACGTCCAAATCCCCCACCTGCATGTATCTGGCTTATAAGGGCTACAAAACGGCCAACGTGCCGTTCGTGCTCGATTGCCCGTTGCCGACAACGCTGACGGAAATCAAAAAACCGCTGATCGTCGGGCTTATCATCGGCACCGACCGGCTGCAGCAGATACGGAAAACGCGGCTGCAATCGCTCAACACCGAAAAAGACACCAACTATGTCGATCCCGATCAGCTGCAGCGAGAGATCGCCGAATCGCGCAAGCTGTTCAACCAGCATAAATGGCCGGTGATCGACGTTACCAAGCGCTCGGTCGAAGAAACGGCGGCGACGATCCTGCAGCATCTCAAAAAACACCAGGATAAGCAGGATGGCGCCTAAAGCCGGGATCATCGGCTGGCCGGTAGCGCACAGCCTGTCGCCCAGACTGCACCGCTATTGGCTGGATGCGTATAACATTCCCGGCGAATATGTAATGCTGCCGGCCGAGCCGAAAGATCTGGCAAAAACCATGGCGTCATTACCGACGCAGGGCTTTTGCGGTGCCAATATCACCGTGCCGCATAAAGAAACGGTGATGAAGCTGTTGGATGAGACGGATGAAACCGCGCGCGCCATCGGCGCCGTCAATACGGTCATTATCAAAGGCGGAACATTGCGAGGCACCAATACCGATGCGTATGGTTTTGTCGAAAGTTTGCGGCAGGGCGGCGGGCTTGGCGTCAGGGGCAAGGCGGTGGTGCTGGGCGCGGGCGGTGCTGCGAAGGCCGTATGCAAGGCGCTTAGCGACGAGAATTTCTCCGGCGTTATCGTTGTATGCCGGTCGCCGGAAAAGGGATTCGGGATTCGTGATTCAGGATTCGGTAAGAAGAAAAATATAGCAATTAAAGCATGGGAAGAGCGCAATACCGTTCTTGCCGGCGCCGATTTGCTGGTAAACGCCACCAGTCTGGGCATGCAGGGCAAAGAGGCGTTGGATATAGATTTAGCATTATTGCCGACATCGGCGACGGTGATGGATCTGGTCTATGCGCCGCTTATCACGCCGCTCCTGGTGCAGGCGCAAAAGCGCGGCCATAATGTCATCGACGGGTTGAATATGCTGATTCATCAGGCAGTGCCGGCGTTCGAGGCGTGGTTCGGAGTGCGGCCGCAGGCGGATAAAGAAACAAGGGAACATTTGCTCCATGGGTAAGCGCACATTGGTCATCGGCCTGACCGGCAGCATCGGCATGGGGAAAACCGTGCTGGCCAAGCAGCTGGAGTCTCTGGGCGCCAAGGTTTGCCATGCCGACGATATCGTGCACCGGTTGCTCGCTAAAGGCGGTGCGGCAGTAGAGGAGGTGCGACAGCATTTCCCGTCGGCTGTCCAAGGCGATGCGGTTGATCGTGCGGCGTTGGGGAAAATCGTATTTAGCGACGGCGCGAAGCTAAAGATTTTGGAGCAAATAGTGCACCCCAAGGTGGCGGAGGAAGAAAATCGGTTTATTGCCGAACAAAAACAGGCGGGCGCAACGCTCATCGTGCTCGACATCCCGTTGTTATTTGAAACACAGGCGGAGAAACGCTGTGACGCGGTGATAGTTGCCAGCGCTCCGCATTTTATCCAGCGGGCGCGGGTGATGAAGCGTCCGGGTATGACGCAGGAAAAATTCGCACGTATCCTGAAAAACCAGATGCCTGACAGCGAAAAACGCCGCCGCACGACTTTTGTCGTGCAAACGGGCCTGGGGCGGGCGTATAGTCTGCACCGGCTTAAAAAAATATTAACGGCGTGCTATGCAACGTGAAATCATCCTCGATACGGAAACGACCGGCGTCGACCCCGGCAGCGGCCACCGCATCGTTGAGATCGGCTGTCTGGAGATCATCGGCGGCGCCAGAAGCGGCGAGTTTTTTCATACTTACTTGAATCCCGAACGCGACATGCCGGTCGAAGCCGAGCGCGTACACGGTCTGACCGAAAAATTCCTGAGCGACAAGCCGCTCTTTGCCGAAAAAGTCGAAGAGTTCCTGGAGTTTATTGGCGAAGCGGCGCTCGTCATTCACAATGCCGCGTTCGATCTGAAATTCATCAACGCCGAGCTGGTGCGGCTGGGGTTCCCTCCCGTCCCGTTTTCGCGCGCAGTGGACACTCTTATGATTGCCCGCAAGAAATTCCCCGGGTCGCCGGCAAGCCTGGACGCGCTGTGCAAGCGGTTCAACATTGATGCCACAGCACGCACGAAGCACGGCGCGCTGCTTGATGCGGAGCTTTTGGCCGAGGTCTATGTCGAGCTTTCGGGTGGCAGGCAAGTCGCTTTATCGCTTGGCCCAAATCGCGTTGCGGAAGTCGTGCAAGGTGCGGCGATGGAGAAAGCCGCGCTCGCTGCGCGCGAATTCCCCATTCCCCCGGGAGAGCTCGAAGCGCACGCGCGCATGTTGGCCAAACTTAAAAACCCGCTGTGGGAAGAGCAATAAAAAAGGGCTCCCGAAGGAGCCCTTTTCGTTTAGTATCGAATCTAGCTTATTTTACGAAGTTAAGCTCGATTTCAACGCGGCGATCAGCGGCCATGCACTTAATTTTTTCAGCACGGCTTGTGTCCGTATCGCAGCTGGTGACGGAGTTTTCGTCGCCCATGCCGTCAACGCGGACTTTATTGGTTTTCAAGCCCTTGCCGGCGAGGAAGGACTTCACCGTTCCCGCACGTTTCATCGAAAGCGCCTTGTTGTAGCCGGCCTTACCGATCTTATCGGCATGACCGACGATGGTAACGCTCGCCACATCTTTGGAGGAGGCGATGATTTTAGCAACGCTGTCCAGCTTCTTTTTCTCGGCGGCGTTTAAGGTCGATTTATTGAAATCGAAATAAACGGTGCGCTGTTCGCGGGTCAGCATGCGGGCGTTGCCGTATGCCTTGCAGTCGCTGGTGGCCGCGGTCCACTTGGTGATAACGCAGTTGCCGTTGGTGCTGGTGACGGAGTTGCCGTTCGTATCGCGAACGCTGGTGTGTATGGAACCGTGTTCGACAGCGAAGGCGCCGACGGGGAGGAGCATTGCGGCGGCGAGAGTCGCCAGCAAGCGGATTTTTTTAGATTGGGTCATGACTTCAGTCCTTTTTAATTAGTTAAAACAGTGAGTAGGGTCGCCATTTATGCGCGGAAAGTAGTGCAACCCCACCCCAAAGGCAATGTATATTTTGTTTGCTGCAGCGATACCTTAGCCACCGCATAGTACTGTAAATTAAAAATATTATTTATCTTTATCCCCTGTTTCCAATAAGGCGCTGGCGGTAGAAATCTATGCAACTGATGCCGGATTGCCACAGGCATGTAGCTGTTAAACATCAATCTAAGGCGTTACCGCGGCTTTATTTTTTAAATAGAGGGCGTGAAAATCAATCGGGTCGAGCATAAGCGGCGGGAAACCGCCGTCGCGCGTGACATCGGCGATGACACGGCGGGCGAAGGGGAACAGCACGAACGGGCAGTCGACAAGGATAATCGGCTCAATGCGGTCGTCGGCGACGTTGCTGATTTGGAAAATGCCGGCATAGGAAAGCTCGACCAAAAACAGCGTGTTGCCTTCGGAAGCGGCGCGGGCGGAGATGCGCAACGTCATCTCATAGACCGAATCCTGCAGCTTCTGCGCCTTGATGTCGACGTTGACTTCAATGGCGGGCTTGGCGCCTTCCATCATCAGGCTGCCGGGCGCGTGCGGATTTTCAAACGACAGGTCTTTTACATACTGTCCTTTGACGACGAAACTGGAAGTGCCGGCGGCGGGTTGGTTCATTATTCTATTCCTTCACCGAGAAATTTTATTTATGCTGGATATATAGCAAAAAACCAAACGGTCACTAACTATTTATTCTATGTCCGAAGGAATTCCCTACGCTGATATCGTGATACTGGCGCTGATTGCCGGATTTGTCCTGCTGCGTCTGCGCAGCACGCTGGGCAGGAAACCCGACGGCGAGGACGATTTCCTGCGCCGTCTGCAGCCGATGGCTGATACCGGCGGCATCGTGCAGATTGACCGGGTGCCCAAATCAAAGCCGAAAGAAGAGGCCGATAGCTATTTGGCCGCGCTCAAGGACGGCGAGACAAAATCGGCCTTGCAATCAATCAAGGCCAAAGACCCGCAATTCTCGGCGACGCAATTCCTGACCGGCGCCAAATTCGCATTCGAGATGGTGCATGACGGCTTTGCTAAAGGCGACAAGTCGCCGCTCAAGATGCTTCTATCGGAGGCGATATTTAAAGCATTTTCCGACGAGATCGACACCCGCGCCGATCAGGAAACCCGTACGGAAACAACGCTGGTTTCAGTTGCGCCCAGAGACATCGCCAAGGCTTCGCTCACGGGGAACACGGCGCGGCTGACGGTGACGTTCATCAGTGAACAGATCAGCATCGTGCGTAATAAGAAAAGCGAGATCGTCGAAGGCAATCCGTCCGAAACCCATCAGGTTGAAGACGAATGGAGTTTCGAGCGCGACGTCACTTCCAAGAACCCCAACTGGAAAATCGTCGAAATTTAATGACACGCGCCCGGCTTAGTCTGCTGCTGTTATTCTGGTGCAGCGCCTGCGCCTTCTTCCAGCCCAAGGATCATTTCGGCACGCGGCCGGTGTCGTTTGCCGCGCTTTCCGGCTGGCAGGAGGACAATCATCTCATGGCGCTGAAGTCGTTCCTGGCGTCGTGTCCGGCGCTTTCGGCCAAGGCCCGGCCTGCGACCGAAAGTAGCGGCGTCCGCATACCGGAGGCGGTGTGGCAATCACTCTGTGCCGACGCGCGGCAATCAGAAGCCAGCCCCGTGCTTGCCCGCCAGTTCTTCGAGCGCCGGTTTGTGCCCTACCGTGTCACCAACAACGGCCGCGACGAAGGATTATTCACCGGTTATTACGAACCGGTGCTCTATGGCGCTTATCGGCAATATGGCGATTTCCAGTACCCGGTCTATATGGCGCCGCCGGAGCTGAAGGACAGCCGTTCCTATTACACACAAGCCGAGATCAACCGCGGCGCGCTCGAAGGCCGCAAGCTCGAAATGGTCTGGGTCGACGATCCGGTGATGCTGTTTTTCCTGCAGGTGCAGGGAAGCGGCCGGATAAAGCTCACCACCGGCCAACAGCTCTATATCGGCTATGCCGGAAAAAATAACCAACCCTATATCAGTCTGGGCAAGGTCATGGGCGATGAGGGATTGCTGCCCAAGGACCAGATCAATTTCTTCACCATCCGCCAGTGGCTCTACCAGCATCACGATCAGGCGTTTCGCCTGATGGAAAAGAATCCGTCCTATGTCTTTTTTAAAACCCGCAAGGAGCCGGGAGCGGTGGGCGCCATCGGCGCCGTCCTGACGCCGATGCGGTCGCTGGCGGTGGATAACAGTTATATCCCCTATGGCTTGCCGCTTTTTCTTGAGACTGAATTGCCGCCGGAGCCGCAATTTGCGCCGGAACCCTTCCGCCGCCTGCTGATCGCGCAGGATACGGGCGGCGCCATTAAAGGGCCGGTGCGGGGCGATATTTTCTTCGGGCACGGCGACGAAGCCGAATTTTTTGCCGGGTACATGGCAAAAAAAGGCGTCTATAGTATATTGGTGCCGCGTGAGATAACATCGCAACTGGCGCAATGATATGGCCGAAGACAAACCGCATATTCTGATTGTCGACGACGACGACCGCCTGCGGGCGCTGCTCAAGCGTTTTTTGAGCGGCGAGCAGTATATGGTTACCGCCGCCGCCGATGCGGCCGAAGCGCGGCGGCTGATCAAATGGTTCACGTTTGACGTCATGGTGCTCGATATCATGATGCCGGGCGAAGACGGCCTCTCGCTGCTAAAATCGATTGCGCGCGAGCGGCGATTGCCGGTCCTAATGCTGTCGGCGATGGGCGACGCCAAAGACCGCATCAAGGGGCTTGAGATCGGCGCCGAGGATTACCTGCCCAAGCCGTTCGAGCCGGCGGAATTATTGCTGCGCATCAAGACCATTTTGCGCCGCCAGCCGCCGCCGCACAATACGGCGACGGCCATCGCTTTCGGCGATTGCCGGTTCGAGCCGGCCGCCAGCCGTTTGATATGCAAGGGCGAGGATATTTCCCTGACATCGAGCGAGGCGGCGCTGCTTATGCTGCTCGCGCAATCGCCCGGGTCGCCGATGTCGCGTGGGGCGCTGGCAGCCGCCATGCCCGGCAGCGGCAGCGAGCGCAGCGTTGACGTGCAGGTTACGCGCCTCAGGAAAAAAATCGGCGAGCCGGAGGGAAAGCCCCTCCATCTAAAAACCGTGCGCGGCGCCGGATATGTGCTGTATGGTAAGCCCGCATGATCGGAAAACAATTATTGCCCAAAACCCTGTTCGGACGTTCGCTCCTGATATTGCTGCTGCCGACGGTGCTCATTCAGGTGGTGATGACCTATGTCTTTTTCGATCGCCACTGGGATAACGTCACCCGCCACATGTCGCGCGCGCTGGCCGGCGAAACGGCGTTTCTGACTCGGCAACTTGAAAACAAATCTTCGGCGCAAGTGCCGCCGGCGGTGACGGCGTTTGACAAAATCACCGACATCGATATTTTTTTCGACCCGGCGGCTTCTTTTGATCCGGCGGCGGGCAGCAGCGAATTCCCCGAATTTCAGGAGCAGCTGCGTTCGCTGATAAAACAGCCGTTCACTATCCACAAAACCAACAGCGGCAGCACTATACAGGTGCGCGTGCTGTTAGCCAAAGAAGTGCTGCGCGTCGAAGCGCCGGTCAAGCGGCTGGAAAGCCCGACGACGGGGATACTCGTCGGCTGGATGCTGGGCACGACGATCATATTCCTGCTGATCGCCGTTGTTTTTCTACGCAACCAGATCCGCCCGATACGAAGACTGGCCAAGGCGGCGGATAGTTTCGGCCGCGGCATTGACGATGTGGATTTCCGGCCGTCGGGCGCGTCGGAAGTGCGCGTGGCGGCGCGCGCCTTCATCACCATGCGCGAGCGCATCAAGCGCCAGCTTAAGACGCGCACGGAAATGCTGGCCGGCATTTCGCACGATTTACGCACGCCGCTGACGCGCATGAAATTGCAGTTGGCGATGCTGAAAAACGAAGAAGCGGCGCACGGACTGGCCGAAGACGTCGAGCAGATGGAAAATATGATCGAGGAATACCTCGATTTCGCCCGCGGCGATAATCGCGAAGACGCAAGCCTGGTTAGTCTCAAAGCGCTTCTGAATAACGTCATCGAGGATTATCATCGCCAGCGCGCCGACGTGACGCTGGTGATGGAAGGCGATGTCATGGCCGAGCTGCGCATCCTCAGTTTCCGCCGCATGCTGCATAATCTGATCGACAACGCCATTCGTTACGGCAAGCGTTGTCGGGTCACATGCAGGTCCACGCCCAGCAGTTTCGATTTGCTTGTCGACGACGAGGGCACGGGCATTCCCGCCGATAAGCACGAGGAAGTGTTTCAGGCGTTCCGGCGGCTCGAGCAATCGCGCAACATCAAAACCGGCGGTGTCGGCTTGGGGCTCACCATCGCCCGCGACATCGTCATGGTGCATGGCGGCACGATCACGCTGGCCGATTCGCCCGCCGGCGGTCTGCGTGTGATCGTACATCTGCCGCTGCATAAGGACCACGCATGATGCAATTCATACTATTTCGTTTCTGGCCGGCGCTGTTGCCTTTATTGATTTACTGGCTGTGGCATCGGCTGGCGGTGCGCCGCGCCGTAAAAACCGGGCAGCCGGTGCCAAAATTCCGCGACGGCCCGATCTACTGGGCGGTGCTTTCGGGCCTGCTGATCGCCATCATTTGCTTTCTTTGGCTGGGGGCGCATTTAGAGCCGGGGCACGTCGAATGACACCGGCATGGCTCGACTGGCCGGAAACCAGAACGCTGATAAAGGCGTTTGCGTCTAAGCCGGAGTCGCTCAGGTTTGTCGGCGGCGCCGTGCGCGATGCGTTACTCAAAATTCCGGTCGAGGACATCGACGCCGCGACGACGCTGGAACCGCAGGCGGTAATGGCATTGCTGACGGCAGAGCGCATCAAGGTCATTCCGACCGGCATCGACCACGGGACGGTGACGGCGGTCATTGATCAAAAATCCTTTGAGATTACGACGCTGAGGAAAGACGTCGAGACCTTCGGCCGACACGCCACCATCAAATATACCGGCGACTGGCAGCAGGATGCGCTGCGGCGCGATTTCACCATCAACGCGCTTTATCTTTCGCCCGAAGGCGCGCTGTTCGATTATTTCGGCGGCGAGGCGGATTTGAAAGCCGGGCGTGTGCGGTTCATCGGCAAGGCCGAAGAGCGCATTCGCGAGGATTACTTACGCATCCTGCGCTTCTTCCGTTTTTACGGCCGCTTCGGCACGGGCGCGCCCGATGCGGCGGCGCTGGCGGCCTGTAATGATGCCGCTCCCCACATCGCCGGGCTTTCCGGCGAGCGCATCCAGACGGAGATGATGAAACTGCTGGCGGCGCAAAAACCGTCGGTGGCGCTGTCGCCGATGCAAGGCGGCATCGCGCGGCAGGTGTTCGGCCTTGATATTTCGCTCGATGTCGTCGAAGCGCTTGAGCGCATTGAGGAAGAACAGGCCATTGCGCCGCAGGCAATGACGCGGCTGGCGGCACTACTTCTGCCTTCGCCCAAGATGGCTACCGTGTTGGTGCAGGCGTGGAAGCTCTCCAATGCCGACGGCAGACGGCTGCAGAAATTATTGGCGCATATCAGGGAAATGGATTCAAAATTACCGCTCCCGGCACAGAAAAAGTTATTGCGCGAGACCGGCGCGGGGTTGTTCCGGCAATTGGTGACACTGCGTTGGGCAATGGACGGTGCCGCTGCCGAAAAAGCATATCTTCCTATGCTGGAATTGGCGGATAGCTGGGAACTGCCGACATTCCCGCTTTCGGGCGAGGATTTGAAAGCTATCGGCATGATCGAAGGAAAATCGCTGGGCGAGGTACTGAAGCGTCTGGAAGAGCTGTGGGAAGCGAGCGACTATCAGCTTACGCGCGAGCAGCTGCTCATCAAAGCTAAAATGAACTAGGACGCCGAGGCGTCGGGTTCCGGGTCGGCGAATTTTTCGCCGGTCAGGTTTTCCTCGAGCGCATAACCGGCCGAGCGTACGGTGCGGATCATGTCCAGCTGCTTGCCGTCGTAATCAAGCCCCTTGCGCAGGCGGCGCACATGCACGTCGACTGTGCGCAGCTCGACGTAAATGTCGTGTCCCCATACCGCATCGAGCAATTGTTCGCGCGAAAAGACGCGGCCGGGATGTTCGAGCAGATAACGCAGCAGCGAAAATTCGGTGGGCGAAAGATGCACTTCGGCGCCGTCGCGCGTGACCTTGTGGCCGGCGACGTCCATTTTAATGCCGCCGAACGACAGTATTTTTTCTGAGAGCGCCGGACGCAGGCGGCGGAACACGGCGCGGATGCGTGCGATCAGTTCGGCCGGGGAAAACGGTTTTACGACATAATCATCGGCGCCGGCGTCCAGACCGCGGATGCGGTCGCCCTCTTCGCCGCGGGCGGAGAGCATGATGATGGGGATAGTTTTGGTGTCGGGGCTCCAGCGCAATTGCTTGCAGATCTCGACGCCGGACATGGAAGGCAGCATCCAGTCCAAGACGATGATGTCGGGCTTGTAATCTTTCACCATGCCGACGGCTTCCTCGCCGTCGCCGGTCGAATAGACGCGGAACCCTTCGCGCTCGAGATTGTAGCGCAGGAGGGTTACGATAGCGGCTTCGTCTTCGACAATCAGTACGGAAGTTTCCAAGGCATCGTCCTTAAGTTACTCAGCGGCTCACTTTAAAACACTTTAGGGGCAATTGTAAAGCTAGTGTTAGCCCGTCTTCTTTAAGGCGCGCCAGCCGATGTCGCGGCGGCAAAAGCCTTGCGGCCAATCGATGCGGTCGACGGCTTGATACGCCTTAACTTGCGCCGCTTCCAGCGTGGAGCCAAGCGCGGTGACGCCGAGCACCCGCCCGCCGGTGGCGATAATGTCGTTGCCCTTCTTTTCTGTTCCGGCGTGGAAGATTTTTACACCGTCGATTGCGGCGGCCTTATCCAGGCCTAAAATCCGCGAGCCTTTTTCATACGCGCCGGGGTAACCTTTTGCCGCCATGACGACGCAAACGGCGGCCTCTTCCGCAAAAGAAATATCGGCGCTTTTCAAATCACCCGCCGCGCACGCCAGCAACGTTTGATAAAGGTCGCCGTTAAATCGCATCATCAGCGTTTGCGTTTCCGGATCGCCGAAGCGCACGTTGTATTCGAGCAGCTTCGGCCCTTGCTTGGTCAGCATCAGCCCGGCGAACAGAACGCCCTTATACGGCGCCCCTTCTTTTTTCATGCCGGAAACGGTGGGAAGAATAATTGTTTGCATGACCTGCTCGCGTAAGCTTTCGGTCATGATGGCGCTCGGCGCATAGGTGCCCATGCCGCCGGTGTTGGGGCCCTTGTCGCCGTCGAAGGCGCGCTTGTGATCCTGGGCGTAGCCGAATTCGATGGCGTTTTCGCCGTCCGATAGCGCAAAAAAACTGACTTCCTCGCCGTCTAAAAATTCTTCGATAACGATCGATTTTCCGCTGTCGCCGAACTGGCCGGAAAACATGCCGAGGGTGGCATCCACCGCCTCTTTTTCGCTTTCTGCGATGATGACGCCTTTACCCGCCGCCAGCCCATCGGCTTTGATGACGAGCGGATAGCTTTTCCCGACCAAAAATTTCTTTGCCGCCGCCGCATGCGTAAAGAAACCATAGGCGGCGGTGGGGATGCTGTATTTCTTGCAGATGGATTTCATGTAGCCTTTGGAGGCTTCGAGCGCCGCCGCTTTTTGCGACGGTCCGAATACGGGAATGCTCGCCGCCGCCAGCCTATCGCTCAAGCCCTCGACCAGCGGTTGCTCCGGGCCGATCACCACCAGGGAAATCGCGTTTTCTCTCGAAAAACGAACGATATCCTCATGCGATGTCAGCGCCACGCACGTGGCATCTTCAGCAATGCCGCCGTTGCCGGGTGAGCAAAACACTTTTTCCACCCGTGGCGATGCCTTAAGCCGCCAGCATAGCGCGTGCTCCCTGCCGCCGGAGCCGATTACCAGGACATTTGCCATATTTGTTGAATTCTCCTAAAGTTAGAGCTTATGCCCGAACCCGCCGCCGAATTCAATCACAACCAGCCGATTTATACCGTCAGCGAAATTTCGCAGGCGGTAAAGCGTGTGCTTGAGGACCATTTCGGCGTCGTGCGCTTGAAGGGCGAGATTTCCGGCTGGAAGGGGCCGCACAGCTCCGGCCACGGGTACTTCTCGCTTAAAGACGAAACCGCGGTGATCGGCGCCGTCGCCTGGCGCGGTACGCTGGGAAAACTGCAGCACAAACCGGAAGAGGGGCTCGAGGTCATCGTCACCGGCCGCATCACGGCCTATGGCGGCAAATACCAGATCGTCGTCGAGCAGCTCGAGCCGGCGGGGCTGGGGGCGCTCATGGCGCTGCTCGAGAAACGCAAAAAACAACTCGAAGCCGAAGGGCTTTTCGATCCCAAACGTAAAAAACCGCTGCCGTTTTTGCCGCGCGTCGTCGGTGTGGTGACCTCGCCGACCGGCGCCGTCATCCGCGATATCTTGCACCGCCTGGGCGACCGGTTTCCGGTGCATGTATTGGTGTGGCCGGTGGCGGTGCAGGGTGAGGGCGCTGCCGAGCAGGTGGCGGAAGCCATCATCGGATTTAATGCCATGAAAAACAAACCCGACGTGCTGATCGTTGCGCGTGGCGGCGGGTCGATCGAAGATTTGTGGGCGTTCAACGAAGAGATCGTCGTGCGTGCGGCCGCCGCCTCGAAGATACCGCTGATTTCCGCCGTCGGCCACGAAACCGATACGACGCTGATCGATTTTGCCGCCGACAGGCGCGCGCCGACGCCCACCGCCGCTGCCGAGATGGCCGTGCCGGTGCGCGAGGATTTATTGCAGGCCGTGCACGAGCTGGAAGCAAGATTGCGCTCGGTCTCGTCGCGTCTGTTTGAAGCCGTGACGCAGCGGCTGGACGACTGGAGCGAACGGCTGCTTGCGGCGCTGCCTTCCATGCTGGAGAAAAAAACACAGCAATTGGCGGTGGTTGCCGCAAAGCTGCATCCGCGCGTGCTGTTTTCCGAAATAAAAATGATTCTCGATCGGTTGAATGATTTGCAAAAGCGCATGTCGCTGGCGGCATTTAGGTTGCTCGATGCACGGCAGGAAAAACTGGCGCATTTGGCCGCGTTCTTAGAAAGCGTCAACGTCCAGCGCGTGCTCGAACGCGGGTTTGTGTTGGTTAAAGACGAGACGGGGAAGCTGGTCGGCTCGGTCAAGCAAGTGCAAAAAGAAAAAACACTGTCACTGACGTTTAAGGACGGGGAGATAAGAGCTATTCCCTCCCCCCTCAAGGGGGGCTAAGTTTTTGGCCACCGCTGATGCACCCAGAACCATTGCTCGGGATGCTCGCGTATCCATGATTCCAGCAGGGCATTGATGGCGGTCATGATGGCGAGCGCGTCTTTTTCCTCATCGCCGGTTTTTTCATACGTCAACGGCGGATAGAGCGTCCCTTCAAAATGGCACCCGCCCGTTCGCACCACCCGCGCCGGGATAATCGGCAGATCGTAGCGCAGGGCGAGTTGCGCCACTGCCGGCGCGGTCATGGCCGGGCGTCCGAAGAACGGCACCGGAATTCCCTCGTTCATTTTCTGATCGACCAGCATTGCCAGCGATTCGCCGCTCTTGATAGCGCGCAGCATGCGGATGCTGCCGCCGCTGCTTTTGGAGAACCGGTCGGTCGAGTGCCGGGCGCGTATGTTTCCCACCATACGGTCGATAAAAGGGTTATTGATGTGCCGATAGATCAGCACGGTGGGAATCCCATGCGCATGTGCGATGGGATACGTTATCTCCCAGTTGCCGAGATGGCCGGAGATGAAAATTGCGCCCTGCCCGGGCTTGGGCAGGTTCTCCAGGCCTGTTGCGTTGATGCGCCGCATCAGCGACACTCCGATGAGGTGCGGCATTTCGGCGGCGGTGCGGCCGAGATTATCCCACATGCCGGCGATGATTTCGCGGCGTTTTTCTTCCGGGAGATCGGGAAAGGCCATGGCCAGATTTTTTCGGGCTGTCTCGTGCGCGCGCATGAAAGGGCCAATATTCCGGCTGATAAATCCGCCGAGTGCCGAGGCAGCGTCGAGCGGCAGCAATCGCAGCACGGCGAACAGCAGTCCCACGGCCATCGCTTCTAGGGCATAGCGTATCATGGGCGCTCCAGCGCTTTATCGACGAGCGCCCGCAATTTTTCCGGTGCGGCCACCGTGAGCGAAATATCGACCACCGTCACCAGCGGCTTTAAATCCGGCGTCAGGCGCACGGCGTCCTTGGCGGTGGTGACCAGTATCGCCTGCTTCTGCCGCGCGCGCTCGGCCAGTTTTTTGATGTCATTGGCGCCGTAAGGGTAATGATCGGGGAAACTCACCGTATCCACCACGTGCGCGCCGAGCGCCGAGAGCGTATCGAAGAATTTCTGCGGGTACCCGATGCCGCAGAACGCCAGCAGTTTTTTCCCTTTCAGTGATTTTGCTTCCGCCGACGGCTCGGTGACGGCGGCAATCACCGGCAATGTTTTTGGGAGCTCCAGTGTCCGGCCGGAAGGATTGACGACAACGACGCCATCGGCCCGCGCGAATCCGGCGGCGGGAAGTTCGCGCAGCGGCCCAGCCGGCAATAGCCTGCCGTTGCCGAAGCCGTAGGCGCCGTCGATAACGAGCAGCGATAGCGTTTTTGTCAAAGCATTATTCTGGAAACCGTCATCCATGACGATGACTTGTGCGCCGCGCTCGATAGCGAAGCGCGCACCGGCCAATTTATCTTTGGCGACGACGGTGGGGAGTTCGCGCGCCAGCAGCAATGCTTCGTCGCCGACTTCGCGGGCGTTGTGCATGTGGATATTGACCTCAACCGGCCCCAGGAGATTGCCGCCATAGCCGCGGGTCAAAAAATAGGCGCCGCAGTTTTTTTGCTTGAGATATCGGCCGATATAAAGCGCCAGCGGCGTTTTTCCGGCACCGCCGGCGGTAAGGTTGCCGACGCAGATCACCGGCGCCGAAAGCGTTTCCGGTTTCGCCCGTTTTTGATTCAGCTGCCGGATGGCGCCATAGAGCGCTGCCAGCGGCGAAAGCATGGCCGCTGCTTTATTTTCCGATTGCCAGAAGCGGGGAGCTCTCATGCGGCGTTCCGTGGCGGGAAAAATAGCGGCCCTAATTCGTCCAGAATCCGCCCTGTGGCGCCGGACCGGCTTTCCGCCCATGCCGCTGCCGCCGTTTGCAGCGCCTGTTTTTTTACAGCAGCGCCAAGCAGCGTGCCGATTTGCGCCGCCAAATCTTCGGCGCTGCTGACGCGCAGACAGGCGCCGGACTTTTCCATGTCCTGATAGATATCGGCAAAATTGTGCGTGTGCGGCCCGGTCACCACGGCGCAGGAAAGCCGAGCCGGTTCCAGCGGGTTCTGGCCGCCGTGATTCACCAGTGAGCCACCCATGAAGACGATATCGCCCAGGCGGTAAAACAATCCCATCTCGCCCAGCGTATCGGCGACATAGCATTGCGTCGCCGGAGTGACGGCGTCGCCGCGTGAGCGCAGGGCGGTGCGCAATTGTTTCGATAGTTCAGCGGCGACGGTTTTGCCGCGCTCGGGATGGCGCGGAATGATAATCGTCAGCACGTCCGGCCGCGTGGCGGCCAGCAGCCGGTGCGCTGCCGCGATTTTTGCTTCCTCGCCGGGATGCGTGCTGGCAGCCAACCATAGCAGGCGGCTGCCGATGCTGTTTTTCAGAGAGAGCAACGCGCTTTCGTCGTACGGCAGTTTTTCGCCGTCGTATTTTATGTTGCCGACGCAATCGATATTTTTTACGCCGAGCGCGCGAAGGCGCTGGGCGTCGCCTTCGCTCTGGGCGAAAACCATCTGGAAGCAGGAAAGCATTTTGGTGATCAGCGCCGGATGTTTTTGCCAGAAAGAAAAAGATTTCACGCTCATGCGCGCATTGACGACGCAAAGGAAACAATACCAGCGCCGCGCCGCGAAAAGCAAATTAGGCCAGAATTCCGATTCAACGAAAAAGCCGATATCCGGCCGCCAGTGGCGCATGAACCGCCAGGCGGCGTCTTTGGTGTCGACCGGCACGTACTGGTGGATGACGCCTTTGGGCAGTCGTTTTTGCATCAGCGCCGCCGAGGTGCGGGTGCCGGTGGTAAGCAGAAGCCGCATCTGGGGCCAGCGCGCGCGCAATTCTTTTATCATCGGCAGCACCGACGCCGCTTCGCCGACGCTGGCGGCATGAATCCAGAGCAGCGTTCCTTGCGGCCGCGCTACGGTGGCGAACCCAAGCCGCTCACGCAGGCGATGCCCGTCTTCCTTGCCGATGATCCAGCGCCAAAGCAGCCACAGCGGCACCAGCGGCGACAGCACATAGCCGATGACGGCGTAGGCTTTATCCATAAAGAAGGCTTTCGGCTCTATCCATCAGCGTGTTCATTTCCTGCTCGACGTGCAGGCGCATGGTTTCGTCGTCGGTGATCATGGTTTGAGGTATCACGATCGGCGCGCCGACGCAAAAAACAATGCGGCCAAACGGCAGCGCCAGCATGAAATGGTCCCAGCTGTTAAGTCGGACGGCGCTGCTGCTGGCGAACGTCACCGGCAAAATAGGCTTTCCGGTCAGGCGCGACAGCGTGACGACGCCTTTGCTCATGACGTGGGCGGGGCCGCGCGGACCGTCGGGTGTGATGCCGATATTATCGCCCTTCTCCAGCGCGCGTAGGATCTCGCCGGCGGCCTTTTGGCCGCCCTTGCTGGTTGATCCGACGACGGTTTTCTGGCCGAAATGCGCGATCACGCGTGAGATCAGCACGCCGTCGCGGTGGCGCGAAATCAGCACGCGCATCTGACGCTTGGGCGGGCAGCCGGCGGGCAAGAGCATCATGCGTCCGTGCCAGAAAGAAAAGATCGCGTTGTCTATGCCGCGTATGTAAGGAAGGGCTGCCGTCTGGATATCGTAACGCTTGCTGCTGGTGGCGTAGACCAGGCGGATATAGAGCGATAGCAGCCAGGCGACGACGATTTGCATCGCTTTTGATTTCAGGATTTTTTTTACGGTGGGCATGGCCGCGTTTTAAAACTCATTGTGCGAGTAAAGCTGGGCGTATTTCCCGCCGCTTTGCATCAGTTGCTGGTGGCTGCCGCTTTCGACGACGCGGCCGCCGTCAACGACGTAAATGACGTCGGCATTGACAATGGTGCTCAGGCGATGGGCGATCACCAGCGTCGTGCGCCCACGCATCAATACCGCCAGCGCCTCCTGGATGCTGCGTTCGGATTCGTTATCGAGGGAGGAGGTGGCTTCGTCCAGGAGCAATATCGGCGCGTTCTTGAGCATCGCGCGCGCGATCGCCAATCGTTGGCGCTGACCACCGGAGAGCCTGACGCCGTGCGAGCCGATCAGGGTGTTGTAGCCGTCGGGCAGCTGGCGGATGAAACCGTCCGCCGCCGCGTTCACCGCCGCTTCGACAATTTCGCTGTCCGTGGCGCCGACCTTGCCGTAGGCGATGTTGGCTTTGACCGTATCGTCAAACAGCATCGATTCCTGCGGCACGAAGGCCATGGCTTCGCGCAGAGACGCCAGCGTCACGTCACGGATGTCCTGACCGTCAATGCTGATGCCGCCGTCCTGTATCTCGTAGAACCTGAGCAGCAGGTTCATCAATGTCGATTTGCCGCCGCCGGAAAGCCCCACCAGCGCTGCCGTTTTCCCCGCCGGAACGTCCAGCGTCACGCCATCGACACCGGCGGCGCCGGGCGCATAATAGAAGGTGACGCCGGAAAATCGTATGGCGCCGTTTTTGATTTTAAGCGGCACGGCATCGGGTTTGTCGGCAATAGAGGGCGGCGTGTCGAGGACGTGGAACAGGCGGTTGGCGGCGGCCAGCCCTTCCTGCATCACGGTGTTCAGGCCTGACATCGCCCGCACCGGCTTATAGGCCATGAGGAAGGCGGCGATGAAGGAGAAAAACGCGCCGGGGCTTGTTTCGCCGTTTAAGACCTGGGTGCCGCCGTACCAGATGACGCAGGCGATGGAGACGCCGCTTAAGACTTCCATCATCGGCTGCGCCGCCGCCTGGACGCGAGTGCCCTTGAAATAGAGCGTGTATAGTTTTTTGATGATGCCGGACGCGCGTTCGATCTCGAAGGCTTCGCGGTTGTAGGCCTTGACCGTGCGCACGCCCTGAAACGCCTCATCCAGCGCCGATACGAATTCTCCCATCTGCTGTTGCGTCGAGTCGGAGATGCGGCGCATGCGCTTGCCGAGCCGGATCACCGGATAGATGCCGAGCGGAAATATCAGCGCCGCCACCAGCGACAGCTCCGGGTTCTGATGCAGCATGACGCCGATCAGAAATATCAGCGACAGGCTTTCCTTGGCCAGCGACGTCAGCACGGTGGTGAACGATACGCGCATCAGCGCGATGTCGTTGGTGAAGCGCGAAATCAGCTTGCCGGAGGACTCTGAATGAAAGAGCCCGATATCGCTTTGCATCAGGTGCTTAAACAGCCGCACCTGCAGGCTCGCGATCATGCGCTGGCCGACATAGCGCATCGAAAGCGTATTGCCGTAATTGGCGGCGGCGCCGACGATGGCGATCGTCACCACGGCAAAAGGGATTATGACCAGCATCGCGCGGTCTTTTTCGATGAAAATTTTATCCAGCGCCGGCTGCATCATCCAGGCGTTAAGCGCCGTGCAGCTGGCGACGATCACCATGCAGGCCACCGCCAGCAGCAATTGCCGCCGGAAGGGCAGGATGTGTTCGCGCAGCAATCGCTTAATCAGCGCGCGCGCGGGATACTGAAAAGGCGTTTCTGTCATAAAACACATCTGTGTAGATGAGTTTATGCATTTTCGCAACGCATCAGCTAAAAAAACGCCGCCTCCGGCCTAAAAACCGCGATTATGATTGAATATTAAGCCTTAACGTCTAGATTGTTCCCGCCTATGACCGCGCATATCGCCCACATGGCTAACGTATCCAGGCCCAAAGTACACCGCCTGCCGCGTCGCGCGCATGAGACTCGCCGACTGCAACTGATGGCAGCCATCCTGAGTTACGGCAACGCCGCCAAATTCATTTTTACCTTAAGCAGCTTGGTTCTGGCGCTGGTGCTGTCGGTGCTGTTTTTAGGCCGTCCGCTGGCGCTGATGACATCTGATTCCGCCAAAAAACCGGTCACGATCGCCGATTCCGGTCTTTTCTCCAGCGCCGATGCGGTGGCTTCTGCGATATCCACGGCTTCCCCGGCCAAAACCATCATCTTAAAAGGCGATCAGGGCATGATCATCGGGCAGATGGCGCGCCTCTCCGCCCCGGCGCTCTCTTCCGGCGACATCAGCGCCGTCTCCGAGGTTGACAACCATAGAGAGCAGGAATTACTGTCCATCCTCAACCGGAATTGAAAACGCGGTGCGCCATGCGTGGCCGCGGGACAGTGTGACCGCCAACCATGAATTTTTATCGCCTCATTCTTTTGCATGCAGCGCTGCTCTTGCCGGCGGCATTTCCCGCCGCGCCGGCCGCGGCCGATGACAGCCTGGGCATGGTCACCGGCCAGAAAACCGGCACCTATTATGCGTTCGGCAAGGATATCGCGCAGATTGCGAGTCGCGTCGGTGTTGATATCGACGTGCGTCTATCGGAAGGATCGATCGACAACATCAAGCGCTTGAACGGAAACGAAAGAGCGGCGCTCGGTATCGTGCAGTCGGACGTGCTGGGGTTCCTGAGCCGATCGAAAAATCCCGATTCGATGCGCATGGCGACCAACCTGCGCATGGTGTTCCCGTTCTATAACGAGGAAGTACATATCCTGGCGCGCAAAGATGTTTCTACCTTCGCCGACCTGCAGGGCAAGCGAGTCGCCATCGGCGAAGACGGCAGCGGTAACATGCTGACCGCCATCAACCTGTTCTCGATGATGGATGTGACGCCGGCGGAAACGCGCCGCATCTCGCCGGCCGAAGGCGTGGTGCTGGTCTTAAGAGGCGATCTCGATGCGGTGGTGTTCGTCGCCGGAAAGCCGGTGCGCCTCTTCAAGAATCTTGAAGATTTGACGCTGCCGGAAAACCAGAAATACGCGCCGATGCTGTCGCAGGTGCATTTCCTGCCGCTCGATAATCCGAAAATGCTGGAAGAGTATAAACCGGCGCTGATCACCCGCGCCGATTATAATTTTGTCACCGAGGATGTGAAAACCGTCGCCGTGCAGGCGGTAATGATCAGCTACGATTTTATGCAGGGCAACAAAAAACGCTGCTCGTCCTTAAGCGCGTTGTCGCAGGCGATACGTAACGGCCTGCCGAACCTGCGCGAAAAAGGCCATCCCAAGTGGAAGGAAGTCAACCTCGACGCTGATCCCGGCATCTGGAAAAAAGACAGCTGCGGCTGGCAGATGACTAAATCGTGATGTGAGCCGGCGTTCCGGCGCGGTGGTGAGCCGGCGTGATTTTACCCGCTGCCGATAGCGGCGGTGCGATGTGTTGGCCGAACGGGACGTACACATCCTCGTTGTTGCGGCGAATCTGCAAATAAAATTGCACGGCGCCCGAACAATCCGGCTCGATATGAAAACGCAAGCGCCCGTTGCCGCGATCGTTCGGCGCTACCGGTTCTTTTCCGTACGGATGGGTGTGGATGAGTGATTTTCCATCGGCGCTGAATCCGACCAGATGCGCAAATGCTCCCATTACCGGCTCCAAATCGTTTACCAGCCGGCCGTGTGCGTCGGTGACGGCAACTTCGACAATCGCCGGGGCGTTTTGGCGCAGGGGGTCGCTCGTCTGCCAGTGGAAGGTAAGCCCCGCGCGGGATGTATGGCTGTTGGCACGGATGGCAGCGGGGATGTTTCGCCGGCTGGCGGCGGGCATATCGCTTTTCAGCTTATGATTATGGTTGTCCTTGAGCAGGGTAAAGTCCGCCCAGGCGGCGTAATTACTGGAAGCGTTCGGCGTAAACCCGAATGAAAACACGCCCGGCTCGCCGGTCGGCTGCGGGTGTATGTGATGGTAATCCTTGAGGCTGCTGTCGGCGACGAACAGATGGATTTTTTCCGTGTGCACCACCGCCAGCTCGTCGGGCGAAAGCGGCAGGCCGGTGGCGGTGTGGCGCAGGGTCAGGGTTGCCGAGCAGGGTTTGCCGGCGGCCAGCGGCGCGTCTGTTTTTATTTCGGCGGTAACGGATCCGTCCGAATATTTTTGCGCGGAAAGGCCGGACGGAGAGAGATGAGAATTTCTTGCCAGGGAAATCGAAAGCGCCGCCGGCAGCAGCGATACGCCGCAGGTGAGCAAATGCGGCAATACCGCTGCTATACCCGACAGCCCGGCAGGAAAGAAATTCATCGCGCCCACCGATCCGATCGAGTTGGCCAGCGCCGTGGCGACCAGGCTTGCCGCTTGCGTTCCGGCGGCCAGTGCAACCAAATAAGTCAGGCCGACGCTGATACCGGTCAAGGCCGTAGGCAATGCGATCAAAGCGCTGGTGGTAATGGCGGCGGCGGTGATCAGCTTTCCCCAGCGAATGTGGCGGGTGCCGTCATCATTGGTATCAATGTATCGCCCAAGCAATACACCGCCGATGCCGATGATGCCGGTGGCCGCCGCACTGGCAAGCCCTCCTTGCGCCAGCACCGGTCCCACCACCGGAAAGGCGTTGATCATGGCGTTGATCCCTTCGGCCAGGCTTCCGACCGTGCCACCGATCACGCCGCCATGCAGCGCCGTGATAGCTTGCGTCGCCAGGTTGGCGTTGCCCCCAAGCAGCGGTAGGATATACGGGGAGATAATCACCGCGCCCGCGGCTAAGGTAGTGCCGATGGCAAGCAGCTTCAGCCAGTCGCGGTCTTCCTTGCCGGCTGCTGCGCCGTGATGGATGTGCTCACTCAAGGAATGTTCTGCCATGGCGTTACCGGCCCGCACCTTTGCCTTGCATCGCATGTTTCCATTGGCCGGTGGTTTCGTCGCTGAAATTCAGACCGGACTCGTGTGCAATCGGTTTGCCGCCGGGGGCATAAAGCATAATTTCCGCTGAATGGTCGAACGGCTGATCCAATTTGACGATGGCGCCCGCTTCATAAGCGATATAAGCGACCTTTTCCGGTTGCTTGGGATAGAGGATGAGGACATTGTTCTCCACCCCATCGCTGCGGATTCTCCGCATGAAAGCGTCGCGGGCATCCTGATCTTTATTGTCTTCCGGATTCACGCTGATGATAATATGCGTCAGGCTATCTCTATTGTCCTGGGCATCAAGGCTTGCCAACGCCTTGTTGATCATGGGGCAATATTTTTCGCATTTGGCGAAGCCGAAGGAAAGGGTGATATCCTGGTTTTTTAAGTTCTTTTGTAAGGCCTTAACATTCACACCCTTCCCCTCTTGCCCGGTGAATGTGAATTTTGACAATAGGTCGTAGAGATTTTTTTCCTTAGCAGCGTCAGGGGATTTGGAGCAACTTCCCAGTAAGTGTAAAAATCCTCCTGCACCCGCTGCTTTCAAAAGCGTACGGCGTTCACACTTCGTATCCGTACTTGGAATACGCGTCAGCCAGTTACCCTCTTTTTCCTCTTCCGTCATGGCGACCTCTTTCCGTGGCCATATGCGATGGCCGGTTTTAATTCTTTTTATTATACGGATAATTGCCGGATTTTCATGTTACGGTTTTGTGAAATCGCACATGCGCCGTTGGGTATATTTATTTTATATAATATATACAGACGGTTACACCAATTTCCTCCTTGCGGCGAAGGTTGCGGCAATCTTGTGGAGAAGTCAATATTCAGCGGCTATTTCGCCGCTGGCCGCAAGACGCCGAACAGCCCGTCGTTTTCATCATTGGGGCCGGCGGCGAAGTACAGGGCGTTGGCATCGCCCAGACTCTCGCCGTTGCCGAAGAGGATGCCCCAGATTTTATCGATGGCGATCGGTTTCCCTTTTTCATTGCGCATGACATCGATGAATTCATGCGTTTTGGCGTCATAGCCGGCGATGGTGCCGTCGCCGAAATTGCCGACCAGCAGCGTATTCGACAGCGCGCCGAAATCCGCAGGCGCGAACGCCATGCCCCACGGCGCGCTTAATTTGCCGCCGTCTTTCCATGCCGTGACCAGTGCGCCGCTCTCGGTGAATTCAGCGACGCGGCCTTGTCCCGGCTTATCGGTGTCTTCCTCGCCGACGAACAGAGCCCCTTCCTTGCAGGTGCCTTTCTTCACTTCTGCGGCAGGGCAGGGCTGCGTCTTGGCGTAGGCGACGAAGATGTGATGGTCACCGCCGGGCGTCGTCAGTGCCTGGATGTTAAACGGCGCGTATTCGCCGGGATCGACCTTGCCGTTTTTATTGTCGTCGAACGGCATGTCAAAACGCATGTCAACCGACTGGAATTTTCCGTCGAACACCTTGATCGCTGGCGCCTCGCCGAAATCGGCGGCGTAGATGCGGCTGTAATCATGGCTTATCGCCAGCCCGAAAAACTGCGCGCCGTCCTTCGACTGGTCGATGACGGTATTCGCTACATCCGCGCGGTCGAACGTGCCGTCTTCCTTTTTGCGTTCGGTCCAGGCTGAGATGACACCGCCGTCGCTGGCGAATAAAAATTTCGCCGGGGCGGTGACAGGCTCCGCCCCTTTTATATTTTGCGTGATGATGAAATCGGTTTTGCTGTCGGAGAACACGACACCGGTGGCAAAATTATCCTTGCCGCCGACCGGCAGCGTGATGATTTTCAAATTATCCTGATGCAGCGCGCGCAGTTTTTCGTCCGGGGCGTTTTTGACGTCACCGACATATTCAAGGCTTGCGTTCTTGGCTGTGACCCAGAAATGCCCGCCGGCGCCCTTGGGGCGGATGGCGATGCCCCAGGCGTTGATCATTTTCGGATCAATCGCAAGTCCCGGCTTGTATTTTGCCTTATTAGCGACGAAACGCGTTTCAGTATAGCTACCGGGCATTTCCGCCCATGCCGCTGCGGCCGTTCCCACCATTGCTAACGTGCAAAAAATCTGTCCCATGCGCATAAAAATATCCCCCATATTATTGCGAATGATTCTCAGTAACACATACGGAGGGGATTGCAAGCGGGATATGGGGTGGGGCGCTTAAAGGCATTTTTAGCCCGATTTTAGGCACGATTTTGCGACGTTTAGCCACGAAATACCATGCTTTAAGGACACATTTGCTAGGGCATTTTTCGATTTTCCAATAAAAGTGAACCCGGGTTCCGCAGGTTTTGTTGTCGGCCTGTGACCGGCCTCGGATGGCACGTGAGCTGCGTGATCGATTGCCCGGTTCGCAGGCTCAAAAGCCTGCGGGACAAAAGAGACTTCCGGTGTTACCCGAAATCGCCGAACTCACCCGGCCGCCGCGTGGGTTCTGCCACCACGCCGCGCGGACTGTTACTTGCAAGTAATGGGGATAATATGCGGCAGGAGGAAATGGCCGGGAAGGGGGAATAATTATTAAAACAAATGCCCGGATTTTTTCTTGGTGGAGAGGTAGGCGTGGTTGTGCTTGCCGGCTTCGGCGGAAAGCTGCACGCGGTCGGTGACGACGATGCCGCAGGCTTTTAGGCTGGTGATTTTATAGGGGTTGTTGGAGAGCAGGCGCAACTGCGCGATGCCCAGTTTTTTCAGGATGGCGGCGGCGATGGAAAAATCGCGCTCGTCTTCCTCGAAGCCCAGCATGACGTTGGCATCGTAGGTGTTGACGCCTTTTTCCTGCAACGCGTAGGCGCGGAGTTTATTGGTGATGCCGATGCCGCGGCCTTCCTGATGCAGGTATAAAAGCACGCCGGCGCCTTCCTTGACGATGGCGGCCAGCGCCAGCTTAAGCTGGTCGCCGCAATCGCAGCGCAGGCTGCCCAAAATGTCGCCGGTGACGCAGGACGAGTGCACGCGCACCAGCGGGTTTTTTGCGGCGGCGACGTCGCCGACGATGAGCGCCAAATGCGTCGATGCGCCCTGATGTGAGCGGAAACTGGCGATGGTCGCGTTTTCGGCGCCTTCGACCGGAAGTTTCGCGCGCGCCGTTTCGGCGACGTCGACGATGGGGTTTCTGGCGTAGCGGCGCAAATCGTCGGCGGAAAGCGCCTGCCAGCCTTTATCGCTATCGGCTTCGATTTTTAAGAGCGCCGGAAGCAGCGAGGCGTGCTTGGCCAAGACCAGCGCCAGCTGGTCGATTTCGCCGGCGGTATGCTGGGAGAGATAGGAAAGTTCCATCGGTTCCGCCAGCGGGTCGGCCAGTAATTTTATTTCGCTATAGGAGAGCGCGCTAGCATCGACGGCGATGGCGGCCTGGTCCTTGGCCAGGCCCAGGCTCTTGGCGCGGGCGCCGGTGACGATGGCGCTGCGGTCTTTAACCGGCAGCGCGGAGAAATCATCGGCGCTTAAGGATTCGATGGGGACGAACAGCCAGATTTTGCCGTTTTGCGGCACGGCGAATCCCAGCCCGCGCCTCATGTCGTCGATGGCGCGCAGCACGGCGGTTTGTTCGTTATCGCTTTTTGTCATAGCTCGACCCTTGCGGCGAAAGGGGATACATACTAGGATTGCCGCGGAAATCAACGCGTTTTTCAAGTCTACTGGGTTGGCCATCTAGACATCCCAGCGACTTAATATGAGTATATTATAACCATGCCAAATGTCGTGATTATCAGCAAAGATAAGGACTTCGCCGACGCCGTCGCCGAGCAGGTGGAGAGCGAGTTTTCGGCAAAGGTTGCTATTGCCGCAACCAAGGAAGACGGCCATATTTTGACCGACAAGGCGGCGGCCGTTATCACTACCGAGCGGCTTCCCGGCCAGTGGCCGGTGCCGGTGGTGGCGGTGGAAGAGAAAGACAAGCCGATAAGAATCAGCCGGTTGCTGGCGGAACTCCGCCGCGCGCTGGGGCGGCAGGCCGCCGATGATATTTTCGCGCTGGGCAAGGAGTATGTGTTTTCTTTGCCGCAAAAAACGGTGACCCATGCGGCCTCGAATAAAGCCGCCGCGCTTACCGACAAGGAAGCTGAGCTGCTTTTGATGCTGGTCAAGGCGGCGGGGAAAAGCGTATCCCGCGACGCGCTGCTCAAGGATATCTGGGATTTCGAGGCCGAGCTCGAATCGCACACGCTGGAGACGCATATGTATCGCCTGCGCACCAAGCTGCGCGATATCGGCCTTAAGGATGCGCTGCTGGCGGTCGAGGGCGGCTATGTGCTGGAGAAAAAATCATGACGCAAAAAACACACATCGTCGGCTTAACAAGGCAGGAACTGGCAGAAAAATTGAAGGCGCTGGGCATCGAGACCTTCCGCGCCAAGCAGATCTGGCATTGGGTCTACGTCAAAGGCGCCACCGACTTTTCGAAAATGACGACCATTGCCAAGCCGCAGCAGAAAATACTGGATGAGCATTTCACCATCGAGCGCCCCAAGATTTCCCGCGCGCTGACCTCGGTCGACACGACGCGAAAATGGCTGCTCGAATTCGAGGACGGCAACAAAGTCGAGGCGGTGTTCATCCCCGAGGACGACCGCGGCGCGCTCTGCGTGTCGTCGCAGGTCGGCTGCACGCTTTCCTGCACCTTCTGCCACACCGGTACGCAGAATCTCGTTCGCAATTTACGCGCCGGCGAGATCATCGGGCAAGTATTAGTCGCGCGCGACGGCCTCAAGGAATGGGGCAAGCGGCGCGAAGATTGCCTGTTTACGAACATTGTTTTGATGGGCATGGGTGAGCCGCTCTATAATTACGACCAGGTGGCGCGCGCCTTGAACATCATCATGGACGGCGAAGGCATCGCCATATCGAAGCGCCGCATCACGCTGTCCACGTCCGGCGTTGTGCCGATGATCGAGAAAGTCGGTAATGAACTCGGCGTCAATCTGGCGATTAGTTTACATGCCGTCCGCGACGAGCTGCGCAATGAGCTGGTGCCGCTCAACAAAAAATACCCGATTGCCGAATTGCTGGAGGCTTGCAAAAATTATCCTGCCGCCAGCAACGCGCGGCGCATCACTTTTGAATATGTGATGCTGAAAGGCGTCAACGATTCCGATGCCGACGCGCATGAATTGGTGCGGCTCTTAAAAGACATCCACGCCAAGGTAAACCTGATCCCGTTCAACCCCTGGCCCGGCGCGCCTTACGAATGCTCCAGCAACAACCGCATCCACGCCTTCGCCGAGATCGTCAACGACGCCGGCTATTCCTCGCCGGTCCGCACCCCACGTGGCCGCGACATCTTCGCCGCCTGCGGGCAATTGAAGAGCGATTCCGAGCGCAAGGGCAAGGTGCAGCTGAATTTTAATTGATTATTGGTAAAGATACATTAATAATCAATGTTATGCTGCTTCCTGCAAATCTGGACAATGATTACACAAAAGTTTTCCGCAGTTCTTGTTCGCGGTTAAACTTCGATAAAAATAAATGCTGGGCGCATATCGTTACTCCTCAAAGCTGCCCCCAACTTCATGCCCTTTATAAAGATTGTCTGGAAATATTGGATATTGATGCCAATAAAATACCTCCGTTAATAATTTATGAATCGGCGAATGATGCGTTGGATGTTCATTATGCAAGAGGCCTGTCCCCCGCCATTTGCATGTCCAGGGCTTATCTGAAATTATTTGAGCCTGAACATATAAAAGAAGCGCTCGGTCATGAGATGGGCCATCACAAACATAGCCGCCGTCAATTTTTAAGGTATGTGGTGGCTAACGCAGCGGCGCTTGGTTTAGGACATGTCGCTAAAAAAACAGGCATTCTCGATGAGAATAATGATAAATGGACCGCTTCCGTCTCTACGGCTTTTTTTGCAATAGGAGTTGGCACGCTCTTGAATTTAGCGGCGAGCAGAAGAAATGAATACGAAGCGGACCGTTGTGCCATAGACGTAGTAAAGAATCCCGAAATTACAAAAGAATCTTTTGAGTTATACAAAACAGCAACATGTTCCGAATTTCCCGAATCTCTAAAACGATTCGTGGAACGAGTGGATTTTTTTACAAAAGTCACTTTCGGCGTACTAAGCACGCATCCGCCGTATGAACACAGGGTTGCGGCAGCTAAAAAATATGCGGAAAAAAAGGGCTATATTAAAGATGGAGACGATATTGAGCGATAACAAAAAAGGCACGAAAATATGGCTGGGCGACCGGCCGCGGCCTATATCCGGCTGATTTTCGGGTCGGCGAAAAATTCCCGGTACTCGGCGATGCCTTGCTTATCGTCTAATTCTTTTTCCATGCGGGCGACGGCGAGGGTGGCTACACCGTTGCCGATCAGGTTGATCATGGCGCGTATGGACGACATAAAGCGGTCGACGCCTAAGAGCAGCGCTAGCCCCTCGATGGGGAGAAATCCGGTGGCCTGAATGGTGGCGGCCAGCACGATGAAGGCGCTGCCGACGACGCCCGCCGCGCCTTTCGAGGTGAAGAGCAATATGCCCAAAATGCTGATCTGCTGGCTTAAGTCGAGCGGCACGCCATAGGCCTGAGCGATGAAGACGACGCACATGGCGAGATAAATCGTCGAGCCGTCGAGGTTGAAGGAATAGCCGGTCGGGATGACGAGGCCGACCACCGGTTTCGAGCAGCCGAGCTTTTGCAGCTTTTCCATGATGCGCGGCAGCACGGTCTCCGATGAGCCGGTGCCGAAGACGATGAAAAGCTCGTCCTCGATATAGCGAATGAACCGCCACAGGTCGAAGCGCCAGATGCGTGCCACCGTTCCCAATACGACGATGATGAAAACGATCATGGTCAGGATGGCGACCAGCACCAGTTTCCCGAGCGGTATAATCGATTCGATGCCATATTTGCCGATGGTGAAGGCCATGGCGCCGAACGCGGCCAGCGGCGCTAAGTACATAATGGTTTTGATGATGTTAAAGAACACGGCGGTGACTTTTTCCATGCCCTGAGTGATGCCCTTGCCTTTTTCCCCCATCGCCGACAGCGCGCCGCCGAACACCAGCGCCAGAAACAAGACCTGCAGCAAATTGTCGCCGGTGAAGGCGCCGAGGAAGGAACGGGGGATGATGTCCATGACGAAGGCGACCAACCCGTGCTCCTGGTTCGCGGCGGCGGTGGTGTATTTGGTGATGTCGCCCTTGGCGACGGCCTCGATATTGAACCCGACGCCGGGCTGTAAAATATTGACCGCAAGCAAGCCGAGGATAAGCGCCAGCGTGGTGACGACCTCGAAATAGATGATGGCCTTCAAGCCCACTTCGCCGACTTTCTTGACGTCGCCCATGTGCGACATGCCGGTGACGATGGTGAGGAAAATGATCGGGCCCACCACCATTTTTATCAGGCGGATGAAGATGTCGCCCAGCGGCTTCATCGCCTCGCCCTGCTCGGGATAAAAATGTCCGAACGCGACGCCGAGGACGATCGCCGCCAGCACCTGAAACGTCATGTTGCTCAAAAAGCGTTTGGCTTTGGATGTCGACATAGGTTCTTTCTATCCCAAAATGCCGGACGTGCAAGCATCTGATTGCAAAGCCAGAGGAAAATCCCTATAGCAGAAAGAGCAAAATGCAGGAAGAATTATGCGCAAAGTCCTCGTCTCGGGCATGATCGGCAACGGCTTGGAGTGGTACGATTACGCTCTCTACGGCCAGATGGCGTGGTTGATCTCGAAGCTGTTTTTCCCTGAAGGCGACCCGACCGTGGCCTTGCTCGCCACCTACGGCGTCTTTGCCGCCGGGTTCGTCGTCCGGCCGGTGGGCGCCGTGCTGTTCGGCTGGATCGGCGACACCTACGGTCGCAAGCAGGCGATGGTGATTGCCGTGCTGATGATGGCGATCCCAACCGGCTGCATCGGCTTGCTTCCCACCTATGCCGACATCGGCCTTGCCGCGCCGATCCTGCTGACGCTGATACGCCTGCTGCAGGGACTGTCATTGGGCGGCGAGTTCTCCGGCTCGATCACCTATATCGTCGAGCACGCGCCGCCTTCGCGCCGCGGCGTCGCCGGGTCGGCGTCGCTGGTCAGCCTCAATATGGGATTTCTGCTCGGACTGGCGGTAACGCAGGCCTGCCTTGCCCTGTTCGGCGAGGCGGCGTTCACCGAGTGGGCGTGGCGCGTGCCTTTTTTGCTCGGCATCGCCATCGGCCTGATCGGGTTTTACATCCGCACCCACTGCCGGGAAAGCCCGGTCTACGAGGAGGCGCGGCAGGGCGGGCATCTCTCGAAGCGCCCGGTGCGTGAGGCGGTGGCCAGGCATCCGTGGGAGATTGCGCAGGGCTTCGCCCTCTACATGACGGTGACAATGCCGTTTTACCTGACGGCGATTTATTTCATCAGCTTTTCGCACAAGCAGCTCGGGGTAGGCATGGGCGACGCGATGTGGCTTAACGTCGTCAACATGACGGTGATGATGGCCATGTTTTTCCTGTCAGCCTGGCTTTCTGACCGTTTCGGCCGCAAGCCCCTGATGACCGGTGCGGCGCTTCTTATTCTGGCCGGCGTCTATCCGCTGTTTACGCTGTTTGTTCCCGGTGAGCCGCTGCTTACCATCGGTTTGGCGCAGGCGGCGTTTGCCGCCGTGGTCGGTTTTTATATCGGGCCGATTGCCGCCGTGCTGGTGGAATTATTCCCGACCTCGGTGCGCTATACCGGCATGGCCATCGCCTATAATTTCGCCGCCGCGATCTTCGGCGGCACGGCGCCGTTCGTGTGCGAATGGCTGATCCGCGCCACCGGCAGCAACGCCTCGATCGCCTATTATGTAATGATATGCGCCGCTACATCGCTGTTGGCGCTCTATTTCTACAAAGACCGGCATCTGGAAGCGCTGAGATAATGAAATCCCTTATCAAAAAGATCTTCGATATTTTTCAAACGCCGATCGATGGTATGTTGGCGGCACTGGCGATACCGGCGGCGCTGCCGCTTCTGCTCTACCGGCGGATCGGATCAAGACGCCTGCCGCTTGCGACCGCCTGCCTTAAAAAAATTGGACTGTTCCCGATCCGGAACCATTATTCCGAGCCGCTTTTCGATGACCGGCAGTTAAGGCAAAGTCTTTCAGAGGACCGGCATCTGCCCGGCATCGACCTCAACGTGTCCGGCCAGCTGAATTTTTTACATGGCCTGAGCTATTCCGCCGAATTGACGGCGCTTAACCTTAGCGAACCGTCGTCCGAGCCCCGGCGTTTTTACATCAACAACGGAAGTTTCGAAGCCGGCGACGCCGAATTTCTCTACCAGTTTATCCGGGCGACAAAACCCGGTAAAATCATCGAAATCGGCAGCGGCAACTCGACTAAAATCGCCAAACTTGCGTTGGAAAAAAATAGAGAGGAAACGCGCCGCGCCGCCGCGCATATCTGCGTCGAGCCTTACGAACGGCCGTGGCTGGAGCAATTGGGCGGCATCGAGGTAATCCGCAGGCGCGTCGAAGACTGCGAATTCAATTGGGCAACCGAACTTTGTGCCGGCGATATGTTGTTCATAGATTCCTCGCACATCATACGGCCGCAGGGCGACGTGCTTAAGGAATATCTCGACATCCTGCCGCAGCTTACCCCCGGCGTCACCGTGCACATCCACGACATTTTCACGCCCAGAGATTATCCGCGCGCGGTGGTGGCGGAACACGTATGGTTCTGGAACGAGCAATACCTGCTCGAAGCGCTGCTTTCCAACAGCGTCAGATACGAGATCATCGCCGCAGTGAATTTTCTGAAACACCACCATTACGAAGCGCTGCAAAAAGCCTGCCCTTATCTGACCAAAGACCGTGAGCCGGGCTCTTTCTACATGCGTGTGCGCTAATGCAGGCTGGAAAAGGCGGAAAAATTAAATGATTCGGCAAACAAGGGGTTGCAGGAAGAAACCAAGGCCGGCTTCAAAAGGGGCGCCAGCCGCGCACGGAATATGTCCTAGATTTTTCAGCACGACCTATTATAAATCCATCATGCGCCGCATTATTTTTACTGCCGTCCTGTTGTGCTGCTTCGTGCCGCCCGTCTTTGCAGCGCTTGCCATTCCGCACGACCAAGTCATCATCATCAACGCCGCCAAAGAGATGGCCGCCGGCGATTACAAAGCCGCCGAGGCCAGCTACAGCAAAGCCATCGCCGTCAACGCCAGCAACGCCAACGCTTACCTGCAGCGCGCGCTGGCGCGCCGCGAACTCGGCGATGCGGCAGGGATGACGGCCGATGCAAAACATGCCGTGGCGCTTGTCACGCAGGCGCTGTCGCGCAACGCCACCAGCGCCGATCTGTATTACCAGCGCAGTCTGGGCAAACGGCTGCTCAAGCAATTCGATGACGCCGAACATGACTTGCGTCAGGCGATTCAATTGAATCGCAACGCCCAGTGGGACAATGATCTTAAGGCGCTGCAATTGGAACGTAAGATGGCGAAGTAGAGAGGGATTAGGCTTTGGGGATTAGGGATTGGAGAAAAAAACACTGTTTTCCCTAATGCCTAATTCCTAATCCCCAATCCCTTTGTTTAAGCGGGTGTAGCTTAGTGGTAAAGCTCCAGCCTTCCAAGCTGGCTATGAGGGTTCG
>CAZNPA010000009.1:0-64738 GCA_964575095.1 uncultured Rickettsiales bacterium
GATCTGGTCGCCGTTTTTGAGCGGCGTTTTCAGGGGCACGATGCGGCCATTTATTTTCGCACCGACGCAGGTATCGCCGACGCCCGAATGCACGGCGTAGGCGAAATCGACCGGCGTCGCGCCGCGCGGGAAGGCGAGGATGTCGCCCTTGGGCGTGAAGCAGAACACCTGGTCCTGGTACATTTCGAGCTTGGTGTTTTCCAGAAACTCTTCCGGGTTGGAGGATTTTTCGAGAATCTCCAAGAGCTCGCGCATCCAGCGGAACTGCTTACCGTCCTTGACCTCGCCGGGTTTCTGCTTATACGCCCAGTGTGCAGCAAGGCCATATTCGGCGATGTCGTGCATCTCCTGCGTCCTGATCTGGATTTCGACGCGCTGCTGCCCCGGTCCCAGAACGGCGGTGTGCAGCGATTGGTAGCCGTTGGATTTGGGTGTCGAGATGTAATCTTTGAACCGGCCGGGAATGGTATGCCACTCGGCGTGGATGACGCCCAGCGCATGATAGCATTCCGGAATATCCTCAACGACGATGCGGAAGGCGACGATATCCGACAGTTGTTCGAAACTGACGTTCTTGCTTTCCATTTTTTTCCAGATTGAGAACGGTTTTTTCTCACGGCCGGAGATTTCGACGTTTTCCAACCCGGCTTCGGCGAGCTTGCGTTGCAGGTTGGAGAGAACTTTATCCAGTTCGGCCTGGCCTTCCTCACGCAGAAAATCGAGGCGTTTGATAATGGAATCGCGTGCTTCCGGGTACAGTTCGGCGAATGCCAGATCCTGTAACTCCTCTTTCATATGGCGCATACCGATGCGTTCGGCCAGGGCGGCATATATTTCCATAGTCTCGCGGGCGATGCGCGCGCGTTTTTCCGGGATCTTGATCGCCGACAGCGTTTCCATGTTGTGCAGGCGGTCGGCGAGCTTGACCAGCAGCACGCGCAAATCTTCCGACATGGCGACCAGCAGCTTCCTGAAATTTTCCGCCTGCTTCAGGTTTTCCGATTTTTCCTCGAGGCGCGACAGCTTGGTGACGCCGTCGACCAGCGTGCGGATTTCCTTGCCGAAATTCTTCTCGACGTCGTCCAAGGTGACGCCGGTGTCTTCCACCGTATCGTGCAGCAGGGCGGTGACGATGGTCGATGCGTCCAGTTTATATTCGGTGAGCTTGTAGGCGACCTCGATGGGATGCGTGATGTAAGGCTCGCCGGATGCGCGTTTCTGGGTGGCATGCGCTTTGGTGGCGAATTCGTAGGCGCGATTAATCAGCCCCTCGTCGGCGGAGGGATCGTAGGACTTGATTTTTTCGATCAGCTCTTGCTGGCGGATCATAGAAAATGCTTTGGTTTGTTGGTTAGCAACTTTATTCTAATGGAATATAGATATTCTGTATACTTTTTGTCATCCTGAGCGTAGCGCAGCGAAGCCGAAGGATCTTTGCAAATAACAAAAAATCCTTCGACCTACGTCGTCTGAAGCGACTTCGCTCAGGATAACATTTGGTTAAAATTCATTTACAATTTTACCCAATAACTATTTGAGATATTGAGGTTTTTATGCCACAGTGCTTAACCAAATCTTAAGTCAAAAAAGGCTAGAATTAGTCGTTTAAATCCCTGAATCCGGCCATTTGACCTCTATGAATTCTACACGGCGATTAATAATCCTCATCGTGATTGGCATCATCGCCGTGTTTGGCGTGATCTCAATCCGCAATTGGGTGACCTCTGAAACGCCGACGGAAGCGACGCCGGAAGTCGTGAAGCCGCGCATCATGATCGCCAAGCGTGACATCCCGCCGGGAGTCATGGTGCAGCCTGCGACCGATCTTGACTGGCAGGAGGTGGCGCCCGAAGAACTGAAGGAAGAGCATTTAAAAGAGGGCGTCTCGCACATCGAGGATTACAACGGCGCCATCACGCGCCGCCAGTTGCACACCGGCGAAGCGTTGACGATTGCGTCGATCACCAAAGCCGGCGAGGGCGGGTTCATGTCGGCGGTGCTGGAGCCGGGCATGCGCGCGGTATCGATTGCCGTCACCGCGACCTCCGGCAATGCCGGTTTCCTTTCACCGGGTGATCGTGTTGATTTAATTTTGACGCACCGTGTCCGTGCGGCGAGCGCCAGCAACTCGGAGGGATCGGTGGTCAGCGAAACTTTTATTCGCGACGTGCGCGTCATCGCCGTTGACCAGCAACTTGATAATCCGGAGAACAAGGCTATCCTCGCCAAGACGGTGACGATTGAAGTCAGTGCGCACCAGGCGGAGCAGATTGCGGTGGCGGGAGATCTTGGAAAAATATCATTTGTGCTGCGCGGCCTGGCTGTGATCGATAATAAACCGGCTGCCGCCGATGATCCGACGGGCGCCGATGCGGCGGCAACGTCGCCGGCCGATCCCGGCTATACGCGCGATAGCGACGTGAGCGGCGCGCTTGGCGGCGGCGTATCGTCCACCATCCGCGTCTTCCGTGGCGACCAGGTTGAAACCATTTCCGTGCAATGACGCTCATGAAAAAAACCGCCCTCACCACTTGTTTTTATCTGGCGCTCCTGACGGGGATGATTATGGTATCCGGCCTCGGCCGGGCGGCGGATGAGCAGGTCGCAGGCGATCAGGGCGTGATACCGGTGGAGATTAACAAGGGCAAGATGATCAAGCTCGGCCAGTCGGCCAGCGCCATCATCATTGCCGACCCCATTATTGCCGACATACAGGTGGTGTCGCCGAAATTATTATTCGTGCGCGGCAAGAAAGTCGGCGAGACCAGCATTTACGCCGTCGATTCCAAGGACAACACCATCTTCACTGCCGTGGTCGAGGTCACGCACAATTTAAGCAAGCTGGAGCAGACGGTGAAAAGCGTGTCGCCCGATTCCGATATCGGCTTCCGTACGGTTGACGGCGGGTTGGTGATGGAGGGTTACGCGCCGTCGGCGGCTGAATCGGAAAGCATCGGCAACGTTGCGTCCACCTTTATCGGCGCCGGCGAGAAAATGGTCAACATGGTGAAAACCTCGGGCTCGGATCAGGTGACGCTGCAGGTCAAGATCGTCGAGATGGCGCACAGCGACCTGAAGACGCTGAACCTCAATCTGCAGGAAGCGTTTGGCGCCGGTAATTTCTCAATGCAGGTATTACAGGGGGCGAATATTGGTTTTGACAGCGCCGGCCTGGTCAATCGCGGCACCAGCACCAATACCGCCATTCTGGGGCAATGGCAGAATGACGGCACCACGTTAAGAAGCATGGTTGACGTATTGGAGACGCAGGGCTTAGTCAGTGTGCTGGCCGAGCCGACGCTGACGACCACCTCCGGCAAAGCGGCGAGTTTTCTGGCCGGTGGCGAATTTCCGATCGCCGTCAATGGTGGCGATAACAGCATCAGCATCTCTTACAGGCCGTTCGGTGTCAGCCTGAATTTCACGCCGGTGGTGATGTCGAAAGATCGCATCAGCATCACTGTGGCGCCGGAAGTTAGCACCATCGATTTCAGCAACACCGTCAGCTCCGGCAGCGGCATCAGCAACCCGGTGATACTCACGCGCAAGGCATCGACGACGCTGGAAATGGGCAGCGGCCAGACCTTCGCCCTGGCCGGGTTGCTCAAGAACGACCTGAGCAACGGCATCAAGAAATTCCCGGGCCTTGGCGATGTGCCGGTCTTGGGCGCGCTGTTCCGCTCGCAGCAATTCCAGAACAACCAGACCGAGCTCGTGATTCTGGTCACGCCGTATATCGTGCGGCCGGTGGCGGAGAAAACGATGCAAACGCCGCTCGACGGCTATAAAGCGCCGACCGACCTGCAGCGCCTCTTGCTCGGCAATCTCTATCAGCAGGAACCGATGACGGATGAAGCGCCGCTGTCGCCGCCGCCCGCGCCGCCGGAGCCGGTGTTGCTGCCGCAATCGATGTTGGAACCGGAGCAATCGGTGCCGCTAGTGATGTCGGAACCGGCATCACCGCCAGCGCCCAATCCCACACCAGATGCGCCGGAATCGGCGCAGCCTGCACCGTCGCCGCAGCCACAGCCGGGCAACCTGCCGATGCTGCACGGCGCCGGCGGATTCATGCTGGATGAATCCCCGCAACCCATGATCAGCAGCGAGTTACAGCCATGACGATATCCATCCTAAGAACCTGTGCGACAATGCTGGTGCTGCTGCCTTTGTCTGCTTGCGTCACGCAGTGGGATTTGCAGGGCGATAACCCGCGCGACTATTATCTCGATCATCCGATAGAGAACCGCGTCGAGATGCGCCAGACGTTGTACACGCTGGAGTGGCGCGGTCGCGATCGGCTGCCTGCCAGCGCCGTGGAAGACCTGAAGGCCGGCCTGAGCGACGCTGAGCCGATGGCGGCCAAATCAGTGGAGATTCTCGTGCACCCATCGGAAATGAATAACGATCTGCGCAAAGACGCGTTGAGCCGGGCGTTGCGTCGCATGGGCTATGCGCGCTCGATCATTAAATTCGAGCCGTCGAAGGAAATCCGTCCGAACGATGCGATGATTACGGTGACCTATGCTGCCGTTGTGCTGCCGCATTGTCCCGACTGGCGCCCGTCGCCGGTGACGACCTATAGCAACAGTACGCATCAATCCAATATCGGTTGCGCCTCGGTGGTCAATCTCGGGTTGCAGGTGGCCGATCCCAGTGACCTGATGAAAGGCACCGACAGCCAGGTGACGCCGGATACCGAGCGTAATGCGGTAATCATCCGCCAGTATCGTAGCGGCCAGTCGTCTTCTTCCGGCAGCGCTTCATCTTCCGGCAGTGGTGACAGCGGCGCGTCGGACACAAGCGGCGCCACTTCCGCCACCGCACAATAGGGATGTTATGGCAAGCACAGCGACCTCATACGCAACACCTTTTCTGGCCTTTGCCAGTGACGCGCAGGATGCGGAGACGATAAAGCAGTTCGCCGCCAAGCACGGCTGGGCGGATAGCTGCGTCAAGCAGGGCGACATCAAAAGCGCCACTGAATTCCTAAAAAACAATCCGTCGCCGACGTTGCTTCTGGTTGAAATCACGTCGGCCGGTGAAGCCAAGGCGCAGCTTGACGGGTTGGCGGAAGTCTGCTCGCCGGACACCAAGGTCATCGTCATCGGCACCGTCAACGAATACAGCTTTTTCTGCTGGCTCATGGATATCGGCATTTCGAGCTATCTCTTAAAGCCCATGACTGAGCAGGTGCTGGACGGCGCGTATGTCAAATCCGTCACGCGCACGGCGGTGCAATCGACGTCGGCCAAGCAATTAGGGAAAATCATCGCCTTGGTCGGCGCGCGCGGCGGCGTGGGTTCGACGACGCTGGCGATAAATCTGGCTGGTGTGATTGCCGAATCGTCGAAGAAGAACACGGCGCTGGTCGATCTCGATCCCACCGACGGCAGCATCGCGCTGTCGCTGGATCTTGAGCCTAGCCGCGGTTTCCGCGAGGCGCTGGAAAAACCGGACCGTATCGACCCCTTGTTCATCGATCGCGTCATGCACAAGCAAGGAAAATATTTGTCCGTCTTAAGTTCCGAGGAAAGCTTATACGAGCCGATGGCCGCCGATGATTCCGCCGCCGATATATTGATGAAGGAATTGCGCGACAGGTTTCAGGTCATTATCCTCGACCTGCCGCGCCATCTCGACGGTTTTAGCCAGAAATGCTTAAGTCAGGCCGAGCAGGTGGTGCTGGTCGCCGAGCTGACATTATCTTCCCTGCGCGATACGCTGCGCCTGAGCGACGCCCTGCGCGACATGTTCAAGCTGAAGCCGCCGCTGGTGGTGGTCAACCGTGTTGGCATGGCGGCCAAGCAGGCGGTGACGCCGGCGGATTTCGAGAAAGGCGTGGGCGCCAAAATCGCCTACAGCATACCGTTTGCGCCGGATGTTTTCATGCAGATCGGCAACGAAATTCCGGCAGTGAAAGCCAGATCGAATGCTGCGGTCAAGCCGCTGCTGCAGCTGGCGGCGCAGCTGGTGCCGGAAGCGAAAATGCAAGTGGCTGAGGCCAAGGAAGAAGAAAAAGCGAAAGGCGGAGGATTGTTCAAGCGCGCCGCCAAGCCGGAAACGAAGGCATAAGGAACTATGTTCGGGAAACGTGCCAGTCAGGATGCGAATAAACCCGCGGCGCCTTTGCAGCCGTCGGCGGATAAGCCTGCGGCTGCGGCGCCAAACGGGATAGCGGCGCTTAAAAAACAGAGCGGCGAGAATTTATTAGCGGCGGTGTCGGAAGCCAGCTTGAACGTCATGCAGCAGGCGAAGCCGGAAGATGATTTATCCGAGGCCAAAGACAAGATTTACAGCCTGCTGATGGAACAGATCGACGTCGCGACGTCGTCGCGCCTGCCGCGCGAGGATTTAAAACGCCAGATCATCGAGCTCATCGGCGAGATCGTGATGGGGCAGAAATTCCCCATTTCGCAGGCCGAGCAGCAGTTGCTCGCCAACCAGATTGTTGACGACATGCTGGGCTTCGGGCCGCTGGAGCCGCTCTTGAAAGATGACGCCATCACCGACATCATGGTCAACGGTCCGTACCAGATTTACGTCGAACGTAAAGGCAAGCTGACGCTGACCGACGTCAAGTTCCGCGACAACGCGCACGTCATGGCGGTGGCGACGCGCATCGTCACCGGCGTCGGCCGCCGCGTCGACGAATCATCGCCGATCTGCGACGCGCGCCTGCCGGACGGTTCGCGCGTCAACGTCATCGCGCCGCCCTGCGCCATTCACGGCACCAGCATCTCCATCCGTAAATTCTCGCAGAAGAAGATCACGCTCGACACCATGGTCGGCACCAACAGCCTGTCGGAAACGTTGTGCAAGGTCTTGAAAATCTGCGGCGCCGTGCGCCTCAACATCATTATTTCCGGCGGCACCGGATCGGGCAAGACGACGATGCTGAACGCCATCTCGCGCATGATTTCGCACGGCGAGCGCATCGTCACGATTGAGGACGCCGCCGAATTGCAATTGCAGCAGCCGCACGTCGTTCCGCTGGAGACGCGCCACGCCAATCTGGAAGGCGAGGGTGAGATCACCATGCGCGACCTGGTGAAAAACGCGCTGCGTATGCGCCCCGACCGCATCATCCTGGGCGAGGTGCGCGGCGGCGAGGCATTCGACCTGTTGCAGGCGATGAACACCGGCCACGATGGCTCGATGGGCACGTTGCACGCCAACACGCCGCGCGAGGCGCTGGTGCGCCTGGAAAACATGATCGGCATGGCCGGCATCAACCTGCCGAGCAAGGCCGTGCGCACGCAGATCGCCTCTGCCGTCAATCTCATCGTGCAGGTGCAGCGCATGCGTGACGGCGGCCGCCGCGTCACGCACGTCACCGAAGTCTGCGGCATGGAAGGCGACGTTGTCATCACGCAGGATCTGTTCACCTACGAATTCAAGGGCGAAGATAACAACGGCAAGCTGATCGGCGAATTCCGTTCGAGCGGCATCCGTCCCAACTTTACGCCGCAAGCGTCCTATTTCGGTCTTGATCAGGCGCTGATCGAAGCCATGACGTCTGCGGCGACGCCATAGAGTCAGCATGCGCCCCATCGATATCATCCTTGCCGTTGTCGCTTTCGGTATCATCGCGCTGGCATGGTATATCGTCGGCGTCACGCGGCGCCGGCAGATGCAGCAGCGCATCGCCCGCGTCAAAAAACGCCAGCAGACGGTATCGCGCGCCGAATCGCTGCGCCGCAAAACCACCGAACTGAAAGGCCTGATTTACTGGCTGACCAAGCCGCTGCCGGATTTCAAGGATCTCGGCTATCGTCTGGAGCGCGCCGGAAGGGTGATTACGCCCAAGCAATATGTCGTGCGCCGGGCGCTGAATGCGCTGGTGATTATATTTATCGTCGGCATCGTGATGAACAAGTCGTTGCTGCTGGCAGTGCCGCTGGGTCTGGTCGGCGGCGTGTGGATTCCACTGCAATGGCTGGATTTTCAGATCGGCAAGCAGGCTAAGGCGTTCCTGCGGTTGTTTCCCGATGCCATCGACCTGATCGTGCGCGGCTTGCGTTCGGGGCTACCGGTATCGGAATCGATGGTGCTGGTGGCGCAGGAAGTGCCGGCGCCGGTGGGGCCGACTTTTGCCACCGTATCGCATACCATGAAGCTCGGTGTGCCGCTGGAAAAAGCGTTGCAGGAGATGGCCAAAAAACTCGATCTTTCTGAATTCAATTTCTTCACCACCAGCATTTTGCTGCAGCGCGAAACCGGCGGCAATCTGTCGGAAATTTTGAATAATTTGTCGGAAGTGTTACGCAACCGCTACCTCATGCGTATGAAGATAAAGGCCATGTCGTCGGAGGCGCGCGCCTCGACCTACATCATCGGCGCGTTGCCGTTTGTGGTCATCGCCGCGATCGCCGCTATCAGCCCGCAATATATGGAACCGCTCTTTACCGACCCGCGCGGCAATTTCTGGTTGGCGGTTGCCATCGGCATGATGGGCAGCGGCCTGTGGGTGATGCATAAAATGTCGAATTTCGAGATTTAGCCATGGCCGCAAACCCGCTCCTCACCCCAAAGAACATGGCCATTATCGGTGCGGTGGCGGTGACGGTGCTGGTCGTATTGTGGCTGGCGCTGCGCCGGTTCGGCGCGCATTACAAAACCGTGTCGCGCATCAAGGCGATTCAGGAACGGCGCAGCGAGCTGCGCGGCGAGTTCCTCGATTCCAAGCGTCGGAAGCGCCGGCCGGAGGCGGAAACCAGCGTCAACATCATGCGTGCAGTGGCGATGAAACTGCAGCTGGTGAAAAACCTGCAGGTGGAGCATGCGCAGAAGACGCTGATCGAAGCCGGCTACCATTCCAAGGACGCGATCCTGATCATGGCGTTTTTCGCCATGGTGCTGCCGATCGTGTTCGGCGTAATCGGTTTCATCGCCATGAAAATCAATCTGGCCACGCCGGGGAAATGGCATGTCTTCCATTACATCTGGCCGGTGCTGGGCGCTTATATCGGCATCAAGGCGCCGTGGGTATTCATCAACCGCGCGCGCAAGAAGCGCTATTACAGCATCCAGAAATCGCTGGCCGACGTGCTGGATTTAATGACGATCTGCGCCGAGGCCGGGCTGTCGCTGACCGCCATGCTGGAGCGCGTATCGAAGGAGCTGGCGATTTCCTATCCGGAAATGGCCGAGGAACTGGCGCTGACCTCGATCGAGATCGGGTTTCTCCCCGACCGCAACAAGGCGCTTAGCAACATGGCCGAGCGCTGCACGCTGCCGGAGGTGCGCGGCATGATGAGCGTGCTGATCCAGACCGAGAAATACGGAACGCCGATCGCCCAGGCGCTGCGCGTATTGTCGGCGGAGTTTCGTCAGGCGCGCATGTTGCGTGCCGAGCAGAAGGCGGCGGCGCTGCCGGCGCTGATGACCATACCGATGATTTTGTTTATTCTGCCGACGCTGTTTATCGTCATCATGGCGCCGGCGATCGTCAAGCTGATGGATACGATCCACGCGCTCAACTAATCCTCTTATTTTCCTTTGCGCATCCGGCTGTAATTTTCATAAAAGCGCAGGTTTTCCTGCGCCTGGTCGGGCGGGAGGTCCTTGCCCATGGCGGAAAGCGCGCGTTCCTTGTCACCCTTCATGCCGTAAGCCAGCGCCAGATTCTGCCGCATGGTGGCGGTGGCATCCGGCCGCTTGACCAGCACTTCGAGGAGAGAAATTGCCTCCGTGTATTGGTGGTTTAGGATCATCGACAGCGCTAGGTTGTTTTGTATCGCCAGCGAATCGGGCGAGATCGTCAGCGCTTTCTGGTAGATTTCCTGGGCGGCAACGTGGTTCCCGGCGTGGTCGAACGCGACGCCCTTGCCGTTGTAATGCATGGCGTCGTCAGGCTCCATGGCGATCAGCTGGTCGAAAACATTGACCGCTTCTTCGCGTTGCCCGGCGTCGACCAGAGCGTAGGCCAGCTTGGTCAGCACCTGCGTGTTGCCCGGGTATTTGGCTTGTGCGGCGCGCAGCGCAGCGATGGCCTCGTCAGTGCGGCGCAGCTTGCGATAGTCGGCGGCCAGGCGCGTATAGGCTTCGGTCGGGGCGTCCGGCCCGGCGAGGATTTCTCGGTAGATGAGAATGGCGCCTTCGTAATTGCCGTTGCGCTCGAAATTTTCTGCGAGCCTGAACGTGGCGCCGTAGGGGCCGCTGGCTGCCGCCGTGCCGCTTTCCTGCTCGGAGCAGGCGGAAAGGGAGGCCAGGATGATAACAACGAATAAACGGAGCATGAGAGCCGGTAATTGGTAATTGGTAATTGGAATTCCAATTACCAATGACTATTTTTTCCAATTACCAACCTACTGGCTTACGCGCAAATTCGCAAGCGAGTCGCCGATCTGATGGAAAGCCGTGGATAACGTGGCGCTGTCGGGCGACAGGAAGTAATGGTCATCGTTGGTGGCGCAGAGCCGCAGCATGGTTTTGCTGCTGTCGCTGAGGCCGGTGCCGAAGGCGATGGTATAGATAATAATGCCCTGGGTTTTCATGCTCTCGCAAATCGCCGACGTGCGGTCGTCGAGTTCATCCTCGCCGGTATTGCAGTTATTGTGGTTGCTGGTGGAGCAGGCATTCGCGCCCAGCAGCGGCCCGGTGGTTAAATTAGGCGTGCCGTAGGCGGTGTAGTTATCCCAGCTGATGTCATTATCGCCGTCGGTCATCAGGATCACCACTTTATTCATCAGCGCCTTGTGATACGGAAACGGTAACTGGGCTGCGGTCATCTCGGCGCTCCATCCGGCGGTCAGCCAGTTCGGTGAAAGCATGCGCCATCCCCAGGCCATGCCTATCGGTATTTCCGTGGCGCCGCCGGCGTACAAAGCCGTGATAGCGCTGGTGACGGTGCTTTTCGTCGCGGTCATCGGCACGACGGCGGGTAATGAACAGCCGTCATTGGGTCCGAACGTGGCGCTTAAAGCTGTGTTGGAATAATGGAATCCGCCGCCGCCGCTGGTGGCGCAATTGCCCCATTTGGGATTACCGTTGCTGTCGATGCTGCTGTTAGTGCCGTACCAGGCGTTGGTCGCGGAGTCGTTGGACCCGGTGTCTTTGTTGCACGGCGCGTAATAGCGCGGGAACAGCTCGACCGAAGGCGGATCGTCGGTGATGTCGCGCCCGTTGGCGGCGCGCGCTTCGACGCAGCCGTACCAGGTGCTGCCGGCAGGTCCCCAGCCGGGTGTCGGCGACGTTATGGCGGCCGATGTCGTCCATGAGGCCTTGCCGGTGCCGATTTTGACCGTCTGTGAAAACGGCACGATGCCCACCCACATATTAGGCAGGCTGGCGTTGTTGCCGTAGAGAATGGTCATCAGGTCGGTGGCGGCGTTACGCAGAGCGACGATCTTGCTGTCGGACACTTCGCCGTGAGAGCACGACGCTTCGCTGGGCCTGCAATTCATCGATCCGGTGACGTCGAGCACCAGCACCAGCTCCATGCCCATATTGGCGCGGGTAACCTGCGAGTGCGCCGAAACGGCGATGTTCTGGCTGGCGCCGAGCGTGAGCACCTGAATGAAAGTCGTCGGCACGCTGCCCGACACGTCCAGCGTCAGGATGCCGGTATTCGCATTATAACTGACGGTAGGCTCATGGCTGCCGACGGCGATATTGGAGCCCAGATAGTTGTTGGGGAAATTGGCGTGGAAATATTTTTGCGTGACGGCGTCGAGATTGTTGCCGCTGGCGACGCTGGCCGCTGCCAGCCCCGCCGCGTCGAGCGCATTGGAAAGCCGCGTCTGCACGGCCTGCACGCGACCCATGTCGATGGCGACACCGGCGGCCATGACCAGCGTCGTCGTTGCGATGCCGACCAGGATCAGCGCCGATCCTTCTTCAGATTTTCTGAACGAGGGGAACAGCCGAAACGGCGTGCTGCGGAAAGCGAGATGTTTCATATCATCGTTCCTTTCTCTTAAGGTCCAAGGGTCAGTAGCGTGCCGAGGCGCGGCTTGAATACCGCCACTTTGTAAATGAGGACATTGTTTAGCACGCTGTTAGGCAAAAGCGGCGAAAAATTATAGAAGACTTCGGCGACGATGATGTTTTCCTTATCGTCGAGCGAAGCGATCGGAAGATTGGTGATGGAACTGCCGGAAGTGACGCGGCTGGGTTGCACCAGCCCGCCGGCCGGGCCGGGGTGCTGCCAGTTGAGCGCCGGCGGGTTGACGCCGCTTCTGCTGATGGAGCTGACGATGATATAGCCGCTGTTGGTGAAGGTATAGGGGAGCATTACCTGGGATACGGCGGTGAACATCTGGTTGAGCTGCGTGGCGCTGATGGTGTTCGATTGTGCGACGATGTCGGACATGGTGGCGGAGGCCTTGTCCAGCTTTTGCACGATCAGTATATAACGCGTGACCTCGACTGCGCCCATGAACAGCGCCAGCAAAAACGGCAGGGCAATGGCGAACTCGACATAGGCGACACCGTCTTCCCTGCGTTTGAATAGTGTAAACAATGGTTTCATGGTTAGCCGAACGGTTCGTTTTTGATCACCGTGCGCACGGTGATCCTGAAAGTGCTGCCCAGGATGGGTTTTATGATTGGCGTCATCACCGGCCAGTCGTAATAGACGGTGTAGACGACGACGTCGCCGGCATTGCCGACGCCGGTCAAGCCCATGTCCAGATCGCGCGTGGCGTTACCGTTGACGTCGGTGAACGGTTCGCCCTGGTCGTAATTGCCGTTGCCGTTGCTGTCGGTGTAGGGTTCCGGCTGGTCGACTTTTTCAAAGCTGGGATAGATGGTGTAGTCGATGTGGATGCCTCCCGGGTTGAGCAGGCCGGCGGTATGGCTGTTGATGCTGTTGGTAATCTGCTGCACGCGCGAGACGCCGGCAGGGGCATAGCCGGTTTTTCCGGTGCGGGCGGTGAGCGCCGTGGCGCTTTCCATGCTGGCCATCACGAACATGATCATGGCGAATTCGACGATGCCCATGACAAGAAGCAGCACGACCGGCGTGATAAAGGCGAATTCTATGGCGGTGACGCCGCCCTGTTCGCGCAGGAGTGTCCTGCTATGGTGTGCAAAATGATGGCGCATAGGCCGTATGTGATGGTTAAAGCCAAACATACCATTGTACCGCTTTGGTGCTTAAATAGGGGTAAATAATACATGGCAATTGATTGATAATTGGTTAGTTTTTAGGACGATTCTTACGCTATGGCGCCCCGTTATTTGCCGTCTTGCATTTGGCCGCATTCCCGATTCATAATGCCGCCATGCTGTCTCGCAATCCCGCCCCGTTTTTAATCTATCTGGCCGAAATCAACTGGACGATTGTCGCCGTCACCTGCGCCATCGCCTTCATCGGGTTCCTGATGATGATATCGGCCGGTGGCGGTTCGCTGTCGCCGTGGGCGACGCCGCAGATCGTGCGTTTTGCCTTTGCCTTCGTGTTGATGCTGGTGATCGCCGTTATGCCGATGCGCCTCCTGCTTGATTACGCCTACGTCATTTATTTCATCTGTCTTGGCATATTGATTGTCGTTGACATCATGGGACATATGGGCGGCGGCGCACAGCGCTGGCTGAAGCTGGGCGGCGTCAACTTCCAGCCGTCCGAGTTCATGAAACTGGCGGTTATCATGGCGCTGGCACGCTATTTCCACCGCCTCTACCCGGAAGACATCAAGCGCTTCGTCTTTATCATTCCGCCGGTTCTTATTATGATCGTGCCGGCGATATTGATTTTGCGCCAGCCCAATCTGGGCACGACGATGATTACGCTGATGGTGGGCGGTTTGCTTTGCTTTCTCGCCGGCGTGCAATGGCGGTATTTCATCGGGCTGGGGTTAAGCGCGCTCACGGCGGCGCCCGTCGTCTGGCATTTCATGCACGATTACCAGAAGCGGCGCGTGCTGACCTTCCTCGATCCCGGTCAGGACCCGCTGGGTGCCGGCTATAATATCCTGCAATCGATGATCGCCGTCGGCTCCGGCGGATTTTTCGGCAAGGGATTTTTGCAGGGTTCGCAGAGCCAGCTCAATTTCCTGCCGGAGAAACACACCGATTTCATCTTCACCATGGTGGCCGAGGAATTTGGCTTTGTCGGCAGCGCCATCCTGCTGCTGCTTTATTTCGCGCTGATGGGCATGGGCATGGTCGTGGCGCAAAACAGCCGCAGCACGTTCGGCGCCATGCTTGCCTCGGGCGTGACCGCCATGCTGTTCCTGCATGTTCTCATCAATTGCGGCATGGTGATGGGGCTGATGCCGGTGGTGGGCGTACCGCTGCCGCTTCTTTCGTACGGCGGCAGCAACATCGTCGCCGCGGTGCTGGCCGTGGGGCTGCTCTTAAACGCCAACGCCAGCCGCGACCGCCTGCCGGGGCGCTATACGCCCAAGCTGTAAATCATGATTTAATGATTCGGCAGGGGAGGCGATCGCATCAGCTGCGTCAGCAGGTTATTGCCGTTGAGATCTATGGCTTCTTTATGTTCCAGCAAGGCCTTGAGCAAGCTCTCGCGTATCACCAGATCGGTTGATGCTTCGCCGAATTGCTGAACCTCACGCTGGCGGCTGTATAGCTCCTGTTGTTGCCCTAAAATAGCCAGCTCCAGCGTATGGGCAAATGCGCGGGCGGCTTCTTCGCTGGGAGCGGCGATAGTAAAAGGCCCGCTAAATATGCTGGTATCCGGAGCCATCGGCTCGCCATTATTGCGCCTGGCCTCGCAGCGTATTTCCCATTTGTCATCCTTACGCTTCACCTCGGTCTGCCAATAAATGTAGCGGTCGAAATCCTTGAGCGCTGGATCAATAACCTCTTTCTTCAGGTTGTCGAAGAATATTTCGTTTTCCCCCGTCCTCTCGCCGGGCTTGGCGTCGCGGAAACATAACGTGTCCTGAATGACGCCTCCCACTCTTTTTATTTTCGTTTCCGTAGGAATCGTCATGTCGGGATGTGTCCTGCAATAGTCGGTGAGCGCAATTTCCGCCAGGTTTTGCAACGTCGCAAGGCGCTGGATGGCCATGGCGGGATCGGCCGTATTCAAATCGCTCTTTATGGTTTTATCGGAACAGGCATTGACGCGCGGTCCCGGCGGCGGCGCTACCCTGAGCACATATTCATGATGCAGGGTACCGTCGGCTCGTTCTATGTGCTCCAGGTTGGGCGTATAGAGCTGTAGCGTTGTTTTGTTGCCAACCTTGATTTGCCGGCGGTCGAATCGTCTCGGTATGCGAGATTTTATCTCGTCGGGCGGGATGCGCGCGAAGATATATTCGCCGACGCTTTTTAGTGTAATGTCTTTCCCGTGCAGCTCTCCTCCGGGAGAAAGCGCTGCCTTCGCCAGCGCCAGCATTTTTTCCGCTTTGCCCGAATCGCCGGTGCAGAGACTGAGGGAAATAACAGGACGCGAATTACTGCGATTGACAAGAAATAGATAATAAGAAGGGCTGTTGGATTCTCTGAGTATTCTTATTTCATCGAGAATAACCCATGCCGGGGGGATAATTTTATCTACCTTATGTGCCGCCCCTAACTTGTTAAGGTTGTACTCGAACAATCCTTGCTCTTCCAATAGCGGCTTGGCGTTTTGCAATAGCGCCTTGGCGGTTTCCATGTTCAGGCATTGCGTGGATACGTTCATATGTGCCCCGTCGCCGGCATACGTTGTCCCTGCCGACAGGTAATCGGCGATAGGGCGCAGGGTAAAGCGAACCGCTATATTGGAGTTATTTTTATCGCCCGGACTCGGCAGGCGGATGGTGGCCTGATATAAGCCTACAGCGTTTCTGGGCAGCTGCGCCTCGTCTGCCTGTTGGTCGGAAAGGGGATGGAACTCCGTAGCGCGCTTTTTCTTTGCGCGCGCGATTTTTGCCAACAGCACATGATTGAATGCGTCCTGGGACAGGGCCGCCTTGGAATCGGTAAGGCGGTTTTGTTTGAAAAACGTCTCGGCGGCATTCAACAGGGCATTTCCGTTGCCGCGCTCGCTGGAAGGTATGGTGATGTTTTTTTGGAAATAGCCCTTGGCGAAAGAGGCGACGGTGATCCAAAGAGTGACCTGCCCCCCTGATTTGTGTGTGTATAGTCCCGCCGCGTAAAACCCCCCTATCGTTCCGTCCGGAAGTTTGAAGGCAGGGTTGTCCTTGACGTTCTTGTCAAAGAACGCCTGCAATTCCTGTTTCAGTTTCCCTTCAAAGGCTTGAAGCATGGTTTTTCCGTTTTTGAGCGCCATGAATAGTATAAAACCCAATGGTTAATATATTTACTATTCGACACCATTACATGGCGCAATTATAATTATTATTAACCCAATATCAACGCTTAGGCCGTTATAATAACCGGCGTAATGGGGGACGTATGATTGACCGGGCGCCGGCGACGACACAGGAAATGCGGGAAATCAGCGCCAAGCACGGCGCGAGCTACTGGCTTGTCTCCACGGATAAGGCCACCGGCGCGATGAAGGGATATGTCGGTGTGTATGCGAGTCCGGATAAGGCAGAGCAGGCTCAGCAATTTTTCTATGAGAGAGGGATGACCGATACGGCAAGCGTCAAACGCAATGGCGCGATCCAGTATGTAGGGATTTACGGCGTCGCGCAGCGTGCGAATTTTGAGGATTGGGATGGGTTTTCGGCCTTCGTCAGGCCAACGATATCTGCTGACCAGACACATTTTCTGCCGCCGGTGAAGGATGACGCTTCCTGGAAGAAATCCGTGTGTACGGATCCCACGCCGACGGGCGGCAGGAAACGCTGATATAATTCATCTGTATTTTCTTCCCTTGTGCGCCTTGCCGATTGCGCTTATGATGACCCCGTGGTTTTAACCTTAAACTAAATAAGCGCGCGGGAATTTTCCCAGCGAGCTGGACAGTACTACTATGCGGCCATCTTCGCAGGCACCGCATGTGCGCGATGCACAGGCGGGCGAAAGCATCTATGCGGCGCTGGATTTGGGCACCAACAATTGCCGTCTCCTTGTCGCCGCGCCGCAGTACGGCGACAAGGAACACACTGTCTTTGCCGCGCCGCCGCTTAAAGTCTATGACAGTTTCTCGCGCATCGTGCGGCTGGGCGAGGGCGTTACCCAAACCGGAAAATTATCGGAAGAGGCGATGCAGCGCACGCTGTCCGCGCTCGATGCCTGCCAGAAGAAACTTTCGAAATATTCCATTACCAAGGCGCGCTACGTGGCGACTGAGGCCTGCCGCCGTGCGGCGAACGGCCGGGAATTTCTGGATCGCGTCAAACAAAGGACCGGCCTTGCCATCGACATTATATCGAGCGAAGAAGAGGCGCGGCTGGCGTTCATGGGCTGCGCCTCGCTGCTCACGCAAACTTCCGACCGCGCCATGGTGTTCGACATCGGCGGCGGCTCGACCGAGCTTTTGTGGATCGACGTCAAGGGCGAACGCCCCGCCGGCGAAATCCATCCCATCACCGACTGGCTTTCGATCGGTTACGGCGTCATGAATCTGGCCGATAAATTCGGCGGTACTAGCATGACCGACCTCACCTTCGGCGATATGGTCGCCTTCATCGCCGGGAAGATAAAGCCGTTCGACCAGGCCAACCGCATTTCCGAAACCATCGAGGGCGCCAACGTGCAGCTGCTCTCCACCTCCGGCACGGTGACGACGCTGGCGGCGATCCATCTCGGCCTTCCGCGCTACGACCGCTCGCGCATCGACGGCATCCGGCTCAAAGTCAGCGACTTGCGCGCGACGACGCAAAAGCTACTCGCCATGCGCCCGTCGGAGCGGTTCTACCATCCCTGCATCGGCCCCGACCGCGCCGATTTCATCCTCTCCGGCTGCGCCATTTTCGATGCCATCGGCAGTCTGTGGCCGTCGGGCGACATCACTATCGCCGACCGCGGTGTGCGCGAAGGGATTATTTTATCGTTGATTGAGCAAGATTAGCTAGGTGATGAAGCGTTCTGCAATGATCCGTTGCAAACTTCTTATATCAAGAACACCATAGTAAAACCACACGGCTTCAGATGATGCTTTTGTTTGCTGTAAGTCTATAGGTTCACCCTCAGGATTGCCTTTCGTATCATGATACTGCAACTTCGTTGGTTTTCCATCTAAACCGAATATAACCGTCTGCTCTACACGGTCCTTTCCACGTTTTGTCATTCCCCATGTCATTTGACGGGGGTGTTTTCCGCGATATTCGACATTCAAAAAATGATGGTCGGAGAGTACAAATCGTTCGGCGCGCTTGGCATCGCCCGTAGGCGTCAGATAATAGCCAGTGACATTGACTGAGCAATCATCTCTTGCTGTTTCGGGCACATAAGACATTTTTACCTTTATTTCTCCATGATCTTCCCATGTGCCGGCATAATCGCCTTTGGTCACCTTGGTTCGCTCGATTCTATCGGAAAGCAATCTTTCACTATATTTCATGCAGTTCCCCCCACGATTATTATTAACTATTCTTAACATAAAAGATATATTGTGGCAATCATTCGTTTAAGCGCAGCTTGACTCGATAGCGCGTCTTATCCAATGTAGCGAAAACTGATAGGAAATCGTATGGCTTCCCGCTCCTCCTCCGGCTCCGGACACCGCACCGAAAAAACCCGCGTCAAGACGGCGCGCAAGCGCAGCACGTCGTCGACGCGCTGGTTGGAGCGGCAGCTCAACGACCCGTATGTGCAGCGCGCCAGGAAAGAGGGCTACCGTTCGCGCGCCGCCTACAAATTAATCGAGATTGACGACAAATATAAATTCTTGAAGCCGGGAAAAATCGTACTCGATCTGGGTGCTGCGCCCGGAAGCTGGACGCAGGTGGCGGTCACGCGCGCACGATCGCAATCGGAATCGCCAACCGTGGTTGCGCTCGACATATTGCCGATGTCGGAAATGCCGGGTGCCGTCTGCATCGAGCTCGATTTCATGAACGAACGTGCGCCGGACATGCTGCGCGCGAATCTTCCGCGCGGCGCCGACATCGTGCTCTCCGACATGGCGCCCAATACCACCGGCCATGCCGCGACCGACCATCTGCGCATCATGGCGTTACTCGAAGCCGGATATGATTTTGCCTGCGAAGTCTTAAATAGAAACGGCGTATTTTTAAGCAAGATCTGGCAGGGCGGAACCGAAAAAGATTTACTGATGCGTATGAAGAAAGATTTCGGTTCCGTGCGCCACGTCAAGCCCAAGGCCAGCCGCGCCGATTCCGCCGAGATGTATGTATTGGCGATGGGTTTTCGTAAGGCGGGATGTGGGGATGTGGAGTGATGGAGATGTGGAGAAAAATAAAAATATTTCTTACCTCACATCTCCACATCTCCCTATCTCCACATCCTCTTTTTTTATTATGGATGCTTACCATAGTTGTCGCCGCCTGCGCGCCGCAGGAACAATCGTTTGATCCGCCTTCCCGTACGCAAGCCAGCCTCACCGCTGATGCTTTCGTCACCGCCGACGGCACGGCGCTGCCCATGCGCTTCTGGCTGCCGAAAGGAAAACCGAAGGCGGTGATTCTGGCGGTGCACGGCTTCAACGATTACAGCCGCGCCTTCGAATGGCCGGGGCGGTTTTTCGCCGCGCGCGGCATCGCCACCTATGCCTACGACCAGCGCGGATTCGGCGCATCCAAGGATATCGGCATCTGGGCGGGCGAGGAGAATCTGGCCGAGGACCTGCGGCAATGCGCGAAGCTATTGAAAGCGCGTTATCCGAACACGCCGCTTTATATCCTGGGTGAGAGCATGGGTGCGGCGGTGGCGATTTCGGCGCTGGCGAATAAGCCGATGCCGGAAGTAAAAGGCGTCATCCTTTCCGCGCCGGCGGTATGGGGCGGCAACACGATGAACCCGTTTTATCGCGGCTCGCTGTGGCTGGTGTCGCATACCATCCCGTTCTATACCATGACCGGTGAGGACCTGCGCATCCGCGCTTCCGACAATATCGAGATGCTGCGGGCGCTTTCCGCCGACCCGCTGATCATCAAAAAAACCCGCGTTGATGCCATCTACGGGCTGGTGCATCTGATGGACAGCGCCTACGACAGGGCGGCGGAGATAAAAACGCCGACGCTGCTGCTCTACGGTGAGCGCGACGAGGTTATTCCCTGCCAGCCGGTGTATGAAACCGCCGCGCACATCCAGGCGCCGCTCAAAACCATCTATTACGCCAATGGCTATCACATGCTGTTGCGCGACTTGCAGCGCGAGAAGGTGATGGGGGATATTGTGAAGTGGGTTAAAAATAGGGACCAGAGGTCAGGAAGTCAGAAATAACAAATAAGAAAGATTTTGATTTTCTATCTTATTTTTTTCCTGATCCTCGACTTCCGACCCCTGGTCCCTGAAATCTCTTGACCGCTCCCCCAACCCTCCACTAACTTCTCCGGCAAGCGGTTCCCATGTTTTGGGATTAAAAGGGAACGAAGTGCGCTTTTAGGAAAGTGATCTTCGGCTGTCCCCGCAACTGTAAGCAGCGAGCTGTTTCCGATATGTCACTGGGAAACCGGGAAGGCAGGGAATGGCGATAGAGCTGTGAGCCAGGAGACCTGCCGCTTGAGTGTCACGCGCTTTTGGAAGACGGGAAAATCTTCTGGATGTGGTTCTCTTCGGGCTTTGGCCTGAGCGGGTTCTTCTTACGTGGTGACATCGTTCCGAACGAATCGGGATGGATGTCACCCAACCAAACGTAAGGAGGACGTATGTCCAAACTTTCTTTTTTTGTCGCCCCCGCATTCGCGGTTGCGCTTCTGTCTTCGACCGCTTTTGCCGACAGTCCGACCAGCATCACCATTTACGCGCTGCGCGCGCCGGTGGAGCTGAACCGGATTGCCAGCTCCGTCACCGTCATCGACCGCGACCAGATCGAGCGGGAACATAAACCCACCGTCGTCGAGTTGCTGCGCGCCGTACCGGGCATCAGCATTCCCAATCAGGGCGGAATCGGGCAGACGTCGCGCGTGTTCATGCGCGGCACGAATTCCAACCATGTGCTGGTGGTGATGGACGGCGTGGCCGTGAACGATCCGGCAGATCCGGCGACCGCCTTCGATTTTTCCAACCTGACCACCGACAATGTCGAGCGCATCGAAGTGCTGCGCGGGCCGCAAAGCACGCTCTATGGTTCGCAGGCCATCGGCGGCGTCATCAACATCATCACCAGGAAAGGGCAGGGCGCGCCGAGCCATAACGCCTTTGCCGAATACGGAAGGTATAACAGCAGCAAGCTGGGCGTCGGGAGCAGCGGCGTCGCGGGTAGAACCTCCTACAGTTTTTCCGCATCGAACAGCCACACCGATGGCATTTCGTCGTTCGATAAAAAATTAGGCGGCAGGGAAAAAGACGGCAACGATACCATGACGTTTTCCGGAAACGTCGCCAACAGGATCACCGATAATTTCACGGCGAAGCTCACCATGCGCTACAACCGCTCGGTGACGGATTTCGATTCGCCGGGCAGCATTGCGAATTTCGGCCTCCGGCCTGATGACGATACGTTCCCGAACAGCGACAGCCGGCAGCTCAACCTGCGCGGCGCCGGCGAACTTTCCTTGCTCGATGGAAAATGGACGCAGGAGCTGGGCTTGTCGACGCTCTATTTGAACCGCGACCTGATCACGGAATATTTTCCACCGCCCTTTTATCCGGCGAGCTTTGGCCGCCAGCAATATTTAGGCCGGCGCGATACGGTAGATTGGGTGCATCACCTTACATTGATTCCCGACCACCTGTTCACCGTCGGCGCGGAAATCTCCACCGAAAATTTTAAAAAGAACGGCGCTGCCGGCAGCTTGAGCGGCGTCAATGTCGATAATCGCGCTATCTTTGCCGATGACCAGTATTCCGTCACGGAAAGCCTGTTCGTGAATGTCGGCGCGCGCTTCGACGATCACCAGTCGTTCGGCAGGCAGTTCACCTGGAAAGTGGCGCCGGGCTACAACATCAAAAGCACCGGCACGCGGCTTAAGACCACGTACGGCACGGGCTTTAAAGCGCCGTCCCTGTCGCAGCTTTACGATCCTTCTGCCGGCAATCCGGCGTTGAAGCCGGAACGAAGCCGGGGCTGGGACGCCGGCTTCGAGCAATCGCTGTGGGGCGATAAGGCGACCTTCGGCACCACGCTCTTCAGGAACGACATCACCGGCCTGATCGGGTTCGGACCGGCGCCGCTCTACGCTACGCTGAACGTCGGCAAGGCGCGCACCCAAGGCGTCGAGAGCAGTATCTTCCTGCGCCCGGCGGTGGATTGGACGGTCAACGCCAACTACACCTACAGCATAGCCGATAACAGGATTGCGGACACGTCGTTGCTGCGCCGGCCGAAGAACATGGCCAATGCCGCCGCCGCCTACCGGTACGGCGAGGGCAACGACGTCGGGCTCAATGTCCGTTATGTCGGGCCAAGCCGCGACAGCTACTATGCGTCCCCCGTCGGCGCCGTCATCGGCATGAAAGCGTTTACGACGCTCGGCCTTTTCACCAACTACACGCTGAATCCGACCGTCACGCTGTATGGCCGCCTGGATAACGTGCTTGATAAACGCTATGAGGAAATATCCGGCTATGGCCAGCCGGGCATGTCACTGTTCGTCGGCACCAAGGCGCGTTTCTAAACATCATCCCCCGCCTGCACGCGGGGGATGAAAATTATAATCACTTGTATTCAATGAGAAAATTTGGTAAACCGAATATTAACTATAGCGGGGTATAGTGGCTGGTACGATTTTTGTATAAATAATGACGATATGTAAACAGCTTACAAAGTGTGTGACCATCATCGTATGAAGTGTAGAAAAATATTTTTTATAGCGTTTGGCGTTATGCTCTCGGCGGGGCCGGTTGCGGCTGCCGCCACCGATCCCCTGATCGAGGGCGCCAAGCTGTGCACGCATCTCCTGCCGCAATACGAAAAGCAATACGGCATTCCCAAGCATCTGCTGTCGGCCATCGCCTCGACCGAATCGGGGCGCTATCACGAAGGCCTGAAGATACGCATCCCCTGGCCGTGGACGATAAACGCCGGCGGCAAAGGCTATTATTTCAATAACAAGCAGGACGCCGTCGCTGCCGTGCAGAAATTCCAGCGGCAGGGCATGCAGAGCATCGATGTCGGCTGCATGCAGGTCAATCTCATGCACCATCCGGAAGCCTTCTCCTCGCTGGACAAGGCCTTCGATCCGCAGACCAATATTGCCTATGCCGCCGGTTTTTTGCGTAATTTATATAACGAGGAAAAATCGTGGAAACATGCGGCGGCGGATTACCATTCCAAGGAACCCGGACGTGGCGGGCGCTATGTCGGCCAGGTGTATGACAGCTGGTCGAATCTCGTCGATAAGTTACGTTTGGCGCAGCTTAAAGTGCCGGAGAATTCGCTGGCGGAGATGCGTCGCATGAAACCGGTGGCGGCTGCCAAGGGCGTAAAATATGCCAGCCTGGCGCCGGCGGCGGGCGCCATTAAGCAAAAAGAATTATTGCCGGAGCAGTTGGGCAAGAAAGTGGCGGCGTACCGTTCGCCTCACATGAAGATCATCTCCGTCAGTGCGCATGATGTGCGCCGGCAGGATGCGGTGCTGGTCGTGCGGCAGGAAGTGCAGTCGGTAGCGGCGGCGGTGCCGTCAGTGCCCGATACCGGCATTATCCGCATCAACGCCGAACGGCCGGCCGACAGCCTGAATGCCGGTCCTAACTTTATTTTTAATGATTAACCATGAAGGCGTTCGAAACCATAGAAGTGCATAGCTTGGAAGCCGCCTGTGACGGCGGCGGCGCGCTGGGGCATCCCAAAGTCTACCTGCATATCGATCCGGACGTCGGTGAAATCACCTGTCCCTATTGCAGCCGCAATTACCTGTTCAAGCTCGCCTCCGGCAAACGCGCGGCGAATCACTAATTCCCGTCATTGCGAGCAAAGCGAAGCAATCCAGCGCGCCGCATGGCGGCGCAAAAGTACTATTAAGCGCCATGGCGCTTTGGCTGGATTGCCGCGTCGCTAACGCTCCTCGCAATGACGTTGACTCTTGCCTTTCCTCTCCTTCGGGACGATAATCCTTTTCTATGGGCATCGGGAATTTCATAGCGGTATTGCTGCTTCTGGCCACCGTCGGCATATTGATCGCCGGTATCGTCATCATGGGCGTCGGCGGCAAGCTCAACGCCAAATACAGCAACAAACTGATGACGGCGCGGGTGACGCTGCAGGGATTGGCGCTATTGATGCTTGCGCTTCTGTTCGCAATCGGAAATAAATAGTCTTCATGGTGAAACTCAATAAAATCTATACCAAAACCGGCGACACCGGCACGACGGGACTCGTCGGCGGTAGCAGGCGCCCCAAGCATGATCTGCGCTTTGCCGCCATCGGCGATGTCGACGAAGCCAATTCGATGATAGGCATTTCGCGCTGCCATACGCGCGGTAAAAAACTGGCGGGCTACGACGCGAGCCTCGCTCGCATCCAGCAGGATTTATTCGACCTCGGCGCTGATTTGGCAACGACCTATGATACTTCGGGCCAAGCACTTCGTATCGTGAGCGCGCAAGTGGCGCGCCTGGAAAAAGAAATCGACGCATTAAACAAAAATTTAAAACCGCTCAAATCCTTTGTCTTGCCCGGTGGCAGCGATTTAGCGGCGACGCTCCATTTTGCACGCACGGTGGTGCGCCGCGCCGAGCGCACGACCTGCGCCCTTGCGCAAAAAGAAAAAACCAACCAAGAGGCCATCAAATATTTAAACCGCCTGTCGGATTTTTTGTTTGTGCTGGCGCGCGTGGCGAATAATAATGGCGCCAAAGATGTGCTGTGGAAACCGGGGGTGAATCGATGAGTACTAACATCCTGAGCGAGCGTAGCGAGTCGAAGGATCTTTGCGTGTTGCACAGGAAAAGATCCTTCGGCTACGGCCTTCGGCCTGCGCTCAGGATGTATAAGGAGAAGCAATGAAAGTTTTAGTCTGCGTCAAGCGCGTGATCGATTACAACGTGCGCGTGCGCGTCAAGGCCGACGGCACGGGCGTCGAAACCGCCGGCGTCAAGATGTCGATGAACCCGTTCGACGAAATCGCCGTTGAAGAAGCGGTCAAGCTCAAGGAAAAAAACATCGCCACCGAAATTGTGGCGCTTTCCATCGGCCCGGAAGCCGCGCAGGAGCAGCTTCGTAGCGCATTGGCCATGGGGGCAGATCGCGCTATCCAGATCGTCATCGGCAGCGACATCAATTCACTGATCGCCGCCAAACTTATCAAAGCCGTCATCGAAAAAGAAAAACCGGAACTGGTTATCATCGGCAAGCAGGCCATCGACGACGACGCGGCGCAGACCGGCCAGATGCTGGCGGGATTGCTCGGCTGGGGGCAGGGGACGTTCGCCTCCAAACTGGAAATTGCGGGCGGTTTCGCCACCGTCACCCGCGAAATCGACGGCGGCTTGATGACGGTGAAATTAAAATTACCCGCCATCGTCACCACCGACTTGCGCCTGAACGAACCGCGCTATCCGGCGCTGCCCAACATTATGAAGGCACGCTCAAAGCCGCTCGCCAAAATGACCGCCGAAGAACTGGGCGTTGCGCTCACGCCGAAAACGAAAATCCTGAAAGTCGCAGAGCCGGCCAAACGCAAAGGCGGCGGCAAGGTGAAAGACGTCGCTGAGCTGGTCGATAAACTCAAGAATGAAGCAAAGGTGATTTAAAGAAAATGAGCAGTCATACTTCACAACCTAAATTTTCAATAGAAGCCGTTCCAAGTTTTTGTTCCGTACCACCACATTTAAGCATTACTGTACAGGTTTCGGATCTATCGCAAATGGAACTCTGTATGAAGCGAATGGCGGCGATAGATCAAATACATCACACTGGCGACGGCATGGGAGGGGGATTCCATGTCTATGCAGACACACTAAGCGCAGATGCCGCCATTGCCTTATTCAAGGATCTTCAAGAAAAAGGATTTTCATTTGAAAATCCTACTCAAGTCTTGACTACTATTCGAACGGAGGGTGATAAAATGATTGCCATGCAACCAGGTGCAAGAAAATGACCATTCTCGTTATTGCCGAACTTCATAATGGCCAGTTGCATGCGTCAACGCGGCATGCGGTAACTGCTGCATCACAGATCGGCGGCGACATCCATGTGCTGATCGCAGGTGCTGGCTCCGAAGAGGGCGCGAAACAGGCCGCTGCAGTGAAAGGCGTCACCAAGGTGCTCAGCTGCTACGATAAGGCCTACTGCCATCATCTGGCGGAAAACATGGCGCCGCTGATTGCGAGCATCGGTAAAAATTATTCGCATATCCTCATGACGTCCACCACCACCGGCAAAGATATTCTGCCGCGTGCGGCGGCGCTGCTCGACGTGTCGCAAATCTCCGACATCGCGCAGGTGATCGCGCCGGATACGTTTTTACATCCGGTCTATGCCGGAAACGTTTTGGAGACAGTGCAGACCTCCGAACCTATCAAAGTGCTAACCGTGCGTCAGACGGCGTTTGCGGCCGCTGGTGATGGCGGCAGTGCAGCAGTAGAAAATATTTCGGCGGCGGCGTTTTCCGACAAAGCCGAATTTGTAAGCGTTACCGAAAGCAAGAGCGAACGTCCGGAATTGACCTCGGCGCGCATCGTTGTTTCCGGCGGCCGCGCCTTCGGATCGGCGGAAAATTTCAAGAAATTAGAGCCGCTGGCAGATAAATTAGGTGCAGCGATTGGTGCCAGCAGAGCGGCGGTGGATGCGGGTTACGTGCCCAACGATTATCAGGTCGGACAAACCGGAAAAGTCGTGGCGCCGGATTTATATATCGCCATCGGCATCTCGGGCGCGATCCAGCATCTGGCGGGGATGAAAGACAGCAAGGTCATCGTCGCCATCAACAAAGATGAGAACGCGCCGATTTTTGAATTAGCCGATTACGGCCTGGTCGCCGACTGGCAAACCGCTCTGCCGGAATTGGAAAAACTGCTGACGAAGTAAATGTCCGCTTTAAATATAGCCCTCGCCCAAATCAACGCCACCGTCGGCGACATCGAAGGCAACGCGGCAAAAATCCTCTCGCATTATTATAAGGCGCGCTTGCACGGCGCCGATCTCGTCGTTTTCCCAGAGCTTTCGCTGGTCGGCTATCCGCCGGAGGATCTGGTGCTGATGCCGAGTTTTCGCAAAGCTACCGCGATTGCGCTGAAAGAACTGGCGAAAAAAACCAGGAAAGGTGCGGCGATGGTGGTGGGCGCCATCGTCGAGGACAAGGGCAAGGTGCATAACGCCGCCGTGCTGCTCGCCGATGGGAAAATCGTGCACGTGCAGCACAAACGATATTTGCCCAATTACGGCGTGTTCGATGAGAAGCGCCTGTTTGAGCCCGGAGCGAAATCAAAAATCGTGCGTTACCGCGGCGTGCGGCTGGGGCTGATCGTGTGCGAGGATACCTGGCATGCGGAACTCGCACGCGAGTTCAAAAAACAAAAAGCCGACATGATACTTTCCATCAATGCCTCGCCGTTCGAAGGCGGCAAATTCAAGGTGCGCAAGAAAGCGATAGCAACATTTGCCAAAACGGCAAACGCGCCGCTGGCCTACGTCAACATGGTGGGCGGGCAGGACGATATCATTTTCGACGGCGGCTCGTTCCTGCTCGACAAAAAAGGAAAAACGATCGCACAGTTGCCGGAATTTCAGGAGATGGTGGCGCGTCCGACCACGCTTCATCCGCCGCTCTCCATCGAGGAATCACTGTGGCAAGCGATGATGCTGGGGCTTTGCGATTACGTGCACAAGAACCGCTTCAAGCGCGTCGTGCTGGGGCTTTCCGGTGGTATCGATTCGGCGATTTCGGCGGCGTGTGCCGTCGATGCGCTGGGCAAAGACAATGTACACGGCGTGTTGCTGCCGTCGCCTTATACCTCGCGCGAAAGCATCGAGGACGCGGAGCAGCTCGCCAAAAATCTCGGCATTGAGATCGTGAACGTTCCCATCACGCCCGGCATGCAAACGTTCGAGGAAATATTAAGTCCCGCATTTCATGAATCGAATTGGATGGAAGACGTCGCGGTCGGCGGCAACCTGCAAGCGCGCCTTCGCGGCCTGACGCTGATGGCGATGAGCAACAAATTCGGCTGGCTGCTGCTTTCAACCGCCAACAAATCCGAACTCGCCGTCGGCTATTCGACGCTCTACGGCGACTCGTGCGGCGCTTATAACGTCGTCAAGGATTTATACAAAACGCAAATCTATGCGCTGGCCAAATGGCGCAATCGCAAAAAAGAAATCATTCCGGCGCGCTCGATCACCAAAGCGCCCACCGCCGAATTGAAGCATGGACAAAAGGATCAAGACCAGCTGCCACCCTATGATGTGCTCGACCATATTTTGATACTGCACATCGAAGGCCGCAAATCGGCGGCGGAAATTATCACCAAGGGCTTTGATAAAGACACCGTGCAGAAAGTGGTGAAACTGGTGCGCATGAGCGAATACAAGCGCCGCCAATCCTGCCCCGGCGTGAAATTATCGCCGATGTCATTTGGCAAAGACCGCCGCTATCCGCTGACCAATAAGTTTTGATTAGCGGTTAGGTTCTTGATTACCACTGCGGCGGCGTTCGATGCTCTCTACCGCGCTTATTTGTTGTTCGGTTGCGTTACGGAGAATCGCCATATCTTCTGCAAAAGAACGAGAGGTATCTGTAGGAGCGATTGCTTGCGTTAAACCTGTCGCCATGGCCGTTCCTGAATCTACCACTTCCGCTGCTTCGGGTTTTTTATCGTCTTTCATAACATCCTCTTTGCTGGGTTATAACTGCCTCATTCTAGCAAATATCCAGTTTCAATAATGTGAAGATTATGTGACGGTTTTATCAGAATATTCACATAAGTTATTGATAATACACAATTTACATTTCGGCTTACGCGCCACACAGGTATAACGCCCATGCAATTCGGCAAAGACTACCGTTACCCCGCTGACGAATAAGTTTTAGCGATCCCGTTCAGGGCTTCGGTGTATTTCATTTTCAAGAAGTTCTTTAGCAAAAGATTTTTGCCTACTTGGAGGTTTTATTTTTAACAAGGATTTATCACCCGATGCCAATATTTTTTTTGCCTCTTCTTTTACCATATCCTTGGTAATTAAATTTTTCTTCAATAATCGGGGATCGAAATAATAGATTTCATCCTGGCCTTTGTTGGTAAACTTTCCAATTACTTCATCAGTGGACATGCCCCCGATTTTATCGAGGCGGCTTAATCTTTCGCAGATTCGGTAAAGCGCCACCGTATGTAGTTTACTTCTTTCGACGCCAATCTTACTACACCCATTAGTGCTTGCGGGTATCCAATGCTTCTTGTCATCCGGAAGCAGATTAGGCAATCCCATTTCTTTTCTGATAAAGAGAGCCATTCTTGGATCAAAATAAGGAACAGGTTTGTCATAACTTATACTTTTATATAAGTTGATTACTTCGGAGGTTTTATAAGAACCGGCTTTCAGATTAAGTCGTTTATCGGCTGGTAATTCCCACCGGCGATTTGGTTGCTCATCTAGCAATTTAGTGCAGGTATGCATAAGTAGCTTTGCATTTTGCGGTAGTGTGTCTACCTTTACCGCCATGCATCCATGCAATCTACCGGCTAAAATCCAATATTTTTTGCTTTCCGGTAAATAAGGGCCATCAAGGTTTTCTCTATTCCCCTTATTTTTTTTGCTGATTTCCCTCACCCTCTCTATATCCGTCTCCAGCTTGAAGCCTGAATCTTCCAGCGTGGCGTTGATTTCCGGCGGGTGCTTGGAGAAGCGCTGGGTGAGGTGCTTGCGGCGCATGGGCTTCCTGAATTCCACGCCTTCGATGATCTCGGCGCAGTAGATCGGCAGCATCTGCGGCTTGTCGGCGTAAAGCTCGTGCGTGTTTCTATCCACCATGTTGATGACGGTGCAGGTTTTGTCGGGATTGCCCGGATCATTGTATTCTGCGTTGGGAGGATTGAGGCGGAATCCGCGGCCGACGATCTGGGTGGCATCCACTTTTGACAAGCGGTCCACCGTGTCTATGATGATGCTGTCGCGCGGCGAATCGTAGCCCTCTTTCAGTTTCTTCACCGACGCCAGCAGCAGGATCTTTCCTTTGGCGTGCAGGTCGAAAATTTCCGCTTCGCTGTACCATTCCTTATTGCCCTCGTATTTTCTGCCTTCCGTGATTACTTTGCCATTGCCGTTTGCAAGCAGCCCCTTCTTGAGCCACGCGCCCTTGATTTTTCCATGCACCGGGGCGATGAGTTCAACGCCTTCCTCCTTCAGCCACTGGCGCACCGGGCGGTATTTTGGCTTGTCGATGAGGTCGTCGAACTGGCGGGTGAAATCGTCCACGTGGTCGGTGCTGCCGCAGAAGATCATGCCGTTCTGGCCGAGATAGCGTTCGCCGCTGTCGGGGTCGGCGCCCAGGAGATAGGCTTCCATGGCGGCGCGGTTGCGGGTCTGCTCGTTAAGCAGGCTGGTCAACTGTGCGTCCGTGAGCGGTGCGCCTTTGCGCTGCTCGACGTATTTCTTGAACTTCGCCTTATCCACCGTGTAGTTGGTCTTGAGCAGCACCGGGCGCGGGTTGCACAAATCGCCGCGGTTGACGGCGTCGCCGATAGAAATGCCATAATAACGGTGCGGCAGGCGGGCGGAGACGGTTTTTTCCTCCGAGTATTCGGGCGTCGCCGATACCGCAAGCTGGATGGACTTGCTGAACTTGTCCACCGCCATGCCGTACTGGCCAGCCGTCAGCGCGTGGCCTTCGTCGTAAATCACCAAGCCGTATTCATCGGGCGGGTAAACCTTATCCTCGCGGTCGCCGTTCAAGGACTGATAAGTGGTGATGAGCACGCGCGGCTTGCGGTCGGCGTGTTTCATTTTACTGTACTGCAGCCCGACGTGGCTGTTCTCCCAGTCTATTTCGCGGCCCTGGTCGTCGTCCGTTTCGATGGTGGGGGCAAGCTCCGGCAGGAACTTCGCCAGCGCCTGCGCGGTCTGCACCGCGAGCTTTTCGCTGGGCACCACGATGAGCGAGCGCGGAACATTTCTTTTGCCGTCCGCCGCATCAAAATAATTCTTGACCAGTGCGATGAACAGTGCGGTTTTTCCAACGCCGGTAGGAATCTCGAAATAACCGTGCCGATGATCTTCCGAGAAGCCTTCAATGTAGGCATCAAATGCTTCGCGTTGCGTGCCTTTGGCATCCCGGTCCTGCCGCGTTCCCTTTCGCAGCGAATGCCCGGATTCGAAAGCGTAGCCGCGCGCCGCAAACTCTTTCAGTTTACGGAGAAAATCCTGCTCGATGGTTTTACCGGATGCGGCCATAGGGATAGAACCATTCTATCCCACGGCCGGTGAATGTTGTGTTAAGATTAGGTTACGGTTTTATCGGAATATTCGCATAAGTTATTGATAATGCATTCTTTGCATTTAGGCTTACGCGCCACACAGGTATAACGCCCATGCAATATCAGCCAGTGGTGCGCATGGTGTTTCCATTTATCCGGAATAACTTTTTCAAGCGCGAATTCCGTCGCCTCCGGCGTTTTGGTTTTGCAAAAACCGATTCTATTCGCGACGCGAAACACATGCGTGTCGACGGCGATGGTGGGGTGTCCTAAAGCGCAGTTCAGCCAGACGTTCGCCGTTTTTCTGCCGACGCCCGGAAGCGTCATCAATTCTTCATGCGAGTGGGGTATTTTCCCGTCAAAATCGCTGATCAGTTTTTTGCTTAAGCCGATAATGTTTTTGGCCTTTGCATTAAAAAGCCCGATGGTCTTGATATATTTTTTAAGCCCGGCCTCGCCCAGCTTCAGCATTTTCCGCGGCGTATCGGCGGCTTTAAAAAGGGCAGGGGTGGCTTTATTGACGCCTTTGTCGGTCGCCTGCGCCGAAAGCACCACCGCCACCAGCAGCGTATAGTCGTTGGTGAAATGAAGCTCGGTCTTGGGCGCCTTGCTCTGCGCGGCAAAGCGAGTGAATATTTGGTCGATTTTTTGTTTGTTCATGGTACAAGATGATACGATGAATGACATTATGATGAAAAGAATAAAGATGCTTGCTTGCGGGCTGGCGGCAATTACAGCCGTCGGTAGTGCTCCCGCGCACGCCTACGACACCAGCAAAGTCTATATGGAAGACATGACATGGATGGAAATCCGCGACCGCATCCAGGGCGGCGTCACCACCGTCATCGTGCCCACCGGCGGCACCGAGCAGAACGGCCCGCACATGGTCACCGGCAAGCATAATACCATCGTCCGCTATACCACCGGCGAGATCGCCAAGCGGCTGCAAAACGCTGTCGTCGCACCGGTCATCGCCTACGTGCCTGAAGGCCGCATCGACCCGCCGGAAGGCCATATGCAGTTTCCCGGCACGATCTCGGTATCAGACGGCACTTTTGCTTTGTTGCTGCAGGACGCAGCGACAAGCCTGAAGCAAAACGGCTTCAAGCTGATTTGTTTCGTCGGCGATCACGGCGGCAGCCAGAGCGTGCAGAAGCAGGTCGCGGCCAAGCTGAGCGAGATGTGGCAAAGCAGCGGCGTGCGCGTCATCAACGTCCCCGATTATTATGGCAATAACGGTCAGGACAAGTGGGTAGAGTCTATCGGCATCAAGGTGCTGAATCCGGGAGCGCATGCCGGCCTTGAGGATACGTCCGAGCTGATGACGCTCGATGCGCAGGGTGTCCGCAACGAGTTGCGCGGGCCGCATACCGAAAACGACTATAAATCCACCGGCGCTATGGGTGATTCGACCCTGGCCTCCGCCAATTACGGCCGCCAGTTTCTCGAGCTGAAGATACAGGCCGCCGTCAACCAGATCGCCCATGCTGCGCCTCGCTCAAAGCACTAGGAATCTGCTGCTGGCGGCGCTGAGACGACCGTCGCTCCACGGCCGGAATTTCATCGGCGCCTGGATACGCTCGCCCTTTGCCATGGGCGCGGTGATGCCCAGTTCGCGCATGTTGGCGCGGGCGATGGCGGCGCAGATTGATCTGGGCGCGCCGGGCATCGTCATCGAACTGGGGGCGGGCACCGGCGCGGTAACGCAGGCGCTGGTACAGACCGGCATTTCGCCGGATAAGCTGATTATTGTCGAGCGCGATACGCGGCTGCACAAGTTTCTTACCCAGAATTTTCCGCAATTGCATATTATCTGTGCCGATGCGGCCATGCTGGACAAGGCAATCAGCGAGCGCGGCATCAAAGATGTCAACGCCATCGTCTCCAGCCTGCCGCTCTTATCCATGCCGCGCGCACTGCAAACCGTCATCGAGGCACGCATGGCAGAAGCGATCGGCGATACAGGGAAGATCATTCAATTCACCTATGGCCCTAAATCGCCTGTCAGCCAGCATACGCTGCGCAAATACGGGCTGTTCGGGCAACGCGTCAGAACGGTGCTGGCTAATATCCCGCCGGCGCAGGTGTGGGTGTATAAGAAGGGGTAAACTAGCTGCGGGAAAAACCATTTCTTAAATTTTTTGTGCGACACTGTTCATTATGGCTGACGATAAACCACTAGCGCCGATCATCATCAAGCGCATCAAGAAGGGCGGCCACGGCCACCATGGCGGCGCGTGGAAGGTCGCGTATGCCGACTTCGTGACGGCGATGATGGCGTTCTTCCTGCTGTTGTGGCTTTTGAACGTTACCTCGCCGGAGACGCGCGCCGGCATCGCCGATTATTTCACGCCGACGATCGGCATCAAGGACTCGAAAGGCATCGGCTTCCAGGGCGGCGCGAGCAATACGGAAAAAGGCATCTCCAAAAGTGAGTTGGCGCCGGTGGGCATCGTTGTCGGCCAGGTGAAGCAGGGCCCGGCGCCGGAAACGCCGACGGAGGTAGTGAAGCCCGACGAGAACGCCGAGAGCACTGCCGCCATGGCCAAGCAGGAGAACACCGAGGACGCCGAGGAATTCAAGCAGGCCAACGAGCAGATCAACCAGTCGCTGCAGGAAGATCCGGAACTGAAGGATTTGAAAGACAGCGTCGTCACGCAGGAAACGCCGGAAGGCATGAAGATCGACATGATCGACGACGCCAAGAAACCGATGTTCGTGCCCGGCGGTGCGACGCTGACCGACGTCGGCAAGAAAGTGCTCGATTCGATGGCCAACATCGTGAGCCGCATGCCCAACAACATCACCATCATCGGCCATACCGACACGTCGGGCGCGACCGTCAACCCCAACTACACCAAATGGGAGCTCTCCGCCGACCGCGCGCTGGCTTCGCGGCGGTTTTTGAGTACGACGCAGCTTGAACCGGACCGCGTCGCCAGAATCATCGCCATGGGCGACAAGGAACTGCTGGTGCCGCAGGAGCCGACCTCGCCCCGTAATCGCCGCGTCACCATCATCGTCATGCGCGGTTCCTATTTTCGCGACCCGAAAACGGCGCCGACGACGCGCACGTTGCTTTCCGTTCCCAATAGCGTGCCGAAAAAGGAAGAAGAAAAAAAACCGGACGCGGCCCCGGCTGCGGAAACACCGCCTGCCGCTGCTGCCACGCCGGCGCAATAATTATTTGGCAAGACGGTTGACGGCTTGTATGTCGTAACGAAGAACGTATATAATGGCGGCCTATGAAAACCGGTCCTCGTTTGGAATTGCGCCAGGGGCAATCCCTGGTCATGACGCAGCAGCTGCAGCAGTCGATTAAGTTGCTGCAGGCGACGTCGCTTGAGCTTAAGGAATTCGTTGAGCAGGAGCTGGAGAAAAACCCGTTTTTAGCGCAGGAAGAGGGCGATGCGCCGGAGGAAGAGCGCGCCGCCGGCGAAGCGCCGCCGGAAGAGGGCGCGCTGGAGGAAGACACGCCGCGCGAAGCCGATTTCGAGAGCGAGGACAATTTCACGCCCGACATGGAAAAAGATTACGCCGTCGATGATCAGGGCATGGACGATAGCGCCGACATCGAAACCGATTATTTGCGCTCGGCGGCGACGTCTTCGTCCGGAGGCGGCGATTGGGACGGCGACGACGAATACCGCATTGAGAACAATCCGTCGCAGGGGAAAACGCTGCGCGAGCATCTGCTGGAGCAGCTGCACATGGATGTCGGCGACGCGGTGGAGCGGCTGATCGGCGCGCACCTGATCGACATCATCGATGAAGCCGGTTACATCAAGGAAGATTTGACGCCGCTGGCGGAAAAACTGGGCGTCGAGGTGGCGGAGGTTGAAACCGTATTGAAACTGCTGCAGCGGTTCGACCCGCCGGGCATCGGCGCGCGCACGCTGGCGGAATGCCTGGGTTTGCAGCTTAAGGATAAAAATCGTCTCGATCCGGCGATGCAGTTGCTGCTCGATCATTTGCATTTGCTGGGCGACGGGAGATTCGATGAGCTGCGCAAGAAATGCGGCGTCGATGCCGAGGACTTAAAGCAGATGGTGGCCGAGGTGCGTGAGCTTAACCCAAAGCCCGGCGCGCGTTTTCAGCATGACGTCGTGCAGGCGGTCGAGCCGGATATTTTTGTGCGCCGCCAGCTGGACGGCAACTGGCACGTCGAGCTCAACATGAATAATTTTCCGAAAATCATGGTGAATTTGCGCTATTACAAGAAAGTCACCGCCGATAGCCGTAATCGCAAAGACAAGCCCTACCTCTCCGAGCAGTTCAATTCCGCCAACTGGCTGGTGCGGGCGCTGAAGCAGCGCGCCGACACGCTGCTCAAGGTCGGCAGCGAGCTGGTCAAGCAGCAGGACGCGTTTTTCCGTTTGGGCGTGCGTTACATGAAGCCGATGACGCTGAAAGACATCGCCGTCGAAACCGGCTACCACGAAAGCACCATCAGCCGCGTCACCAACGGTAAATTTCTGGTCTGCCCTCGCGGCACGTTCGAGCTTAAATATTTTTTCACTTCGGCTTTGAGCCGTGCCGGCGGTGGTGACGACGTGTCGTCGCAGGCGGTCAAGCACCACATCAGCGAATTGATAGGGAAAGAATCACCGGAAAAGCCGCTGTCGGACGATGAACTCGTCGCTCTTCTGGCCGAGCGTAACATCACCGTCGCCCGCCGCACGGTCGCCAAATACCGCGAGGCGCTCTCGATTCCCTCCAGCCCCAAGCGCAAGCGGTTGAAGACGCAAGGTTTATAACAACCATTGACGCTTGAGGCGCAAAGCGTTATCCTCCGGCCTCCTAAATTCCACTAACAAACGGGTTTATCTATGCAAATTCAAATTTCCGGCAAGGGCGTCGAGGTGGGCGAGGCGCTGCGCACGCATATGGAAAAACAGATCGGCGAGCACGTAGCCAAATACATCGATCGCGTTTCCAACATGCACGCCGTTGTCTCGCGCGAGGCGCATCTGTTCCGCGTCGACATCACCGGAAATCTGGGCACGCATGCGGGGCTTACCATCCGCGGCCGCGGCCAGAGCGAAGAGGTCTACGCCGCGTTTGACGAAGCGCTGGAGCGCGTTTCCAAGCAGCTGCGCCGCTACAAGCGCAAGATCACCAACCATCATAACAAGCAGAGCATGGGCGGCGCGGAAGTAGAGGCTAAAAGTGTGCACGGTCGGAAATACGTGCTTCCGCCCGAAACCGGCGAACAGGAAGACGATAAGCACGCCGGCCTCATTATCGCCGAAAAGCCGACCGCCATCGAAACGCTGACGGTGAGTCAAGCGGTAATGAAAATGGATTTGCAGGACCTGCCGGCGCTATTGTTCTTCAATAAGGCGCACGGGCGCCTCAACGTCGTCTACCGCCGCGTCGACGGCAATATTTCCTGGGTCGACCCGGAAGGCAAGGCGGCGTAGCGCTCCGCACGTCTACCCTATGAAACTTCCCGTCATTCTCTCCACCAAAGCCATACTGCCATGGCTCGATTGCCCGACCAAAAAGAATGCGTTGCGGCTGCTGTCGGCGCATGCCGAGCCGCTGACCGGCCTCGATGCCGACACGATTTTTGACGTGCTGATGCAGCGTGAGCAGGCCGTGTGCACCGGTGTTGGCGGCGGCGCTGCCATCCCGCAAGGTCGCTTTGAAAACCTGACAAAAACCTTTGCGCTGTTTGCGACGCTGGAGCACCCGGTCGAATTCGGCGCCGCTGACGGCGAGCCAGTCGATCTGATATTCGTGCTGTTGTCTCCGGTTACGGCCAACACCGAGCATCTGAAATCCATAGCGCTGGCTTCGCGCCTTCTGCGAAACAAAGAGCTCTGTCAGGCGTTGCGCCTGATTAAAGACGCCGGCGCGCTTTACGCCCTTCTTACCGCCAGCAGCGACGACGTGTAAGTAACTTGCCCCAAAAGCGCCGTTGCCGTAGATTAACGGTATGCCGGGCGACATCACTGTACTTTCGTTTTCTTTCAAGCGCGGGCTGCCGCCCGAGGCGGAGCTGGTATTCGACGTACGCTTCTTAAAAAATCCGTTTTACGAGTCGGCGCTATCGCACTTGTCCGGGCTCGATGCCAAAGCCGCCGCCTACATCGAAACCGATCCCGATTTCGCCGCATTTTTCTCGAAACTGGCATCGCTCCTGGAAACCACGCTGCCGCGTTATTTTACCGACGAAAGAACGTCGGTCACGATCGCCGTCGGCTGCACCGGCGGCCGGCACCGTTCGGTGCATGTGGCGAAAAAACTCACTGATTTTTTATGCAAAAGAAACTATGAGGTAACCTTATGCCATCGCGACCTGAAAGCATAAAGCAAAGCGCGCCGGAAACATTGGTCCCCGTAACCAAGGAATGGCGCGAGCGCGCGTATATTAATCGCGAACGTTACGAGCAGATGTATAAGGAATCACAAGAGCAGCCCGATGCTTTCTGGGCCAAGCAGGCCGAGCCTTTCCTCTGGCACAGGAAGTGGGACCGCGTAAAAAACACATCCTTCATTTCGCCGGTGTCGATCCAGTGGTTTCAGGGTGCAAAATTAAATATCAGCGAAAATTGTCTCGATCGCCATCTCGAAAAACGCGGCAACCAAACGGCTATCATTTGGGAAGGCGACGACCCCAGAGAATCGAAAATCATCACCTATAAAGAGCTGCACGAAGAAGTCTGCCGTCTGGCCAATGTGCTGAAAAGCAACGGCGTAAAAAAAGGCGACCGCGTCAGCATCTACCTGCCGATGATTCCGCAGGCGATGGTGAGTATGCTCGCCTGCGCGCGCATCGGTGCCGTGCATTCGGTGATTTTCGGCGGCTTTTCCGCCGATGCCATCAAGGGCCGCATCGAGGATTGCGGCAGCAAGATCGTCATCACCGCCGACGAGGGCCGGCGCGGTGGCAAAATTATTCCGCTCAAAGCCAATGTCGACGAGGCGATAAAAAATCTGGAATTCGTGAAGCGCGTCATCGTCGTCAAACACACCGCCTGCCTGCGCGAAGCCGAAGCAGCTTCGCTTCGGCATAGGCAGGGCGGTAAGATTGCATGGAATCCGCGCGACGTGTGGTATCACGAGGAGATGGCGAAAGCCTCCGCCGATTGCCCGCCGGAAGCCATGGACGCAAACGACCCGCTGTTCATCCTCTACACCTCCGGTTCCACCGGCAAACCCAAAGGCGTACTGCACACGACGGCCGGATATATGGTCTATAGCGCGGTCACGTTTAAATATACGTTCGATTATAAATCTCCCCCTCCCCTTGAGGGAGGGGGAAGGGGGAGGGGTGGTGCAGCAAACACCTTAAGTAAAGATAATGCCGCAACCACCCCCCACCCTAACCCTCCCCCTGCGGGGGAGGGAAATGATACCTTCTGGTGCACGGCCGATGTCGGCTGGATCACGGGCCACACCTACATCGTCTACGGCCCGCTGTTAAACGGCGCAACGCAGGTGATGTTTGAAGGCGTCCCCAGCTATCCTGATGCCTCGCGCTTCTGGCAGGTGATCGACAAGCACAAGGTCACGATTTTTTACACCGCGCCCACCGCCATCCGCGCCCTGATGCGCGACGGCGACGCCTTTGTCGAAAAAACATCGCGCAAAAGTTTGCGCCTCTTGGGCAGCGTCGGCGAGCCGATCAACCCCGAAGCGTGGCAATGGTATCACCGCGTCGTCGGCAACAAGCATTGCCCCATTGTCGATACCTGGTGGCAGACGGAGACCGGCGGCCATCTCATTACCCCGTTCCCCGGCGCTACCGACCTCAAGCCCGGCTCGGCGTGCTGGCCGTTCTTCGGCGTGAAGCCGGTGATCGTCGATGCAGAGGGGAAAGTGCTGGAAGGCGCGTGCGAGGGGCAACTCTGCATCGCCGATTCGTGGCCGGGGCAGATGCATACCGTATTCGGCAACCACCAGCGTTTCGAGGAAACCTATTTCTCGCAATACCCCGGTCTTTATTTCACCGGCGACAACGCCCGCCGCGACGCTGACGGCTATTACTGGATCACCGGCCGCGCCGATGACGTGCTGAAAGTCTCCGGCCACCGCTTGGGCACGGCCGACATCGAAAGCGCGCTGGTCGGCCACGATCACGTCACCGAAGCGGCGGTGGTCGGCGTCCCGCACGAGATCAAAGGGCAGGGGATTTACTGCTTCGTGACGCTGGCGACGGGTGTCACGTCCAGTGAGGCGATGGAAAAAGACTTGAAGCAATGGGTAAGAAAAACCTTAGGCCCCATCGCCACGCCTGACTTCATCCACTTCACGCCGCAATTGCCCAAGACGCGCTCGGGAAAAATCATGCGCCGCATCCTGCGCAAAATCGCTGAGGGCGACACCGAAAATCTCGGCGACACCTCGACGCTCACCAATCCGGAGATTGTAAGTGAGTTGGTGAAGGGGCGGAGAGCGCTGTCATCCTGAGCGAAGGCCGTAAGGCCGAAGTCGAAGGAACTTTACCGCTGCAACCTGAAAAGATCCTTCGACTCCGCTTCGCTACGCTCAGGATGATAATAAAAAAAACCGCCCTTTTTATGGGGCGGTTTTTTTAGGCAAAATCGGAAAGTAAATTACAGTCCTTTTTTGGTGGATCCTAATTCGGCTGGCGAGGGGGTGTATTGCTGCGCGATGTTTTTGACTTCTTTGCCATCGAATTGCACGCCCTGCTTGGCTAAATTATCGAAAAGCGTTTTCACTTTATCGGCGTCGCCGACCTGCTGCGCGATGAGTTTTTTATCTTCTTCGGCAAGTTTGCCATCCTTATTCACATCAAGCTCCGCCGCCGAAATCTTTCCATCGCGGTCCTTGTCGAGGCCGTATACGCCTTTTTCCTGCTCGTTGTCTTTCTTTTTCTGCGGGCCGTACTCTTTCAGTAGGCCGTTTTCGTCGCCGCCTATGACGCTGATGGCGGCGAACACCAGCAGGCCGATTAAAAGCGCTGCGATCGGCCCCATCTCAAGCAGGCTCATGCCGAGTATCATCGCCAGCAATCCGCCGCCGATGCCGAACTTGTTGTTCTCCAGTGTTTCGGCGACCTTGGGGCCTTCCTCTTCGTAGAACGCCAGGCCTTTGTCCGCCAGATTTTTGCCGGCTGTTTTTAATTTATCCACGCCTTCGCCGCCGGCCCTTATCAGCGCCTGAATATCGGGGTTGCCTTCCTTGTCCAGAACGGCCTCGCCGATTTTACCGCTGGCGTTCTTGACGTAATCGACGACGACCTTGCCGTTTTCACTCATGTCCTGAGGAAGATTAGCCGCCCACTTCTGCACTTTTTGCAGGGTGGTTTCTTCGGTGGTTTTTGCTTCGTCGCCCATAATTTTTTCCTGTCTTAGCTCTTGATGCCTTATTATCTCACGTTGCCCGGCATTAACAAATGAACCTTTTGTGACATCGGCCTGCCAGTATACTTCAGAATTGTTACAATTGCGTTTATGTGCATGGGTTTACGGCGTATCCGGTTGAGAAGTTTTAGCTTTATCAGTTGGTTGCTTGGATGGGGTCGGCTGGCCGGGCAGCTGGGCGCCATGCTTATCCTCGATATTTTCGCCGCCGGAAAGGCCGTGTTTTTCCGCCGCTTTTTTCTCTTCTTCCAATTTTGCCGCCAGCGCTTCGGCGGATTCGCGCCGTTTCTGCGCCACCGGGTCGAACGCTTTGGCTTTGCCTTGCCCCGCCGCCGGCTGTTTTGATGTTTCGTCTTTGCCGAGGCGATTGCCGATGGCGTCACCGGTCTGGCTGCCGATCCAGCTGCCGACGATGGCGCCGACGGCGATCATCAGCCAGCCGAACCAGCCGCCGGCGCCGCCGCTTAGCGTATTCAAGAGCAAGCCGCCCAGCAAGCCGCCGATGATGCCGCTCCACTTAAATCCTTTTTCCTCGTCATAGACATTGCCGATGACGTCGCTGGCCATGGTTTTATTCATTTCCTTGCCGAGGTCGTTGAAATCTTTCTGGCCGTCGGCGCCGAATTGCGGCGCGACATTACTGGCAAAATTGGCGACGAATTGCTGGTGCGCGGCGATGCTTTTGTCCTGCAATTTTTTGCCGTTGACCGGAATGTTTCCCTGATGCGCGCGGTCCAGTGTCGATTGATAAAACTGGTTCTGGCGTCCCAGATCTTCGATCGAATCGTTGAGGAATTTTGTGAACACGGGTTTATCGCGGTCGGGGCTTTTTTTATCGACGGCTTCCATCGCCGCGTGCAGGCGGTTATATTGGTCCTGCGCCCCTTGCGGCAGCTGCTGCAATAATCCGATATTTTTAGGCTCGGCGAAACTCATATAAATCCATACGGTTTTTCACTCACCTACAGCTTAACCTAACCCTTATAAACCCTACAAGTTAACGTTTTGTGACAACGGGGAAATTCATGTGTCGCTTTTGTGACAGAGCGTGGTGGCCAGCCACGGGGAATCTGCTATTTTATCAATGATTTCAAAGCCTAAGCCGGTATAGACCTGTTCCATTTCCGTCGCCTGCCAGGCCATGATACCGGATATTAGCGCATAACCATCTGGTTTTAAGCACTTTTTCATATCTTTCGCCATGCCCGTCACTACGCCCGCGAGCAGGTTGCAGCAAATAAGGTCGTAAGGCGCGTTTTCACGGAGGTGCGCCTGCGAGAACCCGTCGCTGCGGATGGCGGTGGCACGGGATTTCAGCCCATGCCGGGCGAAGGCGGTTGTCGCATCCTCAACGGCCTTGGGCGAAATATCCGCTGCCAGCACGTGCGCGGTCGGCCACAGGTGCGCCGCCGTCACCGCCAGTATGCCGTTGCCGCAGCCCATATCGAGGATGTTGTGGAAATCGCGGTCAGCGAGATTCTGCAACGCTGTAAGGCACAGCAGCGTCGAAGGATGCGCGCCTTCCGTTTCCAGCATGAACATGGAATACAGTTAGCGTATTTATTTTCCGGCAGTAAACATAATTTTAAGGATTGGGCTTCTACAATGGTTCGACGCTAACAATAACCTCCCGCAACATCGCATGAAAAAAAGAATCCTGATCGTCGAAGACAACGACCTCAATCTAAAACTGTTCCGCGACCTTTTGACGGCGCACGGTTATGAAACCATCGAAACCAAGGAGGGCAGGGAAGCGATCCGGCTGACCAAGGACGAACGCCCCGACCTTATCCTGATGGACATCCAGCTGCCGGAAATCTCCGGCCTCGATGTCACGCGCCAGCTCAAGGCGGACGCTAACATCAGCTCTATCCCCATCATCGCCGTCACCGCATTCGCCATGAAAGACGACGAGGAAAAAATTCTCTCCGCCGGCTGCGAAGCCTATATCTCCAAACCCATTTCCATCGTGTCGTTTTTGAATACGGTGCGCAGGTTTCTGGGCGAGGAGGAGTTGGTCTAATCTATGACCGCGCAAATTCTCGTCGTCGACGATGTACTGGCCAACATCAAGCTGCTGGAGGCCAAGCTCGCCAGCGAATATTACGACGTCATCACCGCCAAGGACGGTTTCGAGGCGCTGGCCAAGGCCAAGGAGCACAAGCCGGATTTGATTTTGCTCGACATCATGATGCCGGGCATGGATGGATTCGAGACCTGCAAGAAACTGAAAGAAGACGCCGAGCTTTCGCACATCCCGGTGGTGATGGTGACGGCGCTCTCGGAAAAATCCGACCGACTGAAAGGCTTGGAAGCCGGCGCCGACGATTTCCTGACCAAGCCGATCAACGACATGGCGCTGTTTGCGCGCGTGAAATCCTTGGTGCGCATCAAGATGCTTTTGGACGAGCTGCGCCTGCGCGATAAAACCAGCCTGCAGATGGGCTTGAGGCAAGGCGCGACCAACACCTTCGTTTCCGATTTCGATGGCGCGCGCGTGCTGCTCGTCGATGACGACGAAGTGCAGGGCAAGCAGGTCGTGGCCAAGCTCAAGGAAAAATACAGCGTCGAATGGCTGACCGATCCCGAACAGACGTTGGTCAAAGCCAGCGGCGGGAGTTACGACGCGGTGATTATCAGTACGCTGCTTGCCGCCGGCACCGACGGTTTGCGCCTGGCGTCGCAGATCAAAAGTCAGGAGGAAACGCGCAACGTGCCGCTTCTGGTGCTGGTCGACGAGGATGACAAGCACACCATGTTCAAGGCGCTCGAGATGGGCATCAACGATTACCTCACGGTGCCGGTCGACAAGAATGAAATGACGGCGCGCGTGCGCATGCAGATCCGCCGCAAGAAATATCAGGAGGCGCTGAAATCGCAATACCAGCAGAGCATGTCGATGGCCGTCACCGACGCGCTGACCGGCTTGTACAACCGCCATTACCTCAACACGCACCTTGCCAACATGGTCAAGCAGTCGCTGACCAACAGCAAGCATCTGGCACTGATGATGATGGACATGGATCATTTCAAATTAGTCAACGATACGCACGGACACGACGCCGGCGACATGGTGCTGAAACAGTTGGCTGACCTCATCATTCACGTTTCGCGCTCGTCGGATCTGGCGGCGCGTTTCGGCGGCGAGGAGTTCGTCCTGCTGATGCCGGAAACTGATCCGCAGGCGGCACTGGGCGCTGCCAACCGCATGCGTGAAATCGTTGAGGCGACGCCGTTTAAAATCAATGCCGCCGGCGAAACTATTCAGCGCACGGTGTCGATTGGCGTTGCCAACCTGCATCAGGAAAACGACAGCCCGGAATCATTGTTGAAACGCGCCGACGAAGCGCTCTACTCCGCCAAGCACAGCGGCCGCAACACGGTGAAAATCGCCGCCAGCCCAGTGTCGGGATGGTAGCTGGTAGCTGGTAATTGGAAAATAATTCCAATTACTAATTACCGTCTTTTCCAATTACCATCTCTATCACCACCGGCGCATGATCCGAAGGCTTGTCCAGCGCCCGCAGGTTTTTTTCGACACGGCAGCCCTGTAATGCATCCGCTGCCTGCGCCGACAATAAAAAATGATCGATGCGCAGCCCGTCATCCCGGTGAAACGCCCCGGCGCGGTAATCCCACCAGCTATAGTCGTTGCCATCGGGATTGCTGACGCGATAGGCATCATACATTCCCAGGTGTACTATTTTCCTGAAGCGCGCGCGCACCTCGTCATGCGTCAGCACGCTTCCCGCCCAGGCTTTGGGATCATGCACGTCGCGGTCTTCCGGTGCGATATTGTAGTCGCCGCCGACAACTAATATCTCGCCATAACCGAGCAATGTTTTCATATGCGCGTGCAGGCGGTCTAAAAATTTGATCTTATATTGGAATTTATCCGACTCGGCATCCTGCCCGTTGGGGACATAGACGGAAGCCACGCGTATAGCAGTAGGGGGATTGGGGATTGGGGATTGGGCATTAGGGTTAGAAGAATTTTTATTTCCCCAATCCCTAATCCCTAATCCCGAATCCCTCTTAATGCTTACCACCGCTTCTATATATCTTGCCTGAATATCGCCATCATCACCCGGCAATCCTTTTTTGACATCTTCGAGCGGAAATTTGGAAAGGATGGCAACGCCATTATAGGTTTTCTGCCCATGCGTGGCGATATTATAACCGAGATCCTCGATCTCCATTTTCGGAAACGCCTCGTCGAGGCATTTGAGTTCCTGCAACAACACGATGTCGGGCTTCTCGGCCTTGAGCCACTCCAGCAGATGTGTAAGCCGCGCCTTGACGGAGTTTACGTTCCAGGTCGCAACCGTAATCACTAGAGAGAGACCGAAAAACTATTCCCACACCCGCACTTGGCGGTGGCGTTGGGGTTTTTGATGAGGAAACCGGCTTGCGCCAAATCTTCGGTGTAATCGAGCACCGAGCCTTTGAGGATGCCGAGCGATACATCGTCAACAATCGCCTCGGCGCCGAAATTATTGACAACGGTATCGCCTTCACCGGGAGCCGCGTCATCGAGCGTGAATTCATACTGGAAACCGGAGCAGCCGCCGCCTTTTACCGACACGCGAAAGCGTAAACTCGGTTTTCCCTCGGCTTTCTTGAGCTCGTTGATGCGCGCCGCGGCGCTTTCCGTCAGCGAAAACGCTGCCGGCGGCACTGTCGAAGAACTAGGCTCAATCTGGGTTTGCATAGGTTAAATATGGGGCAATTTCGCTGGAATAGCAAGAGGCTGCGCAAACCGGTTGTTTTTTCTGCCGCTTCCCGCTATCACTTTTTCCCCTATGACCCTTTATAACACCAAACAGCACGAATTGGCCGCCTATGCCTGCTCGCCGGAAAAAAGCCGCGGGCGTTTGCACCGCGAGCCGGAGAGCAACACGCGCACCGTCTTCCAGCGCGACCGCGACCGCATCATCCATTCCACCGCTTTCCGCCGCCTGGAATACAAGACGCAGGTCTTCGTCAACCACGAGGGCGACCATTACCGCACGCGCCTGACGCATAGCCTCGAAGTATCACAGCTGGCGCGCTCGATGTGCCGGTCGCTGCGCCTGAATGAAGATTTGGCCGAAACGCTGGCGCTGGCACATGATTTGGGGCACACGCCGTTCGGTCACGCCGGCGAGGACGCGCTGGGCGAAGTCATGGAGCCCTACGGCGGCTTCGACCACAACGCCCATACGCTGCGCCTCGTAACTTCCCTGGAGCAACGCTACGCCGATTTCGACGGCCTCAATTTAACTTGGGAAACGCTGGAAGGCATCGCCAAGCACAACGGCCCCTTAATCAAGCGCAGCCCGACCTCGATTTTGAACAAGCTCATCGGCCGCGAGCCGACCGGATCGCTGCCGCGCCCCTTGAAGGAATATAACGACAAGCACGACCTCGAACTGGATACCTATGCCAGCGGCGAGGCGCAAGTAGCGTCGCTGGCCGACGACATCGCCTACAGCAACCACGACATCGACGACGGCCTTCGCGCCGGGCTTTTCAGCATGGAGCAGCTCGCCGAGGTCGAAACCGTCGGCCGCATCGTGCGCGAAGTGCGCACGCAATATGCCGGTTTATCGGAACAGCGCCTGACGCACGAAGTCATCCGCCGCCTCATCAACCGCATGGTCACCGACCTCATCACGCAGACCATGCACAACATCGACAACGCCCACATCGAAAAGCCGGAAGATATCCGTAAACTCGGAAAGCCGCTGGTGGCGTTCTCGCCGGCCATGCAGGAAACCAACCTGGCGCTGAAAGCCTTCCTGATGAAAAACATGTATCGCCATTACAAGGTCAACCGCATGGCCAGCAAGGCGCGGCGCGTCGTCAAGGATTTATTCGGCTTCTTCCTTGCCGAGCCGGAATGCCTGCCGGACGGCTGGCGCGAGCAGGTCAACGCCCCTAAAACGCCCATCACCGCCATGGTCACCGCCGACTTCATCGCCGGCATGACGGACCGGTTTGCGTTGGACGAGCACCGCCGCGTGTTCGACGTTCAGGCGCGGAGCTGGTTGGGGAAATGACTAGTTTTCGTTAGTGAGCGAAGCGAACTTAAGAAAGCCGTCATCCCGGCGAAGGCCGGGATCCATTTCAGACAAAAACTACCGGCCCTGCCCATGCCCAGGCTTACTGGGGTTGGAATTTTTTATAGCGGCGTGATACACTATTGCACAATAGGTTGCCATACTCTTCGTATCTTCTATAAATGCCGCCTCGGCGTTGGTTAAAGGCGGCGGCGCGGGTTCTTCCAGCGAAGGCTCAGGATATAAAGCGTCAAGAAGCGCCGTGGCTTCTTGTCTTATATCCTCCAGTTTGAGTCGGGGCAGGTTGGGCGTCAGTATCTTATTCCTGAAAGCGGAGACGGCGGGCACTATCTTCTCTTTGAACATGAGGCGTTCTTTGCCGTAGACTTCAGAAAAACCCTTCATGCGGACCTCCGTCAGCCGCGCTGCGGAACGGATGAGTCCAAAATAGGGATCGTCGATATATCTTTGATTGAGAATACCATCCGCAGGCTCAGCGACATAATGCAGCCGCTGAAATGATAGTTCGTCATGAAACGACGGGTAAAAGCACAACTGGATAGTATGGTTGTCGGATTTGATGTCGTAATAGGCGCGCTTCTCAGGCAATTTATTCGGTTTGTCGTCAGGTTTCGGCAATTCTTTTTTCAGCACCTCGGCAAAAATCTTTACCTTGGAATCCGGCATTTTTCTTTTGTCGAATATAAGGGCCAAAACAGGAAATTCTCCTCGGCTCGTATCTCCTGTCATATGGACATCAAGCAACGAGCCGTCGGTGGCGGCAGCGGAAAAAGTTGCTTGCAGTTCGCCAAGATTTCTGGGATGCATACCTACACTATAGAGTATAAATATTAATAAATGATAAGCTAATGAATATCTTCAAGAAAACAGAATTCGACCTCCACGCCGTTGTCGCCAAACTATGGCCCGGCGTGTCGGTCGAAAAAATCGAGGCGACGGCGCCGCGCGAGGCGGCGCACGGCGACATCGCCACCAACGCCGCGCTGGTCATCGCGCCGCAGGTTTCCAAGAATCCCAAAGACGTGGCGGCGTTGCTGTTCGAACCCATTAAAAAAATGCCGGGCGTGGCCAGGGCCGAAATCGCCGGGCCGGGATTCATCAATATCACGCTGGCGCCTTCGGTGTGGCAGGAGCAGGTGGCGGAGATTCTAGCCAATGGCCTCGGCTACGGTAATTCGGATATGGGCAAGGGACGGAAGGTCAACATCGAATACGTCTCCGCCAACCCCACCGGCCCGATGCATGTCGGCCACGGGCGCGGCGCGGTGTTCGGCGATGCGCTGGCAACGCTTTTGCTCAAAGCCGGATACAACGTCACCAAGGAATATTACATCAACGACGCCGGGGCGCAGGTCGATAAGCTGGCCGAGTCCGCCTACCTGCGCTACCGCGAAGCCTGCGGCGAGAATATCGGCGGCATCCCGGAGGGTTTGTATCCCGGCGATTATTTGGTTCCCGTCGGCCAGTCGCTGCAGGCGCAGTACCGGGACGGATTGATGCATAAGCCGCGCGAAGAATGGCTGCCCATCGTGCGCGATTTTACCATCGATACGATGATGGTGCTGATCAAGGACGACCTTCGCACGCTGGGCGTCGAGCACGACGTGTTCACCTCCGAGCGCGGCTTAAGCCAGTCCGATCGCGTCGAAGTGGCGATCGAATTTTTGCAGAAGAAAGGCCTGATCTATCATGGCGTGCTCGAGCCGCCCAAGGGCAAGACGCCGGAAGACTGGGAGCCGCGTGAGCAGATGCTGTTCAAGTCGACCGCGTTCGGCGACGACATGGACCGCCCGGTCAAGAAATCCGACGGCAGCTGGACCTATTTCGCGCCCGACATCGCCTACCATTTCGACAAATGCCAGCGCGGGTTTCATTTATTGGTCGACGTCTTCGGCGCCGACCACGGCGGTTACGTCAAGCGCCTGAAAGCGGTGGTGCACGCCTTCAGCGACGGCAAGACCGCGCTCGAAGTCAAGCTCTGCCAGCTGGTGAAGCTGCTGCGTGGCGGCGAGGAATTCAAGATGTCCAAGCGCGCCGGAACATTTATCACATTGCGCGAAGTCGTCGACGAAGTGGGCAGGGGCGTGTTCCGCTTCATCATGCTGACGCGCAAGAACGACGCGCCGCTCGATTTCGATTTCGCCAAGGTCGTCGAGCAGTCGAAGGATAATCCGGTGTTCTACGTCCAATACGCCCACGCCCGCGCGCATTCGATTATTAGGAACGCCCGCGCCGAATTGCCGGAGGCGTTGAAACAGGCGGAAAACCCGATGGCGGCAATACTCTCAAAACTCTCCCACCCTGCGGAACTTTCGCTTATCCGCAAGCTGTGCGCCTGGCCGCGGCTGGTCGAGCAGGCGGCCGGCGCCCTTGAGCCGCACCGCATCGCATTTTACCTGCAGGAAGTGGCCGCCGAATTCCATGGCTTTTGGAATATTGGCAACGATGACATATCGCTTCGTTTTTTAATAAAAGATGATATAGAATTATCGGCGGCGCGCATCGCTCTTGCACGCGCCGTAGCGACAGTAATCGCCTCAGGACTCATGGTCTTAGGCGTCGAACCGATGGAGGAAATGCGTTAAAATTCTACTAGTCTTGGGTAAAAATATTCGGATTTCTGCGCTTCCGCTGCTCACGTACTAAAGTGTACGCTGCGCTGCGGTTCTCGAAAATCCAAATATTTTTCCCTCAAGCTAGCGAATTTTACATATTTTATTAGAGGTAAAGAATGGACTACCATATGGACAGAGATCCGTTGTCGGAAGAAAACGTCGTCAGCCCGGTTATGCGCTGGCTGCCGCGGCTGGTCGTCGTCGGCACCATGGTGGGGTTCGTGGCGCTGGCGTGGTATGCCTACCGTACCGGCACGCAGTCGGTCAGAGACGAAGACCTGCTGGTGGTCGAGGCCGACAAAACGCCGGTCAAGGAAAAACCGACCGATCCCGGCGGCATGAAATTCCCCAATCAGGATAAAACGATTTTCGAGACCTTCGCCAACAACGCGCAGACGCCGCCCAAGGTCGAGCGCCTGATGCCGGCGCCGGAAGAGCCGATGCCCAAGCGACTCGATACGTCGGACACCAAAACCTGGGTGAACGATAAGCTCTATAAGAAGGAAGAAGAAAAAGCGGCGGAGGATGCCAAGCCCGCAGCGCCGGTGCCGGGAAAAACCGAAGAGATTATCGCCGCCTCGCCGAAGGCTAAGATCATCACCATCCCGCCGGTCAAGGAACCGCCGCTTCTGGCGCCGGTGGCTACCGTCAAGGATATTCCCAAACCATCGCCGGTGGAGCCCGTGCGTGATGTGGCGGCAAACAATGAGGTGGTTTCCTATACCAATAAAACACCAGCGCATGCAGAGAAAACGGCGCCGGTTCCGGCCGAAACCGAATCCAAACCTGCCCCTGCAGCGAAAATAGAGGAAGAAAAGATCGAAAAACCGGCGGAAAAGGCCGTGGTTAAACCGTCCGCCGCTTCCGGCGTAAAAATACAATTGGGAGCTTACGGTTCAGAAAAAGAAGCCAAGGAAGCCTTCGCCAAGATGCAGAAAAAGTTTTCGTCGCTTGGCGGCAAAAGCCCGATCGTCGTGCGCGCCGATTTAGGCGCGAAGGGTATTTTCTACCGCCTGCGCGTCGGCGGATTTGCCGATAGCGCTAGTGCAAAAGCCTTTTGCGGCAGTGTTTCAGCCAAAGGCCAGGCCTGTATTCTCGCGCAATAATGACTTTATCCGCCGCTATTTACGGTCTTGAAGGCACGGCGCTGACGGCCGATGAAGCATCGTTTTTCCGCGACGCCAATCCCTACGGTTTTATTTTATTCACGCGCAACTGCGAATCGCCGGCACAGGTAAAAAAACTGACCGATGCGCTTAGGAGCCTCACCGGCCGCGATCGCCTGCCGATTTTAATCGACCAGGAAGGCGGCCGCGTCGCAAGGCTCAAAGCGCCGCACTGGCCGCAGTTTCCGGCAGCGAAAGCCTTTGCCGACGCCGCCCGCCGCGACAAGGAAAAATCCATGCGCGCAACGTATTTAAACGCGCGGCTGATGGCGCAGGAACTCTACGCGCTCGGCGTCACTGTCGATTGCGCGCCGGTGGCCGATCTGCCGTCGGACGGCGCGCACGACGTCATCGGCGACCGCGCCTTCGGCTATACGCCGGAACAAGTATCGGTGCTGGCGCGTGCACAGGCGCGCGGGTTGCTTGACGGTGGCATTGTGCCGGTGGTTAAGCACATCCCCGGCCACGGCCGCGCCAAAGCCGACAGTCACGAGGAGCTGCCGGTGGTCGATGCGCCGCTCGACGTATTGCGCAAAACCGATTTCCTGCCGTTTAAGGCGCTGTCCGATCTGCCGATGGCGATGACGGCGCACGTGCTCTACACCGCCATCGACAACAAACGCATGGGAACAGTTTCGCCGCGGGTGATAAAACTGATCCGCGAGGAAATTGGTTTCAAGGGGCTGCTGATGTCGGATGACCTGTCGATGAAAGCCATGCAGGGCGATTTCTCCGAGCGCGCTGCCGACGTGCTCGCCGCCGGCTGCGATGTCGTTCTCCACTGCAACGGCAAGATGGAAGAGATGCGCGGCGTGGCGGAAGGCACTGCGCCGCTTGGCGGCGATCATCTCACGCGCGCCGAATCGGCGATGTGGCCGCTGCCGCCGATGGCGTTCGACGAGGCGCAGGCGCGGCGCGAGATCGACGCCGTGCTGGCGATGGCGGCGTAATATGGAATTTCTGATAGACGCTTTGGCCTGGGTGATTCCCGTCGTGCTGGCGGTAACGCTGCACGAGGCGGCGCACGGCTGGATGGCCGAGCGCTTCGGCGACGACACCGCGCGCGTTCTCGGCCGCGTCACCTTCAATCCGTTCGCGCATGTCGATAAGTTCGGCACGGTATTCTTTCCGGCCATGCTGCTGCTGATGGGATCGCCGGTCGTTTTCGGTTACGCCAAGCCGGTGCCGGTTAACTTCAATCGCCTCTCGCCGCAACGTCTGGGCATGATACTGGTGGCGCTGGCCGGCGTCGGCATGAACATGCTGCTGGCGGTGGCCGCCGGGCTGCTTTTGCATATCGATACGCTCGTTACGCCCGAACAGGCGCCGTGGCTGTTTTTGAATCTCTATCGCCTGCTGATGATCAACTGCGTGCTGATTGTATTCAACCTGCTACCCATCCTGCCTTTGGACGGCGGCCGCGTCGTCGATGCGTTGCTTACCGGGCGTTTGAAGCGCCTGTTCGGCACGCTGGAGCGCTACGGCATCGCCATCGTCCTTATCGGCCTTCTGGTGCCGCCATTCTTCGGCATCGACGTTGCCGGCACTGTGGTTGGCCAGCCAGCCTATTGGCTGATAGAGCAGATTTTATGGCTCACGGGCAATGGACAAATAGCGTAAAAGGGCGCTATAACTATCGGACTTGAAATATAAGGAGTATCCCATGTTCAGCTTCTGGCATCTTTTAATAGTTCTGCTCGTCGTGTTGCTGCTGTTCGGCCCCGGCCGTTTGCCCAAACTGATGGGTGACATCGGCAAAGGCGTACGCAGCCTGCGCGAAGGCCTGAAAAACGACGAGGTAAAAAACGATGAAGAAAAAAAATAATTATTGTCATTCCCGCGACCAGGCTACGCCGAAGCGAAGTCGCTTCGGCTTCGCCCAGGCGAGAAGCGGGAATCTTATTTTCCTTGTTTCTAAGATCCCCGCCTGCGCGGGGATGACAAGATAATGGATTTTTCGCTGGCGGAAATCCTGCTCATCGCCGTCGTGGCGGTGATCTTCATCGGCCCCAAGGAATTGCCGGCGGTGATACGCGCTCTGGCCAAGGCCATGAAAAGCCTGCGCGGGCTTTACGGTGACGTCAAAAAAACCTTCGACGATCTCACCGAAGAGGCGGGGCTCAAAGACGCCGCCGATTCCGTCAACGCCGAATTGCGCCTGATCAAGGGCGATGATGGCAAATTCTATGAAAGCTATGACCTCCCCCACATCGCAAAAAACCCAAAGCACGGCCAGTGAAGATCTGCCGGCGCAGCCCTTGATCGACCACATCGTCGAGCTGCGCCGCCGCCTGATTACCTGCCTGCTGGCGTTCGTCGCCGCTACCTGCGTTTGCTATCTCTTCGCCGCCGATATTTATGCGTTTTTAGTTCGGCCGCTGGCCGAGGCGCTGCCCAATCCCGAACACCGCCGCCTGATTTACACCGGACTCACCGAGGCGTTTCTCTCTTATATAAAACTCGCGGCATTCGCCGGTTTTCTGCTGTCGTTTCCCGTCATCGCCGCGCAGCTTTATTATTTCCTGGCGCCGGGGCTTTATAAGAAGGAGCGCCGGAATTTCGCGCCCTATCTCGTCGCAGCGCCGATTTTATTCATCACCGGCGCGGCGTTCGCCTATTACGGCATCTTCCCCGCCGCCTGGCGCTTCTTCATCGGCTTTGAAACCGCCGCCCTGCACGGTGGCCTGCCGATACAGCTCGAAACCCGCGTCGGCGATTATCTGGGGCTGGTGATGCACCTCATCATCGCCTTCGGCGTCTCGTTCCAGCTGCCGGTGATACTGATGCTCTTGGTGAGAAGCGGCATGATGCAGCTCGAAACTTTAAGGAACGGCCGGCGCTACGCCATCGTCCTCATCGTCATCGTTGCCGCCTTCATCACCCCGCCCGACGTCTTCAGCCAGATTGCGCTTTCGGTTCCGCTTTACCTATTGTATGAAATTTCTATCCTGCTGTGCCGGAATATGGATAAAAAAGATGCATGACATAAAATTCATCCGCGAAAATCCTGACGCCTTCGATGCCGGCCTGAAGCGTCGTAATTTGCCTCCGCAATCGGCCGAAATATTGAGGCTCGACGAAAAAAAGCGCGCGCGCCAGACCGAATTGCAGGAATTGCAAGCCAAGCGCAACGATGTCGCCCAACGCATCGGCGAGGCCAAGCGTAAAGGCGAGGACGCGGCGGCGATCATGGAGGAAGCCGCCAAGCTCAAAGCGACCATCGCCGACATGGAAAGCAAACTTTCCGAGCGCGGCGAAGTGGAAGCGCTGCTCGAAACACTCCCCAATCTTCCCGCTGCCGATGTGCCGCAGGGTACGGACGAAAAGAGTAACAAGGAATTGCGCCAATGGGGCAAGAAACCGGAACTCGCGTTCAAGCCCAAAGAACATTTCGAGCTGGGCGAAAAGCTGGGGCTGATGGATTTTGAAGCTGCCGCCAAAATTTCCGGCGCGCGGTTCGTGGTGCTAAAAGGCGCTCTGGCCAAGATGGAGCGCGCGCTGGCTTCGTTCTTTTTAGATATGAATACCGCTGCCGGTTACACCGAAATCGTGCCGCCGTTCATGGTGCGTAGCAATGCTATGTATGGCACCGGTCAGTTGCCAAAATTCGGCGAGGATTTATTCAAAACCACCAATGATTTCTGGCTGATCCCCACCGCCGAGGTGCCGCTGACCAATCTGGTCAATGATTCCATTCTGGAAGAAGACAAACTGCCGCTTCGCTATACGGCGTATTCGCCGTGCTTCCGCTCCGAGGCGGGCGCGGCGGGCAAGGATACGCGCGGCATGATCCGCCAGCACCAGTTTTCCAAAGTCGAACTGGTGTCGATCACGCATCCCGACAAATCGAAAGACGAGCACGAGCGCATGACGGCAACCGCCGAAGCGATATTGCAAAAGCTGGGGCTGCATTACCGCGTGATTGTTCTTTGCACCGGCGATATGGGATTTTCTGCCGAGAAAACCTACGACATCGAAGTCTGGCTGCCGGGGCAGGGCGCCTACCGCGAAATCTCCAGCTGCTCCAACTGCGGCGCCTTCCAGGCGCGGCGCATGAAAGCTCGCTTTAAGTCGAAGGGCGGCAAAGGCACAGAATTTGTGCATACCTTAAACGGCTCCGGCCTTCCCATCGGCCGCACGATGGTCGCCATTTTGGAAAATTACCAGCAGGCGGACGGAAGTATTATTGTCCCTGAAGCGCTGCGTTCTTACATGAATATGGACGTTATTAAATGAGAATCCTGATAACGAACGACGATGGCATCAACGCCGAGGGGCTGGCGGTGCTGGAGCGCATCGCGGCGGTGCTTTCAAAAGATGTGTGGGTGGTGGCGCCGGAAGTCGAGCAGAGCGGCGCCGCGCATTCGCTGACGCTGCATCTTCCCGTGCGCGTGCGCAAGATTGCCGCCAAGCGCTACGCCGTCAGCGGCACGCCGACCGATTGCGTGCTGCTGGGCTTAAAGGAAATCATCAAGGGCAAAGCCGTCGACCTCGTCCTCTCCGGCGTCAATTGCAGCTCCAATGTCGGCGACGACGTCACCTATTCCGGCACGGTGGCAGGCGCGATGGAAGGCACCAACCTCGATGTGCCGTCGATAGCTCTCTCTCAGGCTTCTGAAGACCGCGAAAATGTTCCGTGGGAAGTAGCAGAAAAATTCGCGCCCGGCCTCATCCGCGACTTGCTGGCGGAAGGCTGGCCGCAAGGATCGCTTATCAACGTCAATTTCCCCGAATGTGCGCCGGGCAAAGTGAAGGGCGTGCGCGTTTGTCCGCAGGGCAAGCGCCTCGTTAACGTTGCGCTGTCCGAGCGTTTCGATCCCAAGGGGCGTCCTTATTTCTGGATCGGCGGCGACCGCGAGAACAAAGCCGATCGCAACGACGTCGATATTGTGCTACTGGAAGAGGGCTATATCACCGTCACGCCGCTCAGTATGGATCTGACCGATCACAAAACGATGCAGAACCTGAAAGCATCTTTAGTTTCCAAGCGGAAAAAAACCGCATGACGCGCAAAACCAATCACCGCCGCACGCGCAACCATACGCCGGATGAGGACACGCTGGCGCACAGTCTGCGCCTCTTGATGAAGCTCAGGAGCAGCGGCATCACCGACACCGACGTGCTGGCGGCAATCGAGAACACGCCGCGTGAAATCTTCGTCGAGGAATCGTTCCGCGACCATGCCTATGACGACACGGCGCTGCCCATCGCCTGCGGTCAGACCATCAGCCAGCCGCTGGTGGTGGCGGCGATGACGCAGGCGCTGGAGATGAAACCGGAGATGCGCGTGCTTGAGATCGGCACGGGGTCCGGCTATCAGGCGGCGATACTGGCGCGCGTGGCGCGGCGCGTCTACACCATCGAGCGCCATCCGGAATTGCTGGCGCTGGCCGAGGAACGCTTCAAGAAACTGAAGCTCACCAACATCGTCACCAAATGCGCCGACGGTTCGCGCGGCTGGAAAGAGGGCGCGCCGTTCGACCGCATCATCGTCACGGCAGCCGCCGAAGACATCCCGCCGGCACTCTTGGAACAATTAGCGCCGGGCGGCATCATGATCATCCCCGTCGGCGACGACATCGGCGCGCAGGTGTTGCTCAAAGTGCAAAAAGACAAAGAAGGCGCCGTCAAAACCGAAGAGCTGATGGATGTGCGCTTCGTGCCGCTGGTGGGGAGTTAGAGCATTTTCCATTTAATCGTGTGCGTTGTTATCCTTCGGACTCGGTGTGCTCACGTACTAAAGTGTACGCTCCGCGCACCTCGCCTCGGCTGCCTAGCACACAATTAAAGCGAAAACGCTCTAGTCACTGAAATGAGGGAGGTGCGCGAAGGCCATTAGTACGGCGGCGATGGCGCCGAAGGCGCAGCAGAGATAGACGAGTTGTATCGGGGTGAAGAAGCCGCCGAAGCATAAGAGCCCGGCGCCGGCGCCCGGCAGCCATGCCGCCGCGCCGATAAAGCCACAGGCCACGTCTTCCGGCAGCGACGATGGCGGGTCGGTCCAGTCATGGGCGTGCATAGGTGATCCCTTTGGCGACTACAACTAGCGATAGTATTTAATTAGTATAATACAATCAACAATAGGATGCTGTAAAGAGAATTTTATCCCGTATTGGTTGTGTAATTTGATTCTCGTCATTGCGAGGAGCGTTAGCGACGCGGCAATCCAGCTAAAGCGCCATGGGCGCTTAATAGTTCTTTGCGCTACAGACGTAGCGCGCTGGATTGCTTCGCTTTGCTCGCAATGACGGTATTTTCTATTTTTTTCCTTATCTAATCATCATCCATCCGCTCATTTATTTTTTTACCGGACCCCGCAATAAATACGGGGGTAAGAAAGTGACGCGCGCGTCTGCCGGCACCGCCAAAAAGAGGCTTTGCCGAACATGTAGTTTTTTGGGTGGCGAACCACCCGAAGGACTTAGGCTTAACTCGCCGGTTTCTCCGCACTTAAAATACCGCACGGGAAATTCCGCCACTATAGATGGCGGCATGTAGGCGAGCCTACTTTTGGAGGCACCTTATCCGGCAGGCAACTACCTCCTGCCGAAAACAGCTGTTCGAGCCCATTATCTACGGAAAGGAATGCCCCGGAAGGGGGAAATTTAGCGCGAAGCGGCCCTAGAGCGCCCGGCCGCCGCGCAGTGCGGAGGCGGCGACCAGTGCCGTGCCACCGACAACCTCGCCGGCGCGGATGAAGAAGCCGCGATCCACCGGTTTGCCGTCATCGGCCGTTTTTTCGCCACGGAACAGGCCATCGCCGATAAGCACGACGCCTGCGCCCGTACCCAGGACGTTCATGGCGATCTTGCCGCCGGAGGCTTCCCTGAAATTGCGCTTTAAAGCGGCCACGAACCCGCCGCCGGCTTCTTTGCCTGAACGCAGGATGCCGAATTTTCCGGTGGCTTTTGCATGAGTCTTAGATTCATTGATGAGTTTTTGTATGTCATCTTTGTGCGTTTCTGCAAAGCCTTTGACTTCTTTAGCGGGATCCTTAATGGCGCCAATGACTTTATGCTCCGCTGTTTTAAATTCGTGTTCAGCGGTTTTCAATTTTTCGGCAGCAGCTTCATACGCCCTATGTTCCTCGGCGGCATGATTCCTTGCAACTTCCGTAAGCGATGCTTTTATTCTATCTGCTTCCAATCCTTGCGTCGCTTTCAGATGCGCCGCATACGCCTTACCCGCTTCGCTATCGGCAGCAGAGGATTTTAGTTTCTCGAGCACTTTTTTGCCCGCTTCCGTACGCTCCTCTTTGGAGGTCATCCACTTGGCACGCAGTTCTTTGACCGCAGGATGATTTTCATCAACGAGAAGTCTTTTGCTGGTGCCGTCAAATATGACGTGCGGGCTATTTTTATCTTCGCTCATAACATTACCGTTGCTTGGTGGTTATCGAACAACTCAACTGCAGTATAACATTTCACACGGCGAGAAGTGTGACAGTTTTGTGAAAATTTGGCGTCGGGATTGTCATATTTGGGTTAAAAAGAATAGTTGTTATTTATCAATGTGATATTATCATTCTGTAAGCGTGGAAGAAATTTTGTGTGGCCGGGAAGGGGGAATTTAATCTTGCACCCGATTTCGGCGCTGCTGATCCTTATTTAAGGAGATGCTTGCATTCCGGGTCGCGCTTGAGAATATCCATCACTATTTCCCGCTGAAGATGTTCCGGCAGGTAAGCAGCGATAATGACGACATCCGATTTAACATTGTCATGATCGTATTCTATTTTCCTTTCGCCAAGTTTTGTAACGAGCGTGTCATTTGCGTTCAGGTATTCCCGCAGGGAATACCCCAGATGGGATATGTCATCCGGCCGCATCTGCATTATCATGGATTCAAGGCCGGCATCATCCGCAACCTTATATAGAAACTCGATGTTTTGCTTGAGATAGAGAATCGCTTCCTTGGCGGACGTCTCTAGCTGCTTATGGGAGAGGAGCCTGTCTATCGAGGTTTTGACTTGCGCGAGCGGCAGTTTCGGTAATGGAAACGACGGAGCGACCGCCGCGTTTCTTTTGTCCATTAGGGACGACCAATCCATAACTCACTAACTCACCAATTCCTCATCCGTCTCCGATTGCTTGGAACCGGTGGGTTTGCCGAAGGCGAAGGCGAGCTCATTTTTTTCGACGGTTACTTTCACCGTGCCGCCTTTGGTGAGCTTGCCGAAGAGGACTTCGTCGGCCAGCGGCTTCTTGATTTTCTCGGCGATGAGGCGCGCCATGGGGCGGGCGCCGTTGGCCTTGTCGTAGCCGCGGTCGATCAGCCATTTGCGCGCGCTCGAATCCAGAGCGATGGTGATGTTGCGGTCGGCGAGCTGCGACTCCAGGCGGAAAATGAACTTGTTGACGACGTGCGACAGCACTTCCGGCGTTAAATGATCGAAGGGGATGATGGCGTCGAGGCGGTTCCTGAATTCCGGCATGAACATGCGGTTGATGGCTTCCTTGTCCTCGCCGACGCGGTCGGTCTTGGTGAAGCCCACCGGCGCGCGGGCGACGTCGGCGGCGCCGGCATTGCTGGTCATGATGATGATCGAGTTCCTAAAGTTCACCGTCTTGCCGTTGGAGTCGGTGAGCTTGCCGTAATCCATGATCTGCAGCAGAATATTATAGACGTCCGGATGCGCCTTCTCGATTTCGTCGAGCAGGATCACGGAGTAGGGGTTCTTGTCGACGGCGTCCGTCAGCAAACCGCCCTGATCGAAACCGACATAGCCCGGAGGCGCGCCGACCATGCGGCTGACGGCGTGCTTTTCCATATATTCGGACATATCGAAGCGCGAAAGCTCCATGCCCATCTGGAGAGCGAGCTGCTGCGCGACTTCGGTTTTGCCGACGCCGGTAGGTCCCGTGAACAGGTAATTGCCGATCGGTTTTTCTTCTTCGCGTAATCCCGCGCGCGCCATTTTAAGGGCGGCGGAAAGCGCTTCGATGGCCTTGTCCTGACCGAAGATGACCAGCTTCAGGTTTTTCTCTAAATTCTTGAGCGTCTCGGCGTCGTCCATGCTGAGATTCTTGGCCGGCATGCGCGCGATCTTGGCGACGATCTCTTCCACTTCTTTGTTGGTGATCGTCTTCTTGCGCTTGTTTTCCGGCAGCAGCATCTGCGCCGCGCCGGCTTCGTCCAAGACGTCGATGGCCTTGTCGGGGAGCTTGCGGTCGGGGATATAGCGCGCCGATAATTCCACCGCCGCCTTGATGGCCGACGGCGTATAGCGCACCTGGTGATGCTCTTCGTAATAGGGCTTGAGGCCGCGCAAAATCTTTATCGAGTTCTCGACCGACGGTTCGCTGATATCGATCTTCTGGAACCGGCGGGCGAGGGCGCGGTCTTTCTCGATAGAGTTTTTATATTCCTTATAGGTGGTTGAACCGATGCAGCGGAAGCCGCCGCGCGCCAGAGCCGGTTTCAGCAAGTTGCAGGCGTCGAGCGCGCCGCCCGATGTGGAGCCGGCGCCGATGATGGTGTGGATTTCGTCGATGAATAAAATCGCGCCGGGGACTTTTTCGATTTCCTTGATAACGTTTTTCATGCGCTCTTCGAAGTCGCCGCGGTAGCGCGTGCCGGCGAGTAACGCGCCCATGTCGAGCGAGAAGATGACGGCGTTGCGCAATACGGCCGGGACTTCCGTACGAACGATGCGAAGCGCTAAACCCTCGGCGATGGCGGTTTTGCCGACACCGGCCTCGCCGACTAAGAGCGGATTGTTCTTCGTGCGGCGGGCAAGGATTTGAATCGTGCGTTCCACTTCTTCCTCGCGGCCGATTAAAATATCGGTTTTTCCGGCTTCGGCTTTTTTATTTAAGTTCACGCAATACTGCGACAGCGCGTCGCCTTTTTCTTTTTCCTTAGGCGCTGCGGCCTGCGGTTTTTCCAGGGCTTCGATGTCGTCGGCATCGAGCTCGCGGCGCCACTCGGCGATCTTCTGGTTGCCGGCGAACTTGACGACGCCGTGCGAGATGTAATTCACCACGTCGAGGCGCGAGACGTCCTGCTCCTGCATGAAGAACACGGCGTGCGAATCGCGCTCGGAAAATAAAGCGACCAGCACGTTGCTGCCGGTGACCTCGTTCTTGCCGGCCGATTGCACGTGGATGGCGGCGCGGTGGATGACGCGCTGGAAACCGGCGGTCGGGCGCGACTCCTCGACATTGTCGATAATGAGCGAGGTGAGGTCGGTCTCTAAGAATTCGGAAAGGTGTTTTTTGATGTCGTCGATGTTCATGCCGCAGCCGCGCATCACGGGCGAGGCATCCGGATCGTCGGTCAATGCATAGAGGAGGTGCTCAAGCGTGGCGTATTCGTGCTTATACTTCTTTGCCAGCGCCAGCGCGCGGTGAAGACTGATCTCCAGGTTCTTTGACAGCATGGCGGCCCCTAAGTTTGGGGATTGGGGATTGGGCATTGGGGATTAGGGAAAATATATTTATCTTGTTTCCCTAATGCCTAATGCCTAACCCCCATTCCCTATTCTTTCTCCACCCGGCACTGCAGCGGATACTCATTGCGGCGGGCAAGTGTCAGTGCCAGTTCCGCTTTGGTTTCCGCGACATCCCGCGTGTAGACCCCGCAAATGCCCGCTCCTTTGTGATGTATCTCCAGCATGATGTTGACTGCGTCTTCATGGATTTTGCGAAACACGTCTTTAAGTAGAAAGACCACAAAATCCATCGGCGTATAATCGTCGTTCAGCAACACCACTTTGAAGAACGGCGGACGTTTGGTTTTCACCTCCGGTTCCGCCAGCAGCAGGCCGTCCCTTCGGACCTCCCGCTCATCATCACCCCCGTTGGGGCGGCTCATCTCAGTGTCTATATTCCATGATGTCATAGAAGCCTGAACAGTCCGTTAAATCAAAGTTGCGAAACGATTAAAATTAGAAACAATGCAATCTATCTCCATATTACTGTCATTCCCGCGGAAGCGGGAATCTTATTTTTCCCAGTGCGTTGCCTAAGATCCCCGCCTGCGCGGGGATGACAAATAAGGAAGAGTAACCCCTTGATTCGCCGTAGGCTATTTATACCCGATTTCGGCCCGAAAGGCAATTGTCATCAAATCTTAATTTGATTTTAAGGGTGGGGGTGAGAGAATGGGGCGTTAAATAAAATGGAGAGCGTATATGTCGGATTTACCGCTGCCTCAAAAAAAGCAATTCAATGTTATCGAGCGCCTGTACCAGGATGTTCTTGAGAGGTATGCCGACTTTGCGCGTTTACTGGAAGAGCAAAAATCTACGCATAGCCGGTTCCTTGAAATAGCGGGCAATTACATAGATGCGCTGCAGGCGGCCATTCAGGCTCCTGAGGATAGGGGAATTAAAGCCGATTATGACAAAAAACGGGAGTCCCTGGCCAATGCCCTGAAAATCGTTGTCGATGGGAAAGGTGATATGCCCGGATTTTCCACCCCGTACGCTAAAAGCGCGGAGCCGGAATGGTTTACAAATTTCTCCCAAGATTTTATCACGTTTGAAGCCGCTGCAAGGCGGCACCTGAAAATCGCGCCGGCGGCAACGCCGGTAACCGCCAAAGCCTAAGGGGTGATTTTAAGGGATTTTGCACGGTAATAATGCCTGTTGACATGCCCAAAACGGGATAGTATACCACCTCCTCCTTCCGAATAGAGAAGTGATTTTGCGCAAGGGTTTTGGAGACCCCACAAGCCTTGCCTGCGGTTTAATATTGTGAATAGGTTTTTCTGACATCATAAAGTTGTCAGTCGCGGGAAAAGGCACGCACAGTTCGAAAGAACAATGGGCCAATTCTGACTGACGACTAAAACTGATGAGTTGATGAACTGGATTTTGTGTTTGTATAGGGCACAGCCTTGAGCTGTGCGCCATGTGAGGCCGTAAGGCCGTAGCGGGCGCATTTCAAGAGGTTTGTCTTGTACGTTCATAGTTCAGACATCGAAATCTCAAGAGAACTGAATAAGTATGATAAGAGCATTTGATGGATGCCTTGGCAGTAAGAGGCGATGAAGGACGTAATACGCTGCGATAAGCTACGGGGAGTTGCGAATACACTTTGATCCGTGGATGTCCGAATGGGGGAACCCACCGCTTTAAGCGGTATCCTGTAATGAATACATAGTTACAGGAAGCAAACCCGGGAAACTGAAATATCTAAGTACCCGGAGGAAAGGAAATATTGATAGACTCCGTTAGTAGTGACGAGCGAACGCGGACTAGGCCAGTGGTATAGAGATAAGAACGAGAACGATCTGGAAAGGTCGGCCATAGTGGGTGATAGCCCCGTATCGGTAGAAAGTCTTTATATCCTAGAGTAGGGCGGGACACGTGAAATCCTGTCTGAAGTTCCTTTAGTGGAGGGGGCGACCATGCTCCAAGCCTAAGTACTCCTTACTGACCGATAGTGAACTAGTACCGTGAGGGAAAGGTGAAAAATACCCCGTCGAGGGGAGTGAAATAGATCTGAAATCGAATGCTTACAAGCAGTCGGAGCCCCGTAAGGGGTGACGGCGTACCTCTTGTATAATGGGTCAGCGACTTAATGTGTGAAGCAAGCTTAAACCGATAGGTGTAGGCGTAGCGAAAGCAAGTCTGAATAGGGCGAACGAGTTTCACGTATTAGACCCGAAACCTAGTGATCTAGCCATGGTCAGGTTGAAGGTAGGGTAACACCTGCTGGAGGACCGAACCCACGCCCGTTGAAAAGGTCGGGGATGAACTGTGGCTAGGGGTGAAAGGCCAATCAAACTGGGAAATAGCTGGTTCTCCGCGAAATATATTTAGGTATAGCGTCAGCCGAATACTCCGGGGGGTAGAGCACTGGATGGGCTAGGGGGTCCCAAAGACCTACCAAACCTAACCAAACTCCGAATACCCGGAAGTACTAGCTGGCAGCCAGACAGTGGATGCTAACGTTCATTGTCGAGAGGGAAACAACCCAGACCTACATCTAAGGCCCCCAAGTGATGGCTAAGTTTGAAAGGATGTGGGAACGCCATAACAACCAGGAGGTTGGCTTAGAAGCAGCCATCCTTTAAAGAAAGCGTAACAGCTCACTGGTCTAATAGCGATCCTGCGCCAAAAATGTAACGGGGATTAAGCCATCCGCCGAAGATTAGGGCTTGCAGTTTACTGCAAGCGGTAGCGGAGCGTTCTGTAAGCCGTTGAAGCCAGTCCGACAAGGAATGGTGGAGGTATCAGAAGTGCGAATGCTGACATGAGTAACGACCAACAGTGTGAGAAACACTGTCGCTGAATGACCAAGGGTTCCTGCGTCAAGTTAATCTGAGCAGGGTTAGCCGGCCCCTAAGGCGAGGCGGAAACGCGTAGTCGATGGGAACCACGTTAATATTCGTGGGCCTGCTGGAAGTGACGGATGGCGTAAATGATTCGGGCTTATTGGATTGCCCGGGTAATGAAGCTGTTCCAGGAAATAACTCCAGCACTATAGACCGTACCCGAAACCGACACAGGTGGTCAGGTAGAGTATACCAAAGCGCTTGAGAGAACGATGTTGAAGGAACTAGGCAACTTGCTCGCGTAACTTCGGGATAAGCGAGCCCCCACTATGCGCAAGCACTGTGGGGGGACACAAACCAGGGGGTTGCGACTGTTTATTAAAAACACAGGGCTGTGCAAACTCCAAAGAGGAAGTATACAGTCTGACGCCTGCCCGGTGCTGGAAGGTTAAAGAGAGATGTGCAAGCATTGAACTGAAGCCCCAGTAAACGGCGGCCGTAACTATAACGGTCCTAAGGTAGCGAAATTCCTTGTCGGGTAAGTTCCGACCCGCACGAATGGCGTAACGACATCCCCGGTGTCTCCAACATCGACTCAGTGAAGTTGAATTCTCCGTGAAGATGCGGAGTTCCCGCGGTTAGACGGAAAGACCCCGTGCACCTTTACTGCAATTTTACACTGGCATTAGGAAATGGCTGTGTAGCATAGGTGGGAGACGTTGAAGTTTGGGCGCTAGCCTGAATGGAGTCACAATGTGAAATACCACCCTGCTTTTTCCTGATGTCTAACCATGTCCCGTATATCCGGGACTGAGACCATGTATGATGGGCAGTTTGACTGGGGCGGTCGCCTCCCAAAGAGTAACGGAGGCGCGCGATGGTAAGCTCAGGCTGGTCGGAAATCAGCCTTTAGAGTGCAATGGCATAAGCTTGCCTGACTGCGAGACCCACAAGTCGAGCAGAGTCGAAAGACGGTCATAGTGATCCGGTGGTTCCGAATGGAAGGGCCATCGCTCAACGGATAAAAGGTACGCCGGGGATAACAGGCTGAT
>CAZNPA010000010.1:0-36917 GCA_964575095.1 uncultured Rickettsiales bacterium
GTTTCAGAAAAAAAAATGGTTGCAAACTGATGATGATAATAAATTAAATATAAACAAAAAATTAACCCCCCCCCCCCTGTATTCTGGAAGAGTTATTTTGAATAATTTTTTGGGGGAAATTGTGAAAAAGTTGAATTTGGTTTGTCTTATTTTATCTGGGCTAATAAGTTTTTCTGACACTGTTAGTGCTAGAGATGATTCTTATAATAGAGACTATGTTAAAGAGTTTAACGGTCAATCTTGCGTGGATCCTGGCCGTTACATTGATATAACCTCTGGCAGCGGCTCCATCATTGGCATATGTTATTGTGCCTGGCATCCTCCTATGCTTCCGGGCTGGGGCATACTAGAGTGCGGTTTAACTTCCCACCTCTAACGAAGCGCAGGGCTTTATTTCAACGCCCCGTGGCAGTGCTTGAATTTCTTGCCGGAGCCGCACGGACAGGGGTCGTTTCTTCCAACCTTCTGTGAAGTAGCGGGCGTTTCCGGTTGCGGCGGCGCATCGCCGGCCATCGCCGGATCCTGACGCGATTCAAACATTTTTTGCTGCTTTGGCGTCATCGCCGGTGGCGGCGTACCATCGACCTGAATCTGGATATGCGCCATGCGCTGCACCACCAATTCGCGCAAACCGTTTAACAGCTGCTCGAACAGCGAGAAGGCTTCCTGCTTATATTCATTCAAAGGATCGCGCTGGCCGTAGCCGCGCAGGTGAATGCCCTGGCGCAGATGGTCGAGCGTCAGCAGATGGTCTTTCCACAGCTGGTCGAGCGTGGTGAGCAAAACGTGCTTCTCGGCCATCCGCATCATGCGCGCGCCGTACTGCGCTTCCTTGCCCGCGAAATGTTCGCCGACCGCTTTCTCGACGCGGATTAGAATTTCTTCTTCGGCGATGCCCTCTTCCTTGGCCCAGTCGGCCGCCGGCAGCTGCAAACCGTAAATGCGGAACAGCTCTTTCTGTAAATCCTCCGCCTGCCATTGGTCGGCATAGGATTTGGGCGGAATGTGGAGCTCGACCAAATTGCGGTTGATTTCCTCGCGCATGGAGGCCAGCGTTTCCGACACGTCTTCGGTTTCCATCAGCTCGATGCGCTGCTCGTAGATAACCTTGCGCTGGTCGTTCATCACGTCGTCGTATTTAAGCAGGTTCTTGCGGATTTCGTAGTTCCTCGCCTCAACCTTCTGCTGCGCCCGCTCAATCGCGCGCGTCATCCACGGATGGAAGATCGCTTCGTCCTCTTTCATACCGAGCTTTTGCAGCAAGCCGTCGATGCGCTCGGAGCCGAAGATGCGCATCAGATCGTCTTCCAAGGACAGGAAAAATTTCGAGGCACCGGGATCGCCCTGGCGGCCGGAGCGGCCGCGCAACTGGTTGTCGATGCGCCTGCTTTCGTGCCTCTCGGTGCCGATGACATAAAGCCCGCCCGATGCCAGCACTTCTTCTTTGGCTTTGGCTACCTCAGCGCGGATTTTGACGATGTCGCCGTCGCGCTTATCGCCCTCTTCCATGTCGCCCAGTTCCTGCAATATGCGCATGTCGGGATTGCCGCCCAGCATGATGTCGGTGCCGCGGCCGGCCATGTTGGTGGCAATGGTGACGGCGCCGGGACGTCCGGCCTGGGCGATGATGTAGGCCTCCTGCTCGTGGTAGCGTGCATTCAACACCTGATGCCTGATGCCTGCTTTCTTGAGCAGCGCCGCCAGCATCTCCGATTTCTCGATCGAGACCGTGCCGACCAGGAGCGGCTGCTTCTTTTCGTGCGCCGTCTTGATTTCCTTGACGATGGCGCGGTTTTTTTCCGCCGCCGTGCGGTAAATCTCGTCGTGCTGATCGTTTCTGATCATGGTTTTATTGGTAGGGATCTCGATGACTTCCAGTTTGTAGATGTCTCGGAACTCACCGGCCTCGGTCATCGCCGTGCCGGTCATGCCGGAGAGCTTGGGATACATGCGGAACAAATTCTGGAACGTGATCGAGGCCAGCGTCTGGTTCTCGTTCTGGATCTTGACTTTTTCCTTGGCTTCAAGCGCCTGATGCAACCCATCGGAATAGCGGCGGCCTTCCATCATGCGGCCGGTGAACTCGTCGATCAGCATCACCTTGTCGTCCTTGACGATGTAATCGACGTCCTTGGCAAAGAGCACATGTGCGCGCAGCGCCTGATTGACGTGGTGCACCAGCGACACATTGCCGATATCGTAGAGCGACGCGCCTTCCGGCAGCATCCCGGCGGCAACCAGCAACGATTCCATATGCTGCACGCCTTTCTCGGTCATCGTCACCGAGCGGTGTTTTTCGTCCTTCTCGTAATCGTCCTTGGTCAGCTTGCCCATTAGCGCGTCGACTTTGATGTAAAGCTCGGAATTATCCTCGGTCGGGCCGGAGATGATGAGCGGTGTCCGCGCCTCGTCGATTAAAATCGAATCCACTTCATCGACGATGGCGTAATGGAACGGGCGGTGCACCATCGCCTCGCGCGTGAATTTCATGTTGTCGCGCAAATAGTCGAACCCCAGCTCGTTATTGGTGGCGTAAGTGATGTCACAGGCATAGGCAGCCTTTCGCTCCTCATCCTCAAGCCCATGCACGATGACGCCGACCGAAAGTCCCAGGAACCGGTGCAGCCGCCCCATCCATTCGGCATCGCGCTTGGCCAGGTAATCGTTGACGGTGACGACGTGCACGCCTTTTCCGGCGAGCGCATTAAGATAGGCCGCCAGCGTACAGACCAGCGTCTTGCCTTCGCCGGTCCTCATTTCGGAGATCATGCCCTTGTGCAGCACCATGCCGCCGATCAGCTGCACGTCGAAATGGCGCATGTTCAGCGCGCGCTTTCCCGCCTCACGCACGGTGGCGAAAGCATCGACCAATAATGCGTCCAGACTCTCGCCGCCTTTCAGGCGCTCCTTGAGCCAGGTCGTGCGACCCTTGAGCTCGGCGTCGGACAGGCGCTGCATCTGCGGCTCGAGCGCATTGATCTGCTGCACCTTGCCCGAAAGCGATCGGACGAAGCGGTCGTTGGCCGAGCCAAACAGCCTTTTTGCCAATATATTAAGCATAGGCGCTAAATAGGGCTTTACTGCCGTGAAGTCAACGGAAGCCTCTCCCAATTGCTTGCAAATAGGCAAATATGGGCTATAAAAAACCTTTCCGTTTCCCCTTAACCTTTGCATTGGATGGTTTTATGAAAACGATGTTCCGCGCTGCTCTGTTTGTCACCGTCGCCGCGTTCGCCCTGCCGGCACTGGCCGAGGACGTGCCCCCCGCAGAGAAAAAGGATGCCGCCGCACCCGCCGCCGTCAAGGACTATACCATCCTGAAACTGGGCAGCGAAGACATCAGGAACTCGGAAGTGCTCGACGTATGGAAAGGCCTGTTCCCCAATGCCAATGCGCCCGATTTCAATACCTTCGACGAGAACATACGCCAGAATGTGCTGCGCGGCGTTGTTTCCGAAAAATTGATTTATCAGGAAGCGCTGAAAGGCAATTACGACAAAAACGCCGAAGTGCAGAAACGCTTCGAGACCCTGAAAAAACAGGTTGTGATGCAAAGCTTCATGGAAGACAAAGCCAAGTCGCTGGTCACCGACGATAAGCTCAAAGCCGCCTATAACGAAAAAGTTGCGGCAATGAAAGGTCAGGAAGAAGTTAAAGCCCGCCACATTTTAGTCGGCAGCGAAGACGAGGCCAAGAAGCTGGCTGAAGACATCAAAAAAGGCGGTGATTTCGACAAGATCGCCAAAGAAAAATCAACGGATAAGGCCTCCGGCGCCAATGGCGGCGACCTCGGCTGGTTCACCAAAGACCGCATGGTGCCTGAATTCGCCGATGCCGCTTTCAAGCTGAAAAAAGGCGAGACCTCCACCCCGGTCAAGACTGCGTTCGGCTGGCACATCATCAAGGTTGAGGACCGCCGCCCGGTCACCGCACCCGCCTTCGACGAAATGAAAGAAGCGCTGAAGGGCGACGTTACCAACAAGGCCGTGCAGGGCTATGTCGAAAGCCTGCTTAAAACCGCCGACGTGAAATACTACGCCGCCGACGGCAAGGAAAAACCGTTCGAACGCATCGCCGCCCCCAAAGCCAAGGACGCCAAGCCAGCAGCGGGAAAGCCATAACCAGGGATGATAGGAATCACGATGATACGGGGAAAACTTTGATCGTATCATCGTTCATCGTATCATCGTATTATCATGCCGTCGCCCCTCGCCCCGACCTCCACGCCCGATTTGCCGCCGATAGATGGCGTGCGGCTGGCGATGGCCGAATCCGGCATCCGCTATAAAGACCGCCCCGATCTCCTGTTGACGGAATTATGCGAAGGCACGACAGCCGCCGGCGTGCTGACGCGCTCGCTGATGCCGTCAGCCGCCGTCGATGCCTGCCGCGCGTCGCTCAAAACCGGCAAGGCGCGGGCGCTGGTCGTCAATTCCGGAAACGCCAACGCCTTTACCGGCAAAGCCGGTGTCGCCTCGGTCAGGCGTATCGCCACCGCCGCCGGGAAACTGTTCGGCTGTCCGGCAAGCGAGATATATACCGCCTCGACCGGCGTCATCGGCGAGAAACTGTCCGACGACAAAATCACGAATATCCTGCCCGCGCTTGCTAAAACACTGTCTCCTGCCGCCTGGCAGGTGGCAACGCGCGCCATCATGACCACCGACACGTTCTTAAAAATGGCGACGCGCACGGCCAGAATCGGCGGCAAGAAAGTCACCCTCAACGGCTTTGCCAAAGGCTCGGGCATGGTAGCCCCCGACATGGCGACGATGCTGGCCTTCGTGTTCACCGACGCCAAAATACCGGCGCGCGCTTTGCAGAAAATGCTCTCCGAGGCCAACGCAACCACCTTCAACTGCATCACCGTCGATAGCGATACCTCGACTTCCGATACGCTGCTTCTGTTCGCCACCGGAAAAGCGAGGAACCCCGCCGCAAGCACCAAAGATTTCGCCCGCGCGTTGCACGATCTTCTCAAGGAGCTGGCCATCCTCGTCGTCCAGGACGGCGAAGGCGCCGAGAAACTGATTACGATCACGACAACCGGTGCGGCATCCGATAACGCCGCCCGGAAAATCGGCATGAGTATCGCGAATTCACCGTTGGTAAAAACCGCCATCGCCGCATCGGATGCCAACTGGGGACGTATCGTCGCCGCCGTCGGCAAAGCCGGGGAAAAAGCCAACCGTGATAAGCTCTCGATTAAAATCGGAGGCGTGCAGGTCGCCAAAAATGGCGGCGCCACGCCTAACTACAAGGAATCGCAAATTGCGGCGCATATGCAAGGCCGCGATATAAAAATCGATGTCGATGTCGGCGTCGGTAAAGGTAAAGCCACGGTGTGGACGTGCGATTTGACGCATGCCTATATTGAGATTAATGGAGCGTATCGGACATGACTTTTAACATCCTGAGCGAGCGGAGCGAATCGAAGGATCTTTGCCCGTTGCACAATAAAAAATCCTTCGACTCCGGCCTCCGGCCTACGCTCAGGATGTTTTTATGAAAACCTTGCTCGTCGTCGCCGCCGCACTGGTGAATGAAGACAACGAAGTGCTGCTCGCCCAGCGCCCCAAGGGGAAGCGTCTGGCCGGAAAATGGGAATTCCCCGGCGGCAAAGTGGAAAAAAACGAATCACCGGAAGAGGCCTTGAAGCGCGAGCTTTCCGAGGAACTGGGCATCAACGTCGCCAAAAAAGATTTGGAGCCGTTCTGGTTCCTGTCGCACGCCTACCCGGAATATAAATTCCATCTGCTGATGCCGGTTTATCTCTGCCGCGCCTGGAAAGGAAAGCCGAAACCGCTCACGCACAGCGCGCTGATCTGGGAGCTTCCCGGCCGCATGCGAGAACTCGACATGATCGAGGCGGATGCGGAATTGGTCGAGCGGCTGAAGGTTATGCTTTCCAGCCGGTCATAGTCACCAATTCGATGGTTGCCGTTACGCGGCCCTGGCCGTCGACAAAATGTTTTTCGTAATAGTCCATCGCCTCGAAAAATAAGGCGCGGTTGGTGAAACGTTTCTCGCGCGAAAGCAAAGTATTGGCCTCGCCCATGCCGCGCAGATCATAAATCAGATCCATCGAATGCTCGTAGGCGATGGTGATAATTTCGCTGTCCGCTACCGGCAGCGCGAAGCCCGTGCGCTGCAGCAGCGCCCCGGCGTCACGCACTTCGAGATAGGGCGAGACGCGCGGCGACACGCCGCCGCTTAAGCGAAGCTCCGCCTGCTCCAGCGATTGCCGCAATTCCTTCAACGTCCCGCCGCCGGGCAGCGTGGCCATGAACAGCCCGTCCTTTTTAAGCGCATGGCGAATCTGCGCCATCGCCCCCGGTAGGTCGTTCACCCAATGCAGCGACCCGGCACTTATAATCAAATCGAACGTATTTTCCGCAAACGGCAGCCATTCCTCGTCGGCGACAATGCTCTTCTCCATAGGAGGAGAGGAGGCGCGAATCATCGTCTCCGACATATCCGTCTGCACCAGCGTCTCAATGCCACCGCGCCCGGAAAGCGCACCGGCCAGCACGCCGTGATGCGCACCGAGGTCGAGCGCCAGCGGAAAGCCGCGCTTGAAATCGCCCAGGCGATCGGCAAGCCGCGTCGCCATTTCCTTGAGCAGGAAATCATGGTCGGCAATCGCCGGCGCGGCGCGGTCGCGGCGGCGGCGCAGGAGAGAGCGGTCGAAGATAATGGAGGGATTCGGCATGAGAGTATATTGGCTTGGGACCAGAGTATAGTATATAGAAGATACATGTTTTTCCCGAATCCCTAAATCCTAATCCCGAATCCCGATGTTAAGCCGCGCACTCGATTTTTTCTTCCCGCCGCAATGCCTGAATTGCGAAACGCTGGTGCCGGCGCACGGCACGCTATGCCTTAGCTGCTGGAAGCAGGTGCCGTTCATCGCCGCCCCCATGTGCGCCTGCTGCGGCCTGCCGTTCGAGTATTCGCTGGGCGAAGGGACGCTGTGCGGCGAGTGCCTGAAGGAGCTGCCGCCCTATGCCAAGGCGCGGTCGGTGTTCCTGTATAACGAGCACAGCCGGGCGCTGGTGACCAAACTCAAATTCAACGACCAGCTGCACCTGGCCTCGGTCTACGGCCCGTGGCTGGCCAAGGCGGCGGGCGATATGCTGAAGACCTGCGAGATTATCGTGCCGGTGCCGCTGTCGTGGCGAAGGTTCGTCGGCAGGCGCTACAACCAGGCGGTGCTGCTGGCGCAGGCGCTTTCCAAGAAAACCGGCTTTGCGGTCTTGCCCGATGCGCTCTCGCGCACACGCCACACGCCGCCGCAAACCGGCCTCTCCCGCGCCCAGCGTGAGAAGAATGTGAGTGGCGCCTTTACGATCAATGGCCGATATAAAAAAGCTATCGCCGGAAAAACCGTGCTGCTGATCGACGACGTCATGACCACCGGCAGCACGCTTTCCGCCTGCGCGCGCGTGTTACTCAAGGCTGGTGCGAAAGAGGTGAATGTGCTGACGCTAGCGCGGACGACACATTAAGCGATTACGGGCGCAGCAGCGCGAGCCAGCCTTGAGCCCGCGACCTGTCCGCCGAAGCCTTGGCGAAGGCGGAAGCGGCGCGCCATGGAGTTTTCAGTAGAAAACTCCGGGCGCATTAGATGTTAAAATACTTCGCCTGCGGATGATGCACCACTATCGCCGAGGTCGACGCTTCCGGGTGCAGCTGGAATTCATCCGAAAGTTCGATGCCGATTTTATCGGCGCCCAATAATTTAAGTAACAATGCCTGGTCTTCCAGACGCGGGCAGGCGGGATAGCCGAAGCTATAGCGCGATCCGCGGTAGCCCTGCTTCAGGAGTTTTTGCATCTCGCGCGCGTCCTCGTGACCGAAGCCGAGCTCGGCCCTGATGCGCTTATGCATGTATTCGGCCAGCGCCTCCGCCGTCTCGACGCCGAGGCCGTGCAGGTAAAGGTAATCCTGGTAGCGGTTGCCCGCGAACCACTGGCGCCCGACGTCGGCCACTTTCTGCCCGGCGGTAACGACCTGCATGGCCAGCACGTCGCGCTCGCCGCTGTCTATGTCGCGGAAGAAGTCGGCAACGCAGATGCCGCCATCTTTGTCCTGCCTCGGCAGCGCAAACCGGCCTATTTCCTTGTTCCCAGATTCATCGAACAAGATAATATCGTTGCCCGAGCTCGCGCATTTGAAATAACCGTAGGCGGCTTTGGGCTGCAAAATAGTGTCGCGCTCGCACTCTTCGAGCAGCGGCTTAAGGAGCGGCCGCACTTCGGCATCGACCCATTTCCAGTAATCGGCCAGCGACTTGCCGGCCTTCTTGAATCCCCAGTGAAAGGTGAACAACATCTGCTCGTTCAAATACGGGATCAGCGCCTTGACCGGAATGGCGTCGATCGTGCGCGCACCCCAGAACGGCGGCTTGGGCACCTCCACCTGCGCCGCCAGCTCCTGGCGCTTGAGCTTGATCGCCTCCAGTTCGAGCGGGCGCATCTCGACGGCGATCAGCTTCTGCCCGGCCTCCTCGTTCTGCGACCAGCGCTGCTTGGCCTTGGAAGAGGTCGGACGGTTGTGCTTGCGCTTTTTGACCTCTTCGAGATGAGCGTCGAACTGCTTGTCGGAAATCTTGTTCATCAAATCGAGCCCGTCGAACGCGTCCTGCGCGTAGGCGACGCGGCCGGCGCCATACTCTTCCACGCAATCTTCCTCGACATAAGCGCGCGTCAGCGCCGCACCGCCCAGAAGCACAGGAATATCGTAGCCGAGCTGCGTCAGCTCCTTCAGATTCTCCTTCATCACCACCGTCGATTTGACCAGGAGCCCCGAAAGCCCCACCGCATCCGGCTTGTGCTCGGCAATGGCGGTCACGATATTGGAGATGGGCACCTTGATGCCGAGGTTGATGACCTTGTAGCCGTTGTTGGTGAGGATGATGTCGACCAGGTTCTTGCCGATGTCGTGCACGTCGCCCTTGACGGTGGCCAGCACGATCTTCCCCTTCTCCTGGCCTTCCACCTTCTCCATGAACGGCTCAAGATAGGCCACGGCTTTTTTCATCGTCTCGGCGCTTTGCAAAACAAACGGCAATTGCATCTTCCCGGCACCGAAGAGTTCCCCCACCACTTTCATCCCGGAGAGCAAAATGTCGTTGATGATGGTAAGCGGCGGATGGGTCTTCATCGCCGCCGCCAGGTCGTCCTCCAGCCCCTTCTTGTCGCCGTCGACGATGCGGTCTTTCAAAATTTCCTCAACGGTCTCGGCGCGTTTCTTCTTCTCGCTGGCGACGCCTTTCCGCCCCTCGAACAGCGCGATGAAATACTGCAACGGATCGTAAGGATCGTCCGCCGTGCCCGTGGGTTTTAAGGGGATAAAGCTTTCGCCATCCATGCCTTATTTATCCTTCCACCGCTTGGCATTCAGCTCCATCAGCGCGCGGGCACCGTCGCTGGTGGTGCGCCTGAATTTGCTGAAATCCTGCTCGGGATCGAAGAGCGATTTATCGCCGAGGCCGTAGCGGCGGCAATCCCATTTATTCGTACTGCAGGCGATCATCTGCTTGGGCCGCCACAACATGTAAAGCGCGTTCTGACCGTAATCGGCGAAGGCGATGGTCCGAAAATCGTCGTAACGGCGGAACAGGCTGCGGCCCGGCACGGAAGGCGGCGGCTTAATGCCAAGATAGTCCAGCACCGAGATCGGCACATCGTTTTGCAGATAGATGTCCTGCGACACCAGCTTGTCGCGACGCGGCGTCAGCACCACCAATAGCCCGTGGTTGCGCGTCAGCACCGAGCCCTGCCGCGATGACGCCTTGCGCGTCTCGCGCGATTCGTCGCCGCTGATAACCACCAATGTGTTATCGAGGCGGCCGGTCGATTCCAGCCATGCGACTAGTTGCTCGATCGCCTTGTCGGCATAGCGGAAGGCGCGCTCTTTAAGCGGCAATGTCGGATCGAACGACGGGTCGACGTTATAGGGATGGTGCGTTCCCACCGTCATTGTTGATATCATCCACGGCGCCGAGGACTCCCGCTCCGTTTCCTCGATAATTTTTTCGATTTCTTTGTAGAGGCTGATATCGTCCGGCCCCCAGGTTGAAAACCAGTTATCGCTCTTGAAGCGCTCGTTGCCATAGACGGTTTTAAATCCCATGTTGGGCATGATGTGCCCCTTGTCCTGAAAATCGAGATCGGCGCCCTGCACGTAAATCGTCCGGTAGCCCTCCCCGGCTAAAATCTTCGGTAGGCAGAGAATATGTTTGTCCTGGATATGCTGCGCCATGCGGTCGCGCCCGTACCGCCCGAACAATGTCTGCTCGCCGCAATGCAGCGAATACAGCCCACGCGCGGTGGTGATGTTGGGCAGGATGTACTGCCGGAAATACATGTTGTTATTACCCAGATTCTGCAGGTATGGCATCCAGCCGCGCTCAACCGTCGTGCCCGACATCGATTCGATGGTGATGAACAAGACGTTGGCGCCCGGCTGCGGCGTAATAAAGGGCTGGCCTTTCAGGTCCTGCGCATTCTGGCGTTGCAGCAGCCGCTCGGCGGCGATTTTTGCCTTCTCGGAACGGATGGATCCTTTAGGTAAAAGCGCCTGCACATTCTGCCGCAGGTTCTCCTCGAAGATATTCTGCTGCACCCACATCTGCGGCGGCGTGGCCGGAAGCAGCATCAGCAATACCAGCACGCCACATGCGCCCCAGAACAATCTGGCCGGCGGCGCGAACCGCATGACGGCGCGGCGCATGAGCCAGGCTTTGGCGGCGCCGACGGCCAGAAGCAGCACGGCGGTAATCCCCAGCTGCAGCGTCAGCACCGAGCCGCGCACGAAATCCGGCGCCAGCATCACCGCCGCATCCATAAACGAAATGTTGGATTGCCATTCGGAGATATATTCGCGGTTGCCGGCCAAAAGCAGGCAGATAACAAAAAGCAGCGCATAAGGCAGCCAGCGGGCGATGACGGCAAGGCCCACGGCGCAAACCGCCACCAGCGCCGCAATGCTCAAATCGGAAATAATCCCGCGCAGCCACAGCCACGGCCCCTGCATGGCGGCCGTCTCGGACATGTCCCACGCCGAGATCAACCGCGCCGCGAAAAACACCGCGAAAAAAATCGCCAGCCAGCAGGCCACGGCATGATGCCAGCCGATATGCCCGCCCGGCGGCACCAGCGCACGCCGTTTTTTATTAAGCCGTGACAAAAACGTGGGCGCATCGCCAGCGCCTGACCCTTTTTCGCACCAGGCGCGCCAGCCGCCCGCCATCGACCGCACGTCGGCGTAACCCATTTTCTGCAAACTATCGGCCGCCAGCGCCGAGCGGTAGCCACCGCCGCAATAAAGTACGATCTTGGCGGTCTTGTCCGGCACAATTTTTTCGATGTCGCGCTCGATGATGCCTTTGGATAAATGGATCGCTCCCGGAATATGGCCTGCGCTCCACTCGCTGTCCTCGCGCACGTCGATCAATAGCAACTGCGCCCGCTGCGTTGCTACCTCATCGACGCTGATTTCCTTAACATTCGGCATGATTGTCTCTACCAGTTTTAAAAATGCGGGAGCGTGTTTCATATTACGCCGCGTTCGGCAACCTTCTATCGTACACCAGATCAACCGCCGTTTCGACTTCGTGCTTGGGAATTTTGTGCAGCGGCGCGATTTTGGAAACGTGGATGATAGCCCCCGTCAATCCGCGTTTTACCGCCTCGTCGAGATAGACTGAATTTAAAACGTGCCGCGCCGGTGGATTTAATCCGAACGAAATATTCGATAATCCCAAAATAATTTGTATCTCCGGCAATTCCTTATGGATACGCTCAATGGCTTCAAGCGTCCATAATCCTAGCTTCCTATCATCCTCATTGCCGGTGCAGATGGTAAAAGTCAGCGGGTCGATTAAAAGATCGCTGGGCGGCAGCCCATATTGTTTGCAGCAGAAATCCACCAGCCGGTGCGCGAGCTTGACCTTGCTATCGACATCCTTGGCCATGCCTTTTTCATCGATGGTAAGCGCGATCACCGCGGCTCCGAATTTCTTGGCAAGCATCATACGTTTTTTCGCCGGTTCCTCGCCGTCTTCGAAATTGATCGAATTCAAAATCGCCTTGCCGCCATAGAGCTTGAGCGCCGCCTCTAATACAATCAACTCCGTGGAGTCGATGACGAGTGGCGACGTAACGGAACCGCGCAGGCGCGTCACGATTTCCGTCATGTCCTTCACTTCGTTGCGGCCGACGAACGCCGTACAGATGTCGAGCGCATGCGATCCTTCGCGCACTTGCTCCTTGGCCATATCGACGCAAGAATCCCAATCCTCGTTCTCCTGCGCCTCGCGGAATTTTTTCGAGCCGTTGGCGTTGCAGCGCTCGCCGATGGCGAAGATAGCGTTATCCTGCCGCAGCTCGGTTTGTTGGAATAAGGAAGCGACGGAAGGAACCCAGTAGAAAGTTCGCGCCTGCGGCGCAGGCCGCCGCTTGCCCGGCTGTTGTTTCTCCAGCATGGCATTCAATGCCGCAATATGATTTTCATTCGTGCCGCAGCAACCGCCGATGATGTGGATGCCGTCTTCTTTGAGGAAACGCTCCATCCATTTGGCCATTTCATTCGGCGACAGCGGAAAATGCACGTGCCCCTGGTGCATCTCGGGAAGTCCAGCATTGGGCAGCACCGAAATTTTTCCCGGCCAGTTTTTGGAAAGCCAGCGCACGTGGTCGGCCATCTCCTGCGGGCCGGTGGCGCAGTTAAGCCCCATGCTCCACACGTCGAGTGCATGGATAACAGTTGCCGCCGCCGCAATATCGCTTCCGACCAATAATGTTCCGGTCGTTTCCACTGTCACCTGCACCATGATCGGCAGCTGTTTTTTTGCTTTCTCCATGGCGATTTTGGCGGCGTTGACCGCCGCTTTGATCTGCAGCGTATCCTGTGCTGTCTCAACCAATATCGCATCGGCATTGCCTTCGAGCAGCCCTTGCGCTTGCAAAATAAAAGACGCTTCGAGCGCGTCGTAATCTATATGACCAAGGCTCGGCAGCTTCGTGCCGGGGCCGATAGCGCCGATCACAAAGCGCGGGCGGCCGTCATGTTTGAATTCGGCGATGGCTTCATGCGCCAGCTCGCAGGCGCGTTTATTGATTTCGACCGTCTTTTCGCTCAAATCAAATTCGCCGAGCGTAAGCGACGAGCCGCCGAACGTATTGGTCTCGACCGCATCGGCTCCCGCCGCCAGATATTTTTTATGCACGTCACGGATGAAATCGGGCCGCGAAAGATTGAGGATTTCCGAGCAGTTCTCCTGCCCCCAATAATCCTTATCGACCTTAAGATCGGCGCCCTGAATTTGCGTGCCCATGGCGCCGTCCAAAAGCAGCACTTCTTTCTCGACAAACTCTAAAAAACGGCTCATTTCCTATCCCTTGAGGGGTGACAACTGCCTTAATATAGGGTAGAGAGGGGCTTATGGCAAAAGTTCATTCTACCTATATTTGTCAGTCCTGCGGCGCGGTACACCCCAAATGGTCGGGGAAATGCGACGCCTGTAATAGTTGGAATACCATCTCCGAGGAATCTTCCGGCGAAGTAACGCCCAAGGGTTTAACCTCCGGCAAAGGCAAGAAAATCGAACTGGTGGCGCTCGACCACGCCGCCAAGGAAGCCTCGCACACGCCGCTGGGCATTGCCGAACTCGACCGCGTATTGGGCGGCGGATTGGTGGCAGGTAGCGCGGTTCTAATCGGCGGCGATCCCGGCATCGGAAAATCGACGTTACTCTTGCAAGCGGTTGCAGCCGCCAGCGGCGAGGATCTTTCGTGTCTTTATATTTCCGGCGAGGAGTCGGAGGCGCAGGTATCACTCCGCGCACGACGGCTGGGGCTCTCCACCGCCAATGTGCAATTGGCATCGGCGACAAGCGTGCGCGATATCATCGCCAGCATCGACGTCGCGCATCCCCCCAAACTTTTGGTCATCGATTCGATCCAGACCATGTATGTCGATAATATCGAAGCGGCGCCGGGCACGGTCAGCCAAGTGCGCGCCGCCGCGCACGAGCTCATCAAGCTCGCCAAAAAGCGCGGGCTCACGCTCTTTCTGGTCGGCCACGTCACCAAGGACGGCCAGATCGCCGGCCCGCGAGTCTTGGAACACATGGTCGATACGGTTTTATATTTCGAAGGCGAGCGCGGGCATCAATTCCGAATCTTGCGCGCCGTTAAAAACCGTTTCGGCGGCACCGACGAAATCGGCGTCTTTGAAATGAGCGACTCAGGTCTAAAAGAAGTCAGCAACCCATCGGCGCTATTTTTATCCAATCGCGATGCGCCGGTCTCCGGCGCCTGCGTCTTCGCCGGCATGGAAGGTTCGCGGCCGCTCTTGGTCGAAATACAAGCCTTGGTATCACCGTCCTACATGAGCTCGCCGCGCCGCGCCGTCGTCGGCTGGGATTCCAACCGCCTGGCGATGATTTTGGCCGTGCTCGAGACGCGCGCCAACGTCCGCTTCTCGGACAAGGAAGTTTATCTCAATGTTGCCGGTGGCATCCGCATCAACGAGCCGGCGGCCGATTTAGCCGTCACCGCCGCGCTGATGAGCGCACTTTACGACATGCCGCTGCCGGAACATTCGGTGATGTTCGGCGAAATCGGTCTATCGGGCGAGGTACGCGCCGTATCGCGCATGGAGGCACGCCTTAAGGAAGCGGAAAAACTGGGATTTTCGGCGGCTTATATGCCCAAATCAGGCGCATTTAAGGGTTTGACCATCGCGCAAAAACCTGTAGAAACTGTATCCGCATTGGCGCGGGAATTGTTCGGCGCGGCGGCGAGAAAGAAAGCGGTATCCGCATGATCGAAACGCATTTGAGTATTTTCGACGCGGTGGTGATTTCCATCATGCTGGCATCATGCGTGTTTGCGTTTTTCCGCGGTTTTGTGCGGGAAATATTATCGCTGGGGGCGTGGATCGGCGCTGCCGTTGTCACACTGTATTATTTCCCCGATGCCGCCGCCAGATTGCAGCCTTATTTCAAAACGCCGGTGGTGGCCGCCGGGTTCGCGACGCTCGGCCTTTATTTGATCGCGCTGATGGGTTTCTCGCTGATCAATATGCTGATTTTAAAACTGTTCAAAAGCGGCGAGGAGATCGGCCCTATCGACAATATCCTCGGGCTCTTTTTCGGCGTGGCGCGTGGGGTGTTTATCGTCGCGCTGGGATTTTTCCTGGTGTCGATCGCGCTGCCGGAAAAAGAATATCCCGACTGGCTGAAAGCATCGGTAACGCTGCCTTATGTCCAGCAAAGCTCAGCGCTGCTGGCGTCGGCAGCGCCGGAATACGTGCGCGACATCTCGACGCTGCAAAAGAAAATCTCCACGCACGGACCCGGCGGTGAAAAAGGCCTGTGGAACCGCGAGGCGGAAGACAAACACGGCGACGTCGGCTACAGCAAGGAATCCACACATTTTATCAACAAGTTGCTCGATAACGCCGAGGGGAAAGAGGAAGAATGAACACCGCGCCGCAACAACTTCCCTTCGACGGCGACCACCTGCATGAGGAATGCGGCGTCTTTGGCATTTTCGGGCATCCGGACGCATCGGCGCATACGGCGCTGGGGCTGCATGCGCTGCAGCACCGCGGCCAGGAAGCCGCCGGAATCGTCAGCCACGACAGTCAGCAATTTTATTCGCACCGCGCTTTAGGCCTCGTCGGCGATAATTTCAATTCGGCGGAGGTGATCGGAAAATTAAAAGGCAGCATCGCCATCGGCCACAACCGCTATTCGACGACCGGCGAGACGGCGCTTCGGAACGTGCAGCCGCTTTTCGGCGATTTTTCGTTCGGCGGGCTTGCCATCGCCCATAACGGCAACCTGACCAACGCCATGACATTGCGCAAACAGCTGATCGACATCGGCTGCCTGTTCCAATCGACGTCCGACACCGAAGTCATCGTGCATTTGATCGCGCTGTCTAAGCAATCCTCGGTCGAGGATAGGCTGTTCGACGCCCTGATGCGCGTCGAGGGCGCCTATTCGCTGGTGGTGATGAGTAACGACACGCTGATCGGCGTGCGTGACCCCTTGGGCGTGCGGCCGCTGGTCTTGGGCAGGATTGGCGATGCCATCATCCTTGCCTCCGAAACCTGCGCGCTCGACATCGTCGGCGCCGAATATGTACGCGACGTCGATCCGGGCGAGATCGTCATCATCACCGAAAGCGGCATACGGAGCCTCAAGCCTTTCCCCAAAGTGCAAAAGCGTTTCTGCATCTTCGAGTATGTCTATTTCGCGCGGCCGGATTCCCAGAGCGAAGGCATCAACGTATACGAAACCCGCCAGCGAATCGGCGCCGAGCTGGCGCGCGAAGCGCCGGTTAATGCCGATGTCGTCGTGCCGGTGCCGGATTCAGGCATCCCCGGCGCGCTGGGCTACGCCAAGGAATCGGGCATCCCGTTCGACCTCGGCATCATCCGGAACCACTATGTCGGCCGCACCTTCATCGAGCCAAGCGACCACGTCCGCCACCTCGGCGTCAAGCTCAAGCACAACGCCAACCAGGCGGTGCTGGAAGGAAAGCGCGTCATTCTGGTCGACGATTCGATCGTGCGCGGCACGACCTCGAAAAAAATCGTCGCCATGGTGCGCGAAGCCGGCGCGAAAGAGGTGCATATGCGCATCGCCAGCCCGCCGACGACGCATTCCTGCTTCTACGGCGTCGACACGCCGACGCGTGACCAGCTCTTGGCCGCCAACCACGACGTGGCTGGAATGGCCAAGATCATCGGTGTCGACAGCCTGGCGTTCATCTCCTTAAACGGCATGTACCGCGCCGTCTCCGGCCAGCCGCGCAACAATTTTGCGCCGCAATATTGCGACGCCTGCTTCTCCGGCGACTACCCCATCCCACTCACCGACTGCGAGAACGGCGGCAAGCAGAAGGATTTGTTCTCAGCGGTGTCGGAAGTGTGAAAGCCGGTAATTAGTAATTGGTAATTGGAAAATACATTTTCTTCTTCCAATTACCAATGACCAATCACCAATTACTGCATAACCGCATCGCCCTCATCACCGGCGCAAGCCGCGGCATCGGCCAGGCGGTCGCCAAGCGTTTTGCCGCCGAGGGCGCGCAGGTAATACTCGTTGCGCGCAACATCAAGGGCATGGAGGAAACCGATGACGCCATCCGCAGCATGGGCGGCACGGCAACGCTGGTGGAAATGGACGTCAGCGAGCCGGCTAAGATTGAAACCCTGGCCGCTATCGTCGCCCAGCGTTTCGGGAAATTGGATATTTTAGTCGGCAACGCCGGCGCGCTGGGTGAGTTGACACCAGTGCCGCATCTTGACCCGAAAATCTGGGATCAGGTGATGGCAGTCAATCTTTCCGCCAATTTTCATTTGATACGCTGCTTCGACGCACTGTTAAAATTATCCTCCGCGCCGCGTGCCATGTTCGTCACCTCCGGCGTTACCGAGGCAAGTTTTGCCTATTTCGGCGCCTATGCCGCCAGTAAAGCGGCCCTCGAAAAACTGGTGGAGACCTATGCCGCCGAAAACGCCAAGACGCTGCTTCGCGTCAATCTGATCGACCCCGGCATCGTCGCCACCCGCATGCGCGCGCAGGCGATGCCCGGCGAAAACCCGGACACCCTTCCCTCGCCCGACAGCATCACCGATATTTTCGTGACGCTCTCCTCGCCGAAAATGCAGGAAACCGGAAAGAAGTTTCACGCCTAGAAACCCCGGTTAACGTGGCACGAAAGTTGCTTCTTATACAGGCACAAAATGTTAATTTTAACCCTGTGGAGGCATCTATGAGCATCAATTCCCTTTCTGCAACCATGTTGACGGCATCGCTCAAAACGGCAAAAATGGTGCAAAATCAGGCGCATCATTTCACCCGCCTGCCGCAGGCAACGGCAAAGCCAGGCCAGAGCTTCGCTATTACCACCCCTTCCCAGCCAACGCAGCAGGTTCCGGTGTGCTATGCCTCGCCGAAAAGAATCTCTACCGCTACCGCCGGCCTTGTAACCGACCAGCCGACCGTGCCGATCTGCACCGGCGGTCCGGGCACGCAGTCCATGCGGACGAAAGCAAGTTTTGATATCCTGAGCTAGGCCTTGCGCAGCCGCTCTTCCAGCGTATCCATGAATTGGGCGGTGGAAAGATAGGCTTGTTTGTCGGAAATCAGCGTTGCCAGATCCTTGGTCATGAAACCGGCTTCAACCGTATCGACGCAAATCTTTTCAACCTTGGCGGCAAACGCCGCCACGTCTGGCGTGCCGTCGAACTTGGCACGGTAAGATAAGCCACGCGTCCAGGCAAAAATCGAGGCGATGGGGTTGGTCGAGGTTTCTTTGCCTTGTTGGTGCTGGCGGTAATGACGCGTCACCGTGCCGTGCGCCGCCTCGGCCTCGACGGTTTTTCCGTCCGGCGCCAGCAGCACCGAGGTCATCAGCCCCAGCGAACCGAAGCCTTGCGCCACGGTGTCGGACTGCACGTCGCCGTCGTAGTTCTTGCACGCCCAGACGAACCCGCCTGGCCATTTGAGCGCCATCGCCACCATGTCGTCAATCAGCCGGTGCTCGTAGGTTAGTTTGCGCTTTTCAAACTCAGGTTTGAATTCGCTATCGAAAACTTCCTGAAAAATATTTTTGAACCTGCCATCGTAAATTTTCAAAATAGTGTTCTTGGTCGAAAGATACACCGGATAATCGCGCTGCAGCCCGTAATTGAAACAGGCACGCGCAAACCCCTTGATCGATTCATCGAGATTATACATGCCCAGTGCGACGCCGGGGCTCTTAAAGTCGAATATTTCATGGCGCGTGGCGGCGCTACCGTCTTTGGGCGTGAACACCATCTCCAGCTTGCCGGCGCCGGGGACGATGAAATCGGTGGCGCGGTACTGATCGCCGAACGCGTGGCGGCCGATGACGATGGGCTTCGTCCAGCCCGGTACCAGGCGCGGCACGTTTTTACAGATAATGGGTTCGCGAAAGACCGTGCCGTCCAAAATATTGCGGATGGTGCCGTTGGGCGATTTCCACATTTTTTTGAGGCTGAATTCTTTGACGCGCGCCTCGTCGGGCGTGATGGTGGCGCACTTGACGCCGACGCCGTATTGTTTGATGGCGTTGCCGGCATCGATGGTGATCCTGTCTTCGGTTTTTTCCCGGTTCTCGATCGAGAGATCGAAATATTTGAGGTCAATGTCGAGGAACGGAAGGATCAACTTATCTTTTATCATCTTCCAGATGATGCGTGTCATTTCGTCGCCGTCGATCTCGACAATCGGATTTTTTACTTTGATTTTAGTCATTTATTTCTCTCCTCGCCTTTTCATGACATTGTGCTATAAATCAAGGCGTAAACGCAATATAATTGCGCGAGCAAATCAGCTATTCATCCAGTCGCAGGGGGTATTTATGAACCGTATCGCCATCGCTTTAGCCGCTATCGCCGTTTTTATTTCCCCCGCCTGGGCAGAACCGCCGCAGGGAGAGATCAATCGCGACCGTCAGGAACTACGGCAGGATCGGCAGGATCTGCGCGAAGACCGCAAAGAGATGCATCGGGATAAGATGGAGCGCCACCATGACCGCCGAAAAATGCGCCGTGATAAAATGGAAAAAATGCATGAGGCGTGCAAAAGCGGCGATCATGCCATGTGCGAGAAAATGCATCATCGCGAAGAGCGGAAGAAGCGCCATGAAGGCATGACGCGCGACCCCCATAAGCGTATGGGAAACGCACCGGCCGCCCCCGCAGCGGCGGCAGCGGAAACCCGTAATTAGTTTTCGCCAATGACGGCAATCATTGACCTTGACGTTATACGCCGGGCGGGAATGACCCGTGACCCGTACGAGCATCTGCATGGCTCGGGATTCCTGCGCGCGGAGGAAATCCCGGGCTTAAGCGCCAGCTTTCCCGACATCCGCCAGACGGGATTCCACCCGGCGGCGGAGATGCCGCTTAAGGGCCGGTTCCGCGATCTGATTGCCGAGTTGGAGAGTCAGGAGTTATCGGCGGTGCTTTCGGAAAAATTTGGTCTGGATTTCACCGCTTTGCCGCGCCTTATCACCATCCGGAAACTGTCGGCGGCGCACGAGGGGCGCATCCACTGCGACGGCAAAAGCAAGGTCATGAGCATGCTCATCTACATGAACGAGGGTTGGCAATCCCCGGACGGGCGGTTGCGCGTGCTGCGCGGCGAGAAGGACTTCGAGGACTATGCGGCGGAAATTAACCCGGATATGGGCACGGTGTTCGCCTTTATGCGCCGGGATCATTCCTGGCATGGGCACAAGCCTTTCGTCGGCGAACGGCGGGTGATCCAGATCGCGTGGGTCAAAAGTCTGGAAGACATCGAGCGCAAGAAAAAACGCCACCGTGTTTCCAAGTTTTTCAAGCGTCTGTTCGGCCACATCGACAACGAATATTAATCCGGCATTACCAATTCGTAATTTGATTTCCGGCGCCATCTGGAGGATACTATAAGATCGGAATGCGCTTCACGTCATCATGCAACCAAAGGAGCAATCTATGCGACATAGCTATTGGCTGGCCACTATGGCGGCCATGACTTTAACCGGCGCCGTGGCACTGGCCGACATGGAAACAGGGCGCAAATTCGAACCGGCGAAAACGCGTCAGGAAGCCATCGCCAAGGTGAAAGAACGTCTGGTCAAGCTCGAGAAAATGACCGATCAGGAATGGGCGGAAAAAAACAAGAAGCGCGAGGAACGCCGCAAGGAATGGCGTGAGCGCCGCAATGACCGAAAGATGGAAAAAGGTGCTGCGGCACCGGCAGCTCCTGCTGCGACGGCAAAACCCGTTGCCGCCCCCGCACCTGAGAAAAAATAAGGCTTCGCTTCTTTGAGCCGCAACCAGCCCCCCCTGCGCTCACTTCGTGAGCTTCGGGCGACACTCCCACGCCCAAGATGCGGTTCCGGCTGTCAGTCCACCGAAGCGGTGGCCTGCCACCCGAAGCCCGCAGGGCGTAGGGTGGTGGGTCCGGGAAGAGTTGAACTTCCGACCTCACGCTTATCAGGCGTGCGCTCTAACCACCTGAGCTACGAACCCTTAACCTCTTAGAAAAGAGGGCAATTTCTAGGCTGTCTCAGGAGGAAAGTCAAATAGATTAGTGGCGAGTGATGAGTGACGAGTGGAGAGAAATTCCTTTATTTTCTAGCCACTAACCACTGGCTACTCGCCACTGATGCTTAATCTGCGCCCCTGGTTACCCGATTGCGCCCCAGATCCTTCGACTGATAAAGCGCATCGTCGGCACGTTTGGTAAGAGTCGGCAGCGTATCGCTCTGGCGGAGGCGCGCAACGCCGATGGAGACGGTGATAGCGCCGTAATTTTCACCCGTATCTTTTCGTTTCAGTTCTTTGTCGGCGATGTTGATTCGGATCATTTCGGCCACTTTCATCGCACCTTCGATAGGCGTATCCGGCAGAACGATGACGAATTCCTCGCCGCCGAAACGCGCCACGACGTCGCGGCCCTTTAAGGTATCGGTCAGTGTGCGCGCGACGATTTTCAACACTTCGTCGCCGAGTAAATGCCCGAATTTATCGTTGAAGCGCTTAAAGTGATCGATGTCGATCATCAGGAGGCACATATCCTTGTGTTTGTCTTTGGCATGCGCCACAAGCTCGTCGAACAGTTTCTCAAACGTCTTGCGGTTGAAGACGCCGGTTAAAAAATCGCGCTGCGCCTCGATCGTCACCTGCTGCAGGTTTTTGCGCAGGCTATTGATTTCCTCTTTCGATTCCACCAATTTTTTCTGGATGGTTTCGCCACTTTTTTTGAGGCCGGCGGTAGCTTCGACCAATTCCTTGAAGATGGATTTGACGTTTTCATCCTCGAATCCGCTGATGCGATCCAGATACTGATCGACGCCCTTATTATAGGTTTCGGTCTCACCGCCAAAATCATTGACGACGCGCAAGACCTCAAGCAGCACCTTCTGCGCTGCCAGCGCCGAATCATCGAGCACCTTCTGGTTACGGTTGCCTAGAATGAATTTGTTGTAAAGATAGGAAGAGACGTCCGGCTTGAACGGGAGTTTGTTGGCGATGATGTGCTCTACTTCATGCACCAGATCCTGATTCTTGCCTAAAGCATAATGAAACCAGACGGCATAATTTTCCGGCGTCGGTAAAATTTTATGCTCCGCCATCAGCTCCGATGCGCGGGCGGCGCATTGATGTTCGTTGAGGACGGCAGGGGTTGTGGCTGTTTGGGGCATAATCAGCCATTACTCTACCCAATCGAGGTTAAAAAACTATTCGCGCCGGGTTGATTTTCCGTTACCAGACAGGCCTAATTCTTGCCAAATCTTATCGATTTTATCACTAACTTCTTGTTTCATATGTATTTTCGTTCCCCACTCGCGGGAAGTCTCCGGCGGCCATTTATTAGTGGCATCAAGCCCGGCTTTCCCCCCTAGGCCCGATTCGGGAGAGGCAAAATCGAGATAATCAATGGGAGTGGCGTCCAAGAGCGTCATATCGCGCACCGGATCCATGCGCGTCGAGATCGCCCACACCACCTCTTTCCAGTCGCGCACGTTGACGTCGTCATCGACCACGATAATCCATTTGGTGTAGATGAATTGCCGCAGGAACGACCAGATGCCCATCATGATGCGCTTGGCATGCCCCGGATAGGCTTTCTTGATCGAGACCACCACAACGCGGTACGAGCAGCCTTCCGGCGGCAAATAAAAATCGACGATCTCGGGGAATTGCTGCTGCAGCAGTGGAATAAATATTTCATTGAGCGCGACACCCAGCACCGAAGGCTCATCGGGGGGCTTCCCCGTATAAGTGGTGAGGTAAATCGGATTTTTGCGCATGGTGATGGCCGATACGGTGAATACCGGAAAGCGCTCGACGGCGTTGTAATAGCCGGTGTGGTCGCCAAACGGGCCTTCGTCGGCGTATTCGTCGAGGCTGACATGGCCTTCGATGACGATCTCGGCTTGCGCCGGAACCTTAAGCGGAATGGTTTTGCAATCGACCAGCTCGACCTTTTCGCCGCGCAGCAGCCCCGAAAATTGGTATTCGGAGAGCGTATCCGGAATGGGTGTCACCGCTGCTAAAATGGTCGCCGGATCAGCGCCGATGACGGCGGCCACCGGCAGCGGCTCGGTTTTTTCTTTCTTCCAGCGCGCGTGGTGCTGCGCGCCGCCGCGGTGATGCAGCCAGCGCATCAGCGTTTTGTTTTTGCCTAGAACCTGCATGCGGTAAATGCCGAGGTTATAGTTATCCTCAGCCGCACCGGCCGGGCCTTTGGTAACCACCAGCGGCCAGGTGATCAGCGGGCTTGCATCGTCCGGCCAGCAAGTTTGGACAGGAAGCAGCGAGAGATCAATGTCGTCGCCGGTCAGCACGATTTCCTGACAGGGCGCCTTGGAAACGGTTTTTGGTTTCATCGCCATCGCCGATTTTACAATCGGCAGCATGCCTAATGCTTCTTTCCACCCACCGGGAGGTTCCGGCTGTTTGAGGAATGCTAATGTTTTACCAATCTCGCGCAGCTCTTCCGGCTTCCGGCCTAAGGCAAATGCGATGCGTTCCACCGTGCCGAATAAATTGATGAGTACCGGCATTTTGCTGCCGGTGACGTTCTCAAATAACACCGCCGGACCGCCCTCGGCAATCAACCGCGTGCCGATCTCGGTCATTTCGAGATAGGTCGATACCGGAATCTTGACGCGTTTAAGTTGGCCGGTTTTTTCCAGCGCCTCGATAAAATCGCGTAAGGAATTATAGGGCATGGGCCTTCCGGTATAATTCATACAGCGCCACCGCAGCGGCGTTGGAGACGTTCAGGCTTTCCATGCGATCGGACATCGGGAGCTTTACCAGAAAATCACAATTCTCAGCGGTGAGGCGCCTGAGCCCCCTGCCCTCAGCACCCAATACTAAAACCGTTTTGCGGTCGAGTTTGGCGTCCATGATGGTTTGTTTCGATTCGCCGTCGAGGCCCGCTGTCCAATAGCCGGCTTTTTTCAAAAGTTCGAGCGACTGCGAAAGATTAGTAACCGCAATCAACGGCACGGTTTCCATGGCGCCTGAAGCGGTTTTAGCCATGACGCCGGACTCCTGCGGCGCATTACGGTCGGTAACCACCACACAACCGGCATCGAACGCTGCCGCCGAGCGCAGGATCGCGCCGACATTATGCGGATCGGACACCTGGTCGAGCATGACCACCGGCTTTTCGATTTTTTCCGCCAGCCAATATTGCAGCGAGGGTTGTTCCAGCGACGCACTTTCAATAGCGATGCCTTGATGCACCGCGCCCGGCGGAAGCTGAGAATCGAGCTGCTTCGGCTCCATCACCGTTACGTCGCGCCGTCCCGAAAGCAGGCCGGCCAGTTCCGCCTTCACGCTCTCCGTCACCAGCACGCGTTTGATTTTCCGCGACGGATTGGAAAGCGCCGCCGCCGCCGCGTGCATACCGTAGATGTGATGAGACTTCATAGTGCCTCGTAATTTGTACCTTGTGCCTTGTAAGTATTAGAGAACATACTAGGCACAAGGCACGAGGTACTAAATACTAGCTGCCGGTTGAAGCCAGCGCGGCGGGCGGATTATCGTTCCCCGCTTCGGCGGCTGCCAGCACCTCTTTTTCGCGCGAGGTTGCGACTTTGCGCAGGCGCATGACGGCGGCACCGGTGCCAGCCGGAATCAGGCGGCCGACGATGACGTTCTCTTTCAAGCCCGTCAGGTGGTCGACCTTGCCGGAAACGGCGGCTTCGGTGAGCACTCGGGTCGTTTCCTGGAAGGAAGCAGCCGAGATGAAGCTGTGCGTCTGCAGCGATGCCTTGGTGATGCCCTGCAGCACCGGCGAACCCGTGGCAGGTTTATAGCCTTCGGCAATGGTCTTGGCATTGATCAGTTCGAACTCTTCGCGATCAACCTGCTCGCCGGAGAGGAACGTGGTTTCGCCCGGCTGCTCGATCTCTATCTTCTGCAGCATCTGCCGCACGATGACTTCGATGTGCTTATCGTTGATGGCGACACCCTGCAGACGGTATACCTGCTGCACTTCGCCGACCATGTAACGCGCCAAGGCTTCGACGCCCATGACTTTCAAGATGTCATGCGGCACCGGATTGCCATCCATCAGCAGGTCGCCCTTCTGGACGTAATCGCCTTCCTGAACGGTGATGTGCTTGCCTTTGGGGATCAGATATTCCACCGGCTCGATAGCGGCATCCTTGTGTTTGATGACGACGCGGCGCTTGTTCTTATAATCCTTGCCGAATTCGACCGTACCCTCGATCTCGCTGATGATGGCGTGATCCTTGGGTTTGCGTGCTTCGAACAGCTCGGCAACACGCGGCAGACCGCCGGTGATGTCGTGCGTCTTCGAGGATTCGCGCGGGATACGCGCCAGCACGTCGCCGGCATGCACTTCCTGGCCGTCGGTGACGGTAAGAATGGCGCCGACCGGCAGGAAATAACGCGCTTCCAGACCGTTGGCGAGCGTGATGATCTCGCCTTTTTTGTCACGCAGCGCGATACGCGGTTTCAGATCGGCGCCGCGGGTCTGCTGGCGCCAGTCGGTGACGGTCTTGCTGGCGATACCCGTCGACTCGTCGAGCACTTCGCGCAAGCTGACGCCATCGACCAGATCGCGGTAATGGGCAAAGCCCGCGCGTTCGGTGATGATCGGAAGCGTATACGGATCCCACTCGGCGATCTTATGGCCTTTCTTGACTTTCTCGTTTTCCTTGGCGAGCAGCCTAGCGCCGTAGGGCACTTTGAAGCGCGCGCGTTCGCGGTTGTTTTCATCGCGCAGCACGATTTCGCAGGTACGGCTCATGACGACGAGCCGGCCCTTGGAATCGGTGACGATGTTCTTGTTGGAGAGTGTCAGCGTTGCATCGTGCGACGATTCGACGCTCGACGTTTCGGCGCCGCGTTGCGCCGCGCCGCCGATGTGGAATGTACGCATGGTAAGCTGCGTGCCGGGCTCGCCAATCGATTGCGCGGCAATGACGCCGACGGCTTCGCCGATATTGACCGGCGTGCCGCGGGCAAGGTCGCGCCCGTAGCAATGGGCGCAGATGCCGTTTTTCGATTCGCAGGTCAGCGCCGAGCGCATCATCACCGCCTCGATACCGGCTTCGTCGATCTTGGCAACAACGAGCTCGTCCACCAATTGTCCGGCGCCGACGATGAGCGTGTCGTTGACCGGGTGGTGCACGTCGCGAGACGACGTGCGGCCCAATATCTGGTCGGCCAGCGGCACAATGATGTCGCCGCCTTCGATGACCGCCTTCATGACGATGCCGCGCGTGGTGCCGCAATCTTCCTCGGTGACGATGCAATCCTGCGATACGTCGACCAGGCGGCGCGTGAGGTAACCGGAGTTCGCGGTCTTGAGCGCCGTATCGGCCAAGCCTTTACGCGCGCCATGCGACGAGTTGAAATATTCGAGCACCGAGAGACCCTCTTTGAAGTTCGAGATGATCGGCGTTTCGATGATCTCGCCCGAGGGCTTGGCCATCAGCCCGCGCATACCGGCCAGCTGCTTGATCTGCGCCGCGGAGCCGCGGGCGCCGGAGTTGGCCATCATGTAAATCGAGTTGATGTTTTTGGCTTTCATCTTACCGTTCTTGTCTTTGCCGACAGAAGAAATCTGTTTCATCATGTCGTCGGCGACGAGCTCGGAGCATTTCGACCAGGCGTCGATGACCTTGTTGTATTTTTCGCCCAGGGTAATGAGACCGTCGGCATATTGCTGCTCGAACTGCTTCACTTCCTTGAACGTGTGCGTGAGATGCTTTTCTTTCGTTTCCGGCACGATCATGTCGTCCTTGCCGAAAGAAATGCCGGCTTTGGCGGCCTGGCCGAAACCGAGGCTCATCAGGCGGTCGGCGAAAATGACCGTCTCTTTCTGGCCGCAGTGGCGATAGACTTCGTAGATCAAATTGCTGATTTCTTTTTTCGTCATCAGCTTGTTGACCATGATAAACGGCAATTTGGGATGGCGCGGCAGGATGTCGGCCACGAGCATGCGTCCGGGCGTCGTCGTCACCAGCTGCGTGATTGGCTGGTTGTTTTCGTCGACGGTTTTGTAGCGGCATTTCACCTTGCTGTGCAGCGTCACCGTCTTGGAATCCAGAGCGTGTTGCATTTCGGCGATGCCGGCGAAGATCATGCCTTCGCCGATTTCGGCGTCGGATTCGAGCGAGATGTAATAAAGACCAAGCACGATGTCTTGCGACGGCACGATGATCGGCTTGCCGTTGGCGGGCGACAGGATATTGTTGGTCGACATCATCAGGACGCGGCATTCAAGCTGTGCCTCGATGGAAAGCGGCACGTGCACAGCCATCTGGTCGCCGTCGAAGTCGGCGTTGAACGCGGTGCAGACCAGCGGGTGCAGCTGGATGGCCTTGCCTTCGATCAACACCGGCTCGAACGCCTGAATGCCGAGGCGATGCAGCGTCGGCGCGCGGTTTAGCATCACCGGATGCTCGCGGATGACTTGATCCAAGATGTCCCATACTTCGGGACGCTCGGATTCGACCATGCGCTTGGCGGCTTTGATGGTGGTGGCGATGCCGTAGAGTTCGAGCTTAGCGTAGATGAATGGCTTGAACAGTTCGAGCGCCATTTTCTTCGGCAGACCGCACTGGTGCAGTTTCAGCTCCGGACCGACGACAATGACCGAGCGGCCGGAATAGTCGACGCGCTTACCGAGCAAGTTCTGGCGGAAGCGGCCCTGCTTGCCTTTCAGCATATCGGAAAGCGATTTCAGCGGACGCTTGTTGGCGCCGGTGATGACGCGGCCGCGGCGGCCGTTGTCGAACAGCGCATCGACGGCTTCCTGCAGCATGCGTTTTTCGTTGCGGACGATGATGTCCGGCGCGCGCAGCTCGAGCAAACGCTTCAAGCGGTTATTGCGGTTGATGACGCGGCGATAGAGGTCGTTTAAGTCCGATGTCGCAAAGCGGCCACCGTCCAGCGGCACCAGCGGGCGCAGTTCCGGCGGGATGACCGGGACGACATCGAGCACCATCCATTCCGGCTTATTGGCCGATTCGACGAAGGCTTCGACCAGCTTCAAGCGCTTGACCAGCTTCTTGCGGCGGGCTTCGGACGTGGTTTCGGCCAATTCGGCGCGCAGCGTTTCCTTGTCCTTCTGGATATCGAGGGCATTGAGCAGCGTCTTGATCGCCTCGGCGCCGATCTGGGCGGTGAAAGCCGATTCGCCGTATTTTTCCTGCGACTCGTAATATTGCTCTTCCGACAGCAACTCGCCTTTGCTAAACGGCGTGAGTCCCGGCTCAACAACGCAATAGGATTCGAAATAGAGAATTTTTTCGAGATCTTTCAGCGTCATGTCGAGCAGCGTGCCGATGCGCGAGGGCAGCGACTTTAAGAACCAGATATGCGCGGCCGGCGAGGCGAGCTCGATATGACCCATGCGCTCGCGGCGGACTTTGGACGTCGTGACTTCGACGCCGCATTTTTCGCAGACGATGCCGCGGTATTTCATACGCTTGTACTTACCGCACAGGCACTCGTAATCCTTAATCGGGCCGAAGATGCGGGCGCAGAACAGGCCGTCGCGCTCAGGCTTGAAGGTGCGGTAATTGATCGTCTCCGGCTTCTTGACCTCGCCGAACGACCACGACCGGATTTTTTCCGGAGAGGCGATCGAGATCTTGATCTCGTCGAACTGCTTCGTCGCAGCGACAGGTTGACCGAAGAAGGAGGCGATTTCTTTTTGCATGGCGTTCCCTTTGTGACTTATTTAATTCCGAGTTTTTTGAGTGCGGTGCAGATCTCTTCCAAATCCGATTTATTGAGCCGCAGGTAAAACGCGTCCTGCAGACCGCCGATCGGCGCATCGAAGCGGTAGTTGCTGGTATGATGCGGGAGCGGGCTGTTCGGCAGATGGTAGCCCTTGGTCATGGCAAAGCCGCGCTCGGCGAGGATTCCCAGGATTTCCTGACAGACTTCGCGCTTATGGTCGTCATCGACGTGGCCGACCACCAGCTCCGCTTCCCTGCCCTCGAAATCCCAGCTGCCGATATCGGTATAGGCATGGGATTTCTCCTGCGACGAGAGCAGAAGCTGCTTTGCTTTTATCTTTTCCGCCGTGCTCATTGGCATTTCTCTATTCTTCCTTCTCGATCAGCTCCACATTGAGCCCCAGCGAGCGCAGCTCCTTCACCATCACGTGGAACGACTCGGGAATGCCCGACTCGAAGCTGTTGTCGCCGCGCACGATCGATTCGTAGATCTTGCTGCGGCCCGCCACGTCGTCGGATTTCACCGTCAGGATTTCCTGCAAGGTATAAGCCGCGCCGTACGCCTGAAGCGCCCAGCATTCCATTTCCCCGAAGCGCTGGCCGCCGAACTGCGACTTGCCGCCCAGAGGTTGCTGCGTCACCAAGCTGTAAGGCCCGATCGAACGCGCGTGGATCTTGTCGTCGACCAGATGGTGCAGCTTCATGATGTAGATGTAGCCCACCGTGACCTTGCGGTCGAACGGCTCGCCGGAGCGGCCGTCATAGAGCGTCACCTGGCCGGAGGTATCGCAGCCGGCTTTCTTGAGCCAACCCACGATATCTTCTTCCTTGGCGCCGTCGAACACCGGCGTCGCGAACGGAACGCCTTTTTTCAGGTTTTCTGCCAGCTCCAGCGTTTCGTCGTCGGTAAGGTGCAGGATTTCTTTCTTGTTGTCCTTGTCCCCGTAAAGATCGGCTAAGAACTCGCGCAGTTTCTTGACTGCGCCGGATTTGGATTGCTGCTCTTCCGCCTGCTCGACGGCTTCGCGAATCTGCTTGCCGATGCCGGCCGAAGCCCACCCGAGATGGGTTTCCAGAATTTGCCCGACGTTCATGCGGCTGGGTACGCCCAGCGGGTTCAATACGATGTCGACCGGCGTGCCGTCTTCCAGATACGGGATATCCTCGACCGGAACGATCTTGGAGATAACGCCCTTGTTGCCGTGGCGGCCGGCCATCTTATCGCCGGGCTGCAGCTTGCGCTTCACCGCGACGAACACTTTGACCATTTTAAGCACGCCCGGCATCAGATCGTCGCCGGCCTGCACTTTACCAACTTTTTCCTCGAACTTATGCGTGATGCGCGCCACGGCGGTATCGAGCTGCTTCTTCAGGTGCTCGATTTCGCGCATGGCCTTGTCGTCCTTAATGGCAAGCTGCCACCACTGGCCTTTGCTATGCTTCTCGAAGAACTGCTCGCTGATCTGCGTGCCGACCTTGAAGCCCTTGGGACCCGATGTCGCTTTTTTCCCTATCAACAATTCTTGCAGACGGCCATAGACAAACCGTTCGATGATGGCGCGTTCGTCGTCGCGGTCTTTGGCCAGACGTTCGATTTCGGCTTTCTCAATCGAAAGTGCGCGCTCGTCTTTTTCGATGCCGCGGCGGCTGAAAATGCGGACGCCGACAATGGTGCCCGACACGCCCGGAGGCAGGCGCAGGGAAGAATCGCGGACGTCGGAGGCTTTTTCGCCGAAGATGGCGCGAAGCAGTTTTTCTTCCGGCGTCATGGGTGATTCGGATTTCGGAGTCACCTTGCCGACCAAGATGTCGCCGGCTTTGACTTCCGCGCCGATATGCACGACGCCGATTTCGTCCAAGTTGCGAAGCGCTTCCTCGCCGACGTTGGGGATATCGCGGGTGATTTCCTCGGCGCCCAGCTTGGTGTCACGCGCCATGACTTCGAATTCCTCGATGTGGATCGAGGTAAAGACGTCTTCCGATACGATGCGCTCGGAGATCAAAATCGAATCTTCGAAGTTGTAGCCGTTCCAGGGCATGAACGCGACCAGGACGTTACGGCCTAAGGCCAGTTCGCCCAGATCGGTCGAGGGGCCGTCGGCGATGATGTCGCCGGCATTGACCTTATCGCCGACTTTAATCAGCGGGCGCTGATTGAGGCAGGTCGATTGGTTGGAGCGGGTGAATTTCATCAAATTATAGATGTCAACACCGGGGCTGCCGTCCACGGTGGCTTCCGTGCAGCGGATAACGATACGCGTCGCGTCGACCTGATCGACGATACCGGCACGCTTGGCAACGGTGGTGACGCCGGAATCCTTGGCGACGATTTCTTCCATACCGGTGCCGACGAGCGGCGCTTCCGAGCGGATAAGCGGCACCGCCTGGCGTTGCATGTTCGAGCCCATCAGCGCGCGGTTGGCGTCGTCGTTCTCGAGGAACGGGATCAGCGCCGCAGCGACGGAGACCAACTGCTTGGGGGCGACGTCGATATATTCGATGTCTTCCGGTTTGGCCAAAATAAAGTCACCGTTACGGCGGCAGGAAATGAGATCACCGGTGAATTTGCCCTTGTCATCCATCGCCGAGTTGGCCTGGGCGATGGCGTATTTTCCTTCTTCGATGGCCGAAAGATAGACCACTTCGTCGGTGACGCGGGTGTTGATGACCTTACGGTACGGGCTTTCGATGAAGCCGTATTTATTGACGCGGGCATAGGTCGCCATCGAGTTGATGAGACCGATATTCGGGCCTTCCGGCGTTTCGATCGGGCAGATGCGGCCGTAATGCGTCGGGTGCACGTCGCGCACTTCGAATCCGGCGCGCTCGCGGGTTAGGCCGCCCGGTCCAAGGGCAGACAGGCGACGCTTGTGGGTGATTTCCGAGAGCGGATTGGTCTGGTCCATGAATTGCGACAGCTGCGAGGAGCCGAAAAATTCGCGGATGGCGGCAGCGACAGGCTTGGCGTTCACCAGATCGTGCGGCATGACGGTGTCGATATCAACCGAGCTCATGCGCTCGACGATGCCGCGCTCCATGCGGAGCAAGCCGATGCGGAACTGGTTTTCCATCAATTCACCGACTGAGCGCACGCGGCGGTTGCCGAGATGATCGATGTCGTCGATCTCGCCGACGCCGTCTTTTAATCCCACCAGCAATTTTACTGTCTCGATGATGTCATCGTTGGTGAGGACGCCCATTTCTTCCGGGAATGAGAGGTTCAGGCGCGCGTTCATCTTGACGCGGCCGACCGCCGACAGGTCATAGCGTTCGGAATCGAAGAATAGCGTTTTGAACAGCGTTTCTGCGGCTTCCGGCGTCGTCGGTTCGCCCGGGCGCATGACGCGGTAGATGTCGATCAGCGCGTCTTCGCGCGTCAGGTTCTTGTCGGCAACCAGCGTGTTCCTGATATAGGCGCCGACATTGACGTTGTCGATGTCGAGTACCGAGATTTCCTTGGCGCCGGCGCTTTCAAGCGTGGCGATCGAGGTCTTGGAGAGCTCTTCGCCGGACTCGATGTAGATTTCGCCGGTCTGCTCATTAATGACGTCGCTGGCGACGAATTTTCCTACCAGCTGTTCGCTGGTGATGAGGTATTCCTTGAGGCCATCTTCGGCGAGTTTTTTGGCCGTGCGCATGTTGAGCTTCTGCCCGGCATCCGCCACTTTCTTGCCTGACTTGGCATCGACCAGATCATAAACCAGCTTGACGCCTTTCCACTGCTCGGGAACGAATTTGCCGGCCCAGTTGTCTTTTTGTTTTTTGAAGACGGTCTTGGTGTAGAAGGTGGAAAGAATCTGGTCGTTGTCCATGGCGAGCGCGCGGAGAAGCGTCGTCACCGGTATTTTGCGGCGGCGGTCGATGCGGGCGTTGACCTGATCTTTGGCGTCGAACTCAAAATCGAGCCACGAACCGCGGTAAGGAATCACGCGCGCCGAATAGAGGAATTTGCCGGAGCTGTGCGTCTTGCCCTGATCGTGGTCGAAGAAGACGCCTGGGCTGCGGTGCATCTGCGAGACGATGACGCGCTCGGTGCCGTTGATGATGAACGTGCCGTTGTCGGTCATGAGCGGGATGTCGCCCATATAGACGTCCTGCTCCTTGATGTCCTTGATCTCGCGGGCGCCTGTATCTTCATCGACGATCCAGACGATGAGGCGGAGCGTAACGCGGAGCGGCGCCGAGAAATTGATGCCGCGCGAACGGCACTCATCGACGTCGTACTTGGGCGCGTCGAAATTGAATTTTACGAACTCGAGGGTCGAGGTGTCGGAGAAATCCTTGATCGGGAATACGGATTTGAATACGGCCTGCAGCCCAGTGTTAGTACGCTTTTCCGCCGTTATATTGATCTGCAGGAAATGGTCGTACGAATTTTTCTGCACTTCGATCAAGTTCGGCATCATCGTCGCGGTTTCGATGCGGCCGAAACTCTTGCGGATGCGCTTCTTGGCGGTGAACGAAAGACGGGCTGCTGCTGCGTGGGCCATTGGTACTCCTAAATCCTGTGGCACGCAAAGCGCGGGCACAGGATATCATGCAAAATACAAAGATCCTGCGCACATGGCTTCCGCGGCCTACGCCGGGAAGCCATGTCGCAGGATGGATAACTTACTTCACTTCGACGGTCGCGCCGGCGTCGGTGAGCGCCTTGCTGATCTTGTCGGCGTCGGCTTTGCTGACGCCGTCTTTGACCGGCTTCGGAGCGGCCTCAACCAGATCTTTGGCTTCTTTCAAGCCAAGTCCGGTCGCTTCGCGCACCACTTTGATGATGCCGATTTTCTTGTCGGCAGGAGCCGATTTCAGAACGACCGAGAATTCGGTCTTTTCTTCGGCCGGTGCGGCACCAGCGGCAGCACCTGCGGCAGCGACTGCTACCGGTGCGGCGGCGGATACGCCCCATTTTTCTTCGAGCATTTTGGAAAGCTCGGAGGCTTCCAGCACGCTAAGCGCCGAAAGGTCGTCTACGATTTTTGCTAAATTGGCAGCCATGGTATGTACTCCTACGTAAATAAAAAAATTAAACCCGTTCCCGTTCAGTCTTTTTTTGCCTTAGCGGCGATAACGCGGGCGACTTGACCTCCCGGAGCCTGCAAAACGCTAGCGATGCGCTGAGCAGGAGTCTTCAGCATGCCGATGATCTTGGCACGCAGCTCGTCGAGCGACGGCAGCTTGGCAAGCGCCTGGATGGCGCTGACATCCAGCACCTTTCCATCGTACATGCCGCCGACGATGACGAGCTTTTCGTTGTTCTTGGCGAATTCGACCACGCCTTTGGCAGCCGCTACCGGATCGGCGGAGAATGCCACCGCGGTCGGGCCTTTCAGCATGTCGCTGGCCGGCTCGAAGCTGGTGTCTTTGGCCGCCAGTTTTACCAGACGGTTCTTCGATACTTTGAACGAAGCGCCGCCGGCGCGCATCTTGCGGCGCAGGTCGGTCATCTCGGCGACGGTCAAACCGCGATACTGGGTGACGACCAGAGTGCTGGCGCCCTTGAGCTTGGCGTGGACGTCTTCGATCAGGTCTTTTTTCTGTGTTCTGTTCATAACTGCCCCTTACGCCGCCTGCACGTCGGTTAAATCGATCTTGACGCCCACGCCCATAGTCGAGGTAAGGCCGATCTTCTTTATATAGTTGCCTTTGACGGCGGCCGGCTTGGCTTTGGACACGGCATCGATAAAGGCTTTGACGTTTTTAAGCAGCGCATCTTCAGTGAACGACGCTTTGCCGACGCCGGCATGGATGATGCCCGCCTTGTCGGGGCGGAATTCCACCTGGCCGGACTTGGCGGCCTTGACCGCTTCGGCGACGTTGGGCGTCACCGTTCCTAATTTCGGATTGGGCATCAGACCCTTGGGGCCCAGCACTTTACCGAGCTTGCCGACCACGCCCATCATATCAGGAGCGGCAATGCAGCGGTCGAAATCGGTGAAGCCGCCGTTGATTTTTTCGGCCAGATCGTCGCCGCCGACGAAATCGGCGCCGGCTTTCAACGCTTGTTCGGCCTTCTCACCTTTGGCGAATACGACTACTTTAACCGACTTGCCGGTGCCGCCGGGCATAGTGACCATGCCGCGCACGGCCTGATCGGTCTGCGCCGGATCGACGCCTAAATTCATAACGATGTCGATCGTCTCATCAAATTTGGCGATGGCGTTCGATTTCACCAGTTTTACCGCCTCGGCCAGCTTATAGCGCTTGTCGAGATTGACGGCGGCCAGACGTTGTTTTCTTTTCTTGGCGATACGCGGCATAAACTACGCAGCCTCCACCACTTGGAGGCCCATCGAGAGCGCCGAGCCTTTAATCATGGCGCTGGCGGCTTCGATATCGTGGGCGTTTAAATCCTGCATCTTTTGTTTGGCGATCTCGCGGATCTGGCTCATCGTCACCTTACCAACAGTGCCGCCCTTGCCGGGCGTTTGCGAACCGGACTGAATCTTGGCCGCTTTTTTTAAGAAGAACGAGACCGGCGGCGTGCGCGTGATGAACGTGAACGTGCGGTCCTGATAGGCGGTGATGACGACAGGAATCGGCGCGCCGGGTTCCATTTTTTGCGTGGCGGCGTTGAACGCCTTGCAGAATTCCATAATGTTAAGGCCGCGCTGGCCTAAGGCCGGGCCTACCGGCGGCGACGGATTCGCCTTGCCGGCCGGAATCTGCAGTTTGACATATCCGACGATTTTTTTAGCCATTTTTTTTCTTTCGCTGTGGTGTTAACGCCCGCATCACGCCTGAGTTTCAAACGGCACGGACTCCCAAAAACAAACGCTCCCTCTAAACGAAGGGAGCGGATTTATAGGAGGTTATTTACGTGATTGCAAGCGGTTTTTATCCCCGCATAGCTTATGCTGACAGGCGTATTGCGATGTCCGGTGTAAATTTATGCTTAGCATTTGAATTATATATTAAAACCGGACCACGCCACCCAGGCTACGCCGGGGGCGGCTTCGCCGAGGCGAGTTCGGCAGAGCTTTTAGACCTTCTCAACCTGCGAATATTCCAGGTCGACCGGCGTGGCGCGGCCGAAGATGGAGACGGAGACTTTGACGCGCTGCTTTTCTTCTTCCACCGCTTCGATGATGCCGGTGAAGGTGTCGAACGGGCCGTCGATGATCTTGACGTTCTCTCCCACCTCGAAGGTGACGCCAGCATGCGGGTGCTCGATGCCCTCGCGCACCTGCGCGAAGATGGCTTCGGCTTCCTTGTCGGTGATCGGCACCGGCTTGCCCTTGCCGCCGTGTCCTAAAAAGCCGGTGACTTTGGGCGTATTCTTTACCATGTGCCAGGTCGGGTCGGTGAGTTCCATTTTCACCATGACGTAGCCGGGGAAGAATTTGCGCTCAGCCTGCACTTTTTTGCCGCGACGCACTTCGGTGACTTCCTCGATCGGGACGACGACGTCTTCGATCAGCGCCGTGAGATTCTTCTGCGCCGCCTGCTCCTTGATGGTGGCAGCAACTTTTTTCTCAAATCCGGAATGGGCGTGGACGATATACCAGCGGGCAGCCATTGATCTCTCCTTAAATGTTAAGCAATTCCTATAATCCAGCGCACCAGATTGCCAATCCCCATATCGACCAGCACAAAGAACGTGGCGGCGATCGCCACCAACACCAGCACCATTGCGGTGGATATCAATGTTTCGCGGCGGGTCGGCCAGGTGACTTTTTCCATCTCCTGACGTACTTCGCGGATGAATTTAGCGGGATTTGTGGCGGCCATCGTTGTCGATTCTTTCAAGGTTAAACTAGGGGGAAGGCCGTGGTTATAGCGCAAAACTCAGCGGATGCAAGGGGTTTTGTAAAGTGCCGCGCCAGTCTCCCTACGCTAAAGCTTCGGGAGACACTCCCGCGCCCAAGATGCGGTTCCGGGTGGCCCACCACCCGAAGCCCGCAGGGCGTAGGGTGGCAGGGGCGACAGGATTCGAACCTGCGACCTACGGTTTTGGAGACCGTCGCTCTACCAACTGAGCTACACCCCTATACTTAAGGAGTGCCTAGTGGTGAGTGCCTAGTGCTTAGTGAAGGCTCTTCTAACGAGGCACCAGGCACCAGGCACTAAGCACGCTTTCCTACTCCACAATCTTGGCGACGACGCCGGCGCCGACGGTCTTGCCGCCCTCGCGGATGGCGAAGC